>CAJXYM010000051.1 GCA_913063045.1 uncultured Flavobacteriales bacterium | reverse complement strand
TTTCTTGGCCTTGCAGTAGGATCAAAATTGATGGCTGATAAGTTTCTTCAACTTGATACTTTAGGAATATTACTATTAGGCTTAGTTGCTTTTTCTATTGGGACAATGTGTGGCCTATTGATGGCAAAATTGATGAATGTGTTTAGTAAAAATAAAATTAACCCATTAATTGGCTCGGCAGGCGTTTCAGCAGTTCCAATGGCTGCTCGTGTCTCTAATAAAGTTGGCCTTGAGGCTGATTCGAATAATTTTCTTCTTATGCATGCAATGGGACCAAATGTTGCAGGAGTTATAGGTTCAGCAATAGCAGCAGGAATAATGATTCAATTTCTAGCTTAGTAAATAATTTAAGCCAAAGGTAAAGCACTTAACTCGCTTGAAGATTATCTTAACTGGTGTTTATAGTCTCGTAATATTTTGTAACTATATCACTTACATGGATGTTATTTACATCACTTTCATCAAACAAAGTATAGGATTTCAGGTCGCTTGTAAGTAACATTTCAGCAGTTAACCTTGCAAAAAGTGGAACAATTTTTGCATTAAGTGCACTTGCTGCATGCATAAGACCTCCATCACAACACAAAAAAGCATCAGATTTTCTTATTACTTCAGCAGTTTGATTAAAGCTTAATTTAGACGTGAAGCTCAAAATATTGTTGTTAGGAAATTTTTTTAATAACTCCTTTGATATATTATTAGCATTTTGAGAGCCTACAAGAACAATGTTCAAATCTTTATCAGAAAGAAGTATTTGATTAATCACCTTATCCCATTTATTAAATATCTTGTACTGCCACTCACCACCAACTGCAATAGTTACATATTTCTTAGGAATAATATTTTTCACAATCTCTTGATCTTCTTTGGAAATAGATATTGAGTTTTTTGCTAGTCTATTAATTCTACTTTCGGAAATACTGTAACCAAGTAATTGATTTATCTGATGAAAACTATAAAGAATTCGATTAACTTCTGGACCATTAAAATAGCCATAAACACCAACAAATATTACTTTAGGCGCTACTAAAGATTTAATTTTAATACTTCTGGAGCTAAATGAATCAATAATAATTAGATCGTAATCTAAATTTTTTACATCTTTTATTTCTGTAAAAACATTATTAAAGTAATCATCATTCTCATAAATTGTGGAGTTTTTCTTATCAGTAAATAAATCTAAATTTCTATCCTTAAGTAAAGTTCGACTAGATAAATCCATAAGACTATCCCCTAAACTAGGGGCAGAAATATTTATCCAAAGAATTTTTTTATGTTCTGGAAGTATTTTGTATATTTCAAGATTTACTTGCCCTTTTAAAATAATATATATATACCGCTTTAAAAATTTAAATACACGCATATAGAGTTTTGTTTTGAGAAGATGAATTTTTATAAAATTTGGAATATGATGCTTGAATGGAAGTTGATAAGTTTTTTTAAATTTAAGAATTTTCATAAAAAATAAACTAGTTTTACGTCTCGTGAATTTCACCATTGTTTAAGGTAAGCTTTCTACTCATTTTATTTGCAATAGAAAGATCATGAGTAACAATTAAAAGTGCGGTAGTCTTATCTTTGTTTAGATCTATGATAAGTTCTATTACATCCCTTGCATTTTCTGCATCTAAGTTACCTGTTGGTTCGTCTGCCAAGAGACAAGTTGGCTCAGTTATCATTGCTCTTGCAATTGCAACTCTTTGCCTTTCTCCACCTGATAATTCTGAGGGCTTATGATTCAATCGATTTTCTAGCCCAACATTTGTTAATATTTTTTTAGATTGTAAGAGTGCATCACTTTTATCAATACCCATAATTAATAAAGGGAAGGCAACGTTATATAATGATGAAAAATCATTTAATAAGTGATGAAATTGATAAACAAAGCCAAGGTGTTTGGCGCGCAACTCTGTCCTATCATTTTCGCTAATTTTTGAAATATTGGTATTAGTAATAAGCACTTCACCTTCAGTAGGAGCATCAAGACCAGCTATTAAATTAAGTAATGTTGATTTTCCACATCCTGATTGACCAATAATTGCAGTTGTTTCTCCAGACTTAATTTTAAAATTTAAGTTTTTTAAAACAGATGTTTTATTATTGCCCTCGTTATATGAAAAGCTAACAGAGCGACATTCAATTATATTACTCATGCCTTAAAACCTCTGAAATATTAACTT
>CAJXYM010000050.1 GCA_913063045.1 uncultured Flavobacteriales bacterium | reverse complement strand
ACTGGAAAAGGAATTTTACTTAACTGAAAAAATAATATGGTTCCGAAATCTCCAATAGAACAACCAACAACACACCACATCGTATTCTTCGCACTAGTTCTCCAGCTATGCTTGCATCCCCAATGAAAAGTATCTGTTGCCATATATTTTATTTACTTAAATTTATTTGATGTTGATAATAGTCATCTGGCCAAAAACTTTTAATGTAGGCTAGAACTGAGTCTATATCTTTGTCATTAAGGTTATCTTTAAAACCAGCCATCTTCCCCTCATAATCACTGATTATTCCAACTAATCCATATTTAATAATTTTATGTAGTGTTTCATCATCATGGTGCCAAGTGTGACCCGTACCATTTAAGGGGGGTGCTTTTCTATGACCATCTTCATCAACGCCCTTCCAGTTTTCAGCTCCAGATAAATTAACCTGATGGCAACTTGCACAATTATTTTGGTATGCAATTTTGCCTCTAGCAATCATTAATTCAGAATCTCTTGTGATTGGAAAATGATTATCTGAGTAAGAAGTATTACTTGATGATATAAATAGAGTTAAAATTAGAAGTATTTTTTTCATAACAACTAAATTTATATATTAAAATTGTTAGATTAATCTTATATTTTTTTAAGATTGATTGATTATAAGTGTTTATTAATGAACAATTTTATCTTATTTATTGTCACACTTTTTTGTTGGTCCCCTACTTGGTATGTCATCAAATTTCAGTTAGGCTACGTTGATCCATTAGTATCAGTATTTTATAGGTTTTTGATAGCTGCAATCATTATTTTTGTTTATTTAATTTATAAGAAGAAAACCCTTAAATTTTCTTTAAATCAGCATGTATGGTTTTTATTTTTTGGTGTTTGTCTTTATTCTCTAAATTATATTTTCTTTTATTTATCAAATACTTATTTAATAAGTGCCTTTCCAGCAGTTGTCTTTTCAACAGTAGTTATTATGAATATTTTAGGTGAAGGGTTTTATTTTAAAAAGAAACCTTCTTTAAAAACTTTACTTGGTGCAACTATTGGAATGATTGGAATTATAATCATCTTTAATGATGAAATTTTCAATTTCAGTTTAGCTAATGGCGCTCATGTTGGATTATTTTTAGCATTACTTGGTACATTTTGTGCATCAACAGGTAACATGGTTCACCAAAGAAACTTAAATAATAACTTTCAATTAATACCAACGCTTGCTTATGCAATGCTTTATGGTTCACTGATCACACTATTAATCACTCAAGTAAAAGGCACTGAATTATTATTTGAATATAGCTTCAGTTATATTGCATCTCTTGCTTATTTATCTATCGTAGGGTCAATATTTGCTTTTATTTTTTATTTAAGATTATTAGAGAAAGTTGGGGCTGGAAGAGCTGGTTATGTAGGGGTTGCAATGCCAGTACTTGCTTTATTAATATCTACCGTATTTGAAAATTTAGAATGGCAGCGGGATTTGATAATAGGCTTACCTATTTTAATAATTGGAGCTGTTCTTGTTATTAATCAGAAAATTAAACCTATAAAATAAAGCAATAATTCGTTAATAGATTTAATGTTTAGTGCAATCAAGTTTTCACTACTAACTGCATCAAGTGTATGTAAAGAACTAATTCTTTTAATATTCTAGAAATCTTTAATCTAATACGTTTAGAAAATAATCTTACCGCAAAGTTTCTAAAGTAAAAAATTCAGGGAGCCTAGCACCAATCTCCAGGTTTACATCCAAAGTTCCTTCGAGTTCTCTTCTGTACAGCTTCAATTGAAATATCAAAAGGAGCAGGATCTATAGAATCTATTGTAAAAGGAGAAGTGGTATCAAATACAGTATCCATATTTAACATTGCACCTGTTTTGTTAAGCCATTTTAATTTAAAACCTGATGTGAATCTGTTAACTTTAATTGTAATAGGAATTACAGCAAGAATTTTGTCTATTCCACTTTCACTTCCAGCAGTACAGTTTGCTCCATTAATAAGGTTTCCTGATGAATTTACAATATGAGTAATTATAGTTTCGTCACTTCCTATAAAATTTACACTATGTTTACAATCAAAAACTCCATCACCTGTTACAGACATACTATTTACAAAATAAGAAAATTCTGCTGGAGTTAAATCATCTCCACATTGTATTGTTCCTCTATTAAAACCAAATCCCGAAGACCAAATTGATGCAGTAGCTGGGTGACTATAGAGAAGACCTCCGGTAGATGCTTTAGTAACGCATGTTGACTCAGCACTACCACCCCAGT
>CAJXYM010000049.1 GCA_913063045.1 uncultured Flavobacteriales bacterium | reverse complement strand
TTATTAAGGGCTGCAGGTGAAGAGCTAAAAAATTACCGTCTACCTGGAACTACACTCTACGTTACTTTAGAGCCATGTGCTATGTGTTTGGGAGCAATAATGCACGCAAGGATTGAGCGCGTTGTCTATGGTGCACATGATCCAAAAACAGGAGTATGCGGCTCATCAGAAGATCTAACTAATGCAAATTGTTTTAAACATAAAATTAATATTACTGGGGGAGTTTCAGAGAGCAAATGTAGCCAGTTACTGCAAACATTTTTTAAATCACGAAGATAGCCTGAAAGACCGATACAAAATTACTTTGTTTTATCTGTGTTTATCTTTAACATACATGTATAAAATAGTTCGAAATAAAACATAGAAAGAATAAGTAGACTAACTAAATAATTATTCAATAAATATATAAATCAATGATGCAAAATAACAACCCTAATAATTACCTTCAAGAAGATGAAATAGACTTAAAAGAGATATTTAAGTTTTTGATTAATTCAAAAAAATTATTTATTGCAATAACTTTGGTTATTACAACATTAGGTGCAATCTATACCTTTCAAAAGGTACCTGAATATAAATCAACTGCTTTAATAGAAATTGGTGGATATAATACATTTAGCAACGAAGAAGGCTTAATAGAGCCTGGAAAAGATTTAATTCAAGATTTAAAAATTAATTTTATCTACAAGAGTAGTGTTGATGCATTAATTTTTAGACTTATAGAAAAAAAGTTACTACAAATTGAATATATATCCCCATCAGCTGAAAAAAATAATAATTTACTAAATGAAATAGTAGAATATATTGTAAATAGACATTCACTTCTGCTAAGCAACAATACTCAAAAGACCGAAAATCAAATTGAGAGTCTAAATAATCAAATTGAATTTAGAAAAAAAACAATATTTACTCAAAATGAAGCTGATAAATTAAGAATTTCTAATCAAATTGAGAGTCTAAATAATCAAATTGAAGCTGTTAAATTAAGAATCTCTAATCAAATTGAGAGTTTAAATAATCAAATTGAATTTAGAAAAAAAACAATATTTACTCAAAATGAAGCTGATAAATTAAGAATTTCTGATCAAATTGAGAGTTTAAATAATGAATTACCTATCACTGATCTCAAAATTAATGCACTGAATAAAGTAATTATTGAAGATGAGGATAATTTAAAACTTTTAGCATCTAACCCTGATTTGTTTCTACAAAGAGCAGCTCAATCTCCAACCTTGAATCAAGTTATCTTTTCTTACAACAATCAACTTATTGACCTTGAAGCTGAAAAAACAAACTTATCACAAGAAAAAGATAGCTTGGAGTTGGGATTAAAACTTTTGGAAAGTAAGGATTTAGCGTCTAATACCATTTTCAACTTATCACAAAAAAAAGATAGCTTAGAGTTGGAATTAAAACTTTTTGAAAGTAGGGATTCAGAGTCTGATGACATTTTCAACTTATCACAAGAAAAAAACTTAACACAAGAAAAAGATAGCTTGGAGTTGGAATTAAAACTTTTGGAAAGTAAGGATTTAGAGTCTAATACCATTTTCAACTTATCACAGAAAAAAGATGACTTGGAGTTGGAATTAAAATTTCTGATGAATCAAAATCTAACTAGTACTCAATTAGTTAGGGAAATACTGATTAATGAAGTTGCGACAAATAAAGCATTACATATATTATTGAGCTTTATTTTTGGTTTATTACTTAGTAGTGTTGTGATTTTTATTAATAACTCTTTAAAAGCTTCTAAAGAGGAGCAAGCCTAACAATCTAAACTGAATACATTCCTCCGTTGACATGTAATGTTTGTGCTGTAATATAGGAGCCACTGTCACTTGCTAAAAACAAAACGGCTTGTGCAATCTCATTTACTGTACCCAATCTACCCATAGGAATCTGGCTGGCTAGAGCTGCCTTTTGGTCTTCGGGAAGACTATTAGTCATATCTGTCTCAATAAAGCCTGGGGCAATAGCATTAACTGTAATACCTCTAACGCCAACTTCTCTCGCTAATGATTTAGTAAAGCCCATAATTCCAGCCTTAGCTGCGGCGTAATTAGATTGTCCAGCATTTCCCATAGCACCTACTACAGATGTAATAGAAATAATTCGGCCAGATCTTTTCTTTATCATGCCGCGTAATACAGCCTTGGACATCCTATATACTGAAGAAAGATTGGTATTTATAATATCATCCCACTCCTCTTCCTTCATTCGAACCAAAATGTTATCCCTTGTAATCCCAGCATTATTAACCAAGATATCGACTGTACCAAACTCATCAGAAACTGCCTTTAAGAGCTCTGTAATTTGATCATTATCGGTTACATTAAGTTTCATTCCTTTACCGAGAATACTATTATCAGAAAATATTTTAGAAATATTATCTGCGCCTTCTTCACTTGTTGCTGTGCCAATTATAGTTGCACCAGCCTCGCCTAAAGTCATAGCTATTGCTTG
>CAJXYM010000048.1 GCA_913063045.1 uncultured Flavobacteriales bacterium | reverse complement strand
TCATAATTTAAAAACTCCTCTGGAGTGGACAGAGTAATATTATGAAAGTCTGCTCTACCCATCCAATCACCATCTTCGCCAGCACGAGTAGACTCGATAAATAGCCCGCATCTATCGAAAATATTTTTATCAAATATACTTCCTGGAAGAGTCTTAATAGGCGTTGCTCCAAAAGTGGAGGCTCTAATAATTTGCGACATATAAGAGTCAGCTTGATAATATGTATTGCCCCATACTCCTTGAGAATTATTTTGACTAATAAGATTAAGTCCACTAGCTAGCCATCTTTCAGAAGGGTGGGTGGATGTATCAAGAAAAGCTAATAAAGGGTTTGTTGAATTAATAACTCCAATATTGCGAGCATGGCCAGGAAAAAGGTTTTTTCCATAAATTACTAATAATGTAATGTTATGTTTTTTTGTAAATAATTGAAAATTTTCAGGGATACAAAACTTCTTTTGCGATGAGTCAATAATAATAATTTCACTTGGAGTTACCTCCCAGCTTGGGATGTGACTTAATAACTGAAGTAATTTTTTTTCTGCATTTTGACTTGGAATTATTAATGAAACCTCTTTAACCATATTATGTGCTCTATAAAAAAACTTCTTTAAACAATCTATTGTGTATCATTAACTTTATAACATAACTTATTAAAAAATTAAGAGCTTTTGCATAAAGATATGTAGACTTTTAATAATTTTATTATTTAAATATATATAGTAAAGAGCGTAAATTCACAGTAGCAGCCAAAAGAAATGAATTGAAACTATTAAAAAGATTTAGAAATATTCAGTAAAGTAAAAAGATAATAAGAGATAAGCAGAGAAGTGAATGTATAATATCGATATATTAAGACATAAACGTAATGCAAATATTACTCACAACTTAACAGATAAATGGAATTAACAATAATTATAGATTACTTAATTATAAGCATAATTGCATCTATGGCTGTTAATTATCTTTTAAGAAACCTTGCAAAAGAGAGAGAATTTTTAATAGATCTTCCAGATAGAAGCAGAAAATTTCATAAAAGACCAACACCTTTAGTTGGTGGATTAAGTATATTCATTGCCCTCATCCTATCTGGAAAACTCTATATTGATTTGAATTCACTTAATGGATATTTACCTGACTTTACCTATCAATTGATTATTGCCTCTATTCCACTACTTCTGGTATTTTTAATAGATGATATTATGGGCCTCAAACCCTGGTTTAGATTGCTCACTCAAATACTTATAACGATATATATGATCTTCGCAACAGATATATATTTAATAAGCCTTGGTGATTTATTCGGCCTAGGTATTATAAATCTTGGAATATTATCAATACCTATAACAGTATTTTGCGTAGTTGGTGTCATGAATGCATTTAATATGATTGATGGAATAAATGGATTATGTGCAGGCTGTGCAATGCTTAGTCTGCTGTTTATTGGTTTTTATTCTGGATTTATATATGACTCAATGTTAATTTTACTTATTGGATCTATGATAGGGTTTTTAATCTTTAATTTAAGATTTTTTGGTAAAAAAAGAGGTGTTTTTTTAGGAGATAGTGGTTCAAACTTAATTGGTTTTTGGGTTGCATGGATTGCAATATACTGTTCACAGAATCAACTTTATCAGGTCAATCCTATAACAATGATTTGGTTTGTTGCAATACCACTTTTAGATTGTATTGGGCTGATGTTCTCTAGAGTTAAAAGAAGAATTTCTATTTCATCTCCTGGAAGAGATCATATTCACCACAGACTAATGGCAAAATTTTCATCTGAAGGAACGTTAGGAATTATCTTAGTACTATCAACTCTCACGGGTTTAATTGGTATTCACGCAAATAACTCATATCCATCGTGGGTTTCGACTTTATTATTTGTTATGTATGCATCTACTTACTATCTAATTAACACTTTTTATACGAAAACTATGGTTAAATCTAAGTAATATGTTTAAATTTTTTAAAAAAAAGGAACTTCTTAAAGTCCCACAAAAAAACAAATTTGAAATAGAGTTAACTGCGCTAGTCCTTGCCTATGAAGTAGCAAGGTCAGATGGTGATATCTCAGAATCTGAGCTAAATATACTATTACAAGAAATAAAAAAAATAGCACCTATTGTTAATAAAGATGAGAATGATATCTTAGAAATATTAAAGAAATTTAGTAAAAACAGTGTATCTTTTCATGAGTTCATTGAAGATATAAATAAGGAATATTCTAAAAATGAAAAACTATCCCTTATAACCATTTTATGGGAAGTTGCCTTTGCGGACTCTATTTTAGAAGTAGATGAAGAAAGACTAATTAGGCGAATTGCAGACTTAGTACATATTAAAGATATAGACGTTTTAAAAATTAAAGATAAAGTGAAGCAGGCAAATATTAATAATTTATAACACTCGCATTGTCCTTTATGAATTTCTCGGCATTACCTCTATCACAAGACCCTTTGTATGAGTTGACATAGTCATCATATAAATCATCGCCAACATATGTAAGTATTTGAAGGAGGACTACACATTTTTCTAGATCGGTAATCTTGGTTTCTTTATACAAGTTACCTACTAGTGATTTAAAAGAAATTGTATCTGAGCTCATTTTAAGATTAGCCCTATTATCTAAGATAATAAAATTAGATTTATCTGCACTATTGTAAGCATCCCATTTAATTGAGTTAGTTGACTTACCAGGAATGCCCTCTCTAGCAAAATTAGTCCAAAACTTCATCATGTTCTTTGAGGTAAACTTTTTTGAAGGCCCTCTCGGATATATTAAAAAACCATAATCGCCAACTAACTTATTATTTCCTGTTAAAAGGGGTATTTCTGTTGCATGAGCAGCTCCGATAAGCTTCCTAAAATCTCCAACAATAAATCTTCTGTGATCATCCCAGTCATATCTATAAGC
>CAJXYM010000047.1 GCA_913063045.1 uncultured Flavobacteriales bacterium | reverse complement strand
TCTAGAGGTTATATCTGACATTGGTTGACGACCTTTAGAGCTCAAATCAACTATAGACAAGCGCCTATGTCCTAATGTAATAGAATCACCAAGATTTTTAACTCCATAACCATCTGGCCCTCTATGGTATAAAGTGTCTAGTGCTTTCTTAAATTTACTATTATCAGTTGATGGAATCGTTCCTAATATTCCACACATTTAACAAGAAACCCAAAAGGTTAAAATTCTAAAATTATTTTGTATTGGCGTCATTTTTAACATTATAGTTTGGCCTCTTAAATATAGAAATAGAAAATAGGCCAATTATAAACCATAATGGAATCCATGAGAATCCAGCCATTAATAAAGCTCCCAGTAATATATAAGAAACCATTACTAGTCTAAATACTTGATAATTAAAATTCACTCTATATGTCATCTTGCTGTATTTCTTAATATCTCGATAAACTAAGAAAATAACGAAAATAAAAAATAAGGTTCCAGTTATGCCAATACTAGGCAATATTCGTAACAAGCTATGAATATAGCGCGTATTCACAATCTCATGAACAAACATATCACCAAATAAAGGCGCATTATTAAGATGCAGAATAAACACACTTTTTAAAATATCCATCCTAACATTTAACGAAGGAATATAAGTTTCTTTTCCTGTTATTCTTAGCTGTTGAAAATCAATAATAGACAATCCAACAGAGGCAACAAATAACAGAACAGAGACTAAGAAAATAACTCCAATAATTTTATAAATCTCTAACCCCATCCATCCAGTAAAAAGGCTTGATAGTCTTATCTCTTTTTTAATCAGGTGCTTAGCTGAGGAATTTGTGAGATTTAAATACCAAAAAACAACAAACATTAGCACAATACCAGCCAAAAAAAAGAAATTAGACCCAATAAGCTGACCTAATAGAATCATCACAAGGGTGCTTATATAAAATAACATTTGAATAAGTCTATTTTTTTTATTTGGTGTGAGTAATTTGACGACAATTAATAAAGTTGCATTCTGAATTGCAAGTAGAAATAACAATATGCCTGGCCTTTGATAATCCACTGGAAGCTCATTAATAGAAAACCACGAAACTTTATTTGCATAATGATGATCAAAGAGTATCACAATAAAAATTGTAATTAATACAAAGTACGTCAAAATAGCAGTATTAATATATTTATGTAAACATGGGGATTGGTATGCATTTTCTACAATACTTAAAAACAAGTATGCAAGAAAAATTCCTAAAATATACCCAAAAAACACTCCTGAAGTTGTTGAAAACATAAATGCAAATAAGCCAGCAGTATCCTGCTGATCTAGTACAAGCCTAAGTGAAATATAGGATAAAAAACCGACAATAGCAATAATGGGTTTATTTACAACGATCATTTTATAATTAGTTGGTGTCAACAACCATAAAACTACTATTCCAGAAAAAAACGAAAATAAATAACCATAACCTACACCATCACCAATATCATATATATTTTTAAAATAAAATAAAAATAAGATAAATAGTAAGCTTAACGATATCCATACTCTGATTATCGCCAGGGTATTGGGATTAATTTCAACATTATTTTCTTTCATAGCAGAATACAGGGGTTATTATTGATTTGCACTGAAAGCAATATTAAGAGGACGCTCACAGCCAATTCCCTTTTAAATAGTTATGTGTGCGCCAATCATCAACATCAACTGAATTAATTTGATCATTTGAAATTATGTCGTTAGCACTATATACCGAAGCATTTCCAATCCATGCAGCCATCAACGCAAATGTTGAGCCTGTAGTGATTATCCATTTGCATTTAATTAGATCAGAAAATGCATCAAACAAATCACCTGAATAACCAACACTGCCAATACTAACTTTGGCGTTATTATAATTATTTATAAATTTACTCCACTCTTTCTCTTCATCAGATAAGTAAACATGTGAACTAACCTTGTTGTTATTTTTTAAAAACTTACTTACAACAAAGCGCCATTTTTCATCTGAAAGATGTAGCATTCCACCTTGATAAAATTTAAAGTCTGTTCCTCGAATATGCACCCCCAACACGTTTTTTCCATCTTGCTCTTGATTAACAAAAACACCCTTTAAATGAGTTGAAATCTCATTCTTCCACTTGCTAACAAGATCCCAATTCCTAAATTCCCAGCCAGCCAAGCATACTGTTTTATTTGACGAGTTAATAAATCTATCATCTAAAACAAGACTGCTGTACTTATCACCTTGAATAAATCCTATATTACATCCATCATCACCGACAATAATAGAACTTGCATTGGGTTTAAAAAAAAAATAGAAGTGATAGAAAGTTATTTTAAATCTTGATGATAAAGTTTTTATTTTATTAGCTAGGTTTGTAAATAAAACATTTCTCCCTACAGGTTTCTTTACTTTATTGAGTTTTGTTAATTGTCCATTGTTTATTATAAATTTACTATCTATAAAAGATAAATACTTATTTAACTCCCATTGCTCAATTTCTAGAAAAGGGTATTCAAGACCAAGCGCTGTTAAATGAATATAGTTTAGCAGTTGATTGCCAAATCGACCACCTCCATGAGTGCATATTATTCTTTTGAGCATAAACGTGCGTTCACTGTATAAGTTTTTCAATTAAGTCTGGCATCTTGACGCTTGCGCTCCAGCCTAATATTTTTTCTGCCTTTGATGGGTCTGCATAGCTATTTTGTATATCCAATGGCCTAACTAAAGCCTTAGAACGGCTTACATAATCTTTCCAATCTAGATTGTAAAAATTAAAAACTTGGCTTACATAATCTTCTAATGTTGTTGTTACACCTGTGGCAATAACATAATCATCAGGATTATCCTGTTGCAACATAATCCACATCGCCTCAACATATTCAGGCGCCCAACCCCAATCCCTTACTATATCAATCCGTCCTAATGATAACCTTTCGCCACTCCCTTGGTATATTCTTTTTGCAGTATGTAGTATTTTTTGTGTAACAAATCGCTCCGGTCGCAATACAGACTCATGATTAAATAAAATACCGTTACTTACATG
>CAJXYM010000046.1 GCA_913063045.1 uncultured Flavobacteriales bacterium | reverse complement strand
TCAGGAAACCATTTAATTAAAGTTGATACGGGGGAGATATAACCAAGACCTAATCCTATTCCACCAATAACACCAGCCCCTAGCCATATTAACCATAATTGGTGTAATGAAACTCCTAATGATGTAATCATTAATCCGCCACCCCAAAAGACTGCAGCTGCAACACCAGCTTTTCTTGGACCTGCCTTCTCTAACCAATGACCAAAAATAGCTGCGGCTAAACCTAAAAATACTATGGCTATAGCAAAAGTCCATACCACATCACTTCTCAGCCAATCACATGAGGTAGTAAAAGCCCTCTCTAAAAAACTAGTTGATTCAGAGCACTCAGTACCGATGAGCTTTGTTAGTCCTGTCCAAAATATACTAAAACCATAAATCATCCCGATAGATAAGTGAATCAATAAAGCTGCGGGGGGCACCATCCATCTGTTAAAAGACTTATCAGCAATAATTTTATCTTTAGCTAGAAAATCAAACATAAAAATTCCTTTAATATTCTTAAAAAAACATAGAAGACTCATGATAATGTATTTTAATAAATCGTCCTAAATTTATTAAAAATGACATATAGATGACATATAAATGTCATAATATTAAGAGAGCTTAAACTTTATAAACATTAAATATTATGGCAGCAAATATTTTAATAGTAGAAGATGAAACTTCAATTTTGGAATTAATAGCGCTAAACCTTCAGCAAGCTGGCTTCAACCCTATCCGAGCAATTAATGCCGAGTATGCAGATAATATTGTTAAAGAAACAGTCCCCGATCTTATTGTTCTTGATTGGATGTTACCCGGAATGAATGGTATAGAATTTCTGAAAAGATTAAGGGGAAATTCCTTAACAAAAAAAATTCCAGTGATAATGCTCACAGCAAAAAGTGAAGAAGATAATAAAATCATGGGACTTAATGCTGGTGCAGACGATTATTTAACTAAACCCTTTAGCCCAAGGGAGTTAGTAGCTCGTATTAAAGCTCTGTTAAGAGGAAGGTCTCCAGAACTAATTGATGAGCCAATCACAATATCTGAACTAAATCTAAACCCACAAACTCATCAGGTTCAAGTAGATGATAAATTAATTAAAGTGGGTCCAACAGAGTTCAAGCTCCTACATTTTTTTATGAAAAATACTGAAATTGTTTTTTCTAGAAATCAAATTATAAACAAAATATGGGGTAATAATTATGATGTAGATGAGCGAACTGTTGACGTTCATATAAAAAGACTAAGAAAAAACCTAGCTGAAGTTGGAAAAAATAAATTAATTCATACCATTAGAGGTTTTGGATATAAGTTTTCAGAAAAATAGATATATTTAGTGGAGTGACATTATGGTAATAATAAAAAATTTTAAAAGAGAGGAAGAGGAATATTTTGAAAGATATTAGATGGAATACTTTTTGGTTCTTTTTAATACAACTTTGTTTGTACCTGTTTATTTCCAAAATCTCCAGTAAAGAAATCGCATTAATTATTATATGTACTTTATTGACAATATACATTTTAATAAACGCAATATGGATGCATAAACTCAATACCTGGCTTACAAAACCCTCAATTGAGAAGCTTCCGCAAGGTACCGGCGGATGGGAAAGTATTTTTTCTAAAATTTATCAAGATATAAGAACAAGAAGAAAGTCAAAAAAAACCCTTGCGACAACTATCGATCAATTTATCTTGGCGTCAGATGCGATTTTTGATGGAATTATTATTATTAACGAATCGAATGAAATTGCATGGGCAAATAAAAGAGCAAAAACTATGTTTGGCATAGACTCAATCAAAGATAAAACCCAACCAATACAATACATATTTAGAAATACAGAATTCACCGCCTATCTTGATGCTGAAGAGTACGACCAACCAATACATATTAAAACTAAAAACATTATTGAAGATATTGAAATTAGAATTATTAGTTTTGGGAAATTACAAAAACTTATTATTGGTAAAGATATTAGTGTAATCATAAAAAATGAATCAATAAGAAAAGAATTTGTTTCAAATTTTTCACATGAATTAAAAACACCATTAACAGTGATAACTGGTTTTATTGAGACGCTAGATGCAAGTTTAATAACTGATAAACCAACAAAGCAGATATTTAACTTAATGATGGAGCAGTCAACAAGAATGAAGCGATTGATTGATGACCTTTTATTGCTTTCAAATGTCGAGTCAAGTCTTATTAAAAATAGGTCTGAGGAAATAAATAGTAAGAAATTATTTGAAAAGATAAAGAAAAATATTAAATTAGTAGATAAAGGTAGGCATAAAATTATTTACAAAATTAATTATCAATTCAATATTTATGGATCGAAGCAGGAAATTGAAAGCGCTTTTACCAACTTGATTACTAATGCGATTCGTTATACACCCAATGATAAGGTGATTAATATTAATTGGAATGCGATTAATTACACCCCTATATTTGAAGTAATTGATTCAGGGATTGGTATTGAAAAAAAACATATCAATAGAATTACAGAAAGGTTTTATCGAGTTGATGATGATAGAAGTAGGTCTACTGGAGGAACTGGTCTTGGCTTATCTATTGTGAAAAATATAATGATTAAACACCAAGGTGAATTAAATATTTCAAGCGAACTAAATAAAGGGAGTACTTTTAAACTCATATTTCCTAGCGACAGGCTCATTAAAAATGACAATTAAAATAATAAATATTTTTTTTATATCAATTATATTGTTTGGGTGCTCAAATACCATCGAAAGGAAAGGTTCTACACAATATGATAAAGGCTCCTTTAGTCAATTAAAAAAATCTGACTTTGATCGTATGGCAGATTACGAGGTAAGAGAAAATATAGAAAGTCTAAAAATATTAGCGCTAAAATTATACAAAAAAAATCCACAGGAATTAAGAAAAACAACTTCAGACAGCCCAGAAAAAACCATTAGCTGGTTATTTGGTCATAAACACGACTGGTTATTTACTAAAATTAATAACTCACAAGATGTAGAAGCATTAAACCAAGTATTTGATAATAATTTTAAGGGTGATCGAGTTTTGTCTCTGATTACCGGACTATATACAATGCTATTAAAGGCTCATGATGGTAAAATTAATTTTGATATGCTTGATTCACTAGACCCGCAATTAATTTACAACGCTGCACGAAATATAGAGGTTGTTGTTTGGAGGCTGTCCTCAAAAAGAAATGATCTTGGTAGGCCATTCTTACTAACCAATGAAATAAATGGTAATACAGAAAATTTATCTTTTGAGAGAGAGTTTGGGAAGATCATTGGAAGAACTGATTACTTTGCGTATGTTTTATCTGAAAAAAATGAGAGATTTATTACGAGAGCGATCCA
>CAJXYM010000045.1 GCA_913063045.1 uncultured Flavobacteriales bacterium | reverse complement strand
CAGCAATCCTCAGAATTTCAAGAACACTTGCATATAAAACACTATGCAGATGGAACTTTAGAATTGTACAATCTTCTCCCAGATAATGTCACTGTAAAAAATATTTTGTTTGATAATAAATCTTTTACTGATAAGGAAATTATTATCCCTAGTTATTTGCTGAATTTAAAGCCTACTATCTTAAAAACCCCTTACAAAGGAATCCTAGATGATATGGTAACAGTAAACACTGAGTATCAAGGTTTTGAGAGATTTGTTAATAATGGTATAACACTATTTAAAAATGGAATAAAGAATCCTTTGCTAACTGACACATCAGATAAATTCGATTTCGTTAATCAATTAGATAGTAAGTCATACGTGATTCCAAGAGGTAATTGGATTGTCAATCATCCTATTATTGTTGAAGGTGATTTAAAAATATATCCTGGTGTTAATTTGCAGTTTTCAGATGACTCGTACCTTATTGTTAAAGGCTCATTACATGCAAAAGGAGATAGCACTAACCCAATTGTCTTTGATTCAATATCTAACTCTTGGAAAGGAATTTATGTATTGAATGCTGACAAAAAATCTTATCTTAAGAATGTAAATATTTTTAATATTTCAGCATTAGAAGATGAGTTACTTAAATTGACTGGTGGCATTACTTTTTATAAATCAGATGTAGACCTTGAAGATGTTAGAATAACTAATGTTAAATCTGAAGATGCTATTAATATTGTTAATTCCACATTTTCTTTAAACTCAGTTTTTATTAAAGATACTTTTTCTGACGGACTAGATTCTGATTTCTCAGATGGTAATGTGGTTTTTTCAGAATTTTCAAATATTGGTGGTGATGCACTTGATTTCTCTGGCAGTAATGTGTCTATAAATCGAATCAAAGTAAGAAATGTTAAAGACAAGGCCATATCTGCTGGAGAAGAAAGTATTTTAAATATTGAAAATAGTAATTTTAGTAATATCGGTGTTGGTGTTGCATCTAAAGATGGAAGCTCGGTTACTATGACTAGTAGTGCAATATCAAAATACGATCTTTATGCAGCAATGGCTTATATTAAAAAAGATTTTTATGGCTCTCCAAGTATAACTCTCAATAGTTGTTTAGTATCAAATATGAATGGTGTTAGTAATCCTTACATGAGGCAAGAAGGTGCAAATATGCTAATTGATAATGTAGAAATCCAAACATCTAATATGAGTATTGAAAATTTATATAAATCTAGTGTAATGTCAAAGTGAATTCAGATTATAGATATGAAATAAAGTTTGCAAAATAATTTTGTACTATTGCCATATCAAACATCACAGATATAGAATCAAAGAAAGAAAAATCGAACCCCTTTATTAAGCACTCAATCAAAAGATTAAAATTCTTAACTTTATCAAAAATTTAACTGAAACAGCTTAAAATAAACTCATTGTATTATTAAAAAAACTATATTCCACATGAATGACTTTACTAATAATCTAAATGACCTACTTACACCAAATATGAATCAAGTGGATTTAGTTCCCACTTTATTTAGCTTTTTGATGTGTGTAATAATGTCTTTTATTCTAAGAGACTTCTATATTAAAAGGTCTTTTTCTCTTTCAGGTAAATTACATATTGGTTCAGTTATACCTGTACTTTCGGCTGTAGTCTTTCTTGTAATTATAGTAGTTAAGTCTTCACTCGCATTGTCACTTGGCCTAGTTGGTGCATTATCTATAGTACGTTTTAGAACGCCCATTAAAGAACCAGAAGAGCTTATTTATTTATTTCTAGCAATAGCCATAGGTCTTGGATATGCAGCAGGACAAGTGTTAATAACAACGATCATAACATCATTAATTCTTTTTTTTATTTATATATGGCTTTCAAACCGCAAAATAATAAATACAAATGAATACAATCTTGTTATTAAATGGACAAAACAAGAGTTAATGTTTGAAGATATCTTGACTAAGATTAAACCTATCATACAAAATTTAAAACTTATCCGATTGGATAAAAGTCCTTCAGGTAACACTGCTGTTATGCTAATTATTCCAAATGAAAGTCTGCCGATAGAAACAATAGCCAATAGGCTTCATAAATTAGATAAAAATATTAATGTTACTTTTTTTGAAGGAAAAACTAATTGGTAGGTTAATAACAATTAAATCAATTAGTTGTTATATAGAATGATTCTTAAACAAAAAAAATCAAGTATTTTAATAATCTTGATATTATTAAATTTAATGCTAATTTCATTAGCCTTCAATAATCAAAAAATCAACATATTTAAAGCAGACTTAAGAGAGAAGTTTATATCACTAGATCTAGGTGTGTCATCAATTAAAAACCTATTAGATGATGGCTCAGGAGAGATAATCCTCAATAAATCAAATAAACTAATAATTTTAATAAAAAAAATACCTAGTTTTTTTTATTATAAATTATTTGATAAAGATGCAATTCAATTTGAAAAAATATTTATTGATATAAAATTTAAAGATTACCAAAAACTTATGCTTGATAGAAATAATGGTTTAAGAGATAACTTCTTAACAAACCCCTCAATTACGCAAGCAACCTTAAGGTATAAAAATAATAAATTTAAAGCAAAAATACGCTTGAAAGGTGATTTAAATGATCATTGGACTAGTTCACATAGAATGAGTTTTAAAATATCATTAAAGAATGAAAAAACAATTCTTGGCTTTAATAAATTTGCCATACAGAAACCAAGCAGTAGGCAACATCCATACGACTACATTTACCAATCTATGATGCGAGATATGGGAAACTTAGCATCAGTTCATAAATTTGCGCATATATTTGTTAATGGAGATAGCTGGGGAATTATGGATATTGAAGAGCTTATGTCCAAAGAGCTTATAGAAAAACAGAATAGAAAAAATTCTATGATTGTTCGATTTTCAGATGATCGAAGATGGTTCTATAGAACAAGTTCAGAAGCGGGGGAATATGAAGACTATAAGCTATCAGACCCTTCTTTATATATCAACTTGTATGGTAAAAAATCATTAAAAGACCCTCATAATAGACAAATATATAGTTACATCTCAAAAAACAGATTACTTAATAATAGAAATATATATGATGTTGACTCATTTTCTAAAGCATACATAATGGCTTTAGCATGGGACACCATGCATACTTTAACAAACTCTAATTCTAGGTATTATTTTAATCCATACACATTAAAATTAGAACCTATAACCACAGATCAAGGGGGCTGGAGTTCCATAGAGGAATCTCAAGGAGATTGGAGTTCCATAAAGGAATCTAAAATTGATGCTCAGTATAAAGAAATATTATCAAGTCAGTCTGAGTCTTATTTAAAAAATCTTTCCAATAATTTACAGAAAGTTGAACAATCTATTACAGATATAGAAGAATTTTTATCATACCCTCAATTAATGTTTCCTGTCGATCTTAGGAAAAACCCCAAGATTGTCCTAGATAATATGAAAAAAATTCTTAATAATAAAGAAAAATACCTAATCTCTTCAATACTTTTAGATACTGAAGAAAGTAAATTATTTGACAGATGCAGGATGTGGATTTTAAATCACCCATATTGCAAGCCCAATACTAAGCCTCTGAAAGCTCCGATATTGCCTACAAAACAGCAATCCTCAGAATTTCAAGAACACTTGCATATAAAACACTATGCAGATGGAACTTTAGAATTGTACAATCTTCT
>CAJXYM010000044.1 GCA_913063045.1 uncultured Flavobacteriales bacterium | reverse complement strand
ATAAGTCTCTTACTGGTTCGGCTATAATAGATGTGACTACATTAAAATCTACAATTGAGGAAATATCAAATGCTTAACGATAAATTAGTTCTTGTAACGGGTGCAAGTAGAGGAATTGGAAGGGCTATTGCATTAACATTAGGTGCTGCAGGAGCAACAATAATTGGAACAGCAACTAGTGATGAAGGGGCTGCAAATATCTCTAAAATATTTAATGAAAATAATATTCTTGGTAAAGGTATAAAGCTAAATGTAACTGATAATGAGCAAATTTCTGATCTTTTAAAGAGTATTACTGTAGATTATGGATCTGTAGATATACTAATTAATAATGCTGGCATCACTCGGGATAATATTCTTGTCAGAATGAAGGAGGATGAATGGGATGATATTATTAATACCAATCTTTCTTCTGTTTACAAGATGTCAAAAGCAGTATTAAGGGGCATGATTAAAAAAAGGTCTGGGCGCATTATCTCTATTACTTCAGTTGTTGGATCTATGGGTAATGCTGGGCAATCTAATTATGCGGCTGCTAAGGCTGGAATTATGGGTTTCACTAAGTCACTAGCCCGTGAAGTTGGCGTTCGAGGAATTACGGTGAATGCAATTGCACCAGGTTTTATAAAAACTGATATGACTGACGCTCTCCCTGATGAGCAAAAAGAGGCTTTAGCATCTCAAATTCCTTTGGGTCGTTTAGGTACAGTTGATGAAATTGCTCAATCTGTATTGTTCCTTGCTGGTGAGAGTGGCTCATATATTACAGCACAAACTTTACATATTAATGGTGGGATGTTCGCACCATAATATCAGATTCATAATGTTTTATAACTTCCTTACAATAATTTATTTAAATAGGCTCTAGCTGAAACGGTTTGAACAAATTCATAATTAAAGCTACCACTATACTAAATAAAAAGCCAAATATAACTGATAAAAGTAATACCCACTTCAAGGCTGAAGGCATAACTTTAGATTTAGCAACACTTCTTAGTTGCATAGAATTAACTTTCTCTAAATCTAATTGAAAATCTTGGCGCTTTATAAGAGTAATTAATTGATTATTATTTCTAACTGCATCTAGTTCATTTTCTAATATAACTACTTCTTCATTAAAATGATCTACACTTCGATTTTGTAAATTCGACACTTGTTCTAAAAGTGCTTTAGCACCATACAAATACCAATTTGGAACATTACCATCTCCAATAGCAATTGAAATCTCGGAGTCATTAAGTTGATTAAAATTATTTTCTAAGATATCTAAATTCTTGGCAAGTTGTGCCGACTCACTCAATAGAAATATCTCATTTAATCGAAATTGTTGCGCCTTATATTTTTCTCTTCTAATTTCATCATTAATTTCCATTGTTAGTTGAGTAGCTCTCTCCTGAATTACTGAGATTCTATTATTGATATTTAATTTCGAAACCTCAAGAATTTGATCAATAGCTTTAGAATCTGCTAAGACAATAAGTTCATTCAAATAATTTGACATTATTATAGGAAATTGTCCCTCTAAGTAAGCAATATATGGCTTCTCATTGAGAAGGTTGAGCTCCATATCTAAAATAGTTCTACTAGGAGGAGAAACAGAAATCTCTCCTAAAGAATTTAAAATAAAAGTATCAATATCATCAATTGGCATATTCTCTTTATTAAATTTAGCTTCATAATTACCATTAATAAATGCTTCTTTCTGCACAATTGGAGATGTCAACTTATTTAAAAAACCTCTAAAAACTGAATCCCTAGTTTCCTCTGTGTCATACAACATATTGATAAGAGTCATTGAAGTTTCATTTGGTAATATAAACGAAGAGTAAGACCTATGGATTGTTGGATTACTAAGCGATATTAATAATGCTACCGATGTAATTAAAGCAGTAAATGAAACTATAAATTTTTTTCTTGACCATAAAGATAATGCCATTAATGTCATATCAACTTCATCTTTTAATTTGGGGGTATATTCGTTTTCTTTTTGATTCATGCTAGATTTTTTTAAGGTTATTTTTAAACTAATTAAATATTTAGAATGTATTTTAGACTATATATTTACCTTCGTGAATTAAAAAAATTCTTTAAAAGCGCCCTGCTCTCGCTTTCCAATACTCCACTAACAAGGTTAATTTCATGATTAAAGCAATTTGCATCAGTTAAATTTTCAGAAGACCCACAAACTCCACTTTTAGGATCATAAGCACCAAAGATTACGCGTTCAATTCTAGCATGCATTATTGCCCCTAGACACATTGCACATGGCTCCAAGGTAACATAAAGAGAAGTTCCATTTAGTCGATAATTACCAAGTTTTTTTCCTGCAATTCTTAATAATTGAATTTCAGCATGAGCTGAGGCGTCATTTGTAGATATAGGATTATTATGGGCTTTAGCAATAAGAAAACCATCTTTCACTAAAATAGCTCCAACAGGCACTTCACCGCCCTCTTCTGCTTTTCTAGCCTGTTCGAGTGCAAGGGTCATCCATTTTTCATCTTCAATCATAACTTGATTTTAACAAAGAGTTTAATGCTTTAAAGCCAGTTTCCTGCTGAGGCTAATTTAATTGCAATAGTGAACATAATAAATGCTATTACGCCATCAAGAATTTTCCATGAAAAAGGACGTAGCATTATTGGCGATAATAACCTTGATCCATAAGCAAGGCTAAAGAAAAAAACAAAACTAGCTATTACAGCACCCAATGCAAATGTAATTTTATGAAATCCTGAAAATTGTTGAGATATTGACCCAATAAGAATCATGGTATCAAGATATACATGTGGATTTAAAAAAGTTAAAAATGCAGCAACTGATATAGTAGGAAAAAGACCCTTTAAAGTTGCCGCTTCAATTTCAATAGATTTATTAGATTTAAGTGCAGACTTTAATCTTAATAATCCATACCCTGTAAGCCAAATAGCAGATAAACCAAAGAGAATATTTGAATTTTGGCTAATGAAATTATTTAAAAAAAATGATATACCTGCAACACCAATACAAATTAGAAGAGCATCAGAAAGTGCACAAAATAAAGCTACGTAAAAGACATGCTGACCAAGAATACCTTGTCTTAGAACAAAGGAATTCTGAGCGCCAACAGCTACGATTAAAGAAAATCCAAGAAAAAAACCAGTTAAAAAAGACTGTATCAAAATGTAATACCTATTTTGTATCCATTTTTACTAATTCACACTCAATAAAAGCACAATTACAAACTACTGATTTAACAATATTTTTTGAAAATTTTCCAAGTAGCATACAAGTTTTAAGAGGATCAAATATATTCATTATTATCACTTTTTACATTTATTACATTGTTTTTGTATAAGTTTATTTTACCTTTGGTTTATAAGTTGAGAGCAGAATTCAAATAGTGTTTAAGTTGAAAATCCATTATTAGTTAGGGTTGTAGACTTTAGAATTACTCCCACTCAATAAAATTATCTCTATAAATTATTGATTCAAAAATACTTTTTTGAAAGTATCGAAGAAGTATATGAGTTTTTAGTAAGTCGTAAATATATATTTTTCACTCAATCTTAATAATTTCAGCGGAAAGTCTACATAATATGAAGTAATTGTAGTTTAATTTTTTTAATTGCATTTGTATTCTGTAGAATCATAGTTCTAAAAAAGTGTTCAACATAAAAAAATCAAAAAATATATTATTATGCAACCTATATTAAGATATTTAAAAAACTTTGTAATTGTTGATTATTTTGACGCAATTTTAAAAATTCTTTTTAGTAAAAAACAATCAAGAAAATACTATTCACAATTTGGTGAAGATGCGGTTTTACGAGAACTTATTGGTAAAAAGCATCAAAAAGGCACTTATCTAGATATCGGATGCTATCACCCTCGCAAACACTCAAATACTTATTTTTTGTATAAGATGGGGTGGTCAGGAATGCTAGTCGATGTAGAAAAAGCAAAATTGATTGCTTGTAAAATCATACGACCTAGAGATGAAACTCTTTTATGTGCTGTATCAAATGATATAGGGATTGCTCCAATTTTTGCACCTAAAAAATATTCCGTTTTAACTTCACTTATAAAGATAAATGATGAATTTAAACAGATTGGAACTATAGAGCAAAAAACAATTTCTGAAAT
>CAJXYM010000043.1 GCA_913063045.1 uncultured Flavobacteriales bacterium | reverse complement strand
ACTTGGGCAAGTAGAAATTATCCAATTGAAAAATTTGTTGAAGTTGCAGATTTATTACAAAAAAATTGTATAGTGTTGTGGGGTAGCAGTGAAGAAAGAAAAAAAGCTGAATGGATGAGTGAGCAATCAACCTTTATAGGCATGATGCCAAAATTAAATCTTAATGAAGTAAAGGCAGTAATTTCTAATTCTATGTTACTAATTGGCAATGATTCTGGGCCATCTCATATGGCTTGGGGATTAAACATACCATCAATTATCCTTTTTGGGCCAACTCCAGTAAACAGAGTTTTTCAATCAACAATAAATCAAGTCTTAAAATCTAATTCTGAAGTTAATCATTTTAGGTTGAATAAGCAAGATTTCACAATTAGGGAAATTGGAGTTAATGATATTGCTAGGATGGCTAAAGAACTTCTATGATCCTAATTTAAAATAAAATTTGGTGCTTCCTTTATAGAGTCAAGAATAAATTTTGCATTTGACGAAGACTCATTTATTTTTTTTCCACTCCTTACTAAAATTGTGTTTTGAATATTTGCATCATTTGCAGATTGAATATCAACTTCACTATCTCCAATCATCCATGATTCTTTCATATTAATATTGTGCTTTTTTTTAGCTTCTATGAACATTCCTGGTTTGGGTTTTCTGCATCTACAATTTGATTCTGGACCATGAGGACAATAAAATGTATCTTGAATAATTATTCCATGCTTTGAAAACTCTTCTAACATCCATGCAGAAAGTTTTTGGAAGTCATTATCACTATAGAAGTCTCTTGAAATTCCCGATTGATTTGTAATTATAATTATAATATATCCTAAATTTTGAAAATATAAACAGGACTGAAATACGCCTTTTATAAATTCAAAGTTCTCTATTTTGTATAAATAATTAACTTCTTTATTAATCACACCATCTCGGTCTAGAAAAATAGCCTTTTTTGACATTACTGCTTCCTTTAAAATGAGTACTTACTAATTAGTTAAAAAACATTAAATGTTACCAAATTTATGATTATCTACGATAGTTTAATCGACCGCATCAACCAGTATTTGTTAATAGCGGCTTTTTTTTTCCTTCCACTTACAGTTGTTGGAAATAATATTGCTATTTGGTTAATTACTATCATTTGGCTTTTAACTGGTAATTATAAGACCAAGTTTCACCAGATTAAAAGTAATAGTTTGGCAACAGCTTCAATTTTATTTTTCCTAGCACATGTAGTTGCAATGCTTTGGACTGAAAATATTAGCTGGGGTCTAGAAATTTTAAGAAAAATGTTGCCATTTTTATTAGTCCTGCCAATTTTTTTAACAATTACTAAACTTAATAATTCAAAATATTACATATCAGCATTTTTATTGGCAATAAGTATATCTGAAAGTCTTTCTTATTTAATATGGTTGGAGATTATTGAACCTTTTGGGAGCGCCACTATATCTGCAAGTGGGATCATTAATCCTACACCACTAATGAGCCATATTTCATACAATCCATTTTTAGCTTTTGCATTTTATTTGGTAGCTAATAAATTAATCTCTGGAGAAAAAATATTACTAACTGAGCGTGTCTTATATACTTTCTTTGCATTTACAATGACCTTTAATATGTTTATTACTGGTGGTCGGGCAGGTCAATTGATGTTTTTTGCTGCATTGGTAATCTTATCTTTCCAATACTTTAAAAATTCACAAATTAAGGCAATTATTATTTCATTTCTATTATCAGTATTTATCACAATTAGTGCTTATAGTTTAAGTGATGTTTTTAAGTCTAGGTTTGATGCCACTATTTATAGTGTAACAAATTACGAAGAGAATAAAAATACCTCAATTGGTTACCGACTTACTTTTCTAATTAATTCTTTTGAGTTGGTTAAAAGAAGCCCAATTTTGGGTGTTGGAACTGGTGATTTCCCAGATGAATACGAAAAATTTAATTTGATTAATAGCCCAACTGTTCCTGCAACTGTCCAGCCTCATAATATGTATATGTTAATATTAACGCAATTAGGAGTAGTTGGTCTAGTGAGTCTTTTTTGGATTTTCTTTACTCAATTCAAAACTGCTCTTACATCCTCTAATGCACTTGTGAAAACTACTGGTGTTGCTATGCCAATATTCTTTTTAATTATCATGTGGAGCGATTCTTATTTATTAGGGCACTTTACAGGTAATCTATTTATTCTGTTTAGTTCCTTTATTTATAGTAACCGATTAAATGTTTGATGGAAATATCTTAGTTATTATTCAACGCTCTAATGGTGATGTTTTTTTGAGTCGCTCTTTGATTGAGCAGCTTCAAAAAAATCTTAAGCCTAAATCGATTGATTTATTAGTAAATGATGATACATTATCCACAGCAAAATTAATTCCACATATTAATGAAATTTACACGTTTTCCTATTTAAAGAAAAAAAACAATAGATGGACTCAAGAAAGAAATTTAATTAAAAAAATATTTAGGAAATATGATTTAAGTATTAATTTAACTGCAAGTGATCGAAGCGTTTTATACGCATTATTGGCAAGTAAAAATGCAATTAGTGCCGTAGAAAAAAATTCTAAAAAGTCTTGGTGGAAAAATATGCTTCTTATGGCTACTTATCACTTTGACTATAGTAAACACATTTTGCTTAATAACTTGGAGCCATTAAAGTGCATGGGGATTGCTTTATCAAAAATTCAAGTTGCACCTTCAATTAGTAGAATAGCTACTAATAGTATTAAATCTAAACTCAAATATTTATCTGTGGATAAATTTTTGATTTTTCATCCTTCAGCGCAATATCAATATAAAATCTATTCAACATCTCTTAGAAATGATCTATTAAAGCTCTTAAATAAACTTCAATTACCAATTATAGTAACAGGAGCTCGGAGTTCAATTGATCTTGAAATTCAAAAAACTTTACCAAAACTAGATAATATTTTTGACTTTATTGGGCAAACATCAATGGATGAGTATATGGTCTTGAGTAAACTTTCCTTAGGTTATGTAGGCATGGACACTCTAAATATGCATATTGCAGCAGCGCAAAATAAACCCATTTTTGCAATATTTGGTCCTACAGTTTTAAAAACATGGGCTCCTTGGTCAAATGACTTACAATTGTCAGCGACGAACAATATACCGCTACAAACTTATGGAAAAATTACAATATTTCAGGCAGATATGAAATGCGTTGCTTGTGGACAGGCAGGTTGTAATGGAGAGGGTAAGAGTCTATGTTTAGATCAGATTAGCCCAAAATTGATTTTTAATGAAATTAATGATTGGTATCAAAATGAAGAATTTTGAAAAAACTTATAAACTTCCATTTAAGTTTCATATTCCAAATTACACGCTAGATTTTCTTGTTAAAAAATCTTTAAAAAAGCGTAATTTTAAGTTTATTAAGCGGTCTTTATTTATCTTATTTAATAAACAAAAGAATCTTGAGATTTATAGAATTTTGCCTGAGCACAAAAAAATTCTTTGGATTAATGTTTCTGCTCCTAGTTTAGGTGATAGCTTAATGGACTTATCTAGTAGGGTTCTAATTCAAGATAGAGTTGTTGATTTATTTACAGATACTAAAAATGCTAACTTATATAAAAATGATTTAGTTTTTAAATCTATATTTACTAAAAAAAATCAGGTTACTTCCTCTGACTATGATTTAGTAATTATTGACTCTTTTGGAACCAAGAGTATCAATATAAAGGCTAGTATTGCATCTCAAGTCAACTATGTTGGAATGTTTGGGTTCTTTAATGGGCCTGAGGTTAATCGCGTACTTTTTAATTTCCATAGACTAAATCAGTTACTAGACTATCCAAAGAATGAAATAGAGATTAATAGCATTGCTAAATGCTCGCTTGAAGTTTCATATGCTGACAAAAGTATCGTTGTAAATTCTAATTTGCCCTCTAATTATATCGCGATTGCACTTGGAGGCGAGTGGAGTTATAGGACTTACAATAATTGGCAATATATAATTGAAGAATTAATTTCAGATAATAAAGATTTGAACATTGTTCTATTAGGCTCTGGGAATGCATTAGAGATAGTTAAAAAAATAAATAATAAAAACTACCATCCTAATATTATTGATTGCGTTAATAAATTCACTTTTAACCAAACTGCAGAAATTATTAATAGAGCAAAAATACTACTATGTTGTGATGGAGGTCTTATGCATTCAGCCAATTCAGTTAATACTCCTATTATTGCTTTATTTGCCAAACTATCATCTGAAATGCAATTAACTGATGCTGTTACAGCAATTCCAATTTTTGATGAGTATGATGTTAATAATATTACAACTGAAGAGGTAATGTTGAATTATAAGAAGCTAGCTAAACTCGTTTATAGTCATCATCAAGGCGAATAATGTCATCTTCTCCTAAATAATCCCCTGTTTGTATTTCA
>CAJXYM010000042.1 GCA_913063045.1 uncultured Flavobacteriales bacterium | reverse complement strand
CCAGTTTTAATATTTAGGGAAATAAGTCTTGCATCTACTGTACCGAAAAAAAGTTGATTTTCATGAATTGCGACTCCTCTATTACTTGGTCCGCAACACATTTCCCACTCAGGAGTGAGGTCATGTTCATAGCGCCATAGTTCTTTACCTGTTTTACCATCTAATGCTACAACACCATTAAATGGTAGAGATACAAACATGACTCCATTTTGGACGATGGGAGTTGCCTGAAAAGTTGCCTTCACTCCAGTTCGAAAACTCCAATCTTCGCTTAAGTTTTGAACATTTTTTTCATTAATTTGTTGAAGTTTTGAATAGCGTTGGTTGGTAAGATCTTTACCATAGGAACTCCAGTCTTCATTTTTATCTGAACAACCGGATAGTGAAAAAAACATAAAGACAATTAATAATAAATTTTTCATAGTTTTAAGAATATATATTAATAGGAATTTTTAAAACTTTTATTTTAGTAGCAATATCTTCAATTTCATCTTGTGTTAAGCGAGTTAATTTATTTTTTGAAGATTGCTCAGATGGTCTTGCTAAACTATAAAGGTGTATACCTTTTATTTTTTTTTCATATGGTTTTAAGAAATTAACATATGCGTCTAACGCAGCTTGTTCAGGAAATTTTTTATTAATTTTAAATAAGCATGTCTGAATAATTGTAGGACATATGCTTAAGCAAGCTTCCAAATTTTTTTTTAAGCTGTTGGTTGATAGGTTTATTTGGTTAATGGCCATAACTTCTTTAGGGCTAATTTGATCTATTTTAAACCATACCTCTGAATTAAATTTTTCGATGGAGGTTAAAGCCTTTTGTATATTTGGATTACTTATATAGCTACCATTTGTAATTAAGCGAATTTTAATCTTTTGATTTAAATTAAATTTACTTATTTTCTTAATAAGAATTTTAGTTACGGCTCCAAATTCTTTCGAAGCGGTCGGCTCACCATTTCCAGAAAATGCTATATCTTTGAATTCTGTTTTTTTATCTGTATATTGGTCAAGAAATGATTTATTAATAATTTCATTCAACCAGTAATCAAGTTCATTTTCTAATTTTAATAAATCAATTGCTTCCGGTTTACCTCTGATTAAATTTGGTATTTCACAATAAATACATTGCCAATTGCATGCATTATTAGTGTTTAAGTTTATGCCTAGTGATAACCCCCCTGCTCTCCTTGAAACAACAGGGTAAATATATTTGCCCTGAAATATATTTCGATCGTGATTGGTTATAGTTAATATATCAACTGACATTATTAATCCAATATACTACTTTATTTAATTTTGAACCACATTCTTTGTATTGTTCCATCTTTGTCAATAAGACTATGCTTAACGGCCCCAGTAATATGAAAAAATAGTATTCCTAAGATTAAAATGCCAAAAATAATATGAAATTCATGAAAAATTTCTCTCAGTCCCCCGTCATCTATGCCGGGTATTATTTTAATACCAAACCATTTAATCCCATATTTGCTAGCTATAGACATTATTATCCCTGCTAAAGGAGTTAAAATCATTAACAGATATAGTCCATGATGCGCTGTAGTTGCTAATTTTTTTTCCCAACTCTTCATAGTCTTCAGCAAAGCCGGGGGGCGATGAGTAAAGCGCCAATAGAACCTAAAAATTATCAAGGTAAACAATGTTATACCTATAGACTTATGAAGGTTGAAATAAAATGAACGCGGTGATGTTTCTTTGGCTAACTCCCAAGTATAAATTCCCAGATTAAATAAATCATAGCTAGAAGATTTTGGAGCTTCCTTTGGAAGAGCCTCCATAAACCAGCCTAAAATAAACATAAAAATAATTCCTATGGCAATCAACCAATGTAGGAATTTTGCGGTAAAGGTGTATTGCTCGGGTGAAGTTTCCATTAAAAATTTGTTCCTTTCTTTTGTACCCATATAAAATAAGATAAGATGTTTATAAGTTTAATGTGTTTAGGAGTGTTTTTACAAGATGAATAAAATTATTTTTATTATATTTATTTTAATTTTCTCAATAAACCTTCAGAGCAAAGTAAAGGCACTTAATATTATAGAAGTAGCTGATGGAGTTTTTGTCCATCAAGGAGAGCATTTTGATGTAGATGACACGTATCAAGGGGATATTGCTAACATAGGATTTATTATCGGAACAAATTCTGTTGCAGTTATTGATTCAGGTGGATCAACTACTGTTGGAATGTCACTTAAAGCAAGTATTCGTGAAAAAACATCCCTACCTATTAAGTTTGTAATAAATACTCATGTTCATCTTGATCATATATATGGAAACTCAGCATTTACGGAGAAAGATGTAGAATTTATTGGTCATAGCGAACTACCTAGAGCAATGGAATTAAGAAAAGAACTATACCAAAGATTAAATCTGGAATATTTAAATATACCAATTGAAGAATCTATCCAAGTCTCTCCTTCAATTTTTATCAAAGTAAATGAAAGTAAAATTTTTGATTTAGGAGAAAGAAAAATTAAAATAAGTGCCTACCCTTCTGCTCATACAAACAACGATATCACTATTGAAGACTTGAAAACTGGAACACTTTGGGCTGGAGACTTACTTTTTATTGAGAGAACTCCAGTAGTAGACGGAGACATACATGGCATTATTAATGTTATTAATCAATTAATTTCTTTAGACGTTAATTTAGTTATACCGGGCCATGGTACCCCCACAAAAAATTGGCGCAAAGCGTTTGAAAAACATAGAAATTACTTTATAACATTAAGAGATGGCGTAAGAAGAGCAATTTCTGAAGATATAGGGCTTCAAAAAGCAATAGAAACAGTAGCTCAATCTGAATCGAAAAAATGGGAGTTATTTGATATCCAAAATGCTAGAAATATAAATCAAGTTTATCCGCAATTAGAATGGGAGTAGCTTCATCATATAGGTATAAAATTTATACTCCCTTAATACTAATTTTTCTTTTTTGATAGCAAGTTATCAAGACTAAAGCATGTGTTAGGGTGCGAACCTAAGTGAAGTAACCCACCAGTAATAGCTAAGTATTGGAGACTTCCAAGTAAATTCATACTTCCAAAATAAATAAGTGCCCAAAGTATTGAATAAACCGCAAGAACATAGGCTGAAACTTTTACTTTATAGCCAATTATTAATGTGAGACCAAAAACAAATTGAATTAAAATACTGATGGGTGCAAATATCCCAGGTAGTCCCCTTGACCCCATCGCATCTTGATAAATGTTATAGCCATTTTCAACCGACATAATATTTTTAATAATAAATATTATTGAAATAAAAAATAACATTGCTAAAAATACTCTTGCTATGACACCTGTAAATTTTTCCATTATATTTCCTTAAATTTATTGTAATAATTTTTAATTAAGCGAATGTTATCTTATTTATCAATTTTTTAATAGGAGCAGGCATTGCTCCGTCATTAATTTCTATTTTAGGGATCCAATAAAGTTCTTTTGGGCAGGGCAGTAAAATGGTAGATGGCAATAAAATATGCTGGTAAAAAACTCTTAGTTTGAAGTGAGTAAATTTTGCAGTAAATTCTCCCTTGTTCTCAACGGTATATTTTTTTGCCTGTAAATTTTTACTTAACCAGTCTTGAGTAGATGGCAATTGGTCAAACTCAGGAAAAGCCCACAGACCGCCCCAAATTCCTTTTGGAGGTTTTTTGAAGAACAATATATTTTTTTTATTTTCTACAATAAGGGTAAATATTTCCTTAGTAGGAATAATTTTTTTTATTTTAGGGAGAGGGATGGTATCAACCCAATTATTTAAGTTACTTTGACAATTTGTAGTTAGAGGACAAACGCAGCACTCGGCATTTTTTCTTTTACATATTGTTGAGCCCAGGTCCATTAACGATTGAGTGTAAATTTCAATATTAAATTTTGGTAAATTTGACTCTGCAAGTTCCCATAAATTCTTTTCTATTTTTGAGTTACCAAGCCTGTCTTTAATTCCATAAAATCTCATTAAAACTCTTTTTACATTTCCATCAAGTATTGGTTTTAATTGCCCAAAGGAGAATGCACAAATTGCCCCTGCAGTTGATCGTCCAATTCCAGGAAGTGCTATTAGGTTTTCCATTGAACTCGGTAATACCCCTTTATATTCATTGGAAACAATTGTGGCACTTTTGTATAAATTGCGAGCACGCGCATAATATCCAAGACCAGCCCATAACTTCATTACTTTTTCCTCATCAGCTTCAGCTAAAGCTGATACTGTCGGAAAATTATCCATAAATTTTTGATAGTACTTAATAACTGTAGTGACTTGTGTTTGTTGAAGCATAATTTCTGACACCCAAATAGCGTATGGATCTCTTGTTTGCTGCCATGGCAAATTGTGCCGACCATAATTTTTATGCCAACTTATAAGCTGCTTTGAAATATAGCTCATTTTTAATAAAAATAGTAAATGGCTAGGCACCCTACAACGATTCTATACCAACCAAATACAATAAATGTATTGTGCGTTACAAACCAAATAAAAATTTT
>CAJXYM010000041.1 GCA_913063045.1 uncultured Flavobacteriales bacterium | reverse complement strand
TCAAACTTTAAGATTCACGATCAGTTACTTAAATTAATTAAGGTTTAATCCAAATCTACTTAACATCTTTTTTTCAATTCTAAGAAAGTAGTTAAATTGTCCAAATGGAATAGCGACAATTATTAGCAATATCTGATAAAATATAAATACAGATAATATTCTAATTGGCCAAAAAATAAATGGAGATAAGTTGATCAAATCTATATTCATTATCTTTATTACCAGTTGTGATACATATAGGGACATGGATCCAGTAATGGCAAATACCAGCATAACGCAAACAAATTGGAGGTCAGAAGTTATTAAAAGCCTACTATATATTGATTTTTTAGTCATTTTTTTGATATTTATTAAATTCAATTTATAAAAATAGGGATTGATTTATTAGATCTTATAAGTTATTTAAACGGAAATAAACATACATTATGAAAAAAGATACTCATCCAGATTACCATACAATTAACATTGTAATGACAGACGGCACTAAGTTTGAAACTAAATCAACTTGGGGCAAAGAGGGAGATACTATGACACTTGATATAGACCCCGCTTCTCATCCCGCTTGGACAGGTGGAACTCAAAAAGTTCAAGACAAAGGTCAAGTTAGTAAATTTAATAAAAGATTTAGTAACCTTAAAACCTCATAAAACTATTTTACTTGAGAATTTCTCAGTACTCATAAATAATCATTATTTATGAAAGCAATTTTATTTGATAAATATGGAGACCCTTCAGTCATGTATAGTGGCGAAACTCCAAAACCAATTATTAATAATAATGAAGTCTTAATTAAGGTTGCTGCTGCCGGTATTAATCGACCAGATATATTACAAAGACAAGGGGGCTATCCACCACCTAAGGGTGCATCAGAAATTCTAGGACTTGAAGTATCGGGTACGATTGTTGAAATTGGAAAAAATATAGATCCAAAGTTTAAAGATAAAGAAGTTTGTGCACTAGTAACTGGAGGTGGATATGCAGAATATGTTAAAACAACTTTAGCGACTGTTCTACCCATACCTAAAGAAGTAAGTATTATTGAGGCTGCAGCTATACCAGAAACTTTTTTTACAGTATGGACTAATCTATTTGACTCAGGGTTACTTAAAAAAGATGAAACACTACTCATACATGGTGGCGCTAGTGGTATAGGAATAACAGCAGCGTTGATCGCCCAAGCAATGGGAATAAAATATTTAACAACCGTAGGCTCAAGTAAGAAAAAAGATTTTATGGATAATCTTGGATCCTTTAAAACAATTAATTATCAAGACGAAGATTTTGAGGAGGTTATTAAAAACGAGATAGATGGAGTTGATGTCATACTTGATATTGTTGGGGGAGAATATTTTCAAAAAAATATAAATATTTTAAATAAATTTGGTAGACTTATAAATATTGCATATCTTCAAGGGCCTATTGTTAAAGCAAATTTATTGCCTATTATGTTAAAAAGACTAATAGTAACGGGCTCAACACTGAGAATACGTTCGGATGATGAAAAGCAAAAAATCAGAGATTCTCTTCAAAACCATATTTGGCCTTTATTTCAAAAGAAATCGATAAAAATGGTAATTGACAAAGAATTTAGTTTTAATGATGTTAAAAAAGCCCATGAATATATGGAAAATAATGAAAATATAGGAAAACTCCTATTAAAATTCTAGTATCTCCTTTTAAAAGTAAATAAATTCAAATATAAGGTTTTTTTATATTTAATTTTAGGATCAATATTATGACATTACCACTAATGCCCAAAGCAACTGCTATTTGGCTTGTTGAAAATACAGCGCTAACTTTTAAGCAAATTGCTGATTTTTCTGGAATGCATGAATTAGAAATTAAAGGTATTGCCGATGGAGAAGTTGGCATGGGTATAAAAGGCTTAAATCCTATGAGTACCAATCAACTTACTAAAGAAGAAATTGATAAAGCAACTAATGACCCTGAACATTCACTTGAATTAATTCAAAATGAAATAACTCTTCAAACAGAAAAAGACCCTAAGCAAAAGAAATATATTCCATTATCAAAAAGACAGGAAAGACCTGATGCAATTTCTTGGTTGTTAAGAAATCACCCTGAATTAAAAGATTCTCAAATTGCAAAATTAATTGGAAGTACAACAAATATGGTTGTTTCAATAAAAACTAAAGCTAATTGGAATATGTCCAATATTAGACCTCAAGACCCTGTAGGCTTAGGTCTATGTAAACAAATAGATCTAGATGATGCTTTGGAGAAAGCTGCGCGATCTCAAGATAGGGCTGCTAAGAAAAAAATAAAAGAAGAAAAAATATTACAGCAACAAAAACAAGAGGAGCTACAATCAAAAGTTGATTCTGAAGTGGCCTCTAACTCTGAAGAATAATTTTTCTAATCTAATGAAAAAAAAGCCATTAGTAAGTATTATCATGGGCAGTAAATCTGATTGGTCAACAATGGAACATGCCGCTTTAACTCTAAAGGATTTTAAAATTCCCCATGAAATTAAAGTAATCTCTGCACATAGGACTCCAAAAAGAATGAGTGATTTTTCTAATAAGGCTGAAAAAAGAGGAATTAAAATTATTATTGCTGGAGCAGGCGGTTCAGCTCACTTGCCTGGAATGACCGCCTCGCAAACGAAAATTCCTGTACTAGGTGTGCCAATTAGATCAAAGCAACTTGATGGATTAGATAGTCTATTGTCTATCGTACAAATGCCAAAAGGAGTTCCAGTTGGTACTCTAGCTATAGGTGAAGCCGGTGCCACAAACGCAGCCCTTCTTGCTATTTCTATACTTGGATTGAACGATAAGACTATTAGTGCAAAATATGAAAAATGGCGATTGAAACAAACACAAAGTGTTTTACTTAAGCCATAATTAATGAAAAAAAAAATTAAAGTTGGAATTATTGGTGGTGGTCAATTAGGAATGATGCTAGCTAAAGCTTCTAAAAGACTTAATATAATTCCTCTAATATATTCAAATACAAAAGATTCACCTGCCGCAAAAGTTGCTAAAGTATACTATGGTGATTTTGATGATATAAAAAAGATAAAAAAATTCATTAATCAAGTAGATATAGTTACCTATGAATTTGAAAATATTCCAACCAAGTCACTAAAAATAATTGAACAATTAGTTCCAATTTTCCCTCCAGTTCATGCACTTAAAATTACTCAAGATAGAATAAAAGAAAAGAAATTTTTTAATGACAATGATATCCCATACGTCAAAACATTAATTTTAAAAAAAAATCTTGACCTTCAGATTATAAAGAAAGAAATATCATTCCCATCAATAATTAAGACTACTCGTTTGGGTTATGATGGCAAAGGACAATATACTATAAATAATTATTCAGACTTATTAGAGAGTTGGAATATGTTAGATAAAGCAAATTGTATTATAGAAGAAAAAATCAATATTAAAAAAGAGATATCTATTATTGGGGCACGTACCATTAATGGCGATATTAAAATATTTCCATCATTCAAAAATATACATAAACATCATATCCTAGATATCACTCGGTTACCTTCTCGTACTAATAAGAAAACTGAAAATTTAGCTACGGAATATACAATAAAAATTTTAAATAAATTAAAATATGTTGGTGTTCTATGTGTTGAATTTTTTATTGATTCTTCAGATAATTTAATTGCTAATGAAATGGCACCAAGAGTTCATAACTCAGGGCATATAACAATTGAAGCATGTAAGACGAGTCAATTTGAACAACACCTAAGAGCTATTACAAATAAAACATTAGGAAAGGTGAGTATTATAAGGCCAGCAGTGATGAAAAATCTAATTGGAAATGATATTTCCAAAATCAATCTAATAAAAACCAAAAAAGAATTTAGTAATTTTAAAAAAGTTAATCTGCACAATTATTATAAAAAAGAAATAAAACCTGGACGAAAAATGGGCCATATTACATTTATTTAGACTGTCATTAGAAAGTTATAAAAATTTGAAAAAAGCTTCTTTTATCTTATTTTTTATTTTTCCAATTTTCATTGATCGATTGAAACATTTTTTTATGTACTCATTAGTATTTAGACTATTATCTGATTCATCCTCTACCCAAAATAATATAGTTGGAACAATTACGCTCATTAAAATAAATCGTTTTGTATAAAAATTAAAATCAACTGAAGTATCTTCTATTAAGTTCCAAAATTTATCAGAGATTAAATAGATTGACTCAGGAGAGGTTGTAAGTGATTCAGTGCTCTTAAAATATTTAATTAGTCTCTTTATAATTAATTTATTATCTTTAAATTGATTAAGGTAGGATAATAAAATTATTTCAAGTCTTGCTTGTGTATTCATTTCAATAAATTGATCTCTAGTGGGCAATTCAATTTTTTCTAGTGATTTGTTTATAAAGAATATTGTGAGATCCTTTAAATCTAATGGAAAATTACTATTCCAAATAATATCACTTATAGCACTTTTTGAAACTACACTTAAATAATTTGAATTTGTCCATCTGTTAGCGTTTAATGACGCCAGAAACTCTTCTAAAAGAGTATTTTTATCGATATTTTGATCCATTTTTTTAAATTTATTAGGTAGACATAATTATATGTCAGTGTTACAAGACCTTCAATAAATTAATAGATGTTC
>CAJXYM010000040.1 GCA_913063045.1 uncultured Flavobacteriales bacterium | reverse complement strand
AAAAGAGTATTTTAAAACCAATACTACCACTATCCACTTAACTAAATTTAATAAATTTTTTAATAAGCCTCCTTTCAATGAAAAAAGAGCTGATATTAAGATTACAGTTAGACAAAATATATCAAAAAAATTCGCAAATTCAGCTAATTCTATGTTCATTTAAATACTTTAGTTTTTACAATCATAATTGGCAATAGCGTTAGACTTCCAACTAATGCAATTAACATAGCCAACGCAGTAAATATACCAAAATAAATCGTAGGCCAGAAATTAGAAAAAATTAAAATTGAGAATCCCGCAATAATTGTTAATGAAGTATTAGTTATTGCTCGGCCAACAGTTTGATTACATATCGATATTGTCTTTGTATAACTACCGGTGATTAAGTAGTTTTCTTGAAAGCGATAAATATAATGAATACAATTATCAACTGCAATACCGACTGTAATAGCTGCAATTGTTATTGTCATTAAATCAAGGGGTATGTTAGCAATTCCCATAATACCAAGTATAGTCATACAGGCAGCTATATTAGGCAACATGCCAATTAATGCCAACTTCCACGATCTAAACAAGATACTTAACATAATAAATATTCCGATCATAACCATTGCAAGTGAATAAATTTGTGAATCAAATAAACTTTGAAGCATATTATTGTAGAGAACCAGTATTCCTGTTGTAAAGATAGAGTAATTTTGATTGTTGTACTCATTTTGAAACTTAAAATTTATCTCCTTTAAAAATTCATCTCTTTTTAAATCTTCATGTGTGTCGATCATTCTAACAGTCAATCTTGCCTGATTTTTATTTATAGAAAGATATGGATCAAATATTTGAGACTTTAGTCTTTTTGGTAGTTTTTTATAGATAACTGAAAGCTCTAAATTATCAAATTCTTTATCAGAATTTAATTCCTCAGCAACTCTTATAACTGAGGCAAGTGATAAAACTTTACCAGTATATTCAAAACTATCTATGTAATCGTGAACTTCTTTTATCAAGTCAATTTTTTCTTTAGTAAACCAATAATCAGTTAAATCATATTCAAATCCAAAATCTAAAAACTCATCATCAGTTTCTTCAAGATTATTATCTTTAAATTGTATAATTATTTCTAATGGCGTAGTTCCACCAAGTTTATTGTCAATTAAACTCATACCCTTATAAATCTCAGTACTGCTCTTAAAGTAATTTACAAAACTATTTTCTACTTTCAAATTTAGAGTGCCATATATTCCTAATATCAATAACACTAGAAAGCTTGATATCAATATATTTGGGTAGTGATTTATTAATTTAACGAATACTGAATTTCCTTCATCTTTAATTTCTTTATTTGATACATTTAAATTTAATTTCATCATTAAAGTGGGGAGCACTGTAAAGCTTGAAATTAGAGTTATTAGAAGACCTAGGCACATCATTAAACCAAAGTCCATTATTGGCTTAATTCCACTAAAATAGAGGGTGAAAAATGCAAAAATAGTTGTAAGAGCAGTGAATATGCATGGCCTAATCATTTCTGACATATTTTTAATAATAAGGTTTGTTTTTGATAGGGTGCAATCAATTTTGATAAGATTTCTATATCTTACTATTATATGAATTGTCATTGATAATGTCAGAATTAACATTAATGAAATAAAATTTGAAGAAATTACAGTTACTTTCCAATTCAAAAAAGAAACGGAACCAATCATTACAATTAATGAAAAAATACAGTTCATTAGACATAAGAATATCCAATTTATATCTCTAAAGATTAAATAAAGAATAAAAATAATAAATAGAACAATACCTATTCCAAATATCAGAATATCATTTTTAACGTAGGAAATTGTATCGTCAGCAATCATTGCAACTCCACCAAGATGCATTTCAACTCGATCATTTTTAAATTTTGAAATTATATATCTAATTTCTTGTATATTATTTCCTCTTTCAATATCGGCATACTTCTTTAAAGAATTATATTTTTTCTCTACATTCTTTAGCTTATTTTTATCTGAAATAGATAGATCTAAAATTGATCTAAGATAATTTCTTTCTTCTATAGTGTTTATGTAGTTATCATTACTTTTGAGATTAATAATTATTCCAGATGTTTTTCCATCTTTGCTAATGATTAGCTCACTAAAAATAGGGCTCTCAATAAATTCTTTTTCTACTTCAGAGAGTATTAACCCCTCTGTTTTTATTGTTAGCTGTTCTGTAACAAGATCAACTAATGATTGATTGCCTGACTTAAGAACTGGAACGTCTAAAATAGATTGAACACTATCAACCCAAGTTAATTTTGAGATCTCAATTGTTAATCTGCTAATAAAATCAATATTTCTATTTGTTATTATTTTCTCTTTACTTGTAATAGTAATTAATAAGAAATCTTTTGATTCATAATCCTTTATAACATCTTGATAATTTTTTAAATCTTGATCATTTTCTAAAATTAAAGTGTCAGAAGAGGCATCAAGCTGAAAGTCTTGGGACTTATATAAAGCTGCTGTAAATATAATAGCAAGAGCCAAGATAAATATGTTTACATATTTTGTTAGAAAATTTTCCATTGAGTGATTTAAATATATTGTCTTTTATAGCGATTTCCTAATGAAGTAAGTACTTCATAAGATATAGTATCAATATTTTTAGATAAACTATTAATATCATTATATTTATTTATCACATCTACATAGATTATCTTTTTAGATTTTTTAAGTTTGGGTAGGGAAGTCATATCTATAGTTATTAGGTCCATAGATATTCTTCCTAATACCTTTAATTGTTTACCATCTAAAAAAACACACATATTGCTGCTAAATTTACGATTAATACCATCGGCATAGCCTATAGCAATAGTACCAACAAGCATGTCCTTCTTAGCTTTAAATGTTGCTCCATAGCCAACTGTATCATTTTTTTGTATTTGTCGAATTTGAATAACCTTGGCTTTTAGATTAATGACATTTTTTAAATCAATTTTTTTATTTATAAATGGATTTCCTCCATAAAGTGCTATTCCAGGTCTCACTAAATCAAAATGATATTTTTTATTAAGAAAAATTCCTGCTGAATTTGCTAAACTCGCTTTCGATTCTTTAAATTCTTTTCTTATCGTATCAAATCTCTCTAATTGTTTTTTATTCATTGGATTGTTTGGTTGGTCTGCACATGCTAAATGGCTCATAATTAACTCTACCTTTATAGAAGAAATCTTATCTTTATTTTTAATTAACCATTTTGTCTCACTTGTATCCAAGCCAAGACGTGACATTCCGGTATCAAAATGAATAGCAATATTTTTATTAAATCTATTTTTGATATTCAATAATCTAATCATTAATATTTGTTCTAGAGAATTAGCAATAGGGACAATGTTAAACTTAATAAAGTCTTTATAATTTTTTTTATTTATACCATGATAGCAAAATACTTTTATTGTTTTTGAAAATTCTCTTAATCTCACAGCTTCTGAAAAATGTGCTACAAAAAATGTCTTACATCCACTCTTGATCAGACTTTTAACCGCAACCTTATCACCAATACCATAAGCATCTGCTTTAATAGTGGCGGCACAATCAGTTTCTTTATCTAACTTATTCTTTAAATTTTTATAGTTTTGAGATAGGGCTTTTAGATTAATCTCTAAAATAGCATTGTCATCGTTGGGATAATAATTTGACATTTATTATTCTTTTTATATTAATCATAATCTTGTGAGTATTCACTATTAATATAATTACCAAACCTAGTGAATTTACTCTCAAAACTCAATCTTATATTGCCAGTAGGTCCATGTCTTTGTTTTCCAATTAAAAGTTCAGCTTGACCATGAATTTCACTCATTTTTTGCTGCCAATCAATATATTCAGATGTGCCAGGAGATGGTGCGGTTCTTTCTAAATAATATTCTTCCCTAAAAATAAACATTACTACATCCGAGTCTTGCTCAATTGAGCCAGATTCTCTTAAGTCAGATAGTTGAGGTCTTTTATCTTCACGTTGTTCTACTTGCCTAGATAATTGAGATAAGGCGAGTATTGGAATATTTAATTCCTTAGCTAAAGCTTTAAGGCCTTGAGTTATTTCTGACACCTCTTGTACTCTCGATTCTCCCCGTGAAGTTTTTGGCGGTCTTAAAAGCTGAAGATAATCTACTATTATCACTCCTAATCCATGCTTCCGTTTTAATCTTCTAGCTCTAGACGCAAGCGTTGCTATATTAATTGCAGGCGTGTCATCAATAAAAAGCGGCATTTCAACAATCTTTTGTGAAGTCGAAACTAATGAATCAAGATCGCTTTCTGATAAATTACCTTTTCTCATTTCATTTGAACTAATCTTAGCTTGTTCAGACAGAACTCTAGTTGCCAATTGTTCTGCAGACATTTCTAATGAGAAAAAAGCTACATTTGAGTCTTTGTCATTGTTGTCATATGCCTTTTTTGCAATATTAAAAGCAATATTGGTAGCTAGAGAAGTTTTACCCATAGACGGTCTCCCTGCAAGTATCAAGAGATCAGAAGGATGTAATCCACCAAGCTTTTGATCTAAGTCCACAAATCCTGTTGAAATACCAGTTACACTAGAGTCATTTTCATAAGCTTTTGTAATTTGAACCATAGCATCTTCAAGAGAATTACTAAAGTTTTGCATAGCGTGCAATTGACTTCCTTTTTCTGAAAT
>CAJXYM010000039.1 GCA_913063045.1 uncultured Flavobacteriales bacterium | reverse complement strand
AATTTTTACGAGCCAAAATACAAAGCTCGACATGCTTATCAATCAACTCAACTTGCAGTCAAATCCAGTCAGCCCCATTAAATAAAGAACATAATTCTTTTGCAAAATTACTAAAATCAATTGCTTTCAACTACTCATTGTTTATTTTTGTATATAAAATAATAGTAATGAAGATAGGTGTACTTAAAGAAGAAAAGATTCCAGCTGATAAGAGGGTTGCATTTAGTCCTGTTCAATGTCAGTATATTAAATCACAATATCCAAATTTTGAAATTTTAGTTCAATCAAGTGATATAAGGTGTTTCTCAGATAGTGAATATACTGCATTAGGAATTTCTGTAGTTAACGATATAACAGAATGTGACTTGTTTTTTGGTATTAAAGAAGTTCCTAAAGAAAAATTAATTCCAAATAAAACTTATTTTTATTTTTCTCATACTATTAAAAAGCAAGTATATAATAGAGCTTTACTTGTAAAGATGATAGATATGAATATCACAATGATAGATTATGAAGTTTTAAAATCTATTAATGGAAATAGATTATTAGGTTTTGGTAAGTACGCTGGTATTATAGGTGCTTATAATGCATTTTTAACGTACGGTTTGAAAATGAAATTATATTCCCTTAAACCAGCTAACACGTGCTTAGACCGTATTGAAATGGAGGGCGAACTTAAAAAGATAAAGTTAAATAATGAAAAATTTGTTATTTCAGGAAAAGGTAGGGTAGGACAGGGAATTTTAGAAATCATTAAACTCTTAAATATTTTAGAAGTTTCAAAGGATGACTATTTGAAAAAGGAATTTGATTTTCCTGTTTTTGTAAGTTTAGATACAATGGATTATAATGTAAGAATTGATAATAATCCAGGTAATTTTAATGATTTTATTTCTAATCCATCAAGTTATAAATCAATATTTATGAAGTACCTAGAGCATTCTGATTTATTTATTGCTGGTCATTACTATTCTACTGGTTCTCCATTTTTATTTACAAAGAATGATGTGAAATCACCATATTTTAATGTTAAAGTTGTTGCAGATGTTTCCTGTGATATTGATGGTCCTGTAGCTACAACTATTAGGCCTTCAACTATCTCTAAACCAATATATGGATATAACCCTTTAACTGAGAAAGAAGATGATTTTATTAATGAGAATATTGTTGCAGTTATGGCTGTTGATAATCTTCCCTGTGAACTTCCAAAGGATTCCTCTCATGATTTTGGTTCTCAGCTTATTGAAAAAGTACTGCCATTATTAGGTAATAAAAATGATATTATTGAAAAGGCAACAATTTGTAAGAATGGAGATTTAACTATGGAATTTGAGTATCTTCGTGAATATGTTACAAATTTAGACTGATTTTAATTCACTTATCCTTTGTTTTGGATTATCAGATTTAAATATAAAACTTCCTGCTACTAATACATCAGCACCAGCATCTAATAATTTTTTTGCATTTTTTATTGTTACTCCTCCATCAATTTCAATATGTGTATTTAATCCTTGATCTTTTATCATATTTCTTAGATTCCTTACTTTTTTATAAGTAAGCTCTTCAAATTTCTGTCCTCCGAATCCAGGATTAATAGACATAAGCAAAATCATATAACATTTTGGTAGAATATCTTCTAACACGCTAATTGGAGTTGTTAAGTTTAATACTACTCCTGCTTTACATCCAGCATCCTCAATTTGTGTTAGTGTTCTGTGTAAATGTACAGTTGATTCATAATGTACAGTAATAATGTCTGCACCAACTTCAGCAAATTTTTCAATATATCTTTCTGGCTTTTCAATCATTAAATGAACATCAAGTGGTTTTTTTGCATGCTTTTTTATTGCTTGAATAACTGGCATTCCATATGAAATATTTGGAACAAAATGACCATCCATAACATCTATATGAAACCAGTCTGCATCACTATTATTTACCATTTCACAATCTCTTTGCAAATTACCGAAGTCTGCTGCTAAAATTGATGGTGCTATTTTATGTTTCATATTATTATTAAAAAAAAAGAGGACATTAAGTCCTCTTTATAATTAGCCTAAGTAAGTTTTTAAAATTTTACTTCTTGTTGTGTGCTTTAAGCGTCTAACAGCTTTTTCTTTAATCTGTCTAACTCTTTCTCTAGTAAGATCAAATTTTTCTCCTATTTCTTCTAATGTCATAGCATGTCCTGCATTTAGTCCAAAGTATGAAGAGACTACGTCAGCTTCTCTTGGAGTTAATGTGTCTAACGCTCTACGTATTTCCTCTCTTAACGACTCTAGCATCAGTTGAGTGTCTGGGCTTGGACTTTCATCACTTCCCATAACATCGTATAAATTACTGTCTTCACCTTCAATAAGCGGAGCATCCATTGATACATGTCTGCCAGTATTTTTAAGTGATTGTTTAACTTCCGTAATAGAAAGCTCTACTAATTCAGCAATTTCTTCTGGACTTGGGGGTCTTTCAAATTGTTGTTCTAATTGAGCATAAGCTTTATTAATTTTATTTATAGAACCAATCTTGTTTAGAGGAAGTCTAACTATTCTTGATTGCTCTGCTAAAGCTTGAAGGATAGATTGTCTTATCCACCACACAGCGTATGAAATGAATTTAAAACCTCTAGTCTCATCAAATCTTTTTGCTGCTTTAATTAATCCAAGATTACCCTCGTTAATTAAATCTGGTAGAGTTAAACCTTGATTTTGATATTGTTTTGCAACAGAAACCACAAATCTTAAATTAGCTTTAGTCATTCTGTCTAGTGCATTCATATCACCAGCTTTAATTTTTTGAGCTAATTCAACTTCTTCTTCGGCAGTAATAAGATCTACTCTACCAATTTCTTGCAAATATTTATCTAATGAAGCTGTTTCTCTATTAGTTACCTGCTTTGTAATTTTTAGTTGTCTCATATTCAGTTATTTTCTTTTAATGAAAAAATATTATTAAAATTTAAACACACTATTTTTTTTCTGGTTTTGGAAGTAAAACTTTTCTTGAGAGTTTTAATTTACCACTTCTTTCATCAATATCTATTAATTGAACTTCAATCTCTTGACCTTCTTTTAATACATCTTCTACATTATTAACTCTTTCCCAAGAGATTTCTGAGACATGAAGTAGTCCATCAGTATTTGATGAAATTCCAATAAAAGCACCATAAGGCATAATTGATTTTACTTTTCCTTTATAAGTTTTTCCTTTTTCAGGAATAAAAGCAATAGATCTAATTTTTTCTATAGCCATATCAATCTTATTTTGATCTGTTCCAAGTATTTCTACTACTCCCATATCATTAACTTCCTCGATTGATATAACAGTTTCTGTAGAAGCCTGCATTTCTTGAATAATTTTTCCTCCAGGACCAATTATTCCTCCAATACATGATTTAGGTACTTCTAACTTAATTATCTTAGGAGTCTGTGCTTTAAGTTTAACTCTAGGCTCACTTATTACATCTGTAATTTTCCCTAAAATATGTATTCTTCCAATTTTTGCTTGGATAAGAGCTTTCTCAAGAATATCATAAGATAAACCTTGTACTTTAATATCCATTTGGCAAGCTGTTATACCATCTTTTGTTCCAGTAACTTTAAAATCCATATCACCTAAATGATCTTCATCACCTAGAATGTCAGAAAGAACTGCAAATTTAGTAGAATCTGAATGATCTGTTATTAAACCCATTGCAATTCCAGAAACTGGTTTCTTTATTTTAATACCAGCATCCATAAGAGCTAATGTTCCAGCACAAACAGTAGCCATTGATGATGATCCATTAGATTCAAGAATGTCTGAAACTATTCTTACAGTGTAAGGATTATCAGCAGGAATCATTTTCTTTAAAGCTCTTTGAGCAAGATTTCCATGACCAATTTCTCTTCTGCTTGTTCCTCTTAACATTCTTGCTTCTCCAGTTGAAAATGGCGGGAAGTTATAATGTAAATAAAAATCTTCATGACCTTGAATTGTTACTCCGTCTAATCTATTTACTTCAGTGCTTGATCCTAATGTGACTGTTGTTAATGACTGTGTTTCACCTCTAGTAAAAACTGCTGATCCATGAGGAGAAGGTAAATAGTCGATTTCACACCAAATAGGTCTGATTTCATCAGTTTTTCTACCATCTAGTCTGGTTCCTTCATTAAGAACTAGATTTCTTACAGCTTCTTTTTCAACATCGTGATAGTAAACTCCTATTAAATTAGAGTTTTCTTTAGCTTTTTCTTCACTTAAAGTAGCTATAAATTCATTTTTAACTTCGTTGAATTTTGAAGACCTTTCATCTTTTCCTAAACCTTGTTTTGCAACAGCATAAACTTTATCATATGTTGCCTCTCTTATTTCTTTTCTTAAATTATCATCATGAGTTTCATGTGAATATTCTCTTTTTGGAGATGATTTTGACACCTTACTTGCTAGGTTTAATTGGGCAGTACATTGATCTTTAATTGCATCATGAGCAATTTTAATAGCTTCAATCATTTCTGTTTCAGAAACTTCACTCATTTCACCTTCAACCATTGCAACACTATCATGAGTAGCACCAACCATTAAATCAATATCAGCTTCTGCTAGTTGTTCAGTAGATGGATTTACTACATATTTATTATCTATTCTTGCAACTCTTACTTCTGAAATTGGTCCATTAAATGGAATATCTGACAGCGCTATTGCTGTTGATGCAGCTAATGCGGCTAGTGCATCTGGTCTAACATTTTCATCATGAGAATTAAGTGATATCATTACTTGAACTTCCGCATGATAATCACTTGGAAACATTGGTCTTAAAATTCTATCAACTAATCGCATAACTAATATTTCTTGATCAGTTGGTCTTGCTTCTCTTTTTAGAAATCCTCCAGGAAATCTTCCATCAGCAGCAAACTTTTCTCTGTAATCTACTGTCAAAGGTAAAAAGTCTACTCCTTC
>CAJXYM010000038.1 GCA_913063045.1 uncultured Flavobacteriales bacterium | reverse complement strand
AACTAAGATCTTATGTTTCTTATCTTCACCAAGCTTATTTGCAAGTACGCACCCTGCTGAGCCGGCGCCAACTATTACATAATCATAATTTTCCATAAAACTCAACGCTTAAGACACTTTAAGCAATAGTTTAAATTAACTCTCCCTCACAGATGAAGCGAAATTTTGACTTTAACTAGGTTTTTCAATAATATTCATCAGAGCAACCTAGGTAGCATGGAAGAACAGGAATTAGAAGAATAAATAGAACAGACTGGTGTGAAAGAGAAGGTTTAAGAAAAGTAATAGGACTGGCAAATAAGTGTACAACTAAATTTGATATTTTTCTACCCTTCCCTCTTAAATTCAATCCTTGATCAACAATAGATTCTTTGAGAACTTAGAATTTAATTGAGAACTTCAACAATCTAATTATACTAAGTATTTTAGGTGTATAAAGTCATGCTAGAAATGAATTAATAGCTCTACTATACTTTGAAAATCTAATTCTGTTAAATTGAAATTTTTTAAATAAGTATTCTATTGGCACATAATTTTCTGCTTTTATCTCAACGATAATATCCTGTTCATATCTCTTATAGATGGCTTTTCCTTGAGAGTTTAATTTGATATATTCAATATATCTATCAATAGTTAGCCTTACATTATGAATTTTATAATAGTCTCTTTTATAATTTACCCTCACTATTGGTTTGCAGATTCCATAGTCATTATCAAAAAAACCATTAGACATTGTTTTTTTTAAATCAAAATTCTTATCTCCAGTTTTGTATCTTCCTTCAATTGAAGAGGTTTTAATTTCTAATGTACTTTGATTGACTCTGTGCTCATCTTTTGAATAACTCCTAATTCGTATTTTTTTTCTAGGAACGCAGCCCTCTTCGGAATCTTTAAACATCTGCATACTATCATTGTCAAAATAAGTAGAAGACACTATTCTAGTTTCATAGAGCTTATATCCATCATTTTTATATACCCAATCAAGTAAATTTAGTAATTGGCTATTATGAATATTAAGCTTCTCTTCTTTTCTAAAGCTCATTCTATGAACTCAACTAATGAATTTTTTTGCTGTGTAACTTGATTTTTAAGGCAGTTATGCTTTTTAACTACTATTTTTCCACCCCAAAATTCCTGTTTTTTATTGAATGCACTGAAGCATATGTCAGTAGAGCTAATGTTTATATTATTTATTTTAACAACAGAAGAATCTTTGGCTGCTACTCCTATGTTTGAATTTAAAATTTCGGATAAATTAATAGTTAGTTTTGATTTTTCACCAACAGATATAGCTTTATCCTTACAGCCAGATAAATTAGCATAATTAATGAAATAATTACCATAAGATAAATCTACACAGTCATTCCCTGAATTATTTATACTAATATTATTAAAATTAATTTTTGAAAAATCAGCATCAATAGCATCACTGAGTGCATTCTCCACAACAATATTTTTTATATCACCTTGAGTTCTAATAAAGTTTACTCCGTCTTCACAAAGCGCTCCATTAATTTCAATACTAATATTTTCAACACTTAAATCAAGTAAGGTTAAACAGCCTGTTAACAAATTTTGATTAAAAAGTTGTTCATTATTAACTGTTCTGTCAATGAGCCCATTAAATTTAATACTCCAATCTGTAAGCTTGCTACCATGTATTAAAAATCTATCATTGACATTAGTTTGAGTTAATTCAATTTCTTTTCTTTTTTTGTTCACCACTACTTTTGATGAGCCGTAAAGGATTAATTGAGCACCATCTTTAAAACTAAATTCTCTTACTTCACTCTGATTTTGGGTAATCACTCCATCAAGATACTTTTGTTTATTTCCAATAAAAATATATGAGTTTTCACTATCGTCTGTATATCTGCCCTTAAGTACTTCAGAGTATTTTTTTAATGAAAGTTTATCGAGCTGACAATCTAAGAGTAATAAATTACATATCTCAACATGAAGTTCGCTTTCTGTAGAAAATACTAATTTAAGTTTGCTGCGTTTTAATTTTTCATAGTTAGAAAAATATGGTTTATATGATTTATTAGATTGTAGTTCTTTATCAGTCAAATTATTAATATTCTCAAGATTGATAATTATATTTTCTACGATTATATTTACTTCTTCCAGGCTATACTTTAAACCAAGGTCTAAAAGTTTTTTATGAAAAATTTTCTGATTTAATTTATTTAAAGATTCAATTGCATATGAAGAGCCAATAATTTCATCGTTATTTAGATAACTTCCAAATTTTATAAAATCTAACTTCCTATTAGAGCTTTTTAGATTGACAACTGTTGAATCTCCATCATAATAGATTGAATTAAATGTCCTATAAATAGGATCATAATAAAAACTTCTATTATGAGGAATAAGTCCATGCGATGATCCAATAGCGATTAATATAGCTTTAAATTCCCTTTCTTTTTTTATGTAATTCTCATTTATAAAATCACTTAGTTTTAAATTCAATGGATTTTCCCCATTTGAATTGGAAAAATGTTGGTAGGAAGAATAATTTAGATAAGCCTTATTTAGTTGTTCTAAAGCATCTTTAGAAATATTTAAACTCGTATATCCTTTCTCTATCCACTTATTATTGGTAATTCTTGCCAATGTAAATGGATTAAGGCCAAGAGCTCTTTCATTTGGATCAATATTCCAGCGAAACCTCTCATCACCTTCCAAGATAGGCGCTTCACGTAAGTGATTTGATTCAATAAATTCTTTTGTAATTTTTTCTTGGAAAATGAATGTAGTCTTAATATCGTTAAAAGTGGCCGGAACAATAAGTGTTTTTGGTGCTAAAAATTTTAGTTCTTTTAATAGAGCTGTTGCAAAAACTTCATTCTCACCTCCTCTTGTATGTGGAATAAATAGCTTGAATTTGATAGTAGAGTTAATGTTTCCAGCAAGTAATTCGACATCAAGACTTGCTATAGGAGGGGTGCTTTCTAGATGGTCTTTATAATCACCATTTATTCGAATTTTAGAAGGAAAAATACACTCTAAATCATTATTAAATCGTATGGATATATTTGCTAAGAATTTCTTTTTATATTTTTCTAATATGATTTTATTTGGTTCTTTATATGCGTTAAGATAATTTTTTACCCATTTTTTACTTTTGACTGTTGAAATATCAATAGATTTAATATTCTCAGCTCCAATAAATTTATCAATATTGTTTGTATTACAAGATAATTTATTTGCAAGAACGTTTGGTGAAATTAAAATTAATACTAATAGTGGAAATAAAATAAATTGTATTTTATTTAAAGTATTGTGCATTATTACAATCGCCTTAATAAAATCTGACTTCTATATTTAAGACTCCACTATGTTGATCAGCCTCTTTTCTAATTTTTTCTATGTTATTTCTAGATTTTGAACCTAGTCTATAATGAAAATCTTGCTTTTTTTTATCAGTAACATATTGGAGTAAAAACTCACTATCATGTAATGCATCAATCTGCTGATTAGCTTGAATTTCAATTATATTATTAGAATCACCCTCATCAAAAGATAATGCAAAAATATTCAAACCAAACCTCTTAGCTGCAATTTCAAAAATATACGAGCCCAATATTATGAAATCTATAAATATTGCTAGTAATAGGCCATATTTAACATCAACTGACATACTTATCCCAATTGTAATTAGTGCAAAAAATATGACTAATTCGAAAGGGTTTTTAACTGGAGTTCTAAAGCGAACAATTGATAATGCTCCTATCATGCCAAGTGATAAAGCTATATTTCCTGAAATCACTGTAGTAATAACAAATGTAACTACAGGTAACAATGTGTAAGACATTGTATGATGATAAGTTGAGGCCCATTTTTGCTTAACTATGGACAACATAATTCGTATTGAAAGGCCTGAAGCCATTGCAAGAAAAAGTGCAAATAACAGGCTTATATTATTACTAAGAATTTCTATCATAATTTTTAATCAGTTAAAACTTTGAAAGTATATAATAATCTTTTTTATTCAAATGTGTAAATCTCTCTAGGAAATTCTTTGTGAAAATAGATTTTACATTAATATTAATTAATACCTATAGAAGTTTGGTTCTAAAAACTAATACGAATAGTAAATTTTTTGGAGCATACTTGTTTGCTATATAAATAAGAAAAGGGCTTTTTTATGAAACTGATAATATACTTTGATTTATGATGGAAGGTAGAATAATTCCTAATATGCAAGAAAATGAAGTGAATAATCATTTCTCTATAGCTACTAGTTCCATTAGAAATAGATCAACTTCAATATTACATAAAAAAGGTGATTACTTAAATAAAGCTATCAACTACGTTCTTTTTGATTCTTATATGCACCCCCATCTTCATCCTGGGGAAGAGAAAATTGAAAAAATGTATCTCATTGAAGGTAGTTTTGCACTTATTTTATTTAATGATAAAGGTGATATTGATGAAACTATAACTCTAGAAAAAGGTAAGAGAGAATTTGTTGAAGTCCCAGCTTTCACATGGCACACTTACGTAATGCTTGCTCACAAAGTTATTATTTATGAAACAATGGAGGGTGTATATGATCCCTGCTCATGGAAAAGAATGGCTCCATGGGCTCCAATAGAAGATTCTCATGAGGCTAAGTCTTACCTACAAATGCTTAAAAAATATGCAAAAAAATAACTTAATTTTATAACAGATTTTTCTAGTGAATAGGTCGAACAGATTAATGCACATGGCCCATTTAATCATTCGGCGTGGAAAAAAGATGTTGTTGTTATAAAGGTTTTTATTTTTTTAAGATATTATTGTTATAAAGTATTTACAATAGTGATTCTATAATATTAAACTTTATTCCAATTCATAATTATGTCATTGTCATCTCTCACAATTGTTATACCTACTATGAATAGGCCAAAGTCTATCTTAAGAGCTATGCATTATTGGTCAGATTATGATGCAATAGTTCATATTTTTGACGGATCTCAAGAACCAATTGAACTAAGCTTAATTTCTTCGATGAGCTCTAACATTAATTATCATCATATGCCATTTGACTTAATGGAGCGATTAAATAAAAGTATCGAATTTGTAAATACAAAATATTCAATGATGATTCCAGACGATGAATTTTTTATCCCCAGTGGATTAGAGTCATGTATTGAGGAATTAAATGATAATAAAGAAATTGTTTCTTGTTTTGGTTTGGCTATTTCATTTCAGTTAAAGGGCAATGAAGTTCTTAGTAATATTGTTTATCATAATTTAAAGAGTAGCTCTCTTCCACAGAACTCTCCTTCTGACAGGTCTATTGCACACATGAGTAATTATTGTCCCTCAACAATATATTCCGTTATGAGAACTGATATATGGAAGAAATCTATGAGGTCGCTTTCTTATAAGAATTTTGAAGTTTTTGTAGCATCTGTTGGAGAGTTGCAATTTGAAATTACTACTTCTTATTTGGGAAAAATTAAAGTAATAAATGAGCTAATATGGCTTCGAAGTTATGAAAATGATGCAATTAGACTTCAAGAATCTGAAGCTACTGAAACAATTCAAGAGTTCTGGAATAAAGAGTCTAACAAGTTAATTAAAGATGAAATTATTAACACTATAGTTGAGTCTATTGCCTCAGAAGAAGATAATGTTTCACTTATAGCAAGTGATATTTATTATGCTTTTGATGCTTATTTAAATGTTTATGAACACACCCCTTCGTATTCATATATAAAAATTAGCCAAAAATCGCTTATAAGTAAGTCCTATAAGTTTCTAAAAGCAATTTTGCCAAAAAGTATAATATCCTTATTATTAAAAT
>CAJXYM010000037.1 GCA_913063045.1 uncultured Flavobacteriales bacterium | reverse complement strand
GAACAGTTAAAGTACGTACATGATCCATCATCTATAGAAGCATTAGGATTATAATTTGAAGCATTTGGATCTGTACAGCCACTAATCCAAGAACTATCTACTCCCACATTATACGATGAGATCTCAAAACAATTATTAATATCAACTATAAAAAGATTGTATGTACCAAAAGATAAATTTAATAGATATGGGGTTGTGTCGTTAAGGTATGAGGAACCATTGTTCCAATAATAAATATAAGGATATGTTCCTCCACTAGCATTAACAAAAATTGATCCATCACTAGTTGTAGAATCAGAAGTATTATTAATTGTAGAGAAAGACAATAATGAGTCTGGTTGGTTAACAGAAAATGAGTTAGAAATAACATTGCCTAAAGCATCATTAACAGTAACATTATAAACTCCATCTACAAGAGAATATATATCTTCAGTTATTTCGCCATTACTCCATAAAAATGAAAATGGAGCTAAACCACCATTAACAGTTAAATCAATAATTCCATTATTATCTCCGTTACATGAAGGTGAAGTAATACTCTGTGTTAGTGATAGATTTGGATATACACAGGAACTATCATCTACTGTAGCATTTGGGTCAAAATTTGTCGCATTAGTATCGGTACATCCATAAAATGCACAAATAGTTAAACAGCTAGCACCATTAATTCCTGGAAGTAAAGCCAGAGAGACTACCACTTGATGAAAATCTATAAGTGCTCCAGATGAAGTCGTGTGACAATAACTCATAATTGTACCAACTTCATCAGCAGGATTATTACTACAGCTACCTTCTACATCAACACAGTTATCTATAGGTCCTCCACTAAAATTTAACCAAGGGGCAGAACCCCACCCGCACCAATGAGTATGATTAGAGCCAACATTATGACCTATTTCATGAGCACAAACAAACAGATTCCATGTATAACTAGGGTTCGGGAAACTAAAATTGGTATTGTTATTAAGAGCCGAACTAAATGCATATCCCCATGAATTACTACATAGTACATCCACATAGGCAATACCACCAGTACCAGTATTTCCTCTTTTAGTTAAAAGATGAACTAAATCTCTAGAAATAGAACTATTATTTGCTATCCAATATGTCCTAAGTGAATCCAACATGGCTCCAGCATCATTCACTATAGAGGAATAAGGATCTGCAGAATTCCACACAATAGTATTAGACACAGATACATTAATATTTAACTCTGAATAAAAAACTTGGCTTATTCCGGCAATAATAGCATGAGCCCAATTGGCAGTATTTATATCACTAGAAAAAGTATTTCTTGTAAACTGATCTATCTCAATAGCTAATTCTAAGCAGACAGGAGTCATTAAATTAGACGATGAACTATTCTCTTTAATTGTAATATTCTCCATTTCTTCTTCCACTGCACAGGAAAATGATTCTTCATTAATACAATCATTAACATCAAAGAGAAAATATTGAGAATCTACTAAATTAATCTCTAGTTGCTGATTATCATTTTTATAACTAATTATAATTTTATTATCTAAAAATATTAATACCCCAATATTTTCCCCTTTATGATTTATTTTAAAAGATAATAAGCTAGATTGAAAATCTTTTTTTATTTGATCATATTCTGTTTCGATAATTAAATTATGGTCCTTGCTCAGCACATTAAAGCTAGTAATAGTAACATTTATAAAACTTTTATCCAAGCATGGTAAATCCAAAATAAATATATCTTCAGCTGAATTTATGAAGTTATAAAATGCCTGACTATTAAATGAAAGTGATAAAGTATTTTCTGGATTATTTGTTATTGCAGAACTGTTTTTTTCAAATGAAAAAAACCTATCATTAGCATGTAAAGTACTGAATAACAACAGAAATAATAAAAGTAAAATGTTTTTTTTCATGAGAAATATTTTTACTAAAGTTAAGAAATCTATTTGATAAAAGAAAATTTTTGCTGATGTGAATAATCTAAAATTGAGTGAAGCTGATTTATATTTACTGTACCATTTATTAAAAACTTATATTGATCAGCACCTAAAGTATCTAACTCAAAATTAATATTAGACTTAGATAGATAATTTGGAATTGCATCAGAAGAAGTGTCATATCCCTCAGAGTTATCTGTGTAAAAAAATGGTGTTTTTACATTTACTATATCATTACCAAAATAATTAAATCTATTTAAGACATAAAGACTGTAATAAGAACTAGAGGAATCTTCACGAATATTAATATATAAAGAATTGGATTGTAATTTAATTATTAAATCATCAGAATTAAGTTCAAATGTATCTTTGTTTAACACAATAAATTCCCCTTTAATATAATAATATTTATAGCTTTCTGGTTCTGCAAAAAAAGTAGTTTTTTTATCTTTAAAAGATCCATGAAATTTAGAAGGAATTTTATCTATAGAGGCTAGCTCAGAAGGATGTGGGTTCTCAAATACTACATAGCTACATGAAGCAAGAAAAAGAAGAGATAGAAAAATTATATATTTCATAAAAATTAAATTTTAATTAATAAACAACCTAAAAATAATTTTTAAATTTTAGAATACAATGCCTAGCATTATATACTGTTATTATTTACAAAGGATTTTATTTCCATTTTCATCCCAACAAGAATTTTCATTTAATAAGATTCCATTTTTGTAATTACCCATGACATAAATCTGACCATTAGAATACCACCATTTATAAACCCCATTTTTCTTTCCCAAAATATAATTACCTTGTCTTTCAAGATTACCGTTAGAGTACCACCATTTATACACTCCTTCTTTATTTCCTTTTACGTAAAACCCTTTACTCTTTAATTGACCATTATCATAAAAAGTCTGATAATCTCCATCCTTAATATCGGATTCATTTATTACAATGGATAGCTTTGAGGTATCTTGAGAGAAAAGAATAATAGGTAAAAAAAGCACAAAAAATACTATTTGCTTTAAAATAGACATTAACTACTTTTTCCTAAAATAAATTTGTATTGGAACACCAGAGAAATTAAAGTTTTCTCTTAATTGATTCTCTAAATATCTTTTATAAGGCTCTTTAATATACTGAGGAAGGTTCGCAAAAAACGCAAATGTTGGTGTTGGTGTCGGTAATTGAGTACAGAATTTAATATTTATGTACTTTCCTTTTATTGCAGGAGGCGGAATCTTTTGTATTAGAGGAAGCATGACATCATTAAGAACAGAAGTTTTAATTTGCTGCGATCTATTTTTAAATACTTCTATGGAACTCTCTAAACCCTTTAAAAGTCTTTGTTTTTCTAAAACAGAAACAAATAAAATTGGAACATCTGTAAATGGGGCAAGCTTCTTTTTAATTCTTTCCTCAACAAGGGTAGCAGTTTCAGTAGATTTATCTTTTAAATCCCATTTATTCACTAAAACGATAATTCCTTTTTTATTTCGATCGGCAAGATGAAAAAGTCGTTGATCTTGAGATTCAAATCCAGTTGTAGCATCTACAATTAAAATACAAACATCAGAGTGCTCGATGGCTCTAACTGAACGCATAACAGAGTAAAACTCAAGATTTTCATGTACCTTATTTTTCTTTCTAACTCCAGCAGTATCTACTAATATAAAATCAAAACCAAACTTATTGAAACGAGTATTTAATGAATCTCTCGTTGTACCTGCAATATCAGTGACTATATTTTGCTCCTTACCTACTAGAGCATTAATAAAAGAAGATTTCCCAACATTAGGCCTTCCGATAACTGCAAATTTTGGAATGTCATCCTCTATTTCATCATCTTCATCTTCAAAATGTTTTATAACCTCATCTAATAGATCACCAGTCCCACTTCCACTTATTGAAGAAAATGGGATATAGTCTCCTAGACCTAAATTATGAAATTCTACTGCATCTTCTAAAAGACTAGAATTATCAACTTTATTAACTCCTAGCACAACACTTTTATTAGATTTCCTAAGTAGCTTAACCACTGCTTGATCCAAATCAGTAATTCCTGATTTAGCATCTACTAAAAAAAGAATAACATTGGACTCATCAATTGCTAGCTGAACTTGCTTTCGGATTTCAGATTCAAATATATCATCGGATCCATGAACATATCCGCCTGTATCTATTACCGAGAACTCTCTACCATTCCACTCAGACATTCCATAATGTCTATCTCTAGTAACTCCACTTACCGCATCAGTAATGGCCTGACGAGATTCTGTTAATCTATTAAATATGGTGGATTTACCAACATTTGGTCTTCCAACAATTGCTACAATATTACTCATGATTCGTATCCAAATTTTTTAAGCTGGTTATTATCATTACGCCAATTCTTATTTACTTTAATTGGCGTTTCTAAATATACTTTTTTATCAAGCATCCTTTCTATATCTCTTCTAGCTTCAGTTCCAATTCTTTTAAGTCCTAGACCCTTATGGCCTATTAGAATACCTTTTTGACTTTCTCTTAGAACATATATAATTGCTCTTATTCTAATAATTTCTTCTTCCTCAAAAAACTCTTCAACTTCTATTTCTACAGAATAAGGAATCTCTTTCTTATAATGTTTTAATATCTTCTCTCTAATAATTTCTTCTATAAAAAATCTCTCTGACTTATCAGTTATTGCATCTTTGGCATAATAAGGAGGAGATTCGGGAATATTTTCAATAAGATAATTAGTAATTTGATCTAAGTTAAAACCATTTAATGCAGAGATAGGTAAAATCTCCGCATTAGGAAGTTCTTTTTTCCAATTAGAAATATATTCTGCAATATTTTCCTGATCAGATAAATCTATCTTATTAATAAGAAGTAGTAATGGAAGAGATGTTTTTTTTATTCTTTCATAAAGTTTTTCATCTTTTAAACCTTTCTCTCCTATTTCAACCATATAGATTAAAATATCAGCATCTTGAAATGCGGAGTGAACAAAATTCATCATACTTTCCTGAAGCTTATATGCAGGTTTAATAACTCCTGGAGTATCAGAAAAGACAATTTGGTAATCATCTTCATTTAAAATACCCATGATACGATGTCTTGTAGTTTGAGCTTTGGGGGTAATAATAGAAAGCTTCTGGCCAACTAAAGCATTCATTAATGTTGATTTACCAACATTTGGGTTACCAATAATATTTACAAAACCTGCTTTATGATTCATTTTGCAAATAAACGAAAAATGAGTTGCTAATGATTATAGAAAGTCTATTTAATAAAATTTAAAATCTCCAAGATCGACCAACCATTGGTAATGCAACATTATCATCACCATTACTTATAATAAATATTTGAAAATCTACTGTTCTTGCACCTGCCCCATTTCTAGCTGTTATCCTTTTTACTTTACTAAAATACCTTATTCCAGGGCCTCCCATAAAAAATAGATTTTCTGGATTCATAAACCACCCTTCAAAGACGAATGCATATCTTCTTGATAGTCTAGAAATTGCTCCAACATTTAAAACAAGTCTTTCTTTTCTAAATCCTTGTTCATAATTAATATTATCATTAAGTGGTTTAGCTAAATTATAAGAAATACCAACACTAATATTTTTCTCCCTACTTCCTTTAGTTATTAAAGCATAAGGCATACTTAATAAATTTGTTTGGTCAATATCAGTAATATTAAATAAATCTCCGACATAGAAATATCCTAAAGAATAGTTTAAATCATCTGAAATATTATCTGAATATTTCAAATTAATTGTTGATGGAAAACCCAATAAAGCAGACCCTCCACCTATTGAAACCTTATCAGAAACTCCATACTGAAACTGCCACATAAGATAATAAGCATTATTGTAGTACCCTTCTCCTTTCTCTAAACCAAATGCAGATGGTGAGAAAAAATATCTAGTATCATGAAGATTAGGGAAAAAATACTCTCCATCTTTATAATTTTCTTCATTTGCTACATGACGCTGAGCAATCATTACCTTTGGAATATAAACTTCTTCCCCTTGATCATCTGTGATAATAATATTAGCATTGGTAGTTTTAACAAATTCTCCATAGATAATTGTTCCATCTCTAAACTCCC
>CAJXYM010000036.1 GCA_913063045.1 uncultured Flavobacteriales bacterium | reverse complement strand
ATTAAATAAATGAATAACTTTTTATTCATAAATATTTTTTTTACTGCTCTAAATATATTTATAATTATTTATGCTTACTCATTAAATTTTTTTCCAAAGAAATGGAGAAAGAAAGTCAATCAAGACACGCTCGTTGGACTTGCTTTAATTTTTTCTACAATGATAACGGGTTTTTTGTGGGTCTTTTATTTATATTTTAAGATTTTTCAGATCTAAAATAAGATTAATAATTTTCTCGCCAGCTATTTCTAAAGCTTTCAATTTCAAATTTAGGAGCATTAATTGACACTAAGTCTTTTTTCTCCCCTTGTCTGGCTCCAGCACCAGCTTCGCCAGCTATGTTTGCAAATAATTTTTTACCAAAAACAACTACTTTTGATAGAACTCCTGTTCCAACTTCTAGACACTCTAAATCATCAGCACTACCTATTTCTGTATTCTTTGGAGTTCCACATCTAGCAGTAACATTGCAAATAAAGGCTTTTCCAGTAGTACAAGCATTAACTGACAGTGTGGGTTCAAATATTGGAAATATAACTCTTCCTCTTGTTAAAGTTGGTTCAGCAGTGACTTTTCTAGAATTATCTAATTTTATATACCAACCTAATTCAGCAGATGTTGGGCAATCACCACCAGTTCTGTCGTTAGTTGTGTCACTACAATTTGCTAAATCTTCAATTAAGAGAGGGTCATCAGTAATATTCTTATAATAAGGAAAGTCTTTGTCTTTAATTCCTAAAAGCACATTATCTACATCTTTATTTCTTGTAATTAATTTTTCATAATTTCCTGTACCTGCAAACATCCAAAAATCATTTGAACCTTTGACAGTTCCTGTATCCATAGCATGATACATGTATCTTCCATTTTTCTTTGTAAGACCCACATTAAAAAGTATTGTGCTATCATACATTTCTATTGGATTTCCTTCTTTGTCCTTACTCATATTTGTTAAATTAAACTTCGTAATCTTACCCTCAATGTCATTTAGATATACAAGCCCTCCAGTATAATTTACTGAAATTTCATCTGCAGTAATTACCACAGGAGGTGCAGGTGTAGAATTTAGAATTTTATTATCTAAATCCTTAATCATTATTTGTTTTTCAATTTTAGCAAATAAATTATCCCCTAGGTCATGTTGAAGATTTATAACAAATAAATTAGATCCAATTTCTGGATTAGGACCGCCAAAACCACCACCTAGAACAGCTACATAAATATCGTTATCTATATTATTATCCCCTGCACCATCATTTGGAATTCTTAGTATTCTTGGTTGAGACCGGGTTTCACCAAGTCTACTATAATCATATCCAGGTTCACTTTGAACGCCCACAGCTGCATTTGCAGGATTAATTGTAATTACTAAAGTATCACTTTCTGCATCATTATAGGCAACAAATTTCGTGCTATCATCAAAAATAAATTTTACATCTCCACGAGCGTCGTAGCTAATAGTAAAATTGTTATAGTTAGCATCATTTCTTTTTACAGTAAAATCAGCTTTTGTTAGTCCTGGAATTTTTGGATTAGTTTCCAGTGTCCAAGTTTTAGATTCATAACATTGATTATTCTTTGTATCATCACATTGTTCTGATCCTTCACCTTCTTGAAAGTTTACAAGTACTTCTCTAGCTTCTTTTAATTCATTAATAACGTAAGAATTTCCAACATATGCATGATCACTAGAAATTCCATTGTGATCTATAACTCTTACTACTTTTCCAGTTGAGTCATTATAAACAGAGAATAGATGTAAAGGACTACGTGGAGCTGTTACATCTAGAATAGAAAATCCATTTCCTCCTCTTCCATAAGGTACCATTAAAATAGTGTGCCATGCCTCAGCAAGGTCATGAGGTGATTTAAAATACATATCATGAACTATTGGTGAACCATCAACTCCGTAGATTGCGTCGGTTCCACCAGCAACAGATTTATTAAGTGCTTTACTAACCATCTTAGGTAAAATTCCAATTAATAATGGAGGAACAAAACCCCATATTTCTCTACCTGTTGCAGCATTGAAGGCGTGGAGCATGCCGTCATTAGCACCAACATAGATCATTTCTGTTCTATTCTTTAATCTTTTTGCAAAAGCTTTATAATTTTTTTTAGATCTCCAGTAGGCTTCTTGTGATTTATTTGTAAATGAAGTGTTTGCATCTGGAGCTCCAACAACTAACAGTTCAGAATGATAGATATCCCCTAAATAAGATCTTGCTCCAGTAACTTTATCGACTCTTTTCTCTATTAAGTCACAATCACCATCGTAGTCAAAATAATCTTGTCCTCTTATAAAATTTATTAGTCCTTTTATATCATCATTATTTCCATCTGCTACTCCAGGAGCTATCCCATGACATCTTCTAGTATCAACAGGAAATCCAGTTTTACTATGATAATCTTCAACATTGTAATTAAAAACTCTTAATAAACTTTTTATTTCCTCTGAATTTGCTGCTCTGAAATTATTATTCTTATTAACTTTAAGAGTATGATCCGTTCCAGGAATTATAGACCAAATTTTTCTCTTATCCGGGTCCCACAACCTTTTACTGGCATCCCAGTCTGGTGTTGTATTTAAAGTTCCATTAGCGTCAATTGTAGTTCTTATTAAAGACCCTCGCCATTGTTCTCTTGATTTATGTATAAATTGAGATTGGAAAACTGCTGATGAATCTTCACTTTTATTTGGTGGAATTGATGGGGCAGTGAAAGCAAAGATATCTGCAAGTATATCTGTAATTCTACCATTTAGCTGAGTTTTAAGTTGAATAGGTGTATCAGCAATAATAACACCATCACTACGGCTTCCCTTACCAGTCCCACCTGCAAGAGCAACCATTTCAAAATCAGCTAAACCCGTCGGGCTAATACCACCACCGTACGCAACCATATGAGTTTTAATTTTATGAGTATCAAATAAATCCTTGATAATAGCTATTCCAGCATCTCTATCAGCATTATAATAGGGACTTCCATTAAAATCTCCATCACCAATAATAACTACGTGTGTATATTGACAATCAAGATCAGCTTTAATCGGTGATTCAGTTTTGTGTAAGAGATATTCTTTTGCAAGTGTTGCAAATGCTTGTGCAGACGTCCCCCCACCAGTATAAAGTGCTTTAAGCTTTTTAATAATTTGTTCGGCTCCCTCTTCATTTACTTTAACTTTTAAACAATTTGTACTAGAACAAGGTAAAGCTACATCATCATCAAGATCATCAGCTGTTCCCTTGTCGTTCCATCCAGAAAAAATAGTATATGATGTACCGGAAGACCAAACCCCCAAACCAAATTCTACATGTGAAGTTAAACCACTATCGTTTACTAATGCTAGAATTGCTTCTTTGGCACCTGCCATTCTTGATGTAGTGAATTCTTTTATAAACTGCATTTCATAATTGGTTACATGAACTGCAGATTTTTGTTGACCCTTGCTTACTAAAAAAAGTCTACCATTTACGGTGTCAATATCAAATCCATAGAGTTTATCCACATACATTTTATTTGGACTTACAGTGGATGGTTTTACTGAAAATTCGACATTAACTGCTCTAAACATATCTGCATTAGTTCTATCAGCATTTAATGTAAATTTATAAAGTCTATCATACGAGTATTCTGGTAGATAACCAATGGTGTCACTACCCGGTTGAAAACCAAAGCTTTCAACTCTTATTGCACCTGGTGTAGCTATTACGCTACTCCTTGATGTGCTTGGACATTTATCACTTCCAATCACATATCTTTTTAATTTAGAATTTACGTGCGCATAAAGATTACCACCAGATGAATCTATAGCAATAGAACTACTTGTTTTTCCATCTTGTTTTAGATTACCTATATAAGTACAATTAATTACCGAAGGGCTTCCACTATTTAAATCATAAACCAACATTTGATTTCCAAGCGCATATAAAATATTATTTTTTATATCCATTGATCTTGGATTATTTATCCGAACTGACCAGTCACATTCTGCTGAGGTTAAATCGATCCTAAAAAGTCTATTGTTAGTATAATCAATTACATATAATTTATTATTGTGAATTCTTAGCTCTCTGATGTCAGCAATTAAACACTTATGTGGCCAGTTACGTGGTTTAAATGACCAGTTTTCATCAATTTCTGCATCTCCTCCATCATTATAATCTACTTTCAGAATTGAATTAGACATTGCAACATAGCTGTTACTGCTACTATTGCCACTATCAACAGCTATAGCCTGTGGTTCGTGAATACCCCCAGCTTTACTCCAGCCCATACTTCCTGATCTATCAAGTAATATTAAAAGATTAACAGGAACATCATTTGAGCCTGTTCCAGGAGGCAATCCTTTTCCAAATGTATAATTAGGAAAAATTAATAGTATAAAAATAATTTTAATTAGAAGAAAATTTTTCATTATTGACTATTTTTTATGCTCACCTTTCTCAATCATTAATCTTATAGCACTCATTTTTTCTTTATATTTTTTATTAGTAATAAAAAGTTCTTCTTGAATTATATTAAATTGATTTCTTAGTCTTGAGTATATGATTATTTTATTATTTTTTTTCCAAGAATTAAAATAATTATATATTTTAGGATTTTTACCAGTGTCAAAGTTACCATAAGTTTGCTTAACATAATTCATTAATAATAATTGATTTGAAGTTGTGTTATTTTCATCGTTATTAACAATCATCCTAATTTCGGCAAGTCTATCATCTATGAAAGTATAATTTATAATTATGTTTTCATCTTTGATACTATTAGGACAAACACTTAATGATGGAGCAAAATAGTTTTCTAAAATAAAGCCATCTCTGTTAGAAGTATCTATAATCTTTTTAATCTTTTTAATATCTTCGCCAAGTTCGATTTTAAAATTACATCCTGCATTAGCTAAATTTAAAGAGCTTAGTAAAAAAAATACAATTAAAATTGTTACTTTATAAATCTTAATTTTCATCATGATAAAGGAAGTATAACTATACTCTCTAAAGTGACAACTGTTACTGAATTGACTGTATCATTGTAAATCCCACAACCATAAACCCTGTAAGCCATGCCATTTTTACCTGAACCCAAACCTCCAGAACCTCTCTTTGCGCTACTTCCAGCTCCCTTAAAATTTGCAGCACCCAATCTTGTTATAAAATATTCATAATAAAAATTATTTAAATAAGCTTGTTCTAAATCATCACCAGTAGGAATATTAGAATCTGTGAGGAAGGTGCCAAAGTTCCAACTTTGGGCAACGATTACTCTTAAAGTATCTGGTAAATCACCAAAACTATTTCGGCAAATTCTGTCATTAACGGCTGGGGGTGGGCTTTCTTCAGGCATACTAGTCATATCACCAAAAAAATCGGGTTCAAGATTGGTTGGTAAGTTTGCTGCTATTAGGTCTCTTGTACCATCTGGCTGCCATGGACCTGCCAGTTGATTTTGTAAATATCTTTCTCCCTCTGATAATGCCATTTCAGCTACATAAAATGTCTGCTGACCTACATCAACTATGTTATTACTTTTGTGATCCTCTGATGAAATTAATATCAAAGCTCCACCCATTAAAGACATCGCAAGTAATAAAACTAAAGATAAAATTAAAGCGAAACCTTTTTCTTTTATATTTTTCATTTTAAACCAATGTTTCTAGTGTTAACTGACATCACAACTGTTTCTCTTAAAAAACGATCATTAAAACTTTCCACCTCATCGTCATCCATATTAAAAATAGTTCGTGCGCTTCCATCTGCCCTTAATTCATCGCGGTAAAAATCTTTCGAAGATCTAGTTGTCAATCCAATTTCAATGGCTCTTATATCATATACTCTTGATTGGTTCATATTTGCAGGGTTGTTTGTTGGTGGTGGGTCAATTGCTTCAGCATTTTCGTCTTTTGGAATAAAGATTAAATTTTCAACATAGTCAGTTATAAGTTGTTCTTCATAAGAACCGGCAATATCTATACCCATATCCCAAGCTCCATCCACTAACCTTTCTTTTTGTTTATAAATTGCATTTGTGGCAATAGCGTTGCCAGCCGGATCAGAAATTTCTGAAGCCCTACAAAAATATGTAATTCTATACCTTTCATAAACTTCATCATCATTATCATCATATGATACGCCCCCAAATACAATTCGAATATGATCACAGTCAGAAATCTGATCCGCTTCAGGACCACCCATTTCCTCTGTAATTCTTACTGGTTCATCTGAATTTGCAATATTATCCTCAAAATATCTAAATCCTGCCTGCCTTACATCTCTCATTATCATTCCCATTATATTTCTTCCAGATTGAGAAGCTTTTGCTTTATCA
>CAJXYM010000035.1 GCA_913063045.1 uncultured Flavobacteriales bacterium | reverse complement strand
GTTAACGAAAAAAACGGGTTTTGGTGGGTTTACTGTATAGATGGAAAATTTACAGACACACTTGAAGCTTAATTAATAGGGGTTTTTTACATCTACTCTCTGAAAAATAAATTTCTGTGTCACTTCATGTACCAATTCTTAGCAGCTAAATAACTGCGTCAATTAGCCCCGAGATACATTAGTGGGCCCAGTGAAATAAGGTAGTTATTTACTATCAAAGTTTGATACAAAATGAGATGTATGAATTTAGGGTGGTTTAGGATTAAAATAGATTCAAGATTACTGTGATTCAAGAGCACTTTATTATTATGATTCTAAGCATACAATTTACAAGATTTCTAGCCGCATTATTTATTGTATTTATGCATTCAATACTAGAGTATGAAAGCACCTTTAGAGTTGGTGACTTTGGTGTGGACATTTTTTTCATACTATCAGGATTTATTATTTCATACATTACTGAAGGTAACAGGCATAAATTCTTAACTAGAAGGTTAATAAGAATTGTTCCGATTTATTGGCTATTTACATTCGTTATTTCTCTTTTAGTTTTTTTACTTCCAGACCTTTTTATGTCCACAGTATGGGATACTCAACATATGCTCAAATCATTATTTTTTTTACCGGGCACACAAGACCAGGGATACTTACCAATAATAAAATTAGGGTGGACACTTAATCTTGAAATGATATTTTATATATTATTTTTTTTGAGTATGAAATTTTCTCATGAATATCGAGAACTGATAACATCACTAATAATCATTCTAATAATTCTAACACTCCAAAAATTAGAACTAGATGGAGCTTACGCAATTAACTTCTATTCTTCTCCACTTTCTCTCGAATTTATATATGGGATGATGCTTGCTAAGACTTGGCATCGGTATAAGTTTAAAAACTCATTAAAAAAATCTATATGCTTAGCTACTATTTCTATTGCAATACTTATTTTTTTTAATAATTACATACAGGTAGGTGAGTACAGATTTATTTTTTACGGTATACCGTCACTAATATTAGTGTATTCGTTTCTTTCAGTTGAACATTATTTCACTAATTTAAATACCAGTTTTCAAAAAATAATTTTATGGTTTGGCGAAATGTCATACCCACTTTATCTTATTCATATTTTTTTAGTAGGACTAATATCCAGAGTTATTTTTTCTGAAATAGAATTATGGGCTCTTTTCCCAATAGTTCTTGCTAGTTCATTATTACTTTCAAATGTCGTGACCGCTAACTTTGATAGGCCGCTTAGAAGGTTTCTTAATAATGTGATTTAAGGTCTTCAGATGCATTAGAGCAAATATTAAAAAAAATAGTATTAATTTGCTTCTCCCCTAATTGAATTATACGCCCTATGAAGCATATAAAACCAAACTCCATTAACGCATGGCTCAACTATTGCATTTGTTGCTGCTAATTCAAGGGTTGCTCCTGTAATTAAGTAAGTACAAGTCATGGCAATGAATATATGTCCTATCGTATATATTGCTGCAAGCGATGCACTGGAGTATCCAACTATGTTCTTTACTGTATTGTAAATATTTGCCTGAAGTTCTTTCATATATGTCCTAAATGATAATCAATCCTAAATGATAATGAGAATCATTCGCATTATCAAGTTTTATTACAGATTTCCTTAAAATATTTTCAATAGTATTAAATATGAATTAAGCTGTGGATATGAAAAAATTACTCCTACTTCTATTCTTAATACCTATTCTGGTGACGGTTAATTGAAACTTAATAAACTATTACTAGTATTAGCTCTTGTTCTAATAATATTGGCGGGAGTAACATGGCTAATACCAACTTAAACAGAGATAAATTATTGACATAATTAAATAGCTTCTTAATGTCGTAACAATATTTTTTGTATTTATTTGGCAACCATAACCGAGATACTCGACGTTGATTTTAAGGATGGGTTATATTTATTGTTAACAGGGCGGTAGAAGAGTCAGCTAATCTTTGTACGGATTAATTTTAAGGGGAGGGAATGGCCCCCCTGCTAAACCATCTTTGCTTATCTTAATAACTAAAAGGTTTCCCTTGTCGCTTGATGAAAGTATTAGGTTGGGGGTGATTATGAGTGACCTTAACCTCTCTCCAATATAGATACGTTCCGAATAGATAAGTCTATCTTTTTCAATACGAAGCCTGTAAAGACTTCTGTCTTTAAGCGATGCAACAATTAAACTATTGTCCCAGTAATTAGAAAATTCGCCATTCCCGACAATAATTCCTATCTGAGATACTCCGATTGAAGGTACCCATGTGTGGAATGGCTTCTTATAACCTTCATGATTATTATAGGTAGTATTAAAATCTGACTCATTTTTTTTATGATATTTTTCTCCATATGTCACATTTGGCCAACCATAGTCTTGATTATTTTTAATAAGATTTAATTCATCTCCTCCTCTTGGACCATGCTCTGTTTCCCATAAAATATTTCTTGAAGAATCCCAGAAAAGCCCACTTGGAGACCTGTGCCCGTTAGATATTTTTTTAGATTTTAGAGATTTTTTATCAATCTTAACAACACTTCCAAATATATTTGTCTTCTCCATTAAATCAGTATAATTTTTAATAATTTCCTCATTTTTATGGATAGTAAAGATATTACCCCCTGAAATAAAAATACTATTTGCGTTAAATGCAATCTTCCCTCCAATGTCATGGAATGGTAATTTAGGTATGCAGGGGGTAGATTTAAATAGTCGCTTCCAATTCTCATTACTTAAATTATATGCATAAAGATAAAAATAATTACATTCATCCTTTTTTGAATTTTCACCTACAAAGGATACATATATATCATTGTTGTCAAACGACATATCTAAAACAAATAAACTATTCCTTGAATTAATTTTAGGTAATTCGATAAATTCTTCAATTAGAGGGTTTTTATTTTTAGAATCTAGATAAACCTTATGGATACCACCTTCTTTGCGTTTAACGGCATAAACGACGGATTGATTTTCATTGTAAGCAATTAAAAACTTTTTTGAAAAAACCTTAAATCTTTCAAGTTGGAGTTGAGCAGAATTAGTCGCAATTAATTCCTTACTTAAAGATTTTTTTGAGTTAATTTCTTGACTTGTAAAAAAACTAAGTAAGACCAAGGATAACGTTATTAACAGTAAAATAATAATGCTGAATTTATTAATACGTAGCGGAAATTTATTAAATATTATCATTTTATAATTTGGCTCTTTATTATTTATTCATTAAGTCTATTTATTTAGCAACAATTACCGAGATACCCGACGTTGATTTAGGAAAGGTTTATATTTATTAATACCCATATATTATCATGTCGTCATCCGTATATTATCATGGTGCCACCCAATGTTCTTTCCGACTATTTTTTGTGAATATGCATTTAGCTCGGCAATGACCAGTTGAAGATAATTTAAGGATATCCATTTGTCTAAACTTAACATTAACAACTTCAAATCTATTATCGGAACTCTCAAATTCATAATCCTTAGCAGATGATATTTTCTTACCTGGAAAAGGAATAATATTGTAGTCATCTCTTTGCTTGGCATTTAATTTATCCCAATGAGTTTTTTTGTTTTCCAAAATAGACGCCTCTCCATCAACTTGAACCTGTAATTTTTGCTTCTGGTCCCAAAATAATAGCGAGCAGTTTTTGTTATGATTTAATTGGTAGTATTTGTGACTTTCACGATCTGTGAAAATTAATAATGAGCAATCATGCTCATTAAAATTTCTCGCAACAACAATTCTTTGAAAAACTTTATTATTCACTGAGGTAGAGAGAATCGGTAGTCGAAAAGATGATTTTCGATCAACCGTACCCTGCTGAATTGTTTTAAGAGCCATCAAGGTAAATGTTGAAATATTCATATTTAATCCTTATTAATTTATATCTTTAGTCCTATAAAATATCTCATTGTTCATTTATTTAATTAAATAATAACTAATTATGAATTTTATGGTCAAAAAAGAAATAATAATTTTATGTGTATTTAATGTATCTGTGGCAAGTAAAAAAATATGTCTAAGCAAAATATTACAAATATTGTCTGGCTTAAAAGAGATCTAAGACTTTCCGACCATCTACCTTTGTATAATGCAATTCAAAAACAAGAAGATTTCTTAATTCTTTATATCTATGAACCATCATTAATGCAAGATGTGCATTACGATGAGCGCCATGGGAGATTTGTAGAGCAATCATTATCTGATATTCATGAAGAACTTTTAACGCATGATAAAAAATTGACTGTTACTTTTGGTGAAGCACCCGAAATATTTCAGTTTTTAATTGATAGGTACTGTATTAAAAATATCTTTAGCCATGAGGAAACTGGTTTAAAAATAACGTACTCTAGGGACTTAGAACTGAACCAATTATTTACAAAATATAATATTAATTGGCATGAGTATCAATCAAATGCTGTTATAAGGGGGCTGACTAACCGTAAAAATTGGGAAAAGCATTGGAATAAAGTAATGCGTGGCCCTATTGAGAAAATTAATCTAATAGAAGCCCGAATTCTACACTATGATTTTTCACCAAAAAATTTACCTACTTTCTCTGCTAAAACATATTATCAAAAAGGTGGCTTTAGGAGCGCATATCTTGAATTAGAAAGTTTTTTTATTGATAGAGGAATCGAATATTTTAAGAATATTTCTAAGCCAGAAAAAAGTCGACTTACTTGTTCAAGACTTTCGCCATATATTAGCTATGGAAATATAAGTATTAGAGAGATTTATAAAGAGCTGTTGAAGTCATGGGGGAGACCTGGGTGGAAAAGATCAATGGCAGCATTATCATCAAGACTGCATTGGCATTGTCACTTTATACAAAAATTCGAAAGTGAAATTACAATCGAAAATGAGCCTGTAAACCATGGGTACAAAAATTTTCCATACCTAGTTGTTGATAAAGCTCACAATGATTTTCAATTATGGGCTCATGGCCAAACTGGTTACCCACTTGTAGATGCATCTATGAGAGCATTAAAGTCAACGGGCTATCTTAACTTTAGAATGCGCGCGATGGTAGTCAGTTTTGCATGCCATTACTACTTAATTCACTGGAAATTAGTCGCAGAGTATTTGGCGACTTTATTTTTAGATTTTGAACCGGGTATTCATTACCCACAAATACAAATGCAAGCAGGTGTTACTGGAATAAATACTATTCGAATTTATAATCCTATGAAGCAGGCACTTGAGCATGATACAGATGCATTATTTATAAAAAAGTGGGTAGAAGAACTTCGTGGATATGATTCTGGATATATCCTTAATTTACCTAATAAAAACTATGATTTATTTTCTCAATCCCAAGATCATTATTCTGAACCTCTTTATGATTTTCAAGGGAGGATAAAAAAAACAAAAGATCTCTTATGGCGTTGGAAAAAAAGTAATAAAGTTAAAAAGAATAATTTAAAAATATTGTCAAAACATGTCAAAATTAAATAGAATAAAGTTTTTGAAATTTTAAGTCTTACTCTGCTTTAAGTGCTTAATTTATAATGATAACGATTATGCATTTAACTAGTTTTTTATTTAAGCATACGATTAAGTCTTTGTATCAAACAAAACAATCTTGAGGTAATTTTAGTTTACCTATCTTTTTATCTTGCTCACTGAGAATATTAATCCCAAAATAGTTTCAAGGAGTATTATTTTTTTGAAGCCTCAATTGCTTGTTTAACATCTTGAATAATGTCATCAATATGCTCAATACCCACTGAAATTCTTATCAAATCTTCACTCACCCCTGCTAAAACCTTCTGTTCTGGAGTTAATTGTCTGTGTAATGTTGACGCTGGATGACAAGCAAGTGATTTAGCATCACCCATACTAAGTACCCTCAAAATCATTTGAAGTGCGTCAATAAATCTAGCTGCTGCATCACTTCCACCTTTAATGCCAAAACTAATAATGCCCGATGCTTGACCATTCGTAATTTTTTTACAAATATCATTATATTTATCATTAGGTAGAGCCGCATAATTTACCCATTCCACACGTTCGTGGCTTTGTAAGTATTTGGCTAGTGCAAGTGCATTATCGCAATGTCGTTCCATTCTTACGCCTAATGATTCAAGCCCCAGCATTATTATGTAGGCGTTATTAGGTGATAAACACGCTCCAGTTTCCCTCAAAGGAACAACCCGGCAACAGGCAATAAAAGCAGCAGATCCGAATTGTTCGGTGTATACAATTCCATGGTAAGAGGGGTCTGGTTCATTAAGCATAGGATATTTATTCGGCTCTTTAGCCCAATCAAATTTTCCAGAATCAACAATAATTCCCCCAATTGTCGCTCCGTGACCATCTATATATTTTGTAAGGGAATGAATAACAATATCTGCTCCAAAATCAATTGGTCGGCATAA
>CAJXYM010000034.1 GCA_913063045.1 uncultured Flavobacteriales bacterium | reverse complement strand
GCGGTGCTTTATCAACATTTGGTGAAAATTTTGATCAGTTTGGAAAAGATATAGGAGTTGCAAAATTTGAATATTCATTGCCAGGAATAACAATGGATGATGTAAGCTCAAACTTTAATGTTGATTTGCCTGATTATATTAAAATTGATGTTGATGGGATTGAGCATTTAATTCTAGAGGGAGGTAGCGAGGTACTAAAATCAGTAAAAAGTATATTGTTAGAGGTTAACTATAATTTTCCAGAGCAATCAGATACAATCAATAAAATTTTAACAGAATCTGGATTTTCTCTATTTAAAAAGTGTGATCTGGGAGATGAATTCTTTTTTAATCAATGGTGGGTTAAACAAGGAGAAAACGAGTAATTTTTTTTTCGTATTCTGTATAATGTTACAGGTCTTGTTATTAAGGAAATCACACTTTTTATTAAGAATAAATTTGAAATTTTTATGGCTTATTGATAGATAGTATTTTGATTGATTTACAACAGTACAAAACAGTATGCAAAGCATGCGATAAAATTCTTGATGCTGCATCTGATGTAGATGAGGTTGTATCAATACCAATGTTGCATGTAGTGAGAGAACATCCACAATGTTTAAAACTCTATAATTTTATCTTTAATGAAGAAAAAAACTTTAAATCTAGGTCTGTAAATTTATTAAAGAAAGCATTAGGCCTAACTAAAAGCATACTCTTTGATTCTAAGATTAATAATATCCCATTGAATTTTGATAAAGATTCAAGAAATTTAATTATAGTTTCGCATATCACTAATCCAAATCAATGTAGCAATATAGATGATGAATATTTTGGAAGTTTGCATAATAATTTATTAAAATTTTCAAACATAAGGCCAATTATATTGCTTATAAATCAAACTTCAGTAAGTTCAAAACAACTTTCAAAAGACTTATCTAAAAATAAAATAGATAGAATTGTCATCCCCAAATCCTCTGGTTTATTAAATGAGTTAAGAATATTGTTTAGATTGTTAATAGCAGTTTATCGTTTTACTAGATCTAAAATTTTTAGAGATCCTGTTGCATTATCTATACTAAATGTTCTTTCAAAGCCAAGCATCTTTCTTTCAGGAATGTCGGCGCTTAGAATTGGTTTTTTTATTGAAAAAATTGTTAAGATTAGTGATTCTAAATATGTATTTACTACCTATGAGGGTCATTCAAGAGAGAGAATTATTTTTTCTAGTGCAAGAAAAGCTAATAAAGATATATTATGTTATGCTTATCAACATACTGTCCTAAACAAATATCAGCATTCTTTAACTAGAAATATTCATAAGAAATATAACCCTGACCATATATTTTGTTGTGGAGCCATTACACATAGTATATTAAGTAGTTCTAATTCTTTAAATGGCGTTGAAACTTCAATTCTAGGATCTCCAAAAGCTTCACTTGGGGATTTACAAAGTAAAACAATAGATAACAATAAGAACTTAACCTTTCTTTTTCTTCCAGAGGGCATTGAGTCAGAGTATCAAATATTTTTTAAATTTATTTTAGAGTGTGCCAATGTATTCCCGAAATCTAGATTTGTATGGAGGTCTCATCCATTACTTGATTTAGAGAAGTTAGATTTTTTCAAAGAGAAAATATTGCCAGCTAATATCACTATTTCGAAAAACAAATTTGATGATGATCTGAAGCTTCCAGATATTGCTGTATATCGAGGTACAAATGCAATAATTAGGGCTGTTATGGGTAATTTAATACCTATATATTTAAAAACAAAAGCAGAGATTAGTATTGATATAATGTCTGTGTTGGAATTAAACAGGGTTTTGTCAATTTCTGAGTTGCAATCTATAATTCACAACCCTCAATTACTTGTAAATAAAAAAGAGACTGTTAAATTTTGTCAAGATTATTTTAGGCCTATGAATTACAAATCATTCCTTCAAGTAGTGGATCAAAATGGTTTTTGAATTAAGAAAATCGTACATATTTTTATTTTTCATTTTATTGCATGTTGTTTTCTGGGACTATAGTAATGATATGGTTTCAACACTGATTCATGGCGATTGGGCGGACCAGTGGCAACGTTTGATACATAAGACTAGGGCTTATGATAGTTTTCCTCCATGGGCAAGGTTCTTTTATAGAGTTGAGGAGATGACTGGACTTGCTCTATATTTTGGTATTCTTTTCTTTTCTTTTCTAAGTACTTGTTTATTTGTTACATTTGCAAAAATATTAGAAGTTTTTGACAAAAAATATGGTGTAATTGCAGCTATTGTAGTGCTAGGTTTTCCATCATCAGTGGTTACACTTTTAATGATGTATAAAGATAATTTTGCATATTTATCTTTTGCTCTTATCTTACTTGTAATTGTTAGAGCTTTTGCGAATAAACCATTTAGTCTACTTGTGAGTATAAGTCTTTACATCTTTTCAGCCTTTTTAATATCAATTTCCAGAATGCACTATGTGCCTTATCTAACTCTACTCATTGGATTGGCATTCTGTTTTTTAATTGTTTTAGTAGTAATTAGATCAAATTCTTATAAGAGTATATTTTCACTGCTAATAATTCTTATTATTCATGTGTTTTATTTTTACGTTGGCTTTGATAAATATGTTAATAATGTTGTCTATGATATCGACACAGAATTAACTCATTCACATATGAGTGTAATGGGTGATGAAGCCAGAATGGAAGTCAGAGAGCTCTTGGGAAACCAAAGAGAATTAAAATTTCAAGAAGAATTAAAAATTCAAGAAGCATTGAAAATTCAAGAATTAAAAATTCAAGAAGAATTGAAAATTCAAGAATTAAAAATTCAAGAAGCATTAAAAATTCAAGAATTAAAAATTAAAGAAGCATTAAAAATTCAAGAAGCATTAAAAATTCAAGAAGCATTAAAAATTCAAGAAGCATTAAAAATTCAAGAAGCATTAAAAATTCAAGAGGAATTAAATAATCAAAAGGAATTAAATAATCAAAAGGAATTAAACAATCAAAATGATTTAAAAATTCAAGAAGAATTCAGTAATCAGGAGTTATTAAAAATTCAAGAATTAAGTAATCAGGAGTTATTAAAAATTCAAGAATTAAGTAATCAGGAGTTATTAAAAATTCAAGAATCAAGTAATCAGGAGTTATTAAAAATTCAAGAAGAATTCAGTAATCAGGAGTTATTAAAAATTCAAGAATCAAGTAATCAGGAGTTATTAAAAATTCAAGAAGAATTAAGTAATCAGGAGTTATTAAAAATTCAAGAATCAAGTAATCAGGAGTTATTAAAAATTCAAGAATCAAGTAATCAGGAGTTATTAAAAATTCTCGAGGAATCGAAGCCGCAACTCGATTTGGTTGATCAAGATTTCTTAAAAATTCAAGAATTAATACTTATAGCGGAGTCAAAAATTGCCTCTTTGGATGAAGAAAACTATAACAATGAAAATAATGTAATTGGTCAAATTAAGAACACATTTTATATTCAACAAAATAAAGTCAGAATATTAATTATCCGTTTTTTTGCAGAACTTAAACATAGAAAGGCTAGTAATTTGACCGTAGCACCCAATGCAACTTTTAATTATAACTCTAAAATTGATATTATGGATTCTAAGATAAAAGTACTTATTTCTCACCTGCCCTCAACTATTTTTGCTCCTTATATCGTTCAAATTATCGATATGAATAGCAGTAGACCAGCTAAGATAATATTCATGATAGAGACATTTATTAGTTATATTTTAGCTTTATCAGTTTTCTTTTTTTTAGTATCACAAAAACTATTTAGACTATTTTTCGTAACTATAGTTTTCTCCTGCATGTATATTACTAACTTGTTTGATATAAATTTTGGGACTTATCTGAGGCATGCATATATATTCAATAAGTTATTTTTGGGTATGGGCTTTTTGAGTTTGCTATATTTAATTAAACCCAATATAAATATTAATATTAAAAAAGGCTTTCTATAATGGTTATCAATAATAAGGACAGAATACTAATTATTGCAGCTCACCCAGATGATGAAATCTTAGGGTGTGGAGGCTTATTATCAAAATATGCCAATCAAGTTGAAACTTCAATAGTATTTATTGCTGAGGGCGATAGTTGCCGTTTTGATACACCTGAATTAACTCCTTTGGTTTTAGAAAAAATCAATCATAGAGAAGATTGTGCAAGAGAAGCTTTGGGCCTTTTTAATATAACCGATATTGAATTTAACAACCTTCCATGTGGAAGACTTGATAGTGTTGATATTATCGATATTAATAAAATTATTGAAAAAAAGATTTTATCCTTTAAGCCTACTATTATATTAAGTCATTATTCTCAGGATACAAATAATGACCATAGAATTGTTTCTCGTTCTGTCCATATGTCAACAAGACCTGTAATTGGTTTTGACATGAATGTTCTAAGTTTTGAAATTTTATCTAGTACAGAATGGAACTTACAGAATCCATTTAAACCAAGTTTTTTTGTCGAATTGTCTGAAGATGATTTGACTAAAAAAATAGATGCAATAAAGATTTATGATGGTGAAATTAGAGAATTTCCTCATTCAAGATCTTCAGAAGGTGTTAAGTGTTTATCTCAGTATAGAGGGATGCAAATTGGAGTAAATTATGCAGAAGCCTTTTATGTTAATCGTATAAAAATACAATAATGAGAATCATGCTCAGTGGGGCTTGCGGTCCTATATTTCATTCATATTTCAATTATATTAAAAATTTAAATATTGAAGTTTTAGGGGTTGACATTAGGGAGAATCAATTTACAAGAAATTTATTAGGTAATAATTTCTTACTAAGTCCAAGTGCAGAAAAAGAACCAGATTTATACGTAAATTTTTTAATAAACAATATCAATAAATTCGATTTATTTTTTCCATACTCTGACGAAGAAATACTTGTTTTGTCAAAATTAAGCAATAATTCAGCTTTAAGAAAAAAAGTTATAGTCAGCTCTGAAAAGTCAATACAAATTTGCAATGATAAGAAGTTATTTCAAAATTTTTCCATAGAAAATAATATTCCCCTTCCTGCTGATTCTAAAGTCAAAGAGAAGATTATTAAGCCCTTAGTTGGTAGAGGAGGGAGAAATATATTTAGAGTTAATGATGAAAAAATGATTAACCCCTTTAGAAATTCTGATGATTGGTTAGTATGCGACTATATTGATGGAGATGAGTACAGTGTTGATAGTGTTTCAGATGGCAAAGGTAAAGTTATAGATTCAATTGCAAGGCTTAGAATTGTTACAAAAGGAGTAAGCATAGAATCTAAAATTCATATGAATAATAAAGTTATTAAATTGGCTGAGTCAATTATTTCTAAGTTGTCTTTATTTGGCCCAACAAATGTACAAATTATTGAAGAAAAAGGAACTAAAAATTTATATGTAATTGAAGTAAACCCGAGGTTGTCTGGTGGCGCCATATTTAGCGCTCTTGGCGGTATGGATATGATTAAGTTAACATTGAATCTTCTTAATAATAAAAAAAATGATATTTCTATAAAAAATGATGGCGAATATTACTATAGATACTGGTCAAATACAACTTGAAGCTCTAACAGATGTTTTAATAAAGTATGAAAAACTTATTTTCGATTTGGATGATACGGTTTTTTCAGAAGATATCTTTGATTATCTATCATTTAAAAGTATTGCATCTAAGTTCTACTTAATGGGTGATATTGATGCTGATATTTATGCCAGGAAGGGAATTATGCAGAAAAGAAAAAGTAGAGAAAATTTGTTTGACCAAATATCTCCAAATGTAAATAATGATAATATTAGTACGATAGTTGAATATTATCAAAACTTTAAATGTGGAAGTGTATTACAAGATTATTCCATAAGAAATATATTGAAAGAAATGCATTTAATGGGAAAGCAGATATTTATAGTCACAAATGGACACCCAATTAGGCAAATGAATAAAATTAAAGATTTAGGCATTGATAATTATTTAAGCGATACGTATATATGCCATCCATTAACAGATAACCAATTAAAACCAAGTGGGAAAGTTTTGGATAAAATTGGAATTAATCAAGGGTCAAAAGATTGTCTCGTTATTGGAGATAATGCCAAAATTGATGGAGAGTTTGCAAAAAGTAGATCTATTGATTTTTATTTGTTTAAATTTCCAAAAAGTAATATACAGTGACTATAAAGGCAGAAGAAGATTTAACTATTGTGTGTGCATCTCATAATGGTGTCAATAGGATTCCATTATTTTTAGACAGCATTCAAAAAAATATTGTAAATCCTAAAGAAGTTATTATTTGTGGAACTCATGAATCAGACATTAGTTCTGTGAGTGAAGAGCTTCTTATCAAAAATAATGTATCTTTTATTGTTTCAGAATTTGCAAATCAAATCTATCAAAGGAATGTAGCTTTATCTAAGGTTAATACAGCTTATATATTACAACTTGATGATGATCTAATATTAGATAGTAATGCTATTGGAAATTATTGTCGTCACTTTAGCAAACCTGGATCAAATAAAAAAGTAGTTTGTGGTTTTCCTCTTCTTCCTAATGGTCAACATATGTCTTTCAATAGGGTAAAAAAATTATATCAAAGTTCAAAGTTTATTAGACTATTCTTTAAGATTATTAATGGATTTGAAGAGCTTAGAAATATGTCTATTTTAAAATCTGGAAGAATTTTCCCACTCGTTTTAGATGACCAAGAAAATATAGAACCTGAGTGGCTTCATAGTTGTTTAATGTTTCATAAAGATGCTATTGATAAGAAACCCTCACCCAGTTCTGAAAATAATAATGAGGGTAAAGGTTATTATGAGGACGTTTTTTTTACATTATCATTGAGAAAAAAAGGCTTTAAACTAATTTTAGATGAGAATATTAGGATGACCCATCCATATACATCAAGTATTAAGCCCAGAGATTACATTAACACAATATACAGACAAAAGAAATTATTAGAAAGTACAGATGGTTCATATCTATTATTTTATTTAGATGTTTTTGCTTCTTTTTGCTTCTATACTATCTTGCATATAAAATCAAAATTTTTAAATTAAAGGCGGTATGTAAATGTTAACAAATTCTACAATTCTATTAACTGGTGGTACGGGCTCTTTTGGCCATTCCTTTGTTGAATTAACTTTAAAAAAATATAATCCTAAAAAAATAATTATATTTTCTAGAGATGAGATGAAACAGTGGGTGATGTCAAAGTTATAT
>CAJXYM010000033.1 GCA_913063045.1 uncultured Flavobacteriales bacterium | reverse complement strand
TAGTGTTGAATCAAGATCTTCTTGAATATTCCAGTTATCTGCAGAATACTTAAACTCTATTGAATCACCAGCTGCTAATGTTGTAGTAAACTCCCAAATACTGTCATTATTACTATCAGACATCGCCCAACAACTTCCACACCAACCATTAAAGTCTCCATTAACTTCAGGAGTTGTATACGTATCGGTTACATTTCTCATGTCTACTTCAAAAGTTACATTATAAGATGAAGAACCAGAGCTGCAATCAGAACAAGACTCCCAACAAACAACAGGCAAAATAGTATCCCCAGAAACATTTAAAGTTCTATTTGTAAAGCCAAAATTTGTAACCGTGCAAGGAGAACCAGGAAGCAGGTTCTCTTGAATCCCCCAACCATCAGCAGAAAATTTAAATTCATAATCTGTATTTATATTTATTGTCCCAACAATATCCCAAATATTATCACCATTTGAATCTGACATTGCCCAACAGTTTCCACACCAGCTATTAAAAGTACCATTAACCTCAGGAGTTGTAAATGAACTAGTCACATTATTCATATCAACCTGAAAAGTAACCTGAGCTGTTGTTTGGGCATTAACATTTATAAATAAAAGAGTTGAGAATAAAAATAAAATAAGATTTTTCATAGAACTATTTTTTAGTTAGTGTAAAATGTACATTAATTAGAATTAGCAACAAAAATAATTAATTTAAAAACATTAATCATTAAGTATAAAAACTAATCGGAGTATAAATCACATTTATTTATATAAAAACTACTCAATTATAAGTTTCTTTTTTACTACCCCATTATTATAAAAATAAATTAAAGGGACATCTTTCCCTACATCCACCTCTCTACCAAGAAAATCCATAATCTTTAAAGGTATTGAGTTAAAATTAATGTCTTCAAAATTATTTAATAAACAATTTGGAGTTAAGCTTACCCCATCTAACAACCATGAAGAATTGATTGGGATACAAAGATGATTAAGTGCTGTAACTGGAACATCAACAATTCTTGGGGTATTAGAATAGTCGTAGACCCATAAAGAATCATAATTATACCAAGAAGCACCATTTACAATAGCATTATTATTATTTATTGACAAATCATTTAATAATACCGTGTTTCCTCCCTCATTCATATGCCAATATCCTATTAAGTTATTATAGCTAGGATGAGTAGGATTTAAGTCATTACAGTACCAGGATTGAATATCATTACTATTCAAAATAGTATCCCAAACTCTTAGCTGAGATACCGAACCACTAAAAGGATAATTTTGATAAATATCCATACCACAGAATAGGCCTGAATTAGTGGTTATATCGCCTACATAGGATATATCAGCAGAATCTATTAAAAGTCCATCTTCATACATCTTCATAAAACCATCTCTATCAAAGCTAACACTTAGTGTATGCCATTGATTATTCGCAATCAATCCTCCAGTATTAATATCTGCTCTATTAACTCCATCACCAATATTAATTTTCCACTCTGGTCCAGAAGGATATTTAAATGAAAAGACAAAACCTTTATTATTTCCTGAATTCCAATCCTTATTACCAACAATTGCTACATCTCCCGAAGTGCTAGTCCTTATTCGACACTCAATAGTAAAGTCTTGATTAACTCCAAAATCAAACTGAGAAGCAGTAGATATTTGCACATAATCATCTATACCATCAAATTTTAGTTCCACGGAGTCACTTAAACAATTATAGACACTATCTAAAATAAGGGAACTATCTTTTTCTATTACCAGCTGTTGTATATTGTCACCACTAACAATAACTACTACATTTTCATGCTCAATACTTGTCCCTCCATGCGATGTACCAACTCCACCATGATCGCTAGTTACAAGTATAATCCAATCTTCATTTAAATAATTAGGTCTTTGATATATTGCTTGCATTACAGGATCAAGTAAATCGTCAACAGCTTCAATAGATGTTATATATTCTGTAATGTTAGGAGAAAAACCATAATTATGTCCAGCATGATCTACATCATCAAAATGTAAGAAAATTAAATCTGGATCATTATTAGTAATATATGTAGATGCTTCTGAACTTACATCATAATCAGAGGAAACATTTAATTTAAAATCAGCATAATTTTGTACAATATTATCATTAATAGGATTCCAATTACAGATTGAAACTGTATTTAAATTATCATCAAAATCTTCAGCATATTTAAAAATTGGAGGAAAATTAAAATAATCGGTATTGTTAAAGCTATTATCAATAGATAAATGTTTATCCGACCATACGCCACATAAAATTGCAGACCATCCAGGACCACTAACAGTAATATCATCATTAAGTGCATCAGGGCTGTAAATACCATTTTGAATAAGATTATCTATAACTGGAGTATTTGCTAATTCAAGTGCATCTGCTCTACAACCATCTATGCCAATAATTAATACTTTCTTAATATTTTGCTGACTTAAAGCAATAAAGGGAAATAAAAGAAAGAGTAATACTATTTTTCTCACAATAAATACATTTAATTTAAGTACATAAAGGTATAAAAAAGCTCAATATTATTCAAAAAAGTAAAATTACTTACCTTTCATTGTATATTTAATTTTATTGAAATTAAAAGACATGCCGATTTCAGTTGTTAAAAGAAAATTACTTATTGGGGCTAAATTAGATATGCAAATCACTTGAATATCTTCACTAATAATTAGTTTTCCATAAGCAATACAAATAAAAAAAACACCTTTATCAGTTTTAATAAGTAAAGATGTGTCTGCTTTTAAATCAAATAAAAACTGTTGTGTTTTTTTAATTTGATCATCTAATTTTTTAATTTCAATCTGAGCCATCTCTCTGCTAGTTTCAAACTTATCTCCAGCACTACTCTTAGTATCAGAATTCCTAGACTCAATAGTTTGAATTAAGCTAATTTTTAAAGATTCTAATTTAGATACTAGTTTATCATTTAGTTTATCTAAAACTAAATCTTTAGAGAGCATTATTATTTCTTCTTTAAATTTACTCCTTTATCTCCTCTTGATATAGGTCTTTTATATTTTCTAGCTCTTTCCTTACGCCACTGATCTCTATCATTAACTTGCTGATTTTTTTCACTTTTCTCATGAAAACCAGAGTTTTCTCTTTCAACTTTCTTAATATTTCTAAAAACATTCTTACCATTAGCCCTATGCTCATCAGTTGTTAATTGTTGAGTAATTTCAACATCTTCAGGGATTTCAATTTTGGATATTTCTATTTGCATTAAATCCTCAATTCTGTCTTTATATAAAGCTTCTTTTTCAGTATAAAACAAAATAGAATTTCCTTTTTCCTCTGCCCTTCCAGTCCTTCCAATTCTGTGCATATAATTTTCAGGAAACGTTGGTGTATCAAAATTAATTACATGAGAAATCTTAGTTAAGTCTAATCCTCTAGCCATTATATCTGTAGCAATAAGAATCCTTACTTTACCTTCATCATATTGATTGATGGACCTGAATCTATAGTTTTGAGACTTATTTGAATGGATTACAGCTAAATCAGATATATAAAATTCCGACATTGCATCGTACAACCTATCTGCAATTTTCTTACTTGAAACGAATACAAGAACTTTTTTCATAATATCACTATCTCTCAAAAGTTTTGCTAATAAATTTTCTTTACTGTAATAATTAGGTACTGAATATTTTTGCTGAGTAATATTATCTAAAGGAGTACCACTTAAAGCAACTTGAACTTTTTCAGTATTATTAAAAAATCCATCAATTATTTCTTCTACATCATCTGTCATAGTAGCGGAAAACATTATATTTTGTCTTTTGGAAGGAAGTAATTCAAAGATATTAGTTAATTGAAATTGAAAACCTAAATCTAACATTATGTCTACCTCGTCAATTACTAACTTTTTAACTCCTTTTAACTGTAATGCACGACAAAGAGCTAAATCATAAAGTCTTCCAGGAGTTGCCACTATAACATCAGCACCATCTTCAAGCCATTTTTTTTGTGTGTTCATATTAGTACCTCCATATACACCTACAACTCTACAGGTTATATACTCAGTTAATTGTTTAAGTGTTTCTACAACTTGAACAACAAGCTCTCGGGTAGGTACTAGAATTAATATCCTGGGATTCTTTTGCTGTGAATAGCTTAATTCTTGAAGTAAAGGCAAGCAATAGGCTAGCGTCTTTCCTGTACCAGTCTGCGCAATCCCAACAAGATCATTACCAGATAATATCTTAGAAAAGGTCTGCTCCTGAATAGGAGTTTGATGTTGAAAACCTAAATCAGCTAAAGCATTTTTCAGCTGCTTGTTTAAGTTAATTTCATTAAAGTCTATCATTATTTTCTACAAGTAATTAAATTTAAAGATACTGATAGGCAAATATATGATTGTCAGTTTATTTAATCATCAATAACCTAATTATATAATACTTTGGTAGGTAAATAAATTAAAATACCTTCCTTCATTTTTTATTAATTCTTCGTGAGTACCAGTTTCTACAATTTCTCCTCTCTCAATAACAAGTATTTTATTTGCTTGTTTAATTGTACTGAGTCGGTGAGCAATAACGAAAGTTGTTCTTCCTTGCATTAAGTGGGTTAAACTCTTTTGAATTAATGATTCACTTTCAGTATCCAAATTAGAAGTAGCTTCATCTAAAATTAAAATCCTAGGGTCAGCTAAAACAGCCCTAGCAATAGTTATTCTTTGTCTTTGTCCTCCAGAGAGTTTAACACCTCTTTCCCCAATAAGTGTGTCCAGGCCATCATCAAACCTATCGGTAAACTCATTTACATAGGCTAACTTAACGGCTTCAGAAACTTGCTTTTCACTAGCATTTGGCCTTGGGAATAAGATATTTTCTCTAATAGTCCCTTCAAATAAAAAATCGTCTTGCAGAACAACCCCTAATTGGCTTCTAAATGAATTTAAATTAACTTTAGAAATATCGTTTCCATCAATAGTAATAGTTCCTGATTCAGGACTAATAAAGCTAGCAACTAGAGAAGCAATAGTAGACTTTCCAGATCCAGAAGATCCAACAAGTGCAGTTACTGATCCTTGTTCTGCTTTAAAGCTAATATTATGTAAGACTTGTTTACCTTTATCATAAGAGAAGGAAACATTATTAAATACAACATCTCCAATTATATTCTTTAAATTAATTGTTCTAGAGGCGTCGTTGGATTCAGATTGAATATTCATAATTTCTTCAGTACGATCTAAACCAGCTAAAGCTTCGGTAAGTTGACTTCCAATATTACTCATCTGAATGATGGGAGTAATCATAAAACCAAGTAATAAAGTAAAAGATAGAAAGTCTCCCGTAGTAAGTGTACCATCAATTATCATTGCACCACCTAAACCCATTATCCCTACAGATGCAAGGCCTAATAAAAATGCAGATGAACTGGTTATAATAGCAGTAGCAGTTAAACTTTTTTTAACATTTTGAAATAATCGTCCTACCCCTTTTTCAAAATTTAGATTTTCTTGGTTTTCAGCGTTAAATCCTTTAATGACTCGAACTCCATTTAAAGTTTCTGTTAGTCTTCCAGTAACTTCAGCATTTATAACGCCTCTTTTTCTAAAAATAGGACGGATATATGCAAAAGCTTTAAGGGCAATTAAAGCAAATAGAAGAACAGGAAACAAAACAAATAAGGTCATTTTAGCACTAATATTAATAAGTAAAAAAAATGAGATAATTGCTGTCACTGTTCCTCCAAACAATTGAACTAAGCCTGTCCCTACAAGATTACGAACTCCTTCCACATCTCTCATTATTCTTGAGACTAATGCCCCAGATTTATTATTATCAAAATATGATATAGGTAATGAAAGGATTTTTTTTTGAACTTTAGATCTTAATTTTGAAATTAATAATTGTGCTTCAACACTTAGCAGACGAGTAAGTGCAAATGATGTAATCGCTTGTAACAAAATAGCTCCAGAAACAAGAAAAACCATAGCATAGAGCGCATCGAAATCTTTGTTAGGAATTATATCATCGAGTAGCTCTTTACTTTTCAAAGGAAGAACTAAGCTGGCTAACCTACTTATTACAATAAGAATTAAACCAATAGATATGATTCCTTTTCTAGGCCATATAAAATCTTTAAAAGCATTTAAAATAGTTGCCTTATTCTTTGGCATAAAATATTGTTTTAGTTATTAAGGCTAATTTAAAAATCTATTAAGATGTCTCTTCTTTATCAAGAACATCTAATTTATCAAGAATATCACTAGCCTCCTTTTCTAATTTATCACTTTCTTTTCTATTTGTTTTAGATAGCCTAAAAGCTTGTTCTTTCTTTTTTTTATATTCTATATTAAGCTTTTCTTTTGCTGACTTTTTTTTAAATATTCCAAACATTAGGTAATTGTTTTTTTTTAATAATATGTCTTCAAATTTAATTAATAAGTCTTTAGCGTAAGCTATTAATTTTTATAATAATAAAAACTTTATGAATAAAGAAAGCCCTTATAATTTGTTAATTATAAGGGCTTAAAATATATTTAGATAAGTAATCTATGCTCTAAGTCTAAACTAAATAACTTAAAACTACTGATTATATCTTTTGATTATTTTTCCGTTTTCGAAAATATCTAATACTATTTGATTTCTTTTATCTCTATTTACTTTCTTTCCAAGAATATCTACTGAGTATAAGTAATTTGTGTTATAAATTTCATTTACATCATCAATTGCTGAGACTCCAGGAATTAATACAGCATCAATTACGTGTACAACACCATTATCAGCTACTATGTCTGCTACAGTTACCATTGCATTGTCAATAAAAATACCCATTGAGTTAATTGTTACTGTTACATCCGTACCTAATAATGTTGTTACTATTTGATTATTTGTTAATGACCCTGACAATACAGTAGCTCCTACTACATGATGCTTTAGAATATCTGTTAATTGAGGAAGGTCATTTAATAATGCAGTAACTGTACCTGCTGGTAAAGCATTGAAAGCAGCATCTGTTGGTGCAAATAATGTAAATGGTCCTGCTCCAGATAAATAACCATCTAATCCACATGCATCAATTGCTGCCTTTAATGTAGTATGGTTAGTAGAGTTTGCTACAACATCATAAACTGTTGTTATAGGAGATGCTGGAATTAAAACTGCATCTATTACGTGAACAACACCGTTATCTGCAATAATATCAGCTACAGTTACCATTGCATTGTCAATGAAAACTCCCATTGAGTTAATTGTTACTGTTACATCCGTACCTAGTAATGT
>CAJXYM010000032.1 GCA_913063045.1 uncultured Flavobacteriales bacterium | reverse complement strand
GAACCTGGACTTGTTTCTTATTATAAATTTAATGAAGGAACAGGAAGTATTGCAAAAGATTATAACACATCAAGAAACTCTGATGATTTAAATGATGCTACAATTTATGGATTAGGCACTGTAGGTACGTTATGGCAAACAGAAATAAAATATTATCCTGTAACATCAACTGATGATAGTGTTCCTAGTATAAATGTTCCACCAGGAGAAGACTCAGTTTATTATAAAATTCTTTCTTGTGGTAATGGTCCTCAAGGTCAAATTATACCTTTAAAGCTTGTGGTATCTGCACCTGTTCAAAAAGGAGATGTTGGTGATGGAAATGTTGTTCTTACACCTCAAGATTTAAATGGAGTGTCAGGTCAGGAAGGAACACCACTAATAGTTTCTCTGGAGAATTTAGTTGGAAATTTAGAAGTGGAAGATGATATCACTATCCAAGAAACAAGTATTACCAACACGGATTTTTTTGCTTTTAAAAGATCAATGGAGCAATGCAATAATTCCACAACATTTATCGAATATAGTGAATCTACTGCCTATAACGAAGGAGCCTGTGTTGAATTAGATGGTAAGTTATGGATGTTGGAAAAAGACGCAGGCACAGCATCAGGAGATGAATTTAACGAAGAAGAATGGAGTGAAATTTTGGGAAGTGGTTGTGATGGTGTGCAATTTAAATCAACTTCTGGAGATGCAAGTTATGGGCATTATTATAAATATTTTTCAACAGCACCAAATATAACAAGTGATTTAGGTTACAATAGAGATTCAATTGATTGGTGGGAAGCAAAAAGAAGAGCAGAGCAATCAACATGTGGAGGTATGAGAGGATATTTAGTTTCAATAGAAACTGCTGCTGAAAATGAATTTATAAAAGATGCGGTTATGTGTGATAACAGTATCGCTTCAGGATGCACGGATGTAATTCCTTTTCATGTTGCTGCAGGTGAAAATAGAGCAAATTATTATGGATCAAGATTAGACGGTTCAAGTGATCAGCATTATTTATGGTTAGCAAATTCAGACTGGAGAAATAGAGGTACAATGAGGTCTGAGTCAGGTCCAGATATGGGGTCTGCATTGAGTTTTACTTCATGGCAAAGTGGTGAACCTAATGGAGGAAATGGAGGTGAAGATTATTCGGACATGGAAATAAATAGAAGTGGACGAACTAATGGAGGATGGAATGATCTGCATAGAATACCTAATTGTAGTGGTAGTGGTCTAGACTGTATTACAGGCTATGTTGTTGAATATGGTGGATTTGACTCTTTTAGATTAGACCATGATGATAATGGAGATGGTGATACAGACGATCTTAAAGACTTAAGTGAGGATACAAAAATTTGTGTTGCAAGAGCCACAATAGAAAAAGATAAGTATGTATCCGAAGAGGATTATTTAAAATATTTTAATACAGATGATGAAATTCTCGATGGATCTCCAAATGTTTTAGGAGCTGGTACACCTTTTGACACAGATTTAACTGATGATTATCCAGGATGGGATGTAGCCAATGGAGTACTAACACTTTTTCATAGTGAAAAGCCTACTGACTGGAATCCAAACACAAATTATGTTAATGATTCTTTTACTTGGTTTAATAATAGAGTTTGGAAAAATATTTCTGGCAGCACTATTCTAGGTGGACCAAGTTTGGCAATTAGTCAAACGCCAACAATTTATAATCCTAGTGTTTGGCAGTTTTATAGTGGCAATGAAAGTGATGCACCATGTGGTGGTTTGATTTTTTGGCAACAAGCTTTTGAATCTATAAAATATTTTAATACTTTAGCAATTGATCCTACGGTTGATACAAACCCTTATAATGAGTCATCAATAGTAGCTTCTGATGATGTAGCGGAAACTCTTGATGATCCTGATGATTATGAAATTGAGGACGAAAGTGTTAACGAAGCTTCGTTAGGTGAAAGAGTGATTATTTTTTCCTTGGGACCTCTACATGTTAATAAGCATCGAGATGGGTATAACCATTTTTATGAATTTTATAAATTTCCTGCAAGAGCTCCAGGAACACCTAATGCTAGTCAAAATTTATACAATGATAAAAATAGAAGAATGAATGAAGCTTTCTCACTTTCTAGACAATTAGAATATTTTGGAAAAAGTGGGTATTTAGCAACTGTCACCAGTGAAATAGAAAGTAATATTATTACTGAAAAAGCTGTTGGAAATGGTTGGATGGGAGGACTAACAGGATCTGCTAATCAAAACTCTGAAACTAATTTAAATAAATGTGGTGGCTTTAGGCAGCGAGATAATACGGCTCAAGCAACTTTAGATTTTAATGCATTAAGAGATTTTGAAGATATGCAAATGTATAGAGAAGGAGAGACATATACTTTTAATGATCCACCAAGCACATCTACGACAAACTATGTAAGAAATATTGTTGAAAAGTATTCAGGAACTATCTCGCCAAAAACAATTTTATCAATTTCGAAAGCCAATCCTGCTGTTATTACAACATCTTCAAATCACGGATTAACACATGATGATATAATAAAGATAGCTGATATCGATATAATCAATCAACTAAATGTTGATGGAATGACACAACTAGGTACTGGTTTTTATAGAGTTAGAGTTATTTCTAACAGTACATTTAGTCTTGTAGATTTAGATACTAGAAAAAATATTAACAGTACAGGATTTTCAGATTATACTGCAAGCACAGCAAATTTATGGGAGTTAGAAGGGATTCAGAATGAATTTTATAGATTACAGTCGACAACTACTGCAAATAACACTCAAACACAATCAGGTTTAGAACTTTTTTATAAAGATCCAAAAATTGCTTTATCAAATAGTCAGGCAATTGATGGAAATAGGACTAAGCTATTTTTCAATGCTAGCCTTAGCAATGTTGACGACTCAGTGACTAGTACTGAATGTCCTGTGTGGAGATGGATGACTGGACCAGAATCTATGCTCTGGGATGGAAGAGGTCTTGCTTTTGCACCTACTAGAACTGCAACCGATTCACCATCAGCTAATAGTGGAGTTTGGACTAGGGTAAATCCATCGGGTCAACAAATAGGAGAAGTTTTTGTAAACGGAATGCCTTTTAGGAAATGGAATGGAACAGGTGAACCAAATAATGTGGCAGGAACCGAACATGGTATACATTTACTTGGGACTCACTTTTCAAATAGTGCACAATTAACTTGGAATGATTTACATAACTGGAATGCAAGTTATAGTGATAATTTTAACTACTCTATTAGAGGTTTAATCTTAGAATATGGAGGTTTTGAAAGTGTAGGTGATCCAATAACAAGAATAGCTGCAAAAAGAATTATTAATTTATTTGATCGTAGAGTTACTAAAGCAACAATTACTATTTCAAGTGGCGCTCAAGTAGGAGATACATTAACAGCTCCAAGTGATATTAGTGATCTTGGTTTAACAGTGACTGGTGATGATACAAATGCAATTACTTTCACTGGAGAAGGATCTTGTAAAAATTATTTAGACACAATCAAAGGGATCACTTTTGAACACACAGGTGCTACACAAGGGGTAAGACAAATTTCAATTACAATAGGAGATGTAATAAAACCAACAGGTTCTGATCATTATTATAAAAAAGTAGATACTAGTTCTGATCATTCTTATCAACAAGCAGATTTTCAAGCTAGTTATTCTAATTTATGTGGATTACAAGGTTACCTTGCAAATGTAACAACTACATCAGACTTAACTGCTATAAGTACTTTAGGCATAACAACTAATAAAGAAGCATGGGTTAATGGAACAGATGAATGCCAAGGTGGAATTTATAGATCAGGTTTTTGGAGATATTCTTCTGGTCCTTGGAAGGATAAAGAGTTTTGGAGATTAAGGATAAATTCTTCAGCAGATATTGATTCAGTATCTGCATGTAATGAGTCCAATGTTAGATCCTCGGAACCTAGTGTAAGGGTTGGACCATTCGAAACTACTATTTGGGCAAGTAATCATCCAGCAGCTAATAATAATGATTATTTGACATACACACAATCAGCTATCCCAGGAATTAAAACTAGATCAAGTGCATCTAGCTCTGATATTGAGGCTTATATAGTTAGATATGGTGGAAGTGTAGGTGATTTTACAGATACAGATATAGAGGAAGTTAATGATATAAATGTTTTAGCAGGGCCTTTAAGAGCAGAAATATCTTTTTATACAGACAGTAGCATGAATAGTATTTTTATAAGTGGTGAAGATACATTGGAAGTACCAACCACTGGTGATGGGGCATTGTCAGCAGGATGGACCAAAACTATGAATTATTCTTCACAAACAAATCCATTAACAATAACACCACCTAGCACAGAATTGATTACAATGGATGATTGGAGAAGAGAGCTTGCTAAAGTTTACTATAAAAATATAAATTTAAGTAATTTTACACCAGGCAATAGAAGAATTAAAATTACATTAGTCTATGGAGTCTCAAGTCTAAATCAAACAACTGGAATTGTAAAAACAATTGGAAGCAAAAACAAGGTAACGGTTACACCTATTTCTTGGAGTAATAGATAAATTATTTAAATATTTATACCTAAACAGGTTATATCGTCTCTTAGTTTAGATCGATTATCTAGAATTTCACAAACTTTATCAATTATATCTTTAGAATTATCAAATTTATTATCTTTAATTAAATTTTCAAAACCTTTAGCACCAAGTTCTTCATCATTTTTTAAATAACCTTCAGTTACACCATCAGTATAAATTAATAAAGTTTTATCTTTAATATTTTTAATACTAGTTTTGAAAAAGGAGTCATCATTAAATTTCATTATTCCCAAAGGAGGTAAGCTAGATTTAATATATTCAAAATTATAATCTTTATCAAAAATCATTATTGGCTCATGCCCATGATTGATATATTCAATTTCTTTTTTTTGGATATTAATTTTACCAATCACAGCTGTTATAAACATACCTTGATAAGAAGAGTCTGATACTTGATTGTTAACATAACGAGCGATAGTAGATAAAGGTTTTTCTAGTTTTGCTAATGATCTAAAAACTGAAGAAGCATTAGCCATTAAAATACCAGCTTTAATTCCTTTGCCAGAAACATCTGCAAGGGTGAAATATATTTCATTATCATTAACTCTTATATAGTCATAATAATCACCTGAGACGTCTCTTGCAGGTATATTCTTTGCATAAATTAATTTGCTATCTTCAAAAACTTCTGGAAAAAGTTTCTTTTGTACTTCACCTGCTATTTCTCTTTCTTGCTTTAAAATAATTTGTTTTTTTTCATTATCAAGGGCTATTTCATTCTCTCTTAAATATCTAAAATAAAGAGTGGTTAAAAATAATAATGAAGAACTTAAAATTATGTAAAAAACATCTACAAAATAATTAAATTGATAAACAATGACGCTTGAAGATAATAAGATAAAAATTAAACCAGCAAAAAATACAATACTAAATTTTGGTAAAATTTTATTTGGAATAATTAATGCTATAATTAAAGAAATTACTAATAAAAGGTTTTCAGCAATTGTTGTGTAAGTATTTTTAACAATAAAATCGTTGTTAATAATATTTTCAATTAAGTGAGCATGAGTTTCAACACCAGGTATTACTTTGCCATTTGGAATTTTTACAAAGTCAAATATTCCTTGGGCAGAACTCCCAATAATTGCAATTTTATCCCTAAGTTTGTTTGCATTAATATTTTGATTTAAAACATCAAAAGCAGAAATATAGTTTTCCTTATTAAATTGTTTATAGTTAATATAAACAATTGCATTTCGATCTGGTTCGATTTGATATTTTCTAGTTTTAATTAAGTTAATGCCTGTTTGGTCAGAATTAATTAAAATATTTTTGTGACCATGAAGGACTCTTAAAGTTTCTAAGCTTAAAGCTGGCCAAATATCATTTCCAATTTTTAAAAACAAGGGCACAGACCTTAAAACACCATCAGGACTATCTAGATAAGAAATAGTCCCCACTCCTTTTGCAGCGTTATTAAATTTTTCCAAAGAAGTAATTTTATTTTTAAAGCTATAAATGTAATTAGATGGATCACCACCCTTTGAAATAATGTTTGTTTTCGGTTTTGATGAATTATCCTTATTATATATTGAAATATCACCAAGAACAGGAAGAACAACTTTTGATGATTGGATACTTTCTAGAAATTTTTGATCACTATCAAAGATAGTGTCATTTTTAATATTAAATTCTTCTAATATTTTTTTTGGGTTTTGTTTATCTTCTTCACTAAAAAATACATCAAAGGAGATTACTGACACACCATATTGATTTAATTTTTGAATTAAATCTGCAAATACATCTCTTCTCCAAGGAAATTGACCAATCTCACCAATACTTTTTTCATCAATATCTATAATAACCACTTCTTCAAAATTATTTTTTTCAATAAATAGTGATTGGTAAGCATCATAGGAAATATTTTCAATCTTCCTTACAAAGTCGCTATCTTGAATTTTTATTAGAACTAAAAAAAATAATAAAAGAATACCAAAATATTTTTTAATATTTTTCATAAAATTTATTTTTACCTATATCTAGTTTTTTGAGCTGTTAAGTTCTTTAAGTGCATTTTCAAAACCTTGAAGAGATGATTTTACTTTAATTGGATTTCTATTAAAACCATTAACAGTTATTTCAAAAAATATTGAGTTTATCATTGCTTTTTTAATTTGTTCAAATACGTTTACAACAACTAGATCTTTACTATTATTTGTTACTGATGTTATGCATCCAACCACCTCACACTTTGTATAGGGTAGATTAAGTTTAGTTCCTTTATGAAAATTTAAAGAAATTCTTTTTTGCAGATTTACACCTAATGGTGTTATTATGTTTATTATTTGCTTAAGTTCATTCTCTTCATTAATAAAATTTGTATAAGCGATTGTGAATTGTAAATTAGAATTATTTACTTGAAGAGTTTGAGTAATTTCGCAGTCCTCTTTTGTTTTAATTTTTACACATCTTAAAGTCCAATCTTTGTACTGTTTTGTAACAAGGCTAGGCTTGGTACTTTCATCACTAAAAGATACTGTTGGCAGATTTAACAAAAGATAAAGTAAGACTGTCTTTAATATGAAATTGGTCATTTAATAAATTTATTAAAGAATAACATAGTATACTCGATATAGTTGAATATAATCAAAAGTCTATAACAGTTTAAAATCTCAAGATCAAAAAAATAGGTTAACACTAAATGATGTTTATAATAATTTAGCTGCTAACTGTTATGCGATAGAAAAAAACTTATCTGAACTAGTTAAATATTATAATAAACTTCAATTGTACAGCATCCTTGATAAATGTGCAAAAATCTCTGAACCAGAAGTTCATTTAATTGCTAATCGTTTACATGAAATCCAACTAGAAGAGAGAAATATTATAGATAGACTGTATTTAGAATATCTAAAAATTTTAAATTATATATCTATGATAACTTTTGTAACGTTTATAATATTGATTTATGAATTTACTAGAAGATTTGTTGTAAATTATTATAGATCGAAAAATACAATTTAAACAAAATTATTTATTGCAGTTTCAATATCTTTTTTTTTAATCATCATTAAATCTGCTTTAGATTTATTTTCTATTTTAGTTAATCTTGAAGCCT
>CAJXYM010000031.1 GCA_913063045.1 uncultured Flavobacteriales bacterium | reverse complement strand
TTGCAAAATTTCATGGTATAGGTTTCGATAATTTAATAGATTGGATAGCTAAAGATGCTTCAGTTAATCGGTAAATACTTAAATAATACAATACTAATAGTTTCGTTATTATTAGCCCTTATAATTACCGCAGTATTAAATTTAATTCCTTCCCTAGTTAATAATTTTGCAATTATTGAAAAAATAGAAATACAAGGTAGTAATTTTTCTGATTCAATTTTAATTGAAGAGATAATAAGAGGGTACAAAAATAAAAGTCTTATTAATTTTCCTCTTGAAGAGTATCAACTAAAGATCAAAAAATTAGATTGGATAAAAAGAGTTTCTATTAAGCGAAAATTTCCAGATATTATACATGTTTCAATAATTGAAAATTTACCATATGCAATCTTTATTGATGGAATTAATAAGTATTTAATTGATGATGATGGAGAAAAAATATCATTTAAGCCGGATAATTCTAAATATTCAGAGCTATTAAAAGTAACAGGCTCGGATGGAAATCTAAATTTTTCTGATTTAATTCGTGAGATAAATATTAATTACCCAAAAATTTTAGATATGGTTATTGAAGTAGAATTTATTGAAAATAGAAGATGGAACTTAATTCTTAAGCAAAATATAAAAATAAAGTTACCTGAGAAAGATAGTTCCATTCAATTAGTAAAGCTTAAACAACTTCAACAAGATCAAAAATTGTTTAATAGTAATATTATTGAAATAGACCTTAGAGAAATTGGTAGAGCTACTATAAAAATTCCTGGTGGCGAAAAACTAAAGACTGGCCTAGATGAGGTATAGTATTAATGGTTAAGAATCTTATTAACGCACTGCAAATTGATCATAACTCAGTAAAATTCATTACAGCCCAAGAAATCGAGATTGCAAACCAAGGTTCTATCATTCAAGTTTTAGGCATGTCTGAAAAAAATGGAAAATGGGATACAGAAAATTTATTAGATAAAAGTTTGTTGGCTTCATACATTAAGTCAGCTCACTTGGAAAATGAGAGGCTCGCTGGCCAAAAAATTACTAGTACTTTAGTAAGTGTAAATAAGGGAATAATTAGTAAATATATTACGCATGAACTATTCTTAAATAATATTGAAATAACTGAAGAGCACATAAGATCATTTTATGACTCTAAAGATTTTATAGAGCTTTACGAAAACAATGAAATTCCAATTCATACATTAGCCATTAGCTATAAAGTTGACGATAAGAAGATCGTATCAGATCCTATTGGTATAGTAGCTCAGATGTTAACGGTAAAATGGCACATAATAAGTATTAGCAAAAATCAACTTAAGGATATTAACGAGCTATTAGATGCAAGTGATTTACAAATGAAACAATGTGTACTTGCACCTTATGCCAGTAGTCTAGCTTCAATAAATGATATGGAGTCTAGTCTTGGTGTTATATGTTTAGATCTAAATTATTATAAAACTGAAATTACTATTATAATTGATGATCAATTAGTTTTTTTTGACAGTACTGACGTTGGATTAAAATACATAAATAGTGATTTGCAAAATATTTTAAATATTTCTGAAGATGATGCTAATATGTTGAGATTGAAATGGGGAAGTGATACTGGCTCAAAAAATCTAGATAATAATCAAATACGTATCAAAGACATCATTTTATGTCGGATAGAGGAAATCATAGAATTAGCTTTTAATAAATTGAAGCTTAGCAAATACTATGATTTAGCTAGCAGCCATATTGTGCTGACAGGAGAGGGTTCTAAACATTCTGATATTATCGATCTAACTACTAAAGTTTTTAAAGCTAAAAATATAAGAGTTGGAGCAACCCAAAAAGTGCATGGATTAAAATCAATAATTGATAACCCCAATAATAGTACGTGCATTGGAATGTTAAATTATGCTTTAAGCACTGAATTTCAGTATAATATAAAAGATAATAAGAATAAAAAAGATTCAGTTTTATCAATGCTTTATAATTTTTTTAAAGCAATTTAGTTTGAAATAATAGGTAACAAACATTGTGTTTTTTGTAAGAATTTACGCATGTATATTCATTAATAATGCAAACTACATATCAAAATACTATTAATAATTCCTATTCATTTGAAGGTCATTCCCTTCATTCAGGTGAGTATTCTAAAATTACTCTTCATCCAGCTCCTGCAAATACAGGTATTAAATTTAAAAGAGTTGATAGTAAGTTTCCAGGTAATAAAAACATAATAGAGGCTTCCCTTAAAAATATTAAAACTTCTCAGTTATGTACAACTATTGAAAACGAATACGGCTTAAGTGTAAGTACCATTGAACATTTAATGGCAGCACTTCATGCTTTTGGCTTAGATAATCTTTTAATTGATATTGATTCAAGTGAAATGCCAATTTTAGATGGTAGCTCAATCGAGTATACCAAAGCTCTTTTAAAGATTGGCCTAAAACAACTTAAATCAAAAAAAAAATATCTTAAAATTTTGAGAAGTATAGAGGTTAAGAGAGGTGACGCTTTTGTAAAAATACAACCTAGTGACGAGTTATCGGTTGATTATACTATCAATTATCCAGATACAATCGTGGGTAAACAAAATATCTGCATAGAATCAATAAATAAAAATACATTTAATAATAATTTAGCTGAATGCAGAACTTTTACATTTGAAACAGAATTAGAAGACCTTAGGGCAAATGGAATTATTAAAGGTGGTTCATTAGATAATGCCGTAGTATTTGGTAAAGATGGAGCACTTAATCAAGAAGGCTTAAGAACAATTAATGAGCCTGCAAAGCATAAAGCACTTGACGCAATTGGTGACTTATTCTTAGCTGGGAATTGTGTCCTAGGGCATATCCAGGCTTATTGTGCTGGCCATAGCCTTATGCACCAAGCAGTAAAAGAAATTTTTTCAGACTCAAGTAACTGGGAAATAATATCTCTTAGCGAACAACCTGATTATAATATTCTTCCAGACCAGCTTTCTATTGGCATAGTTAATCTATAACTAAAAAAGATAAGCCTTTTATCTTCGTCAATAATCAATAAAATAAGCATCAGAAACTTATCTATTTTATTCAATATATGAAAAAACTTATAACTATAATTTTTATATCTAGTTTGATTTTATTTAGTTGTACTAGTGGCAAGTTAGTAGTTCCAGAATCAGAAGGTGAGAAACTATCGATATTGTATGCTGACGCATTAAAAAAAACAAAAAAGAAAGATTATGTCGATGCCGCAATTATTTTTGAGGATATTGAAAGACAATATCCTTATTCAACTTGGTCAGGTCAAGCACAGTTAATGGCTGCTTTTTGTTATTTACGATCAGACATGTATGATGAAAGTTTAAATGTAATTGATCGATACTTGGCTCTTAATCCAGGTAGTAAAGAAATAGATTATGCTTACTATATGAAGGGGATGAATTATTTTAATCAAATTAGTGATGTTTCAAGAGATCAATCCATTACTTATGTTGCTCTTAAATCATTCAATGAAGTTATAAATAGATTTTCTAATTCTGAATATGCAAATGATTCAAAAGAAAAAATTAAGATTATTAATGATCGACTTGCTGGAAAAGAATTGAATATAGCCTTGCAATATCAAAATGATCATCAGTGGATAGCGGCAATAAATAGATATAATGATATCATAAATAAGTTTGGGCAAACTAGATATGTACCAGAAGCCCTGCATAGACTTGTTGAAATATATTTAACTATTGGAATTAATCAGCAGGCAGAAAAATATGCAGCAACACTTGGGTATAACTATCCAGATAGTTATTGGTACAAAGCCTCTTACGAGTTAATTAATAAAGAATTAAAATCGAACTAAATAAGTGGATACAAAAAAGATCATAAAGGATGCTAATAGCATTCTTGAACAAATAGAATATCATAATAATCTTTATTATAATCTAGATGCACCTAAAATTAGTGATGCTGAATATGATAAACTATTATCAAACCTTAAAAATCTAGTAAGTGAAAATTCAGTTATCCTTAAGAATATAGATCTAATAAATAAAGTAGGAGGAGTAGCCTCGGCTCAGTTTACTAAATTTACCCATCCCTCAAGAATGCTTTCATTAGATAATGCAATGAATTTTGAAGACCTGGAAAATTTTGAAAAAAAAGTTAAAAACTTTCTTGGTAATAAACATTCTAACTTAGAGTATTCTATAGAACCCAAAATTGACGGTCTTTCATTAAATCTAATTTATGAAAAAGGTGAGCTAAAAGAAGGTGTTACAAGAGGTAGTGGTGAAGTTGGAGAGGTGGTAACAGAAAATATTTCTACAATTAAAGAAATACCTAAAAAATTAAAAATAAAAAATCCTCCAGATATGATTGAAATTAGAGGAGAAGTTTTTATTACTCGAGATGATTTTTATATCTTAAACAAAGATAGTGATACTAAGTTTGCCAATCCAAGAAATGCAGCGGCGGGTAGCCTTAGACAGTTAGACAGTAGTGTAACAAAAACACGACCTTTAAAATTTTTAGCTCATGGTTTTGGTTTATATAATCAGAATATTAGTAAAACTTACTATAATACTATGCTTGAGTTTAGTAGCTGGGGTATACCCATTAGTCCAAAGTTACAAATCGCTAAATCAATTAAGGAAATGTCTATAATTCATGATGAAATATTTAAGAACAGAAATGATATTCCGTATGACATTGATGGACTTGTTTACAAGATAGATGATTTAGAGCTTCAAAAAAGATTGAGTTTTGTTGGAAAGTCTCCTCGCTGGGCTATAGCTCATAAATTTGCAGCCGAAACAGCAGTAACTGAAATTGAAAAAATAGATATTCAGGTTGGAAGAACAGGAGCGTTAACACCGGTAGCAAGATTAAAAACAATTAATGTAGGTGGTGTACTAGTTTCAAATGCAACACTTCATAACTTTGATGAGATTGCAAAAAAAGATATTAGAGAGGGCGATAAAGTCTTAATTGAACGTGCTGGAGATGTTATTCCCTATATTATTGAAGTAATTATCAATAAAGATAAAAAAAGAAAATCTCATTTTAAAGCACCAATCAATTGTCCCGTATGCAATGCAGATGTTATTAAGGAAAAAGGTGAAGTTGTTCTTAGGTGTAGTGGAGACCTAGATTGCAATGCTCAAAAATCTGAGAGATTAAAACATTTTGTATCAAGAACAGGTTTAGATATAGATGGCTTAGGAGAAAAACAAATTGAGTTATTTCATCAAACAGGATTAATAAAGAGCTTTTCAGATATTATTAGAATTGAAGAAAAAAAAGATAAGATAGTAAAGTTAGAGGGTTGGGGAGAATTATCATTCAGTAATATGGTAAAATCAATTAATTCAAAGAAGAACATCTTTCTATCCAAGTTATTATATTCATTGGGTATAAGACATGTTGGAGAAAAAAATGCCAAGCTTATTGCTAGAAATTTTAAATCGTTAAAAATTTTTATAGAATCAATTGCAGTTTCAGAAAAATATTTATTAATAGATAAATTGAATAATATAGATGGGCTTGGACCTAAAGCAGTAAATTCGTTTGTTAATTATATTTCAATTAAAGTAAATTATAATGAAATTTTAGAGTTACTTAATATATGTGACGTAAGTTTAGAAATAATCAAAGTACAGGTTACAAAAATTTCAAACAAGTCATTGTTATTTACTGGTTCATTTCAATCAATGTCTAGAGCCGAAGCAAAAGCCATTGCTGAGCGTATGGGAGCTAAAGTAGTCTCAAGTATTACTAAATCAACTGACATGTTAATTTATGGAGATAAACCAGGTTCAAAATTAAATAAAGCTATAGAATTAGGTGTTCAAGTATTTACTGAGACTGAATGGCTAGAGTTTACTAAAGAGCTATAAGTTTGAACATTCAGCTTTTAACCATATTTTTTCTTTGGTTTCTAAATACTTTCCAAGCTTAATATAAACATGTTCATGGTAAGTATTCAGCCATTTAATTTCATTTTTCGATAACAAGCTAGTTTCTATTAGTTGTCTGTCAATTGGAGCAAGTGTCAAAGTTTCAAATTTGTATTTATTTCCATGAACTTTGACATTAACAAGGTTTTCAATCCTAATACCATACTCATTTGTCTTATAATACCCAGGTTCGTTAGATATAATCATGCCGGGTAAAAATTTTACTTTAGAAACAGAGGATATTGATTGAGGTCCCTCATGTACATTTAAAAAATAACCTACACCATGACCAGTTCCATGATCAAAATCACAATTATGTTGTCTTAAATATTTACGGGCATTTATATTCAATAATTTTCCAGTTTCTGATTTCGAAAATACACTTGTTGCTACGGCAATATGTCCCTTTAGTACAAGAGTATTCATTTTTTTCTGTTCATTAGATACTTTTCTAAAAGAAATAGTTCTTGTAACATCTGTAGTGCCATCTAGATACTGAGCACCTGAATCAATAAGAAATAAATCAGTGTCTTTTATTTTACGATTTGATTTTTTGTTAGCATGATAATGTACAATAGCTCCATTAGGGCCTGAACCTGCAATAGTAGGGAAGCTTAGCGAATAAAAATTTTTATTTTTTAATCTGTTGCTATCAATTTTTTTCACAGCTTGTAATTCTGTTAAATTTTTCCTCAAAACTTTTTCTTTTATCCAAAAGATAGCTTTAGTTAGAGCCACTCCATCACGCAAATGTGCAGCGCGTATACCTTTAATCTCAGAATTATTTTTTTGAGATTTTAAAACTTCTATTGGATCGTTAATTAATTTAATTTTTACCTTATTCTTTAACAAAAACTCATTTGTATTCGATGAGAGTGTACGTGGATCAGCAATTATTTTCTTATTTGCAATAGTGTCTGATAAAAAATTAGACAATAAGTTTAGTTCTATTTGGTGGAACTTAACTGCCTTTGGAAATTTTAGCCCCTCCTTAATATTGGCAAATAAAAAACATTCCCCTGAATCTGAAATTATAAGACGACTCATAAAGATTGGGGTGTAGGCTAAATCACTACTACGAAGGTTTAAGAGCCAGCATATCGATTCATTAGATGTTATAAATAAGTATTGAGCTTTATTTTTTTTAATTATTTTTTTAATGGTTGTTATCTTATTGGATACATCAGTGCCATGAAAGCTACGTTTATGATGCCATACAATTGATTTTTTTATCTTTGGGCGACTATACCAGATTAAATCTACTAAATTTTTTTCAAGTAATTTGATTGATATATTTTTTTTTAGTTCAGACGTTAGAAGATTAAGTTTTTTTACAGTTATAATATTCCCGTCTATTCCAAAATTAGGCTTATTTAACTTAAGAGATTTCAATATCTCAGTAGGAGTTTTTTTCGAATAATTATAGACTTTATAAACATTCTGATTTACTTCAAGTTTTGCTTGTAGGGTGTATCTGCCATCAACAAATAAATAAGCTTTATTTTTAGTAATTAGAGCTTCGCCAGCTGATCCAGAAAAATTAGTTAGCCATTGTAATCTTTTAGAATATTGAGGTAAAAATTCATTCTGAAATTCATCTGTTTGATTTATTAGGCAAACATCAATATTTTGATCCTGCATTTGTATGCGAAGTTGTTGTAATTTATTTTCATTACTCAGCATGGACTTAGGAAGTCTGAGATTAATTTTTTTACTCCATGGTCGTCAAAGTCAACATGAACTTTGGGTCCATCAACATGCTTTACAGTACCAAGGCCAAATTTTTCATGTTCTACTTTTTGTCCAATCTTTAGCATAATATCATCATTTATATCTCTTATGTTTTCTTCTGCTTCAATGTCCATAACAGTTTTAAAGCCGCTCTCTTTATTTTTATTGGAACCTATAAATTTTGGTTTCTTAGGTAGAAAGTCAGAGTCTTGATTATACTCATTAAAATTATTATTAAATGGATTGGTATGTTCAGATATATGGCTAACATTTTTAATTAAGTCTTCATCTAGCTCATCAATAAATCTTGATTGAAGTGACGGCATCCAGTTATTTTGAAATCTTCTAGTCAGCGAAGTTGATATATCTAACCTTTTCTTTGCTCTAGTAATACCAACATAAGCCAGCCTACGTTCCTCTTCAATTCCCTTGTTTCCTGATTCATCAATAGTCTTTTGGTGGGGAAATAATCCCTCTTCCCAGCCAGGCAAGAAAACAAATTCGTATTCGAGACCTTTTGATGCATGTAAAGTCAT
>CAJXYM010000030.1 GCA_913063045.1 uncultured Flavobacteriales bacterium | reverse complement strand
CCTGCTTCAGATACTCCAAGAATTCAAGAAATGCATATTGTTATTGGGCATACAATTTGTCATTTGATTGACCAAGCTTTCAGCAAAAATTAATCTAAAGATTTGACCGATACCAATACATCATTAGCTTTAATGAGTTTCATACAATTATTATGTTGAAGTGGACACTTTCTTTTCATACATGGCTGACAATCTAGCTCCTTTGTTACAATAGCACTTTGGTCGTTCATCCATTGAGATGTTTCTTGATGTTTTGTAGGGCCAAAAATTGCAACCGTTGGAACTTCAAAAGCTGCAGCCAAATGCATTGGTCCACTATCTCCAGTAACAAACATATCTAAAGCAGAAATATAATAAATTAATTCTTCAATCGAAGTCTGACCCACAAGATTTTCATAATTTGAAATATTACTTTCAATTAGTAACTTTTCGATATCATATGCAATATTTTTTTCATCTACCCCTCCAAAAATAAGAATATCAAATTTGTCAGAAAGATTTATAGCAACCTTAGCAAACTCTTCAGATTGCCATCTCTTGGAACTACCATATGAGGCACCAGGATTAATACCAATAGTCGGCTTCAAATTTATTTTTTTTTGATTTAAACTTGGATAAATCGTTAATTTTCCTGGGGCAAATGAAGTGCCTAAAGCTTCATTAATAAAATCATTATATTTTTCTACTTGGTGCCTATCTTGATATTTATTTTTATTAAATTGGTACTTTACTTGACTGGAAATTAATTGTTTAAGAAATTTAGAACGAAAAGAACTTCTAAACGAAATAAAAATGTCAAATTCACCCAATTTTTTTGACATTCTAACTAGTGAACTATATTCTTTACTGAAAGCATGAGAACTATATATTTTTGGATGATTCTTTAGTGCTTCTATTGAAAGAAATGAACCAATTAGAATAATTTCAGATTCATCATAGTAATTAATTAAGTTTTCAATTGCAGGTGTTGCCATTACTGCATCTCCTAGCCAAGTAGGAATTTCGATTAGAATTCTCATCTAATCAACTTATAATGCTTCTTACTCAATTCTATTCCAAAAAACTTTTCAAGTTTAATCATTAACTGATGCTTTTTTTGTTTTTTAGTTAGTTTATAGTTTGCATTAGTTTTGAATATTCCAGACTCTTTTGGAAGCCAATTTTTGATAATCTCTGGATGTGTTCCTTTGAATTCCTCAATAATAGATTGGTCCATTTGAGAGTAATCAATTTTTTCATAATTTTCCCCCCAATACTTTTTGACTTTTTTACTTTTTAAATTCATTTGTTCTTCGCTACGAACCCAGCCATAGTGATAGCAAATTGCTCCAGTATGTCTTGCCTTAGGATATCGCCCTTCTTTATTGCTATCCAATACTAGCCAAAATAATCCATCAGGTGCATAAGATCTAACCGAATTTCTAATAATCCTAGCTTCACTTCGATACCAACCAGGTGAATTTATATAACTATTTGAATTGCCATAAAAATGAATAAAATCAAAAACAAGTGCTTCTACATTTTGATCATTCAAATTTACTTTCATTGATTCTCTGATTTTCTCTAAATCATTCTCATGATATACTTCATCTCCCTCAACATAAAAAGCCCAGTCACCAGTACAGTTATACTGTGCTATCATTTTTTGTTGGCCATATACAAAGCCACGATCTTGCATAGAGTCATTCCACTTTGAATAAATAATTCTAATTTTTGCACTTGAGATTGATTCTATAAGGGCTAAAGTATCATCTTCACTTTCTCCAACATTGATGACAAATTCATCAACAATCGGCAACACTGACTTTATTGATTGTAAGAAAGGATAGCCCAATACTTGGCCATTTTTAATAAATGTAAATGCGCTAACTTTCATATTATTTCCTTGTTACCTTATAACCTTCAATGAACAACTCATCTAAATTGCAGTCAATAAAATCAACTACAGCATCTTCTGGAGTTCTAACAATTGTTCTGCCATGCAAATTAAAAGATGTATTTAGGCTTACACCATATCCAGTGATTTTCTTAAGTGCCTTAAGATATCTATAGTAACTTGGATTATCTTGTTCCTCTACAAATTGAGGTCTCGCAGTTCCATCTACATGAACTGCACAAGGCAAATCACTAATAAACTCCTCCCTCATTCTAAAAGCAATAGCCATATGTTTATGAGAAAAACTGTTTTTAAATAACCTTTCTCTCTCCTCCTCTAAAATCGATGGGCAAAACGGTTGATAAGAAGGACGACGTTTTACTGTTGAGTTAATTCTTTGTCTAGTATCCTCTATCATTGGACTCCCAATAATAGAGCGATTACCCAAAGCTCTTGGCCCAAACTCCATTCTCCCATGAAATAATGAACAAATTTTACCTTCTGCTACAGATTTTGCAGCCTCTTCAGGCCATTTAGAATTTTGATCTTCAACAATAATGCTATCAAAAGTATCAAGTGCTGATTTTACTTGTTCACGAGAATACTCATCTCCAAAATATGGCATAACGTAGTCTTTAAGCCAACTAACATCTTTATTTAATTGCGTGGCTTTTAATATGGCCCCTCCAAGAGCAGTTCCTTCATCACCCATTGGTGGTAAAACATAAATATTTTTAAAGTGTGTCTTTTCATAAATATTAAGGCTCATTATTATATTAGCTGCTACGCCACCTGAAAGACAAAGATTTTTTATTGGGTATTTTTCATAGGCAAAATTCAGATAATCAACGATTGTATCTTCAAGATAATTCTGAACAACAGAACAGAAATTTTCATCACCAAGATTTGATCTCTTCGCCTTCAAGTAATTAATATCATAAAAGGGCTTGATTTTATTAATATCAAAATTAATACTCAAGGAATCTGAATCTATAATTGTCGCATCTTTTAATTGATTTAATAAGTCTTGGTCTGCTATTCCAAAAGCGGCTAGAGCCTCGACCTTTCCTTCATCATTATTAGCACGAAGATCCATGGCTTCTGTAAAGTTTTGGTATATATGCCCAATAGATAAATAACAATGGTCCCCACCTCCAAAAAAACTAGCATACGACTCACCAATTAGTTCATGATTATTACCATTGAAGAGATATAATTTACTAAAAAACCCATCCCCCTTTCCATCTATTGTTAGGGATAGTGCCTTTTCAGAATTGTATGGTGACAAAAAATATGCAGCAGATGAATGGCACAAATGATGATCAATAAATTCAATTTCTGTAGGAAATAAATTGAATTTATTAAAAGTTTTTCTAATATATTTTGTCAGCGTTACTTTATTTTTCAACGCATTTTCTATAATAAGAGCCCTCTTAATCCTTGTTAAGTAATATTTAACTACGCCAGGAAAATTTGAAATTATTGACTTTAATATAATCTTTTTTCTAGTTTTTTTTGTTATATTCAGATCTTTTATATAAAGTGGATTATAAAAACTTCTGATTAATAACTCCAGATCTTTATTACAGGTCATTTTTCCTCTAAGCTCATTATCTTTGCCTTTATTCTCAAAGTCAGCCATTGAATGAGTAACACAATCTATATCTTTAAAATCATATGCTTGCAATATAGGTGATATACCAATAGAATCATGCTTAATTCTTGTCACTCTCTCTGTACTCATAGCAAATACAGTTTTCTGCCTCGTATCTAAAAGACAGAGAGCGCTTTCATGTCCATAAAATTTAGTGCCAACTATTCTCATATTTATTTCTCTATTTGATTAATAAAGCCCAAACTGTATTTAATCACCTCATCAGTACTATAGTTTGATAAACCATAACTACTTGTTGCAAAAACAGTTTTACTAAGCGTTGAAGATGGTGCCCACAATCTAAAGCTATGTTTATTATTTTCATGTATTGAAACAATAGGTTTATCAAAAGCAGAGGCCAAATGGACTATTGATGTGTCAGGTGAAATAATTAAATCAAGTTGCTCTATCAAGGCTGCAACATCAATAATAGTTTTTGTAGTGTAAGAAGGAATAACAAAATCAAGATTTAACTCAGAAATTATTTTATTTGTTTTTGAGGCTCGGCTTGGACTCATTAATATAACTATTTTTATATAACTATAACTATTGTAAAGGCCTAAGCATATTTCTTTTAATTCTTTTTTTTGAATACTTTTTTCAGGAAATGATCCCTCTATATTTATCCCTATTATTAACTTACTTCCTAGAGAGGATATGTAGTTTTTTGCTTTATCTCTCTCAATATTACTGAGAAAAATGTCATAACTATATTTGTTAGGTTTGATACCAAAGAAAATTAAAGTATCTAGCCAAATCTTACCAAAATGGTTTTTTATATCTTTTTTTGTCAGGTAATCATATAACTTTAGTTCACTTCCTTTCACTCCATATCTACCATCCTTGTGAATAGAAATAATTTTTTTTGGTTTAATAAGTTTTAATCTAAAAATTGCGTGAGGAATTACTGAATGTTCAAGTTCAATACATACATCAAACTTCTTTCTTCTCAACTTTAATAACTTAGGCAAGTCCTTTAAGAGACTATTTTTATAATTTACATATATATTGTCAATATATGGATTATATTTAATAACATCTTTGTTTTCCTCACTTGCCAGGACTGAGATACTGCAATTTGGATAAGCATTCTTTAACTCTCTGAATATTGGAGTTGTAACTATCATATCTCCAATTCGGTCATATTTTAAAATCAAAACTTTTTTAGATTTTTTTATATCAAAAGAAGAATTTTTCTTGTAAGTCAATAATCTCAAAAGATAGGCTTTTATTTTTTTATTTTTTTTCAATTTATGCTTACCAGGACGCTTTAAAAAATATGACTTTAATTTTATTTTAATGCTCATAAAATTGATTAATTCCAATATTACACCAATCGAGATTTTCATTAATTGTTTTATTTAATAATTGCTCATTTTTTTTTAATAAACCTCGATTAGCCTCCGTATGCCAAAGATGGTATTGAATAGCATTAAATCTCAATGTCTTTCTATTAATACCCTTGTTCATCATTCTAACAAAAAACTCACTATCCTCTTTACCCCAGCCCTCAAATTCATTATTAAAGCCATTTACACTAATACAATCAACTTTAAAAAAAGCGACATTACAAGTTTTAATTCCACGTAAAAGATTTTTTTTAACACTAAATATCTTTGAAAGAAAATCAGAATGTATTGCATTTTTTCGATTGGTCAAACCAGACTCTAAGAAATGAGAAATAGGTTTAAAACTTTCTAAAATGTCTTTTGTTCGTTTATCAGTCAATAACACTCTAGAACCTTGGACAAAATATCCAATCTGAGAATTTCTCAAATGATCATAAATAAAATTCTTATGAAGAATCATATCGCCGTCTATCATTACAATATATTCACTATTAGCTTTTGAAATTGCTCTGTTTCTTGATCTTGCTACTCTAAAACCTATATCTTCTTGAAATGAGTGTATTATTTTAAGTTTTGATTTTGATGAAAAGTCTTCAATTAATATGCGAGTTGCTTCATTACTTCCGTCATCAGCAATAATAACTTCATCGGGTAATTTTTTCTGGCCTTCAACACTCTTAAGAACAGTTAATAAAGCATCGGGGCGATTATAAGTAGTAATAATTAAACTAATTTGCATTTCTATTTTAAAAAACACTCAATATTTGGGTAACATTTAACCACATAATGAAGCTTATAAAAAAACCATGAAAATTTCAGCATATATTATTGCTTACAATGAAGAAGATAAAATTAGTGATTGTATTAAAAGTATTTTATGGGCTGATGAAATTATTGTGGCTGATTCTAATAGCACTGATGGCACATGCGAAATTGCTAAAAATCTTGGAGCCAAGATTGTTCAAATAGAATTTAATGGTTATGGAAATCTCAGAAATGAAGCAATTTCGTATTGCAAAGGAGATTGGATATTTAGCCTTGATTCAGATGAGCGCTGTACTGAAAAAGTTAGAGATGAAATTTTATTATTAATCAAAGATGCCCCTTTAGATATTTATAAAGTTCCAAGAAAAAATTTCTTTATGGGAAAGTGGATAAAATTCTCAGGCTGGTATCCAAACTTTAGACAACCACAACTCTTTAGGGCTGGCATGATGAGTTATGATAATAAACCTGTTCATGAGGGCTTTATAAGTTACAGTAAGAAAAAAATTGGGAAGTTGAATAATGAAATTTGGCAATTTCCTTATAAAAATATAGAAGAGGTGATGCAAAAAGCCAATAGATATTCCTCTCTTGGTGCTCAAAAGCTAAACGATAATGCCAAAAAAGGCTCTGTACTTAAAGCTTTATTGCATGGAACCTGGGCATTTATTAAGCATTATATTTTTAAGCTTGGATTTCTAGATGGTGGAGCTGGATTTGTTATTGCTTTTGGCAATTTTGAGGGAACTTTCTATCGCTATGTAAAGTTGTATGAATTACAATCTAATTGGTTGGCTCCAAAAAATAAGCCATTAAATAAAAAGTAATTTGTGTCCAAGTTTAAAAGTTAACAGTATATTAGAATATCAATCTTAAACATAAAAAATTAATAGATTTAAGCTTTATCTGCCTATATCATTGTCAGCAAGATGATTGATAATCTCATGATAATCAGACAAAACATCATCAACTAAAATATTGTTGACATTATTTTTATCGAACAATTTATAACTAGATATGTCTTGAGTCAATAACATTTCAGCTGGCAACCTTGCAAGAAGTGGGATAAATTTTGCTTCTACTGCAGCAGCTGCATGCATTAAACCTCCATCACAACACAAAAATATTTTAGATTTTTTAATTACTTGTGCAGTTTGATTAAAACTTAATCTAGAAGTAAAATCCAGCAAGTAATAGTTTGAAAATTCTCTCAGCATTTGAACTCCAGCTCTCTGTGCATTTCCAGACCCAAGAAAAATGATATTTAATTCTTCATTATCTTGCAAGATTTTTTGAATAATCTTATTCCATTTTTTGAAAATTTTATACTCCCACTCACCACCTAATGCAATTGCTATATATATTTTAGGAGTAATACTAGTTACAATATTCTGATCTTTTTTTGAAATAGATATCGAGTTTTTAGCTAATTTAGTAATTTCATTTTCTGAATAAGCATAGCCTATTAAATGATTCATCTGATGAAAACTAAAGAGAATTCTATTAACTTCTGGCCCATTAAAATAGCCATAAATACCCACAAAATTGGTTTTAGGTGCAACTTTTGACTTAATCTTGATGCTTCTTGAGCTATAAGAATCCAGAATAATCAAATCATACTCAGCTTCGTCTATTTCTTTCAAGCTTGAATAAACTCGGCTAAAGTATTTGTCATCTTGATAAAGATTTGAGTTTTTCTTATCTGTAAATAGATCAATTTCCCTATCTTTAATAAGCACTCTGCTGGACAAATCCATTAAACTATCTCCCAGGCTTACAGCTGAAACATTAATCCATAATATTTTCTTATGTTTAGGATGTAGTTCAAAAACTTCTAGATTTTTTTGCCCTTTAATTATTATATATAAGTATCTTCTTAAATACTTAAGGGCTCGATTATATAAAGTTACTTTTTGAAGGTGTATCGAAATTAAATTTGGAATAGAATACTTAAATGGAAGTGTATAAGTTCTACGAAAGTGTTTCATTGGTATACCATTTTTTAATTTGAGAAAAAATATCTTCTGGCCAAATAGTGAAGAGACACTCACTTCTATTCTTATTATTGCAACCAGCATTTCCACAAGGAACACAGGGTAGATAAGATTGAAAAATTGTGATTTTGCCATAATTGTGAACTGGTGAACTTTCAAAATTATAATTTTTTAAATCGTTTGACCATGGTGCCCACATTTTTAGATTAGTAGGCCCAAATATTGCAAAAATTCTTTTATCTTGGACTGCAGCAATATGCATATTTAGAGTGTCCATACCTATGTATGATAGGGATAAAGAGCTTAGTGCACAATATTCTTCAATCGAGGTCTTTCCAATAAAATTATAGATATTGTTTAAATCAGGCAAATCATCATTAATTTTCAAGTCAACTTTATTGTTAGTCCCTGTTATTAGAATAGGTACTCCCAAAGTATTTAGGTACATAAGTAACTTATTTCTTAAATGCTTTGGATATATTTTAAAATCGTATTGGGCTGAAGGATGGAAAATAATAAATTTATCAATTTGCATTTTATTTAGCATCTTTTTTACTTTATTCATTGCTCTATCTGAGATAACAAAATCTTGAATCTCTTTATTCTCAATAGCTAAAATATTTAAAGGCTCTAGATTATTTAAAGCTATATGCTTATTGGTATTAAAAAAATAAAAGTGACTTAAAATTA
>CAJXYM010000029.1 GCA_913063045.1 uncultured Flavobacteriales bacterium | reverse complement strand
TAAAAAAATATAATCCTAAAAAAATAATTATATTTTCTAGAGATGAGATGAAACAGTGGGTGATGTCAAAGTTATATGAAAATGATTCAAGAATTTCATTTATGATTGGTGATATCAGAGACAAAGATAGAGTCAATAAAGCTGTGAAAGGTGTAGATTATGTGGTTCATGCAGCTGCAACTAAAATTGCCCCCTTAGCTGAATATAATCCTTCAGAATGCGTAAAAACTAATATAGATGGTGCAAACAATTTAATTGATGCCTGCATTGAAAATAATGTTAAAAAAGTTGTAGCACTTTCAACTGATAAAGCAAGTGATCCGATTAACTTATATGGTGCAACTAAATTGGTTTCGGATAAGTTATTTATTGCAGCTAATAACTATGATAATGAGATAACTTCAACTAAATTTTCATCTGTTAGGTATGGAAATGTTATGGGATCCCGTGGGTCTGTTATCCCTTTCTTTTTATCTATTGCTAAATCTGGTGAGTTGCTAATTACTGATCCAAGAATGACAAGATTTATGATTACACAAGAATCAGCGATAAATCTTATATGGCATGCATTTGAAGATATGAATGGTGGAGAGGTTTATATTAAAAAAATTCCTTCTATGAATATCACTGATATAGCAAAGGCTGTTTCAGAAACTGCTAAACATAAAATTATTGGAATAAGGCCAGGAGAAAAAATTCATGAACAGATGATTGGAATTGAGGACGCTCCTTATACCTATGAATATGATAGTCATTATAAAATTCTACCAGCAATATTTGATGCTTTTAAAAATATTGAATGGATTGGAGATGGCATCAAAGTCTCGAATGATTTTTGCTATACATCAGATAATAATTCAGATTGGATGAGTATTCCCAATCTCCAGACATGGATTGATGAACATAGAGCAACTATAGGAAAATTTTAGATTTCTGTGGAAAATGTCATAATCACAGGGGGTTCTGGTTTACTGGCATTAAATTGGGCTTTTTTCAAAAAAAAAGATGCTCATATTACTCTGTTACTTCATCAAAGAAAAGCATTCATACAGGGAGTAAATTCAATCTTTATTAGTCTTGACTCTGAGATTGCAATGTATGAATTTTTGTTAAAGAAACAAAGCTGTGTTGTTATTCATTGTGCTGCTATAACTGATGTAGATTTCTGTGAAACAAATGCTAAAGTTGCTTATGAAACTAATGTTTTGATTCCTGAAAACTTGGCTAAAGTTTGTCATAAATTAGATATTAAGTTTGTACATATATCTTCAGACCATTTATTTTCTGGCCTTAATCCTTATTCAACAGAATATTCAGAAATATCACCACTTAATGTCTATGGCACTTCTAAAGCTAACGCTGAAGAGAAAGTAATAAGTAGTAATCCAGAGTCTTTAATAATTAGAACTAATTTCTTTTGCTGGGGAACTTCATATAGGACTTCATTTAGTGATTTCTTAATAAATGCAATAAGAGAAAAGAGAAAAATATCACTTTTTACCGATATCTTTTACACACCCATATATGCCAAGAATCTTATAGAATTTGTTCATACTCTAATAAATTCTAATTACAAAGGGATATTTAATATTGTTGGAAGCAAAAGAGTAAGTAAGTATGAGTTTGGAAAGATGATATTTAATAATTTTTCTGGAGATATGGATTTAATTACTAAAGTGCAATATGAAAAACAGGTTAATTTAATCCAAAGGCCCTCAGACATGAGTTTATCTAATGATAAATTAGTAGAAACTTTGAACGTTAAAATTGAAAAACTTGAGGATCAAATTAAATGTCTCAAGTTAGATGAAAATGATTTCAAAAAAACTATTAATTATTTATAAATTTCAATATTTTTTAAATAATTCTTAATAAAACTTTAAGCAATAATTTTTTTATAACAATCTGATACTAAGTTTATGATTAAAAATTATCCATTTTTTTATTCTCTTTAATATTTTTATTTAATTTATGACTTTATTTATGGGTTTTTTGTAATGTGTGGAATTTGTGGATTTGTAGATTTATCTAATCGCTATGACCAGTTAAAACGTCAAAGAATTATCTCTGAAATGACTAATTCCTTAATTCATCGAGGTCCTGATGCTGAAGGATATTGGCATGATAAGGAAAAAGGTGTGAGCTTGGGCCACAGACGCTTATCTATTGTTGACTTGTCAAGTCATGGTTCTCAGCCAATGCTCTCGAATAGTGGTCGTTATGTCATAGTTTTTAATGGAGAAATATATAACCATTTATTACTACGCAAAGAATTAATAAAATTTGATAATAATATTCGTTGGCGTGGCTATTCAGATACAGAGACATTGCTAGCTTGTATTGATATTTGGGGTATAGAAAAATCTATCCAAAAAAGTAGTGGAATGTTTGCAGTTGCAATATTTGACATTAAAGAAAATAATCTTTTTTTAGTGAGAGATAGAATGGGTGAAAAGCCTCTTTACTATGGATTTCAGAATGGTGTGTTTTTGTTTGGGTCAGAATTAAAAGCTATTAATAAGCATCCTGATTCTATACGTGATATTGATCGAAACGCTGTAGCATTACAGTTTAGATATAGTTATATACCTACTCCATATTCTATTTATAAGGGCATTAAGAAGTTAAAAGCTGGAACTATACTTAAAATCAATCTGAGTAAGTCTAATATTATAAAAGAGATACTTGAAGAGCCAAAAACTTATTGGTCCTTAGAGGATGTTGTAATTAATGCTCAAAAAAATATTTATACTGGCAGTTCAAATGAGGCCATAAATGATTTAGATGGTTTACTAGGTAAATCAGTTCGTGATCAAATGGTCGCGGATGTTCCTTTAGGGGCTTTTTTATCTGGGGGGGTTGACTCATCATTGATTGTGTCATTAATGCAGTCACAGAGTAGTATGCCGATAGAAACGTTCACCATAGGTTTTAATGAAGATGATTATAATGAAGCGATATTTGCTAAGAAAATTGCCAAGCATCTTGGTACTAATCATACAGAATTGTATGTTTCTTCTAATGATGCTTTGTCTGTTGTTGATAGTTTGCCGCAAATTTATGATGAGCCTTTTTCTGATTCATCTCAAATTCCTACGTATTTAATATCTGAAATGACTAAGAAAAATGTTACTGTAAGTCTTTCAGGTGATGCTGGGGATGAGTTATTTGGGGGCTATAATCGTTATCTTTGGACAAGAAAAATTTGGAGTAGGATGAAATATATGCCTATTTCATTAAGAAAATTTATTTCTTATGGTATAGATTCTGTATCTCCCTCTTCTTGGAATAGGGTTTTAAGACAAATGATAGATACTCCTCAGTCTGGAGATAAAATGCATAAACTTTCATCTATTTTGACTTCTAATTCAGCAGAGGACTGTTATTTAAATTTAATTTCACATTGGAATAGTTCAGATAATATTGTGATTGGTGCAAATAATATAAGTACTTCATTAACTGATATTAATAATCATTTGGATTTTGATAGTTTTGAAGAGAAAATGATGTATCTTGACTCCATAAGCTATCTACCGGATGATATTTTATCAAAGATTGACCGAGCCTCAATGAGTGTATCTTTGGAAACAAGAGTCCCTTTTTTGAATCATCATGTTGTTGAATTCGCAAATACTTTGCCTTTATCAATGAAAATTAAAGATGGTGAGAGTAAGTGGATACTTAGGCAATTACTGTATAAGTATGTTCCTAAAGATTTAATTGAGCGTCCTAAGATGGGTTTTGGGATGCCAATTGATATTTGGTTGCGAGGTCCATTAAGAGATTGGGCGGAATCATTAATAGAAGAATCTAGAATAAAAAAAGAAGGTTTTCTTAACTATGAACCTATCAGAAAAAAATGGATTGAGCATATATCTGGGAAAAGAAATTGGCAATACCATTTGTGGGATATATTAATGTTTCAAGCATGGCTAGAGAAAAATAAGTGAAAAAAATTGCAATTGTTCTTAATTCAGCTTGGCAAGGCTATAACTTCAGATTAAATCTTGCAAGAGAGCTGAAAAATAATAATTATGATGTTTCGTTTCTTGCATTAGAAGATGAGAAATATAGTAGCAAGTTAAAAAAAGAATTTAATTTTGTTAATATTGATTTTAATGCTAAGAGTATTAATCCTTTTAATGACTTAAAAGTATGTTTTTCTTTATATAAAGTATTTAAGACAATTAAGCCTGATATTGTTTTGAATTTTACTATTAAGCCTAACATTTATAGTTCAATTATTTCTAAAATATTAAAGATTCCATCTATTAATAACATAACAGGATTAGGCACAGTATTTATTAAGAAATCTTTAATTACACAAGTTGTAAAGTTGCTATATAAAGTCTCACTATATTGTTCAGACTTTATTTTTTTTCAAAATTCTGATGATCAACAGTTATTTGTTGATTTAAATTTATTATCGTTAAAAAAGTCTGCTATTCTGCCTGGAAGTGGAGTTGATACAAAGAAATTTTCGCCTCAAAGTAGAAAAAATTGGAGTACTTTTAGGTTTTTAATGGTTGCTAGACTAATAAAAGACAAAGGGGTTTATGAATTTATCGAAGCAGCAAAATTACTGAAAGATGATACTATTGAATTTTGGATTTTGGGAGAAAGGGGGGTTGTAAATAAAACAGCAATAGGAAGGGACGAAATTACTAATCTTTCAAATCAGAAAGTTGTTAATTTTTTTGACAAAACTGATGATGTAAAATCTTTTTTAGATAGAGTAGATTGCGTAGTACTGCCATCATATCGAGAGGGCTGTCCAAGATGCATTATGGAAGCATCTTCAGTTGAGTTGCCAGTTATTGTTTCAGACGTACCTGGATGTAGACAAGTAGTAGATAACAATGTTACTGGGCTTTATTGTAAAGTAAGAGATAGTCAAGATCTATTAATTAAAATGAAAAGTATTTTGAAAATGACTACCAATGAAAGAAAAAGAATGGGCCAGAGGGGACGAATAAAAATGGAAGAAGAGTATGATGAATCTATTGTGATAGAGAGCTATAAACAAAAAATTACTGAGATATTTAATCAAAATATTCTATGAAGAGACTTTTTGACATATTTTTATCAGTTTGCCTAATTTTATTTTTTATGTGGTTAATTGTTCTAACTACTCTTGCTATTCGATTAACTTCAAAGGGTTCCGTAATCTATTGGTCTTCTAGGATTGGTAAAAATAATTATTTATTTCAGATGCCTAAGTTTCGAACAATGCAAATTGATACTCCTGAAATAGCAACCCATTTGATGTATGATCCTAAATTGTATCTTTCACCTTTAGGCGGCTTTCTTCGAAGTTATAGCTTAGATGAATTACCACAGTTATTTTCAGTACTTAAAGGAGATATGAGTTTTGTAGGTCCTCGTCCAGCTCTCCACAATCAAGATGATTTGGTTGCTTTGCGGACTAAAAAAGGCATTGATAAACTGATTCCTGGAATAACTGGATGGGCACAAGTTAATGGGCGTGATGATTTAACAATACCTGAGAAGGTGGGTTTAGATTTGGAATATTTAAATTATCAATCGTTTTGGTTCGATTTAAAGATATTATGGATGACTTTTTTAAAGGTTATTGGGCAAAATAATATCTCACATTAGTATATAAATATCTTTAACTAGCTTATTTTTTATTTATTTTAAAATTAAAGAAGCTAGTTTTTAAAAAATTTACAATAAAGAAGTCTTAATATTCAATACTATCATGCAATAATTGTGCACTATAATATTCGATGTGATTCAAACTCTTCTTAAACTCCCCAGAAAAACAAAGCAAGGAATAATCTTTTTATTTGATTTGATTGCTATTGTAGGTGTTTTATTTATTTCATTTGCTGTACGCTTGGGTTATTGGTTTTATCCTGCTGGAGATAATGATCTACTGCTTGTAATTTTTTCTGCACCAATACTGGCACTGCCGATTTTCTATCGTTTTGGATTTTATCATGAGGTAGTGCGTTACGTTGGCTTTAAGGCAATTTGGTATATCTTCCAAGGTGTTTCCTTCTACGCCATCTTGTGGGGCTTAATTACCTTTATGGCAGCTATAGAGTTTATTCCTCGCTCGGTAATTTTGATAAATTGGTTACTTGTACTTCTCGTTATAGCTGGGTCACGATTATTATTTCGTTGGCTATTATCAGAAGGAAATAGAAATAATAGTAATATTTTGATATATGGTGCTGGTTCAGCAGGGAGGCAATTATCTACTGCCTTAAACGAATCAAAAGAGTACAAACCAGTTGCTTTTATTGATGATGCTCCTGATATCTTTAATCATTCTATTAATGGCCTTAAAGTTTATTCTAAGGATGATTTAGAATATTTGATTAAGAAAAAAAACATTAAAGAAGTTTTACTTGCTATTCCTTCAATATCTCATAGCCATCGTAAAGAAATTATTAATTATTTAGAACCTTTTCCAGTCTTAGTTCGTTCATTGCCTAGTTTGTCTGGGCTTGCAAATGGCAAGATTAGAATAAATGATCTAATTGAAATTGATGTAAATGATTTATTAGGAAGAGATTTAGTTAGTCCTAATAAAAGTCTTCTTAAAACAAATATTTTAGAAAAAGTAGTTTTGGTAACTGGTGCAGGGGGTTCAATTGGTTCGGAACTTTGTCGACAGATACTATTGATAAAGCCAAAAAAAATAGTACTTTATGAGATTAGCGAATCTTCTCTTTATGTTATTGAGCAAGAGCTAATAAATATTGCTATACCTGAAATAGAAATTTTTCCAGTAATTGGATCTATTGCTGATCAAGATAGAATGGAATTTATTTGTAATTTTTATGGGGTACAAACAATATATCATGCTGCAGCATATAAACACGTGCCACTAGTTGAATATAATCAAACACAAGGAATACTTAATAATGCAATAGGAACTCGGATGGCAGCAGAAGCAGCTATTTCAGCAAACGTTGAAACGTTTGTATTAATTTCAACTGACAAAGCAGTTCGTCCGACAAGTGTAATGGGGGTTAGTAAACGTATTGCTGAGTTAGTTTTACAAGCGCTAGCTAAACAACCAAATAATACTTGCTTTACTATGGTTCGTTTTGGGAATGTACTTGACTCAAGTGGCTCGGTAATACCTTTATTTAAGCAGCAAATAAAAAATGGTGGCCCTGTTACAGTTACCCATAGTAAGGTTGTGAGATACTTTATGACTATCCCAGAGGCAGTTGAATTAGTTATTCAAGCTGGCGCGATGGCCAAAGGTGGAGAGGTATTTGTTCTAGATATGGGAGATCCTATACTAATTCATGATTTAGCAGTGAAAATGATTCAATTAAGTGGTTTGCAGTTACTTGATGAAAGTAATCCTGATGGAGATATAGAAATAAAATATACAGGATTAAGGCCTGGTGAAAAACTCTATGAAGAACTTTTGGTTGACGGTAAGTTTTCTACTACTGAGAATAAATTAATTATGCGGGCAGAAGAGGAAATGATTAGTTGGGAGAAATTAGAGCCAGTACTTGTCCAGATTAAGGAGACTGCATTAAATTTAGAGATGGAAAAAATTTATAACTTAATCAGTCAAATAGTTCCTCAATTTAATCCAAAATCTAATGGTAATGATTTAGAAAAGGATAATACTAAATAGACATAAAATATAAGTTTAATTAACTATATTAGATGTTAATCTCTAGTTTTTCAGCAAAATAGTTGGTTGCTTTTATAAAGCCTTTAACACTTCCACAGTCAAATCGTTTTCCTTTAAATTTGTATGCAATAACTTTACCATTTTTAGCTTGAATCTTTAGAGCATCAGTGATTTGAATTTCTCCTTTTTTATCAGGCTTAATGTTTCTAAGAATGTCAAAAATATCTGGAGTTAGTATATAACGCCCAATGATTGCCATATTACTTGGAGCATCTTTCTCATTAGGCTTTTCTACCATATCAGTAACTTGATACGTGTTATTTGAATTTTTAAGAAGGTTTCCAGCAATAATTCCATAATTTTTAGTTTGATCTAATTGAATTTCTTCAATAGCTACTACGGAGCATTTGTATTGGTTATATATTTCAATCATTTGTGTTATTACACCATTATCATCACAATCACATAGATCATCAGCTAAAACGACAGCAAAAGGCTCATCTCCGATAAGGGGCTCCCCGGTAAGAATAGCATGTCCTAGTCCGAGCATTTTTTTCTGACGGACATAGGTAAAGGTAGATTTTTCAATTATTTCAATAATTTCTTTAAGATAATTTTCTTTTGAAGTGCCTTTTAATTGTGATTCAAGTTCGTAAGCATTGTCAAAGTGGTCTTCAATTGCTCTTTTACCTCTACCAGTCACAATAGCCATGTTAGTAATGCCTGCAGACAGGGCTTCTTCGACGCCATATTGTAATAAAGGCTTAGTCAATATTGGTAGCATCTCTTTAGGCACTGCTTTAGTTGCAGGTAGAAAACGAGTCCCATAACCTGCAGCTGGGAAAAGGCATTTATTAATCAATTGCTTTCTCTATATAAATAATATGAACCTTTATTATATTGAAAAAATATTGTTAAAGTTGCTCTAAGCTTTAATAATTATTGATTATATTATTTAATATGTCTTCACAAAACTCTTAAATCAATATTCATGAACTAATTACTAAGCATGAGTAAAATTGAAACAATATTAATATTGTAAAAAGATTAAGTATGATCCTAGATGATAATGAATTATTAGTAGTTGGTGCAAGTGGGCATTCGGCTCAATTTTTTTTTGACAGACTAATAAAAGAAAATTTTCAAAAAAAAATCAAATGCCTTATAAGAAGTAATAGTCAAATAGATCATCTTAAAAGATATGACCTTGACCTTGAATTCATCAATGTAGATTTTGATGATATCAATTCTTTAAAGATTGCGATGGAAGGTGCAAAAGTAATATTAAACATTGCCGGTATACGAGTATCAAAAAATATTGTTTGGGCAGGAACTGAAGTAGGTATCAATTGGTTTATATGTGTCCATACAACAGGGAGATATTCTAAATTTAAAAGTGCCAGTGCAGAATATATAGAAATAGAAGGTTCACTTTTAAAAGAATTTTCTAACCTTACCATTTTAAGACCTACTATGATTTATGGTAGTAGTAGAGATGGAAATATGTACAAACTTGTTCAATATATTCATAAAAATAGGTTTTTTCCTGTTTTTGGTAATGGTAAAAATTTAATGCAACCTATTCATGTTAAAGATTTAGGGGATGCTTATTATGATGTGCTACAAAATCAAAATACTACCTTTGGAAATCAATATAATTTATCGGGTAAGCATGAATTAAAGTATATTTCTTTATTAAAAGAAACTGCTTTAGTATTAGAAAAAAAAGTTTCATTCGTTCATTTGCCCATTTGGTTTTGTTTGATTGTCGTATATTTCATTAACTTAATTCTTAGATCTCGT
>CAJXYM010000028.1 GCA_913063045.1 uncultured Flavobacteriales bacterium | reverse complement strand
ATTAAAAGTAAATTTTTTGTTGATTTTAAATTACGTTATAATTATTCTCAAAAGATTTCTTTAAATATTGACTTTAAGAATATTTCTGGATCTAAATATGAGCTTTGGAAGGGTTATTATGATTTGGGTTTTAATGTATTGTTTGGTCTCAAATATTCTTTCTAAAAGTTATCAACTGTTGTTGAAAAAACGAATTGCTTTATTGTCTGTTCTCAATCTATTAAACAATGTATAATTGTATATTTGTTTAATATAAATTAATATTTTTTTATGAGCGATAATTTAAAAGAAAACGAAGATTACGGTGCAAGTAATATTCAGGTTTTAGAAGGCCTTGAGGCAGTTAGGAAGCGTCCTGCTATGTATATTGGTGATGTTGGTCAAAAAGGGTTACACCACTTAGTATATGAAGTTGTAGATAATTCTATTGATGAGGCTTTAGCTGGTCATTGTTCACTTATCGAGGTTTTTATTAATGAGGATAATTCTATTACGGTAACTGATGATGGTAGAGGCATTCCAACCGATCTTCATGAGAAAGAAAATAGATCTGCTCTAGAGGTAGTTATGACTGTTTTACATGCTGGAGGAAAGTTTGACAAAGGTTCCTACAAGGTCTCTGGAGGTTTGCACGGTGTTGGAGTTTCTTGTGTAAACGCTTTGTCTACAGATCTTAGAGTTGAAGTTCACAGAGAAGGAAAGATTTTCGAGCAAGAATATAAAATAGGTGTTCCTCAATATGATGTGAGAGAAATTGGAACCTCTGAGAAAACAGGTACAATAGTAACATTTATGCCTGATAATACAATTTTCGTTGAATCTGTTTATCATTATGATATTCTTGCAGCGAGGTTAAGAGAATTATCTTTTCTAAATAAAGGAATTCGTCTTGCTCTTACTGATTTACGAAGAAAAGATAGCGAAGGTGATTTTATTAAAGAAGAATTTTATTCTGAAGTTGGTTTACAAGAGTTTGTTCAATTTTTAGACAGCACACGAGATTCAATATTGCAGTCAGTAATTTATTTTGATGGAGAGAAGAATGAGGTTCCTGTTGAAGTAGCTATGGTTTACAATAATTCCTATACAGAAAATGTTCATTCTTATGTAAATAATATTAATACTCGTGAAGGAGGAACTCATCTTGCTGGATTTAGAAGAGCTCTTACAAGAACCTTAAAAAAATATGCTGATGAATCAGGTCTGCTAAAGAAAGTTAAATTTGAAATAAGTGGAGATGATTTCAGAGAAGGCTTAACAGCTGTTATTTCAGTTAAAGTGATGGAACCGCAATTTGAAGGTCAAACTAAAACCAAATTAGGTAATAAAGAAGTTTCTGGAGCAGTTGATAAAGCTGTTGGTGAGATGCTCACAAATTATTTAGAAGAAAATCCTAAACAAGCTCAAACTATAGTCCAAAAAGTAATTTTAGCAGCTACTGCTAGAAATGCTGCTAGAAAGGCCAGAGAATTAGTGCAAAGAAAAAATGTGCTTTCCGGCTCAGGTCTACCTGGAAAACTTTCTGATTGTTCTGAAAGAGATCCATCTAAATGTGAAATTTTCTTAGTTGAGGGAGATTCAGCAGGTGGGACAGCAAAACAAGGTCGTGATAGACATTTTCAAGCAATATTACCATTAAGGGGAAAGATTTTGAATGTCGAGAAATCAATGCAGCATAGAGTTTTTGAGAATGAGGAGATTAAAAACATGTATAAAGCTTTAGGTGTTTCTATTGGAACAGAAGAAGATGAAAGAGCATTAAATATGGATAAACTAAGGTATCATAAAGTTGTTGTTATGACAGATGCAGATATTGACGGAAGTCATATTGCAACTCTTTTATTGACATTTTTCTTTAGGTATCTGAAACCTTTAATTGAGAATGGTTATGTTTATATTGCAACACCACCACTTTATTTGCTAAAAAGAGGAAAAGATCATAGGTACTGCTGGGATGATAATGATAGAGACAGAATGATAGAGGAAATGAAAGGAGGTAAAGATGTTAATGTGATTATTCAAAGATATAAAGGATTAGGGGAAATGAATGCTAGTCAGCTTTGGGATACAACTATGAATCCTGAATTTAGAACTCTTAAGAAAGTTACAATTGATAGTGGTACAGAAGCTGATAGAGTATTTTCAATGCTTATGGGCGATGATGTCCCTCCAAGAAGAGCATTTATAGAGGCTAATGCAAAGTATGCAAATATTGATGCTTAAAAACTTAAATCAGCATTTCACTGCTGGGTTTTTAAATTAATAATTAAAAATATATAAAAATGAAAGTTACTGTAGTTGGGGCAGGAGCAGTTGGAGCAAGTTGTGCAGAATATATTGCAATGAAAAATTTTGCTTCTGATATTATTCTATTAGATATTAAAGAAAATTTTGCTGAAGGAAAAGCTATGGATTTGATGCAAACAGCTTCACTTAATGGTTTTGATACTAGAATTTCAGGAAGTACAAATGATTATTCTAAAACAGCTAATAGTGATATTGCAGTTGTCACTAGTGGAATTCCTAGAAAACCAGGTATGACAAGAGAGGAGTTAATTGGTATTAACTCTGGTATTGTAAAGTCTGTTGCACAGCAGCTTGTAGCTGTATCGCCAAATGTGATTTTAATTATCGTTAGTAATCCTATGGATACCATGACATATTTGACCCATAAAGTGACAGGACTGCCAAAAAATAGAATTATAGGAATGGGAGGTGCTCTTGATAGCGCTAGATTTAAATATAGATTAAGTGAGGCTTTAGATTGTCCTGTGTCTGATGTTGATGGAATGGTTATTGGTGGGCACTCAGATAAAGGAATGATTCCATTAACACGATTAGCAACTAGAAATAGTGTTAGAGTTTCAGAATTTATTTCCGAAGAACGTCTTGATAAGGTTTTAAGTGATACTAAAGTTGGAGGAGCTACACTTACTTCTATGCTTGGCACATCTGCATGGTATGCTCCTGGGGCAGCTGTTTCTTCTTTAGTTCATGCTATAGCTTGTGATCAGAAGAAAATATTTCCTTGCTCAACTATGCTTGAAGGTGAGTATGGCTTAAATGATATTTGTATTGGAGTTCCTGTTGTTTTAGGAGCTAACGGTATAGAGAAAATTGTTGAAATTAGATTATCTGATTCTGAAATGAATAGTCTTAAAGAATCTGCAAAATCCGTTACAATTACAAATAATCTTCTAGCTGATATAAATTGATTTGAAAAATATTTATATCTTCATTTGTTAGTTTAATTAAACTTGTTATTTTTGCAATCCAAATTTTAATACCATGAGAAAAGGAATACACCCAGATAGTTATAGATTATGCGTCTTTAAAGACCTATCTACAGACTATGCGATTTTAACTAAGTCTTGTGCTGAATCAAAAGAAACTGTTAAATGGGAAGATGGAAATGAATACCCACTAATTAAAATGGAGATATCTTCAGATTCACATCCTTTTTATACTGGAAAATCTAAAATGATTGATACAGCAGGTCGTATTGATAAATTTAAGAACAAATACAATAAATTTAAGAAGTAAAATTTTTATTTTTAAATCATATAAAAAACCTTGTACTTAAAGTATGAGGTTTTTTTATTTAAATTTGTTTAAAATAAGTATATGAACATAATTTTATTTGATTCACAACGAGAAAGATTTTTCCCTCTAAGCTTTACAAGACCAGTATCATTTTTTAGGTTTGGAATTCTAACAATTAAACAGAAATGGGAGTATTTTTATAAAAATGTCTCAGTTAAGACTGAGGATTATCTTCAAGAAAAGTTTTTATTACATCAAAAAGATGATAATCTATGGATTGATTCATCTGTACTACCTTCATCAGATTTAATTATTGAGCTTAATAATTTAAGAGAAGGGGAAGGGTTAATTTGCGATAATATTGTTTTAGCATTCCGTTCTAAAGGTTTTTCTTTTGAAAAAATAAACTTTATAAAATCTAACGCTTCAGTAAATAAATTAAATAGTCTAGTAGAAATTTTTAATAAGAATGAAGAACAACTTATTAATGATTTCAAACTAATTACTAAAAATAGAAAATCAGCATTGATTGATGATTCAAATACCATTATTGGAAAAAATATTTTTATTGAAAAGGGAGCAAAAGTAAGTTGTAGTGTGCTTAATTCTAAATTAGGTCCTATTTATATTGCAAAAGATACTGAGGTTATGGAAGGTTCACTTATTAGAGGCCCTTTTTCACTTGGTGAGAATTCAACATTAAAAATGGGAGCGAAAATTTATGGTTCAACATCTATTGGTCCATTTTGTAAAGTTGGAGGTGAAATTAATAATTCAGTTTTCTTTGGATACTCTTCTAAGGCGCATGATGGCTTTTTAGGAAATTCAATAATTGGAGAGTGGTGTAATATAGGTGCTGATTCTAATAATTCAAATTTGAAAAATAATTATGAAGAGGTTAAATTATGGTCTTATGAAAATGAAAGATTTGATAAAACAGGACTTCAGTTTTGTGGCTTAGTGATGGGAGATCATTCAAAATGTGGAATAAACACAATGTTTAATACTGGAACTATTGTTGGAGTTGGTGTAAATATTTTTGGCTCAGGTTTTCCAAGAAATTTTATTCCTTCTTTTAATTGGGGTGGAGCTTCAGGTTTCTCAATTCATAAAAAGCATAAGTTTTTTGAAACTGTTGAGAAGGTTATGTCAAGGAGAGCATTAATATTTGATTCAGTAGAACAAAATCTTTTAAATAACGTTTATGATATGACAAAACGTTATCGTAATGAGAAATAGCTGACATATAGTCTTTTTTGTTTTTTTGGCACAGATATTGCTATTATGTAATTATATAAAATAAATTCTTATGAATAAAAAATTTGCTTTTAAAAATATAATGTTATCTGATATTAATGAGGATACTGAGTTTTTTCCTTTAATGAGTGATGAAGATGAAAAGAAAATGGGTGATGAAAAGAATCCAGAAGTACTTCCTATTCTTCCATTAAAGAATACAGTATTATTTCCAGGAGTAGTAATTCCTATAACTATTGCTCGAGATAAGTCTATTCAGCTTATTAAAGATGCAGATAAAGCAAATAACTTTATCGGTGTATTGTCTCAAAAAGATTCTTCTATAGAAAGTCCTTCTATTAACGATTTTCATTCAGTAGGTACTGTTGCTCAAATATTAAAAATGTTAAAAATGCCTGATGGTAACATAACTGCAGTTATTCAGGGAAGAAAACGTTTTGAATTAAAAGAGATTATTCAGGAAAACCCATATTTTAAAGGTCGAGTTGATGAAATTGTTGAAACAAAGCCAATCAGTAGTAAAGAATTTGATGCATCTATATCTTCAATCAAAGATTTAGCACTTAGAATAATTGAGGAGTCCCCTTCAATTCCTTCAGAAGCATCCATTGCTATAAAAAATATTAAAAGTTCTTCATTTGTGATAAATTTTGTTTCATCTAACATGAATATAAGTGTAGCTGAAAAACAAGCTCTTTTAAATGAGTCTGATGTTAATAAAAAAGCACTTAGAGTCCTTGAGTTACTTACAAAGGAGTTGCAGATGCTAGAAATGAAAAATGAAATTCAATCTAAAGTTAGAACAGATCTTGATCAGCAGCAAAGAGAGTACTTTCTTAATCAACAAATGAAAGCTATTCAAGAAGAATTAGGTGGCACGGGTTCAGCTAAGGAAATTGATGATATGAAAATCCAGGCTTCAAAGAAAAAATGGTTGCCTAAAATTAAAGATGCATTTGACAAAGAACTGAAAAAGTTACAAAGAATGAATCCATCAATGTCAGATTATGGTGTCCAAAGAAATTTCATTGAATTAATATTAGAGCTGCCTTGGAATGAATACACCCAAGACAATTTTGACCTTATAAAAGCAAATGCAATTCTTAACAGGGATCATTTTGGTTTAGAGGAAGTAAAAAGAAGAATTATTGAACATTTAGCTGTCTTAAAAATAAAAGGAGATATGAAATCTCCAATTTTATGTCTTTATGGTCCTCCTGGAGTTGGAAAAACTTCACTTGGTAAATCTATAGCTGAGGCTTTAGGAAGAAAATATGAAAGAGTTTCTCTTGGTGGTCTTAGAGATGAATCTGAAATTAGAGGGCATCGCCGGACATATATAGGTGCTATGCCTGGAAGAATAATAAAAGCAATTAAGAAATCAGAATCATCTAATCCTGTTTTTGTTTTAGATGAGATTGATAAAGTTACAAGAGATAGTCATGGTGATCCATCATCCGCATTATTAGAGGTTTTAGATCCAGAACAAAATGAGCAGTTTCATGATAATTATCTAGAACTTGATTATGATTTGTCTAAAGTTTTATTTGTTGCTACTGCTAATACTCTTTCATCAATACAGCCAGCTTTAAGAGATCGAATGGAGATTATTGAAATTAGTGGATATACTGTTGAAGAAAAAGTTAAAATTGCTCAAAAACATTTATTACCAAGACAACTAGTAAGTCATGGTCTAGAAAAAAAACATCTTTTAGTTTCCGATAAATTACTTGAAAAAATTGTAGATCAATATACAAGAGAATCAGGCGTAAGAGGTCTGGAGAAAATGATTAGTAAAGTAATTAGATATGCAGCTAAATCTATTGCTATGGATCAGAAATATGATATTAATATGTCAAATAAGGTTTTGGAGGAAATTTTAGGGCCTCCAAAATTTGATCGAGATAATTTATTAGATAATTCAATATGTGGAGTGGTTACAGGATTAGCTTGGACTAGCGTTGGTGGAGATATATTGTTTATAGAAAGTAGTCTGAGTAAAGGTAAGGGGAGCCTTACTATTACAGGTAATATTGGTAAAATCATGAAGGAATCTGCTATAATTGCGCTTGAGTATCTTAAATCTAATGCTGAAAAATATAATATTGATTCAAAATTATTTCAAGAGATGAATGTTCATATTCATGTTCCTGAAGGAGCCACTCCAAAAGATGGGCCATCAGCTGGAATTACCATGTTTACCTCGCTTGTTTCTATATTTTCTAGAAAAAAAGTTAAGTCTAAAATTGCTATGACTGGTGAAATCACCTTACGTGGAAAGGTTTTGCCGGTAGGGGGTGTTAAAGAAAAGATATTAGCTGCAAAAAGATCAGGGATTAAAGAAATTATCTTATCAACTCAGAATAAAAAAGATATTGATGTTATTGATAGTCAATATTTAAAGGGTTTGAAATTTCATTATGTTTCAACAATGATTGATGTTACGGATATTGCAATTATGAAGTAAAATACGTTAAATGAAGATTAATATATTTTGGTTAATTATTTGTTGCCCTTTTTTTGTGTTCTCTCAATCTGGAGGCAATTCGTATCAATTTCTTAATATTGAAACTTCTTCTAGATCTAACGCTATGGGCGGAGATCTTATCTCTATTGATGATAATGATATTAGTTTAGCTTTTACAACTCCATCGCTTATTAGCTCTAATATGCATAATAATTTTTCTCTTGATTATATTGATTATTTTTCTGATATTAATATTGCTTCATTTCAGTTTTCTCATAAGATAAAAGATTTTGCAGCTATTCTAATAGGAATAAAATCAGTCAACTATGGTGATTTTCAAGGCACTAATGAAATTGGTGAAATTCAATCTGTTTTTTCAGCCTCAGACAAAGTTTTCTCTTTAGGTATAGGTAAAAAAATATTAAAAAATATTTCTTTTGGATTGAATTTAAACCTTTTGAATTCTTCATATGCTGAATATCAATCTGCTATTTTTACTTCTAATATGTCTTCTACTTACTCAAATATTGACAAAAGTTTCTCTGCAACTTTTATGGCAAAAAATTTAGGCGGTAAAATAAGCTCTTATACAAATAACAGTGAATATATTCCTTTTGAGTTGCAATTTGGATTATCTAAAAGATTACAACACCTGCCTTTTAGATATTCTTTAGTATTTCATAATCTTCAAAAGTATAATATTGGTAATGAATTTTCTTTATTAACACAAACTAATAGTGAGACCGGATTATTGACGGAAATTAATGAAAGTTTCGCAAAAATATGTTTACGACATTTAATACTCTCAGGAGAGTTAGCATTATTTAAAAACAATTTATTCGTTCAAGGTGGTTTGAATTTTCAAAGGAGATTTGATATGTCTTTATCAACATTTTCTACTCTTAATGGTTTTTCTTTCGGTATCGGAATTAATCTCTCTAATTTTAAACTGAATTATAGTAGATCTTCATACCATGTATCAGGGCAAATGAATAGTTTTAGTATTATGACAAATCTTAGTACCTTTGGACTATAAATGATGAATCATATTAACATAGCTATTGACGGCCATTCTTCTTGTGGTAAAAGTACTATCGCAAAAAATATTTCTAAAAAATTTAAAATGACTTATGTAGATTCTGGAGCTATGTATAGGGCTGTGACTCATTATTGTATACAAAATAAGTTTATAAAAGATCAAAAAATTAATTTAGAGTTATTAGAAAAAAGTTTAGATAAAATCAATATCAGTTTTATATATAATAACTCTCTAGATAAAGTCGAGACGATATTAAATAATGAGAATGTTGAAAATATTATTAGAAGTCATGAGGTTTCTGAAAATGTTAGTAAAATTAGTCAGCTCAAAATTGTTAGAGAAAAATTAATTCATTTACAACAAGTCATGATTAAAAATAAAAATGTTGTTATGGATGGAAGAGATATTGGTACTAAAGTCATGCCAAATGCAGAAATTAAACTATTTATCACAGCTGATATTAATATAAGAGCTCAAAGAAGATTTAATGAAATAAAGAATAAAGACAACGATTTAACTTATAAAAAGGTGTTTGATAATTTAAATAAAAGAGATTTTGATGATGTTAATAGAGAAATTAATCCGTTAATTAAAGCACAAGATAGTATTGAAATTGATAATTCAAATTTAAGTGAAATAGAGCAAAATAATCTGGTTTTTGAATTGATTTTAGATAAAATAAAACTTTAATATGGAAGTAGTAATTGATAAAAAATCAGGTTTTTGTTTTGGCGTTGTATATGCTATTCAGATGGCTGAAGATATATTGTCTGAAGATGATAAGTTATATTGTTTAGGAGATATTGTTCATAATGATCAAGAAGTTGATCGTCTTAATAATTTAGGATTAGAAATAATTGATCACAACAAACTAAACACATTAAAAAATTGTAAAGTTTTAATTAGAGCTCATGGTGAGCCTCCATCTACATATGCGCTAGCTTTAAAAAATAATATTCAACTTTTAGATGCTTCTTGCCCTGTTGTGCTTAAGTTACAACATCAAATTAAAGAAGGACACGAAGATATCCAAAACATAAATGGCCAAATTGTAATTTATGGAAAAGATGGACACGCAGAAGTTACTGGCTTAGTTGGTCAAACAAATGGAGAAGCTATTATAGTGTATTCTGATGAAGATTTAAATAAAATTAATTTTAATAAACCAATTTATCTGTATTCTCAAACTACTAAAAGTCCTGCTGCTTTTGCAGATATTGTTGCTAAAATTAAGCTTAGAATTATCGCTGCTGGTAGTAAAGAGGAAATTAAATTTATTGTACATGACACCTTGTGTAGTCAAGTTTCTAGAAAAGAGCCACACCTTAAAACCTTTTCTAAAAGTCATGATGTAATTATTTTTGTCAGTGGAACTAAAAGTTCGAATGGAAAAATGCTATATTCAACCTGTAAAAAAGAAAATAAGCAGACTTATTTTATTTCAAGTATTGATGAGCTTGATATTAAGTGGTTCGATAAATCAGATAAAGTTGGTATTTGTGGAGCTACATCTACTCCAAGATGGTTAATGGAAAAAGTTGCGTCTGAAATTGAAAGTTACTAGGTTGGTATGACATTGTATTAGTTTTAAAAAATAATGTATATTTGCGCCCCATTTACGTAATGTTTTAATTAGGCAGGTAAATGGTAAAAAAAATTAACTATCTCTTTAATTATTAACATTAAAGCCTAAAATTAAGTTAAAGATACAAAATTAGATTGCCAAATGTCAAAGAAAGAATTGAACGACAAAACATCAGATGCTGAAAATAGTGAAGAAACTATCAAATCTGAAAC
>CAJXYM010000027.1 GCA_913063045.1 uncultured Flavobacteriales bacterium | reverse complement strand
ATTATGAAATATTCAATTGTTTTTCCAGGCCAAGGCTCTCAATCTCTAGGCATGCTATCTGATTTGCGCAGTAATTTCTCAGTTGTTAATGAGATTTTTCAAGAAGCAAGTGATGCAATTAATCTAGATCTGTGGAAGATCATTAATGAAGATCAAGAGTTATTAAACCTGACTGAGAACACTCAGCCAGTAATGCTTGCAGCAGGCTATGCAACATATAAAGTTTTAGCAAGTTTAGTGAATTTATCACCTATCTCTATTGCTGGGCATAGCCTAGGTGAATATACAGCTCTTGTAGCTTCTGGCTCTTTAAGCTTCTTTGATGCAGTTCAATTAGTCAGAAAAAGAGCTGAACTAATGCAAGCAGCAGTTCCTAGTGACTCAGGTTCTATGGCAGCTATACTAGGACTTGATGACGAAAAAGTTATTGAAATATGTTCTATTGCTAATGAAAAGGGTGTGGTTGAAGCTGTGAACTTTAATTCACCAGGCCAGGTTGTTATTGCTGGCGAAAAAAAGGCAGTAGCCCATGCATGTGAGTCAATGAAAGAGGCTGGCGCAAAGCGCGCTATAATTCTTCCAGTAAGCGTTCCATCTCACTGTTCACTTATGAAAGACGCTGCAATGGATTTTAAGTACTCAGTTGAAACTATTAATTTTCAAATGGGGATTGAAAAAGTTCTGCATAACGTTGATGCAGATTATTCAAGTAATATTGAAGAGATAAAGTCTAAATTAGTTGAACAACTTCATAAGCCGGTTCTTTGGACTTCAATAGTTCAAAAAATGAAAAGTTCAGGCGTAGAAAAAATTATTGAAGCTGGCCCTGGAAAAGTATTAGCTGGACTGACAAGGCGTATTGATAAGTCTCTTACTGGTTCGGCTATAATAGATGTGACTACATTGAAATCTACTATTGAGGAAATATCAAATGCTTAACGAAAAATTAGTCCTTGTAACGGGCGCAAGCAGGGGAATTGGCAGAGCCATAGCATTAACATTAGGTGCAGCAGGGGCTACTGTCATAGGAACGGCAACAAGTGATGAAGGGGCTGCAAATATCTCTAAAATATTTACTGAAAATAATATTCTTGGTAAAGGTATGAAGCTTAATGTAACCGATAATGACCAAATTTCTGATTCTTTAAAGACTATTATTGAAGATTATGGTTCTGTAGATGTACTGATTAATAATGCTGGCATAACTCGTGATAATATTCTTGTAAGAATGAAAGAAGATGAGTGGAATGATATTATTAATACTAATCTTACTTCAGTTTACAAGATGTCGAAATCTGTTTTAAGGGGTATGATTAAAAAACGCTCTGGAAGAATTATATCTATTACTTCTGTAGTTGGTGCAATGGGAAATGCTGGACAGTCAAACTACGCTGCGGCAAAAGCTGGAATTATGGGGTTTACTAAGTCATTAGCGCGTGAAGTTGGAATAAGAGACATTACTGTTAATGCAATCGCTCCTGGTTTTATTGCAACTGATATGACTGAGGGCCTATCTGAAGAACAGAAGAAAGCATTAGTTGTTCAAATTCCTATGGGAAGACTAGGAACTGCTAATGAGGTTGCACAAGCCGTTTTGTTTTTAGCAGGAAGTAGTGGATCTTATATTACTGGCCAAACACTGCATGTTAATGGGGGAATGTATACTGTTTAAGAAGAACCACCATCCATAGCAGATAGTTAAAGTTGATTTAATAATCTTTTAAACTACTAGATGTTTTTATGTGTCCTGAATTGACTTCTAATAATTGCAATCAAAAGACTAATAAAAAAACCTGATAATATACCTATAAAAATAATTAAATTTGATCGAGAAGCTAATATTGTGGCTTTTGGAGGAAGTTCAATACGAAACGAATCAAGAGTTAGATTTTCTAAAAATAAGAGATCTTTCTGTAAATTATCAACCTTCATACTTATCTGGGATACTTCACGATCATTTTTTAACTTCAACCCTACAACAGTATTATCTAATCTTTTATCATCTTGTAAGATTTTTTCTCTCACAAGTTTAAGTTCTAATAAATCTTTAGAATCTAAATAATTATATTTTCTTAAAGATTTTAATTCTTCACTAATAGCTTTTTCACCAAATAATAACCAAGATGGATAATTTTCAGAATCTATTGAATTCAGAGATGTACCTGTAAGAGTAAAATCTTTTACTCCCATCGCTATAGCAATATCTTCTTGAGCTTGTAATTTCATAATTGCATTTTCTTTACTATTAGTTTTTTGTGTTTCTAAAAACTCTATTTCTTTATTAATATTGAATAATTTGATTTCTTGACTAACAAAATTTTTATTTTTTAGTATAAGAACTTTTGAAGCAAAGAATTCTTTTAAAAGAATGCGTTCTTGCATTAATTTCTCATAATTAATTTTAACTTCTGTAGATAAATTACGTATGATATTTTGACTAGCTGCCAATTTAACTTCAGTCATTAATAATTCCATAAATTCTATATAAATATCAATGTCATTTTTGCTCACTTTATCTGCAAATAGTCCATATGGAACTTCTAATGTCATATCTTCTTCAGAACGAGTATCTTTATTGCGTACAATTTTGAAGCTAATCTTGCTTAAAAAACTCTCTTTGGTCGCTCCTAAATTTAACTGATTAGAAAAATTTAACTTATCAAATATATCGGAATGATATTTCTTAGATCTTAACCTATAAAGTGCCTCCGGAAGAAAAGCAACAAATTCAGTATTTTTTATTGTAGGCGAAAATTCTGTTACACCAAAATTACTCGTTTTATGCTCAACATCTCTGAATTTAATAAAATCATTATTTTCATAACTATCAGTAATGTGCGTTGTAATTTTATATCTTATTGGAAGAGAGTTAGCATAGAAAATTGAAGTTAAAATTATTGCTGAAGCAATTGAAATGATAAGCCATTTTTCAACATAAAGATTGGCTAATAAAATACTAAAATTTTCTTCTTTATCACTTGATTCAGGATGTATATTCATCTTTATTAATTTCGTAAGAGTAGATAAACGCTTATTATATGTAATTATTCATTGTATAAAATTTAATTAGTTAATTTATCTATCCTTCTGCGAGCATAAAAAAAAGAGCTTAAAATTAATTTACACTCACCCTCTAAAATGCCGCCACTAACTTTAATTTTATGATTAAAAAAGCTTGCACTCGTTAGGTTTTGATTTGAACCACATACTCCTGATTTAATGTCGTATGCGCCATAGATAACTTTACCTATTCTTGCATGCATTATTGCACCAAGACACATTGCACATGGCTCCAAAGTAACATAAAGTGTTGATCCTGTGAGTCGATAATTTTTCAACTTTTTACCAGCCAAACGAATTACTTGAATTTCAGCATGAGCTGTAGGGTCATGACCCATAATTGACTCATTGTGTGAGCTTGAAATTAGAATTCCATCTTTAACTATAATTGCTCCAACAGGAATCTCTCCTTTTTTTTCAGCTTTTATGCTTTGTTTTATAGCAAGCTTCATCCATTTTTGATCATCATTCATATGTAAATTTTACCAAAGACTTTGAGTATTTAAATCCAATTTCCTGCAACTAAAAGTCTAATAGCAATTGTAAACATAATAATTGCTATTAAGCAATCTAAAACTCTCCAAGCAAAAGGCTCTTTCATAATTGGCTTAAGTAATTTAGCTCCATATGCTAGGCTAAAGAAAAATACAAAACTGGCAAGTGAAGCGCCTAAAGTAAAAAATAGTTTCTCTATATCAATGAACTGTTGAGATATCGAGCCAATTAAAATCATAGTATCTAAATAAACATGAGGATTTGCAAAAGTGAGTATTGAAACTATTGATAAGGTTGATAATAGGCTCTTAGATGATGATATTTCTATTTCTAGTATTATGTCTTCTTTGAAAACAGATTTTAATTTAAGTGCGCCATAACTTAATAGCCAAATTGCAGATACACCAAAAAGCCAATTTGATATTAAAGAGACAAAATTGTCTAAGAATAATGATATTCCCAGGACACCTATGCTAATTAATAATGCATCTGAAACAGCGCAAAATAGAGCTACATAAAAAATATGTTTACCAATAATACCTTGCCTTAAAACAAAAGTATTTTGAGCGCCAATAGCAACTATCAATGAAAGACCGAGCAAAAATCCTGTTATAAAAGCTATACCCATAAATAATTAAAATTTATAATGTCTTGAATGGTCTTAAACTTCTATGAAGTAAAGAATAAGAGGCTTTTCTGAGCCATATACTTAAATATATCCTTTTGAGAAGCTTAATTTTGGCCATCAAAGATACTGAAGGAGAGGGTATTTCTTTTGGAATATACCAGCAATTCCTATTTAATCTTTGTACTAATTTGTATCCTTTATTCTTTAAAAGAATATGTTTTTTTAAATATAAGTGCTTATCTTCCAAAAGGATTAATTTTGGTCGATACAACTTAAAATCAAGACCTAATAAAACTTCTAATTCAGTCCCCTCAACATCAATAGAAAGAAAATCAATATTATTTATATTATTTAAACGCAAAATATTTGTTAAAGTGTCAGTTTTTATTTTTAAGGATTTATGATTGCTATAGTTATGTTCATCAGCATTTATTTCTAAAGATGCATGTCCTGTTATTTCATTATTATTTATATCGAGTGGAATATTTAAAAACGTAGTTTTTTTTTCATTAATGGATGTACAGCCTAATTGGACTACTATTGCTGAAGGCCTTAATTTTCTTGTTTTATTTGCAAGAGAAGGGTTTGGCTCAACTAAGACACACTTCCAATTTAAATCTCTCTCTAAATGCATTGACTGAGAACAAATAGACACGGGCTCATTAGATCCAATTTCAACGCATATGCCTTCTTTCATTTGATTAAAGAATTCTTTAATTTGTTTTTTTTCATTATTTTCATCAATGTCATGTTGTGAACTATTAGTATCAGGCATATTTTTGATTGAAGATTTTATAGAGTATGAAAATCTATTATACTTCTCAATCAAAGTCGGCTGAACTAATGAATTAATCATTTACCTGTGGCCAAAGAAAGATTTTTGAATTTTTTGAGTTTAAAGTCTGCTGTAGGATTAAAGTTAATGGAGATTATATGAGTGTTATAGTTATTGGATCAGGTATTGCAGGAGTCAATGCAGCTTTAACGCTTCTAGAAAAAGGGAAGAAAGTAGAGCTTTGGGACGTAGGGTTTCTTGATAATACCGATGATCAAAAATTATCAAATATAAAAAGTAATCTAGATTTTAAAAAAGAATTAAATAAACCTTATGAATTTTTTTATGGAAAAAATTTAAATGGAATAATTTCTCCTGGAAGTAATAATCTTTTTTCTTTACCAGAAAATAGAAATTATTACCTTAAGGAAGATTCTAAATTTTGGAATTTCAACCAAAATAAATTTGATTTGGTTACCTCACTCAGCATGGGCGGACTTGCCAATGGATGGGGTGCAAACTCAATTCCATTTAATGATGATGATATTTCTGATTGGCCTATTTCATTTTCTGATTTATACGATGATTATAAGAGAGTTTATTCCAGAATAGATGTTACGAAATCTGACGATGAGCTGAGTCCTTTTTATAATGAATTTGGCAATCAGGAAAATATAAAACTTGAACCAAGTGATGAATATATATTAAATAAATACAATAGAAAAAAAAAATATTTTAATGAAAAAAAAATTATTCTTGGTAAAGCTAGATTAGCTATAACTAATGATAAAAATGATAATAATTTTTTAAGCCGTCCATTATGGGTTTCAAATGAAAAAATATACAATCCAATTCACACCCTAAGAAAGTGTAAAGAATATAAGAATTTTAAATATTTAAATAATAGGCTTATCAAATATTTAATAGTTGATGAGGATCATATATCTGGTATTAATTATTTTAATACATTAACTAAAAAAATTATTAATGAAAAAATTAATTCTAACATTCTTCTAGCTGCTGGAGCCATTCAATCAGGAAGTATTTATTTGAATACACTTAAAAAAAATGATCAGTACGAAATTTTAAATAAAAATCTTACAGGCTTGATGGATACATCTGTAGTTAAGATATTTTATTCACTTCCAAGAATGTTAGGCTCTAAGTATTTAGATAATAACTATCAATTTAATAGGTTAATAGCAGGAGTAATTAATGAAAATAACAATTGGCCAAGCTATCTTCATTGTGAAATGTTAAATTTAAATGATTTAACATACCATCCTTTAATTGAAAAACTTCCATTTGGGTCTTTTCTTTCAAAAGAACTCTTCTTTTCTCTTAGAAAAACTTTGGGTGTAATGACTCTTTTTTTTCCTGATAAATTAAATAAAAAAAATCATTTAAGTGTTAATGATAAAGAAGAATTTTTAATAGATTTAAATTATCAAGAAAATGATGAAAAAAAAATATTCATTAAAAAAAATACTTTAAAAGTAAAAAATGCTCTGCTGAGACTTGGAGCAATTCCTTTTATGGTTAAAGCTTACAAGCCAGGATCTGGTATTCATTATGCTGGAACAATTCCAATGGGCAAGAAGCTTAGTTGTGATAGTAAGGGTAAATCAAATTTTTTTAATAATTTATATATTGCTGATTCTTCAGCATTTCCATCTTTACCAAGTAAACCTATTAGTATTAATACTGCTGCATATGCTTCATATGTAGCTTCCAATCTAAAATAGATTATGAATACTATATTGCCAATTGAATGGGATCTAGAATATAAGGAATATGAAAAAATTTGTAAGAAACTAGGTCTTACTCCCAATCTTGATTATTTTAAGGCACTTCAAAATTATCTTTCTCAGGAATGTAATGAAAAAATTACTAAATTTTCAAGATACTTATCATTAATTTCAAAGACTTCATTTAATCTTCAATTTCTTGATTTATTTACAAGAATTTTTATAAGCAACCATCCTCTTAGATATCAATTAAATGCAATTATTGCACTCCATGAATGTGATTATCTCGATTCTAAAAAAATTAATTTGATTTATAGAGGAAAAGTGAAGATGTTTTTCAATATATTTTCTACTTCAATAAAGTTATTACTTGTTCTGTTAATAATGCCATTTTGGTTGATATTCATGTACTTTAATTATTTTATTAAATTTGGTATTAATTTTAAATTATTTAAAGGCAAAACAATTCTTTTAACAGGAGTAAGCAGCGGAATTGGCTTAAGTATTTTTAAGATGCTCGTGAGTAAAGATATTAATATTATTATAATTACAAGAAAAAAAGATGAAAGATTTGCTAAATTTAATAATGTTAGAAATATTGTTGCTGATTTATCTAAGGACTCAGAGCTAATACATTCACTCAATCAAAATAATATTAATCCTAATGAAATTGACTATTCAATACTTTCTGCTGGAGTCAAGTATAAGGATTCTAGTAATTTTTATAAAAATCTAGTTGATACAATGCAAGTTAATTTTTTAACAAATGCTCAATATTGTGATTGGATAAAACATACAAATTCGCATACATTAGTTATTTCAAGTATTGGAAGATATCATGGCATGCACAATAATAATGGATATAACTCATCTAAATCCGCGTTAAGTATTTTTATAGAGAGCCTAATATTAGATCAACAAAAGGAACAAAACCTAGCTACCTTTGGAGTTGTGGAACCTGGTATTGTATTAACTGAAATGACTAAAACTAACTTTTTCAGTTATCTTTTCGGAGTTACTAAACAAAATGCTGCAAATAAAATAATCAAATCTCTAATAAAAAAAGATAAAAACTTAATTTTTCCTTTATTCTTTAGAATCTTAACTTTTTTAGTATCAAGTTCAAATCTAGAGCTAAGGCTAAAAATATTAAAATACTTAAAATAAAAATCTCAGTTTATATAAATTAAATTGATTTTTACTAGAATTTTTACTCCCACTCAATAGAAACATAATTATAAATTATTGATTTAATTATATATTTTTTAAATTTTGTATCAAGCTTTAGAGAGCAGCTAAATTTTTCATAATCTATAACTCCACTAGAGGCAGTATGAAATAATATCAATTAATCAGTTAATCAATTAATCAAATGAAATATAGCATAATGTTCCATCATTTTCATGATGATCATAAGTACCCTGAAGTTCAAGGTGGGGGGAGTATTTCATCAGATGATTTTCATTTAATAATTGACTATCTAGATGAAAATTTTAGTTTATTAGCGCCTGATGAGTATTTAAAAAAAGTTGAGCATGGAAGTATTCAAGAAGGTGACGTATGCCTTACATTTGATGATGCGTTAAAATGTCAATTTGATGTTATTTATCCAGAATTAGAAAAAAGAAATTTAAAGGCATTTTTCTTTGTATACAGTGCCGCATTTTCTGACAACCCTCCACCTTTAGAGTTTTTTAGAGATTTTAGACTTAATTTTTTTAATAATGTAAATGAGTATTATGACCTTTTTTTTAATGCTGTAAGGCGTTTGTATCCACAACAATACAATGTATTTTTAAATGATTATCAAACCGATTACTTGTCTGCATTTCCTTTTTATACAGAAAATGATAAAAAATACAGATTTATAAGAGATAAGGTTTTAAAAGAGAAGTATTTTGATTTGGTTTTTGAAATGATGAAAGAGAAAAAATACTCTCAATTGCAAAGAAAAGAAAAACTTTTTATGAGTGTTGATGAAATTAAAACATTACATGACAGTGGGCACACTATCGGATTGCACTCTCACTCTCATCCTACACAAATCCATAATTTGGATTATTCTAGTCAACTAGAGGAATATACAAAAAATTATAAATTTATCAGTTCTATTACCAAAAGAAAAATAAATGTAATGTCTCATCCTTGCGGCAATTACAATGATGACACATTAAAGGTTTTAAAGGAATTGGGAATAAAGTTTGGTTTTAGATCTTCATTGACACCCTCGTATATCATGTCATCATTAGAAATTCCGCGAGAAGATCACGCTAATGTTATGAATAGTATTAATTTTTGAAATATGAAAATTACAGTATTTACAAGCAATCAACCAAGACACCTTAATTTAATTGATAGATTATCAGAAATTGCTGATGAATGTTATGCAGTTGTTGAGACTAATACTGTGTTTCCAGGTCAGGTATCTGATTTCTTTCAAAAATCAGAAATTTTTCAACAATACTTTTCAAATGTTGTTGAATCTGAAAAACAAATATTTGGCAGTATAAGATTTTCAGAGAATGTACATAATTTAATTATTAAGAGTGGTGATCTTAATCAAATTGAAAGATCTGTTTTAGAGCCTGCATTAGATTCAGATATTTATGTTGTGTTTGGCGCGTCTTTTATTAAAGGTTGGTTGATTGATCATTTAGTCAAAAATAATGCAATTAATATACATATGGGTATTTCTCCTTATTACAGAGGATCTTCTTGTAATTTTTGGTCTTTATATGAAAACAATCCGCATTTAATGGGAGCAACAATTCATATGCTGAGTAAAGGTTTAGATTCTGGAGATATTCTTTATCATGTTGCCCCAACCACTTTGAATTGTTCAAATCCTTTTGATTTTACAATGATGTCGGTCAAATCTGCGCATGAGAGTCTTGTACAACGAATATCAAATGGTGAAATAAATAAATATATACCAGTTAAGCAAGAGGCTGATCTTGAGATTTTATATACGAAAAATTCTGATTTTACTGATGATGTTGCTAAAGAATTTCTAGATCGAAATTTAACCATATCAGAGATTTCAAACATGATTAATGAGAAGAAAGGTTTGATTGAATTTGTTAATCCTTTTTATTATGAATGACAAGATTTAAATGCAATAAAAAATACTAATCAATAACAATCCCATCATATTCATCATCTTCATACGACTTAACTATTTGTTCTATGTTTTTTTGCATAGACTTCTCCTAGTTGTACTTACTTTGTATGTAATAAATCTTTTAGTATCAATGGTTATAGACTATGTTGTTATTCCCACTCAATAGTTGCACTTTCTACAACCCTTGCTGTGCTTGACCTGTAGAGGGGGTAATAATACTTTGACATATCTTTGACACAACATTTATTGAGATTTGTATTATTTCCGTTCATTCTAAGTGTCCTGTGTCAAACTTTGACATATTCTAATCACAGTCCCCACTGACGCACTTACCATCATTCCAATTTGACTCTTTTTTTATCGGACCAAAGTTAAACCACCAAGTCCATTTACCATCTTTTTTGTTATCTTTGTAGTTGCCTTCAAATTTTTTAAAACCATTATCATGCCATCCTACATGTTTGATACTTGTTCCTTCTGGAGCACCTATATTAATTACTTCAGAACTTTTTTCACCATTCTCATACCAAGTAGTAAAATTACCAATTAACTGGTCATCTTTGCGCTCTGTCTCTGACTTTATCTGACCATTCTCATACCATTCAAAAAGTTTTCCATTTAACATGCCATCTTTGTAAGTTTCCTGACTCTCTTTCTGACCATTCTCATACCAAGAAAAATTCTCTCCATTTAACTTGCCATTTTTGTAAGTCAAATCACCATGTATTTGTCCATTTTTATACCAAGTAGTATCTTTGCCATCTAATTTACCGTCTTTGTAAGTTGACTCAAATTGTATCTGACCAGTTTCATCCCATTGAGTCTGTATGCCATCATACTTGCCGTTTTTGTAATACTCCTCTACTCTTATCTGACCATTCTCATCCCATTCAGTCGACTTGACCTCTTCATCATTTTCCCAAACCTCTTCTTTCTCTTTTTGACCATCTTCAGACCAAGACGTGTGGATGCCATGAGACTTTCCATCTTTGAAGTTAAATTCATATTCTTTCTCACCATTTTTATAC
>CAJXYM010000026.1 GCA_913063045.1 uncultured Flavobacteriales bacterium | reverse complement strand
GCTTATAGATATGACTGGGATGATCACAGAAGATTTATTGTTGGAGATTTTAGGAAGCTTATCGGAGCTGCTCATGCTACAGAAATACCACTACTAACAGGAAATAATAAGTTAGTTGGTGATTATGGTTTTTTAATATATCCAAGAGGACCCTCAAAAAAGTTTACCTCAAAAAATATGATGAAGTTTTGGACTAATTTCGCTAAAGAGGGCACTCCCGGCAAATCAACTAACTCAATTAAATGGAATTCTTACAATGGTGTAGAAAAATCTAATTTTATTGTCTTAGATAATAGGGCTAATCTTAAGATGAGCTCAGATAAAATTTCCTTTGAATCACTAGTAGCTGATTTATATACAGAAACCAAGGTCACTGATCTTGAAAAATGTGTAATCCTTCTTCAAATGCTTACCTATGTTGGTGATGATTTATATGATGAATATGCCAGCACATACAAAGGGTCTTGTGATAGAAGTAATGCTGAGAAATTCTTGAAGGACAATGCGAGTTTTATAAATTACTAATATTTAATTGCTTCACTTGATCTTTGATTCTTAAAACGTCTATATCTTTAATATGAATCAAATCTGCAATTCTTCTAACTAGCCTTTCCTCATCTACATCTAGAATAGAATCTGCAAAGGCAACCCCCCATAAAATGGTTATAAGGGAAAGTTTTTCATTTTTAGAATATTCCTTGTTTATATCTTCAATAAACTCATGAAAAGATACACTATTATTACTAAATTTCTCTAATATTTCCAAGATAGCTCCCTCTTCTTTATTAACAATAGGCGCTATTTTTTTAATCTCTTTTAATAATATTTCTAGCTCAGGTTCTGAAATATCGCCATCAGATCTTGCTATTTCATAAGCAAGAACTAATGCAGTTAATTCTATTTCAAATTTATCTTCTTTTGTCTCAATACTTACTTTCTTCTTAAAAAAATTAAACATGTTATTTATCCTTCCCTAGAATTTTAGAATAATAAATATTAAATAAGTAATACATAGATATATATATTAAAACTAATATAGTTGAAACCCATGATGGATATGTATTGCTTAGATATATAGCTATTAAGCTTGTAAAGGTTGATATCGCTAAAATAATTACCAGTGAACCCTCAGCTGAAAATTTTTTCATTAGCTTATGATGGATATGATCTCTTCCAGGAGAAGAGATAGGAATTCTTCTTTTAATTCTTGAGAAGATTAGCCCAACACAATCTAAAAGGGGTATTGCAACAAACCACATCAATGTAATGGGGTTGACATCGTAAAGTACATTTTGCGAGCAGTATATTGCAATCCATGCAACCCAAAAACCAATTAAGTTCGAACCACTATCACCTAAAAAAACACCTCTTCTTAAGCCAAAAAACCTCATATTAAAAATTAAAAATCCCATCATAGATCCAATAATTAAAATTAACATTGAGTCATATATAAATCCAGAATGAAAACCAATAAACATTAGGGCCAGCATTGCGCAGCCTGCGCATAAACCATTTATCCCATCTATCATATTAAATGCATTCATAACGCCGACTACGCAAAATATTGTTACAGGTATTGAAAATATTCCAAGGTTTATAATGCCTAGACCAAATAAATCACCAACATTTTCTAAATATATGCCTGTTGAAAAGATCATATATATTGTTAAAAGTATTTGGATGAGTAATCTAAACCAAGGTCTTAGACCCATAATATCATCTATTAAAAATACTAGAAGTAGTGGAATAGAGGCAATAATTAATTGATACGAAAAATTAGGCATATACCCATTAAGAGAATTCAAATCAAGATAGAGCTTACTAGAAATGATTAGAGCTATAAATATGCTTAAACCTCCAACTAAAGGTGTCGGTCTTTTATGAAATTTTCTACTTCTATCTGGAAGGTCTATTAAAATTTTCTTTTCTTTTGCAATATTACTTAAAAGAAAATTAACAGCCACAGATACAGTTATGCTTATAAGTAAATAATCTATGATTATTGTTAATTCCATCTATTTTTTAAGTTATTAAAAATAATTGTTTAGTATTTTATATCTCACATTATACATTTATTTTTTGTACATATTTTTATTTATAACATGAATATAAAATATATATTATTAATTCTTGAAATTGCATCACAAAATATAGAACTAATATGTTCTGCCTGATAATGAATAGATCTCTTAGGGAAATTGATACCTATTAACAAATATTTTTTTTAAAAAGTTTGTAATGCATTTTCATAATAAAAACTTTATAAACTATTGCCAAAACATCCTACTTACTTAGAAGCTCTAAAATATTTGTATTAATTTATTATATTGTGTAATCTCAAGTTCTTAAAATTAAAAACTATGATGTCTATATTAAATAAAAATTCTATTTTCTTAATTATTATAATATTAATGTCTTCATTTGCATTTATTTGTGTCAATTCAACCAATCTAGAGCCAGCTTCGGCAGATCAAACAAGGTTCATTTCTTTTGGAGACAGTCCGCATGTCCCTGAAGGTGAGGTTGAAAGATATCTTAAGATGCTTATAGATTCAATTAATGATCATAACCCCTCTTTAATTATCCACATAGGAGATACGCTGGGCGGCAGGGAAGCTTGTACTGACTCTATGATTCTTCTTCATCTCAAGTTAATGAATCGCTTAGATGCCCCTGTTTTATACACACCCGGAGATAATGAATGGCGTGATTGTTATCAAGAAAAAAAAGGTGTGATGTATGATAATTTAGAACGGTTAGATTTTATAAGAAAAACCCATTTTTCTAATAACAAAACTCTAGGTAAAAACCCTATTTTTGTTGAAAATTTTAGTGAGAATGGATACCCTGAAAATGCACGTATTATTTTAAATAATATCGCTTTTATCACAGCACATCTAGTGGGTTCAAATAATAACTATGACCCCACGAATCTTAGAAATACTAATGAATATTATGAGCGAGACTTAGTAAATATAGAATGGATTAAAGAGAGTTTTAAAAATTACGATAAGGCGAATGCTTTTGTAGTAGCAATTCACGCAGATATGTATTCCAACGGATTATCAATTTCTTCTGAATATAAAAAATTTGCTATGGCTCTTTACAGTCTAAGTAATGAATTTAAAAAACCAGTATTAATCTTATATGGAGACAGTCACAAATTTAAAGATTTTAAGCCAATGCCAAAGAAATATCCTTACATTCATGCTATAAATAATTATGGAAATCCGGATATTAAGGCACTTATGATTGAAGTTGACCCTTACAACAAGGAGCCTTTTAAAGTTATTAAAGTAATTAAGGGTGAGAGCTTGAAAACATGGTTATTTAGAAACTTCCAAAGAACTATTAATTTTTTAGACAGAGTATTTCAAAGAATTTATGCTTATTTTAAATAATTTATTTATTTTCTAATTCTAGATTTTCTCTAGTATGAAACTCTTTTAATTTGCGAAAGGGTGGTAAGAAATTTAGATGATCTTACCTGCCTAAATGGAAATTGTTTCATTAATAAATTCACTTTTTTCCTAGATTCTGGATTAAATTTTAACTCAACTATTACATGATTCTTAGATACCAATAAAGGATCTGATAGTATCTTACTATCACAATAAGAAATATTTTTATCTATAGTCAGTCTTATTTTATTATCACTTTGTAATTCATAATATTCTCTTTCATAATTTGTAAATACCGTACTCAATAAATTGAAAGCAGCCAAAGTAGAGTTAGTTTTACAGATAGACTCTAATGTATTCTCTATTGAATTTATTCTTGAAAAATAGTCTTCTTTTTTATTGTATGTGAATTCGCCAATATTTAACTTGTCACTGATACTGTTAAGTTTTCTCTTTACTTCAAAATTAAATATTTGCGATTCCGATAAGAAGCTATCTAAAAAATTATCATGTATTCCAGCATACCATCGAGCTCTTAGCTTAATTCTTCTTGATTCTCCAGACATATTGCTAGATGCAAAATCATAATTTGGAGTATCAAAATATAAAGAATTGACAATTCTAGGATTATAGGACTCTTGAAAGAGTGAATATGCATATATCCAATTATAAAGTAAGGGTATATCCTTAAAAAAAACCTTATATTTGATTTCTTGACGTAGGGTTTCTTGGGATAGCTTCATTATTTTTTCATTCTACCTTTATATAATTCATCAATATCTACTTCTGAAACATCACAACTTTTATTATCTAGTAGCAAATCAGTTCCACTTTCTCTAATACATAGACTGCTTTCTGAATTTCTGTCTATATTATATTCTCTAACATCTAGTTTAGTATTACCTTTATAAAAAGGCTTTTTCACATATGTCATAAATGAGTCGTATTCAACATTTATAAGAGTGATATTCGATGCCTTGACCATGCTGGAGTCTTTTACAGCAATACCGGTTGCAATAGTATTAAATATTGCTCCGTCTATAACAGCAAATGATTTCTCCCCAACTGAAAAAGCCTTATCAACAATATTTTTTGCCTTCATGTCTAAAATCTTAAGATTAGATCCTGAAATATCTAAACCATCTCCGCCTACATTAGAAAGGTTGATGTCTTTAATTATTCCATCACAGAAATCACAATCAAATGCATCTGATACTGCATTGCTAATTTTTAAACCTGATATATTAACCTTTGCATTGACTATATTTAATTGATCCTCGGCCTTTCCATTTGTAATAAAGATATCTTTTAAATTAAATGTTCCACCGTATCCATTTATTGAGCCTGTATACCTTTTTAATAAAGAATTAAATGTGGATAAATTATAGAAATTTGAATTTTGAATTGTAGAAATTTGTTCTTTTTTATTTTTTATGTAAATACCGCCGGTGGCATTTCCTATAATATTAATAGGTTCTTGCTTTGTCCCTTTCATAAAAACAGACGAATTAAATATCAAGTTACCACCTTGCTTTAGAGTGATCTTTGTTCCAGGTTCAATGATTGTTCTAGATTCAAAAATTATACTCTGTTCAAAATCTAACACTCCTTTTAATTTACAATCACCTGTAAGCTCGTCATAGTTACAAAAATTCTCTGCTGTTATAGGTGAATTTAACTCATAATTTATATTATTTAATGAATAAGTATTCATATTAATCTTTTCTATGCCATTTATAATAAATTTTATTAAAATAGTATCGGCTTCATAGGATCCTATAAGATCAGTCTTGATATCAATATAACTTATTGACTCATTTTTTGAAGAAGGTATAACTTTATTAATATTAATCTCTTCACCATTTGCAAATATGCTATCGACTCTTATTTCATCACCTAGAAGATTGAATATTCTAATTTTTCCATCAGTAAAATGAGATATTTCACTTACTTTATCAATTTTTTTAAGCTGATCAGATGTAATTTTTTTTTGAGGGACATCCTTATCAACCTGGGTTGCAAGTAGATTAATTTTTTGCTCAACTTGTGATATATTTTGGTTTAAAAAAGATAAGTTTGTAAAAATTGGTGTCATTGTAAATTTTTGATCATTTTGGAAATATTTTTCTTTTAAAGAATTTACATTTTGAATTGGATCATTTGTCTTGAATAAACTATAAAGATTTTTCAACTCTTCTAGAAGCTCCTCTTTCTTTAAAGGCTCGTATCTAAATAACATTTTATATACATAAGGTATGTCTTGTAAGTTGTTGAAATAATTTTCTGTATCCTGCCAATGGCCTTGGTCAGTTAATATTGGCTCTAGATGTTGCTCATATGCGTTCCATGTGAACCACATGTTGCGGGGAGCAAGCGTGTGTATATTCCCCCATGCAAGTGCAAGAGCAAAATTGCTAATTAATGCTTGCCTATCAAAAATACTTGCATTCCCATTTGACATGGAAAGATGGACGTGGCTAATAACCTCATTCAGAATAGGGTCTTTTAAAATTTCACTGTCTTTCCCTCGAATATTTAAAGTAACACTAGGGTCTGAAATGAAATAATCTAAATACCTTCCATCATTCCATCTTCTAAAATAAGTCGACCTATTTTCATCTGAAATACGAAAAATACCCATCCGTTTCACTTCTTGTATCTGTAAAAATTTTTCATCAATTACTGGCTCTACATTCATGACCCCCCAACTCTCGCCATTTAGAGTGGTTTTATAGAATTCTTGTCCAATAGCAGATAGCCCGCCAAATTTGTTATTTAAATTGTGAAAAGTAGAGTCATAGGGAAATTGTCTTGATCCAGGTTTTTGGATTGCAAACTCCTTCATACCATGAATAAAACCTCCTTTAACTTTTATTCTCAAGCTCATTCTTTTTACTGATGTCCAGTGATCTGAGCGATTTCCTTTTAGTTTTACACTACATTTATATACATTAATACCATCAGAAACTTTACAAGGTACATTTTTAGAACCATTATTTATATCTTTGATGAGTGCTGTCTCGCGATCATTAAGAATTTTTTCTAAATTCTTAAATTTAATAAAAATCTTGATTTCATTAAGATTTGAGTTTTCTTTTACTAGAATTCTATCAAGCAGGGACCTTGAAAGGTTTAATAAAAAAGAAGGAATATCTTCAGATGAAAGATGACCGAAAGAAGGTGAATCACCTTTATCAAAAAGCTGAGATGGTGTTGAAAATGATGATGCAAAGCTTTGGAGTTCTTGTTTCTCAGTATCAAAAATTTTTCCTAAGTCTAAGACAGAGATAACCCATAAAAATATTAATACTGATAAGGTTAGAAAAAAATAAAATGGTTTCGTTTTAGCTTTAAAATTGCTTTCTTTTAGCATTATTAGGTATATAGATAAAGACTACCAATTTACTCCAGATTCAACCATATTAAAGTCCATTTCGTTATCACTATTTTTAAGTTCATCAATCAATTCTTGAAAATTAAAGTCTTCACTTACGCTTATGTTAAAATAGGCATTTATCTTATTTCCAATGCTCTCTGTCCGAATGAGCTTGTATGCAGTGACTTTTTTTCCAATAATTTTGGAGACCTCATTGTATTTATTTTGCGAAACTTTAATCAAAAGAGTATATTCTCCGTCAATTTTTAATGCTCCTCTGGATGTTCCTGTAAAATATAAGTACACCAAAATTGTGAAAGTAACTAGGGTTGTGAGCATTGAAAAGCCTGCTCCAAATCCAAGACCAACCGCAATTGTCAAGAATATATAACCTAGCTCTTCAGGTTCTTTTATAGGCGTTCTAAATCTCACTATTGATAAGGCTCCAACTAACCCTAATGACAGAGCAAGTGAGCTCTTAACAACCGTTATTACCATAAAAACCGTTAGGCCTATTAATGGAAGAATTGCACCAACATGAGTCTTGCCACCCAAGCTTCTTGAGAACTTCTTATAAAACCAGCCCACAAGGCTTACGAGCATCATACACAAAAAAAGGTTAATCATAACAACAGATATAGATTGTTCTGCAAACTGTTGAATCGTTAATAAGTCATTTAGTTTTTCCATGGCAACATTCTCTAACATTTGTCTATAGATTGCAAAATTTATTTCTTTGTTAAACTACCAGTGCTCTAAACGAAAAATATTTTCTAGTTTCTCTCTTATACCTGAGCTTTGGAACATCACTCATTGCCAAATTAATTACAAATAAAGTTAGGTAATAGAAATTATTACAAGCTAGCATTTTTCAAGTCTTATACAAAAGCCCTAATAATTTTTATAGATTCTGTGATAAAATCTGTACGCGACAATGCATAATTTAATGAAATTTTCTTTATACGGAGCTTAATATGGTTAAAGATGTTTCATTAATAATTCCAAGTCAAAATGCTGAAAAAAAATTACTTCAGCTATTATCTTACATCCCAAATTGGGAGATAATTCCGTCCGAAATTATTATTATTGACTCATCTCTCAAGAAGTTCCTCGTCCCTGAAGATTTTGAACTTTTTATAAAAAAACATAGTATTAAATTATTAGTAATTTATAAAAAAAACTTATATCCAGGTCACGCTCGAAATATTGGAATAATTAATTCAACTAATCCCTTATTAGCTTTTCTTGATACATCCACCCACCCTACTAAAAGGTGGTTAGCTAGTGGCCTTAATCTTATAAATCTGAATAATTCCCAAGGAGTATGGGGCAATACATATTATCAAGCTGATTCTTACACCTCTTTAATTATTAGATCTTGCACTTATGGAGCAAGACCTGTTAAGACTTTTCCAGGAAGCATACTAAACAAAAGTATTTTTGATAGATGCGGTCTATTTATTGAGAGCACGCGTGCTGGTGAAGATGGTGATTGGATGGGTAGAGCAGACTTTCATAATATTACTCTGTCCACTCCAGAGGAGTTTTTAAATTATGATGAGCTAAATAATACAACCTTAAAAAAACTATTAAAAAAATGGTTTAGAAATTATTCTTTTAGCGGACGACTGTCACATAGCCGAGCGCATAAAGATTTTTATTTTTATATTATTTCCTTTACTGCTGTATTAATAGCCTATAATTGGAACCGTGTTATTGCTTCGTATCAGCCGGATAGCATTTATTTCATCCCCTATATTACAAGAGCTAGTGTATTGGCATTATTTATTATTTACATGGTTCTAAGAGGTATCTTGATTCCTAGAAAAAAAGGTGTGAATTTTAGATTCATCTTTCCAATTAACTTTATAGTAATCTCTTTTATGTCATTACTTATTGATTTAACTAAAGCCCTAGCCTTTGGTTTCTCCAGATTCATTAAAAAATAAATAAATATATACTTTTTCATTTTTTGGTAATAAAAAACAATGTCCTATAAAAATAAGAAAGCCAAAAAAAAATTAAAACCCTACTTTAATTATTTACTAGGTATGGGTTTCTTAGGTTGAAATATCGTCCTGAAATAGATGGGTTACGAGCTCTTGCCGTTATCCCAGTTATACTTTTCCATGCGGGGTTCGAGCTATTTAGAGGTGGTTTTGTTGGTGTTGATGTCTTCTTTGTTATAAGTGGGTATTTAATCACAACAATTCTTATAGATGATCTAGAAAATAAGCGATTTAGTATTATTAACTTCTATGAAAGACGAGCGCGAAGGATTTTACCTGCACTTTTCTTTGTAATGCTTCTGTGTATCCCATTTGCTTGGATGTGGATGTTGCCAGACGCACTAGAGAATTTTGGCCAATCTCTAGTCAGCACAAGTTTATTCTCAAATAACATTTTATTAATGCTTACGTCAGCAGATTATTGGGAATTAAAAGCGGTGTACAAGCCTTTGTTGCATACATGGAGTTTGGCAGTAGAAGAGCAGTACTACATCATATTTCCTATATTTCTTCTATTTGCGTGGCGTCTCGGCAAGAGTAGAGTGTTTTGGATCGTTGTTTTTATGGCAGTAATAAGTTTATTATTTAGTGAGTATGGATGGAGAAAAGATGTAGCAGCTAATTTCTATTTTTCACCTTCTAGGATGTGGGAGCTTCTAGCGGGCTCAATTGCTGCCTTTATAGCTCATCATAAAGGAGTGCAAAAAAATAATTTTTTAGCATTAGTGGGTTTGGCAGCCATCATTTTTTCTATTTTTATTTACGATGAAGAAATACCTTTTCCTAGCTTGTACACTATAGTTCCAGTTTTTGGTGTGGTGTTGCTGGTGTTGTATGCAGATAAAAATACATTCGCAGCTAAAATTTTGAGTACTAAGGTATTTGTAGGCACTGGCTTAATTAGTTATTCGTTGTATCTATGGCATCAACCGATACTTGCATTCGCAAGAATATATCAACGAGAGCCACTCTCAGATATAGGCACTTACGCCATTGTCTTATTAACCTTCCTACTTGCTATTTTTACTTGGAAGTTTGTTGAGTCACCTTTTAGAAATAAAGCCCGCTTTTCGTCAGCAAGAATTTTCGGTCTTTCATCCTGCATGATAATAATTTTTATATCGATTGGACTTTATCTTGATAGATCAAATGGAGCACCAAGCAGAATGTTTACTAACGATGCTTATCAAAGAAGCTCGCACGAAATAAAGATTACTAAAGTGGAGAGAATAGCTATAGAGCAAGTTGAAAATCATAACGTGAATAATAGTCATATTTTTATAATGGGGGATTCTTTTGCACAAGATATTGCCTATCTATTGTCATATCATAAACCAACAATTAAATTTACATTGCTAGAATCTAAAAGTGCAATAGAAACAATATGTGATAGCGAATTAGTTTATAAAATCAAACGTTTAAACGGTTCATCAATAATCTTTGCATATGATGAGGGGTTTGATGTTCCATGTATAAATACTGTTATAGGCTCAGCAGAAAAAAAAGATATAAAGGTAATGTTTGTTGGCACTAAGCAATTTGGCAGTAATATGAACTGGTTGGCACGCTTACAATTAAATGAACGAATGTCGTTATGCCAAGCACCCAGTTCCAAAAAAGTTGACGTTGATTTAAGAGATTCAGATGCGATACCACAAGAAAATTATTTTTCTTTTTTTAGAACTTTCTCAGACACCGGCTGCTTCCCTGTTACTAATTCTGAAGGCGAACTTCTGTCAAGTGATAGGCAGCACTTTACGATTGCAGGAGTTGAGTATTTTGCCAATATATTCTTGCGTAATCATAAAATAAAGTCCGTCCTTGAGAAAAAATAATATTGATTTTATATTACGAAAATTAAATTAAGATAGACAACACATACATAGACTTAATTTTTACTTATAGAAAATTAGGTTTATTATAAACATATCTAATTACTTAATAATTTATGAATAATATTAACCTAGAAGGTGAATTAAATATTGCAAAAAAAGCCGCCCTGGCAGCTGGAGATATTCTTAAAAAAAATAAAGGTGATTTAAATAAAACAACATTTGAATCCAGTAAAGATATTAAATTAGAAGCAGACATCAGTGCTGAAAAATTAATTAAAGCTATTCTTAGTAAGGAATCTGCATTCCCAATTCTTGCAGAAGAAAGTGGGAAATCTGTTGATGACCTTGGAAGTACTTTTTGGGTTGTTGATCCTTTAGATGGAACAGCTAATTACTCTAGAGATATTCCTATATGCTGTGTTTCAATAGCATTAATTAAGGATTTAGAGCCTGTAATGGGGGTTATCTATGATTTTAACAATATTGATCTTTATGAGGGCTCAATTTTTCAATCTGCCTTATTAAATGGACATGCATTGAATGTATCCTCTATTTTAAAGCCTAGCGATGGAATATTAGTCACAGGACTTCCTAATAATACAGATTACTCAGATGAAGCAATGCTGAAAATGATTAA
>CAJXYM010000025.1 GCA_913063045.1 uncultured Flavobacteriales bacterium | reverse complement strand
GGCACGAAGGAATTAATAATACTTTTATCAAAAAAATACCCAATAAAAAATGAGTCTTCGATTGATAGAAGAGGCTATGGTGGCGGAGTTTTGTCAGGTATAAAAGCAAGTAAATATAAATATTTATTATGTATAGATAGCGATGGACAATGTATGCCTGATTCCTTTGATATTTTCTGGAAAAACAAAGAAACTTCAGATATATCAATTGGTATTAGAGATCCTCGAATGGACCCAATTATAAGAAAAGTCTATTCTTTTTTATTTTTTATTCTCCATAGATTTCTTTTTATCTCTAATATTAAAGATCCAAGCTGCCCTTATATCCTCGCAAAAAAAGAAGTATATTTAAAATTAGTACCTTATTGTAGCTATATGGTTGAGGGTTTTTGGTGGGGGTATATAGGCGCAGCACTAAAGCTTAGAATGAGTATAAGTCAATATTCAATTAAACATTTCCTACGGTATGACGGATCAAGTGTTGTTTATAAGCCAAGCAAGATGCCTTTAATTATCGTAAGAAACATAATTGGTTTAATAAAATTAAGATTTAGCTAATTTTGAGACACTTCATACTTTATTTTGCAATAGGTCTAACTTGTGTGCTCATTGAAGTTTATCTATACAAATTATTAATATTACAAATCAATTTTTATATAGCGAATATAATTGCAATATTTCTAGCATCTATTTTTTCTTTTTTAATGAATTTAAATTTTAATTTTAAGAGAGACGATCAAAAATTAACAAGATATATAAAATTTATTTCTGTAATAATCTTTGGCATGGTTCTTTCAACTTTATTATTAAAAATTATGTTTATTTATTATGACCCAATAATTGCAAAATATATAACAATTCCGATTGTGGCATTTTCTCAATTTTTATCTAATAAATATTGGACATTTAGGAAAATTAAAAATTAATTTTTAGCTCATGAATAATATTGTAAGAACACCTAACTTTATATTTTATAGCATCTTAGCTATAGCAAACATTTTTGCTTATAGCTTTATTGAGCCTCATTTCCAATTATTTGATTCTGCTTTATTCAAATTACAACTAATTTATCCAACACAAGGCTGGCTTCCATATAAAGATTTTGTATTTATATATCCATTTGGCCCATCTTTACTATCATTATTTATTGATAAGTTATCTTTTGGGGTCTTCAATCTAATAACATTTGTATGGCCAATTCATTTTCTCCTTCAATTGGTGATAGTTGAACAAATACGAAAAATCTATTCAGATCAAAATATTCATACGATAGTTACAATACTCGTAATTGAAACTCTGTTTATAGCTAAATTGGGGGGTGAACCTTTCTCGGTATTGCTAACCTTCATCTTATGTTTAGAATATTTTACAACCTATCAAACTAAGAAGATTACCTGGAAAATATTTGCTTATTCAATTCTCCTTTGTTTTGTAAGGTGGGATAGATTAGTATTTTGCCTAGGTATTCTGTTTTTATATAGAGCATTTTGTAAAATAAAAGGTGTAGATTTCGAAATCACTCATACAGCTAAATTATTTTTAATTAGTTTGAGCGCAATATTACTTTTAATTTCATCTTTTTTTATTTATGGAAATGAAAATTTTTATAATGTCATGCAATATGTATTTTTTGACCCTTTTATAATTGCTAAATTCAGAAGCCTCCCATTTAAATGGGATAATAATATTTTAAGTATTTTAAATATTTATTACTTTATATTATTAGCCTATATTTTAGTTGGCTGCTCTTTAATTAAAGAAAAATTTAATGATCGTAAAGTTTTTTTTTATTTTTTAGGAATTTCTCTTTTTATTCCTACACTTTCTAGGTCAGACGTAGGTCATTTTCTACCTTTTTATATATCAAGTCTTTTTTTAATTTACTCGTTGCCTTCATTCTTTAGCAGGTTTTATTTAAAAAGTAAGAAATTAATTCTTTCGATAAATGGAATTTTTTGTTTTTTTATAATCTTTATTTTTAGTTTTTTAATCACGCAAAGTCAAGTTGAAAATACTTGTAACAGTTTTAATGATTTGAAATATGGCTATAAAAGTATCTTTGTTGGTAACTCCCAATATGATGATTTTAATATTAATTATCCATACCTTTACTTACAAAATATTAATTTAAAGCCTGCAACTAAATATATTAGCGATGAACCTGGAATTCAGAATAACTGTGATAGGGCTCAAGAGATTATAAAAGACTTAGATATGGCGCCTAAACCCTCAATATTTTATCTCAACAAAAGTATATTAATAGATAAAAATAATGTTAATCAATATAAAAATTGTGGATTACTTGAGCAGTATTTTTCTGAAAAAACTAAAACTATTGGTCATTGTGAGATTAATCAAAGTCAAATAGAGGTCCGAATTAGTTATGAAAGATAGTCAGTTAATTAGATATAGTCGTCATATTTTATTACCTGAAATTGAATATGAAGGACAGCAAAAATTACTTGATAGTCACTGCCTTATTATCGGTGCAGGGGGTCTTGGCTCACCTGTATCAATGTATCTAGCCGCATCAGGGATAGGAAAGTTAACTATATGCGATTTTGATAAAGTTGACCTGTCTAACCTGCAAAGACAATTACTTCATAATCAAGATTCACTCGGTATGAATAAATCTTTGTCAGCAAAGAAAAATTTAGAAAAGATTAACTCAGATATTGAAATTATTTCGATAACTAAGAAGCTAGACGTTAAGAAAATGGAAGAACTTTCTAAAAATGCAAATATTATTATTGATTGTTCAGATAATTTCAAGACTAGATATGCTCTAAATCAAATTGCTTTTAATCAAAGAAAGCCGCTAGTCTCTGGGGCTGCAATTAAGTTTGATGGCCAAGTAAGCATATACGATTTTAGGGATTCAAACAGCCCTTGTTATAACTGTTTGTTCCCCAACACAGATGAAGAGTTAGAAGTTAGATGCGCTGATCACGGTGTTTTTTCACCACTTGTAGGGATAATTGGCGCATGTCAGGCAGCTGAAGCAATGAAATTGTTACTGAATATTGGAAAGTCTTTAAACGGCCATCTATTATTAATTGACCAAAAAGAATTAAAATGGAGACTATTAACTATAAAAAAAGATAAAAATTGTTTAGTATGTTCAAGATAGTTTAATCAGTTATTTTCTTCATATCAGGCATGTTAATATTGTCACTTAAATAAGAATAAGAATTCAATGAAAGAAGAGTTAGAAAAATCATTTAGTCCTAAAGATATTGAGGGAAAATGGTATCAATTCTGGGAATCTAAAGGTTACTATAAGATTGGTTTAGATTTAAAGAATCCAAAATCATTCTCAATTCTGCTACCCCCTCCGAATGTTACTGGAACCCTTCACATGGGGCACGGATTTAATCAGACTCTGATGGATATTTTGACGAGATATCATCGTATGAGTGGAGCAAATACTCTTTGGCAGCCTGGGACTGATCATGCTGGAATTGCAACGCAAATCGTAGTTGAAAGACAATTAGACCAAGAAGGTATTTCTAGGCATGAGCTAGGCCGAGAAAAATTCATTGAGAAGGTATGGGAATGGAAAAACTTCTCTGGTGGAAAAATTACAAAGCAAATGAGAAGATTAGGAACTTCTCCTGACTGGTCGAGAGAACGCTTTACAATGGACGAAGATCTCTCTAAGGTCGTAACAGAATCTTTTGTTAAGCTCTATCGGGACGGACTTATTTATCGTGGCAAGAGATTGGTTAATTGGGATGTTCAGCTGCAGACAGCAGTATCAGATTTAGAGGTCATTCAAGAGGAAGAGCCAGGTTCTTTATGGCATATTAACTACCCGTTAATTAATCACAAAAATAGTTTTCTTACTGTAGCGACTACCCGGCCTGAAACAATGTTGGGTGATGTTGCGTTAATGGTTCACCCAGAAGATAAGAGGTACAAAAAATATATTGGGCAATCTGTGCTCCTACCTTTAATGAATAGGGAAATTCCTATTATTGCAGATGAATATGTTGATCCAGATTTTGGTACGGGGGTTGTGAAGGTCACTCCCGCTCATGATTTCAACGATTATGCTGTAGGGCAAAGACATAACTTACCTACTATTAATATATTAACTCTTGGGGGCTTTATAAATGAAAATGGATCTTCGGTATATGAGGGGCTTGAGAGATTCGAAGCGAGAAAAAAGATTATCATTGATTTAGAAGCAGAATCTTTTTTAGCTAAAACAGAAAAATATACAATTAAAATTCCAAGAGGGGATAGAACGGGTTCGATTATTGAGCCAATGTTGACTGATCAATGGTTTGTAGCGACCACAAAAAAAATAAAAAATGGGAAAAGTATTTCAGAGGAAGCTCTAGAGGTTTTTAAAAAAGGCGAAATTAAATTTTATCCAGCAAACTGGATCAACACATACAATCAATGGTTAAATAATATTCAAGATTGGTGTATTTCAAGGCAATTATGGTGGGGACATCAAATACCAGCATGGTATAGCGATGATGGAAGGATTTATGTAGCACATTCTTTAAAAGAAGCTCAAGAGTTAGCTAAAAATGATGGGTATAGTGGCGACTTAAAAAGGGATCAAGATGTCTTAGATACCTGGTTTTCATCAGCAATGTGGCCATTTTCTACTCTAGGCTGGACTCCAGATTATCCAAATAAAAGTAATAAAGAGTTGGACTTATATTTACCATCATCTGTTTTAGTGACTGGTTTTGATATTATTTTCTTCTGGGTTGCGAGGATGGTAATGATGACCAAACATATTACGGGAAAGATTCCTTTTAAGCATGTGTATGTTCATGGATTAATCCGCGACTCTGATGGAAATAAGATGAGTAAGTCTAAAGGTAATGTTTTAGATCCAATAGACCTAATAGATGGAATCTCCCTAGATGATTTAGTTAAGAAGAGAACAATGGGCCTTATGAATCCAAAACAGGCCGATTCTATTATAAAAAAAACTAAAAAAGAATTTGCAGAAGGAATAAAGCCATACGGAACTGATGCACTTCGTTTTACATTTGCAAGTCTTGCAAGCCCTGGTAGAGACATTAAGTTCGACCTTCAAAGGTGTGAGGGCTATAGAAATTTTTGTAATAAATTATGGAATGCAGCGCGCTTTGTTTTAATGAATTGTGAAGAACAAGACAATGGTTTTGAAGAATGTACCGATGGGTATCTGGAATTTTCACAAGCTGATCGATGGATAGTAAGCGAATTACAAATTACTTTAGATAAAATACATAAAGCTTATGAAGAATATCGGTTTGATTTATTATCTCAAGAGATTTATCGGTTTATTTGGGATGAATATTGTGATTGGTATTTAGAGTTAGCAAAAATTCAAATCCAAAACGGAACAGAGGCTCAGAAACGAGCAACTAGAAGAACCTTAATTACTTCTTTAGAAGTCATTTTAAGGGTCAGCCATCCTTTAATACCATTTATAACTGAAGAAATATGGCAAACTGTTGCCCCGCTTGCAAAAATAAATGCACCATCTATTATGTTGCAAAAATATCCAACAGCACAATTAAATAAAATAGATAAAGATTCTATTAGTTGGATGGCGCCCTTAAAAGAGATGGTTGAAAACTGTAGAAGTTTGAGGGGTGAGATGAATATCTCCCCAGCTCAAAAAATTCCTTTAGTTGTTGAGGGTGATGAGAAAATTTTTAATACATATAAGGATTATATAAAAGGATTAGCAAAATTATCAGAAGTCGAGGTGGTAAAAAAAATACCAGACCAAGATGCTCCTGTTGCGATTATTAACAATTTTAAATTGATGCTAAATATTGAGGTTGATAAAGAGGCGGAATTGTTAAGGCTGACAAAAGAATTAAATCAGCTCGATATTCAAATTACAAAAGCTCATGGCAAGTTAAATAATAAAAATTTTGCTTCAAAGGCCCCAAGAGAAGTTATAGAGCAGGAAGAAAAAAGACTTAAAAGCTTCAGTCTTTTAAGAGAAAAGCTTCAATCACAATATGAAAAATTAAATAGTTAATTTTTTGTAATATAGAAAGTAGTTATTTTATTAAGTGTTTCGCTCGAGTTAATTCTATGTCCAGTATTCTCACAAAAAGCTGCAAAATCTTTGGTAGCATTTTTATCAGTTGTTTGAATTTTAAGTATCTGCCCGGATTTGAGCGAGTTTAAACCTCTTTTGCAATGCAAAATAGGCAGAGGACATTTTAGTCCCCTGGCATCTACTATGGCGTCAAATTTCATATTTTATATATGAAGATTTAAGTGCTGTAAGGCTTAACATCACCAGGGTTCCTTAACATCTTGTTAACTTCTCCCAAATGAAGCTCTTCAGTATGAATCATTTGCCTTGCATACTCTTCAAGCATTACTGATTCTCCCTGAACTAATTTAAGGAGCTCTTTGTATGAATTAAGTGAAGCAGTCTCATGCTCTAAAGATTCTCTTAATATATTACCAATATCATGATTGTGAGTTTCAAGTAATCTTCCTATTGCAAGAGACGGGTGTCCCCCAAGATTAGTAATTAACTCTCCTGCTTGATTGGCATGAGTTAGTGACTCTGTGGCCTGACCCCTTAACCAACTGATAATTGGAATCCTGTTGTATCCATATACCATTAAACCGTAATGTGTGTATATTACTACTCCAGCGAGTTCCATTTCTAAAATTTTGTTAAGTGACCCAATAACTTTTGTGTTATCTGTCATTTTTTTTCTCCTGTATTATTATTAATTATTTATTACTGAGGTAAAAATATCATAAAAATATAGATAGTGTTGTAATGAGAATTATTTGCAATATGTTTATATAAATCTAGCAAAGAATGCAAAAATATTCATTCCAGCCATAAGGAGTATTGACCAAAAAGTAAACCTCATACCTTGAACTCTTTTTGTTTTATCGGTGCCAGGTGTTGTAAATGATTTAGCATGTAAAAATCGGCCGACAAATAATAAGCCGCCTAATATGAAAACTATCAATGGATGAATTTTATTAATCTCAAGACAACATAATAATATTAAACCTAAGGGAACGTATTCAATAAAGTTTGCTTGAGCTCTAATGGACTGCTCAAGATCCTTATGGCCCTTATGACCAATAGAAACTTTATGCTGCCTTCTCAATTTAATAACATTTTTAGATAATTTGTAGAAAATTAGTGAAAGAAATGAAGCGTAAAGGGCTGTGATTGTGAGCATAAAATAAACTCCGTTTGTTTATATAAAATAATTGTAGCTTAACAGCGAGAAAACTCAATCTCAATGAACATTATTACTTTCAATCAGTCAGAAAGGTGATAAAGTTGGAACTGAATTAAAAATTTATCTTTTAAATTCTTAATGCAGTTTAGGTAGTGCTTTATTTAATTAATTCGAAAAGGATTTTATGAATTTAAGAAAAAATTTTGGTAAGTTAGCAATATTCTTTGCTGTTTTGTCGATCATTTGGCTTGCACTTGGATTATTTAATATTGTTCCATTGATACTAATGATTCCAGGTGAAAGTTTAATTAGATCACATGCTACCTTACCTGTGATTTGTCTTTTACTCGCTTCATGGGCTTTTTGGAATGACGATTAGTATATTTATAAATTTAGAAAGGATTACTTATGATTAAAATGTCAGATATATGTATTTTACTATCAGTTGCCGTAGCTTTTGCTACAACGGCTTTTTTGTGGTTTAACGGGCAAAAACAAGAAGGTTTATTTACAGCTACATGGATACCTTCCATTTTAACTTTTGCTATTTATTTTAAGTTGATAACTAGGAAATAATAAAATGGATGATAATTTAGTATTTTATGTTGGATTTTTTTGCTTCGTAATGGCAATTGTTGGAGTTATTATGACGATACTAGAATTTAAAAACATGGCTGAAAAGTCAGACAAGTAAAAGTTTTAACTAAAGATGGTGGCCTGAGAAAGAATCGAACTTTCGACACGAGGATCTTCAATCCACTGCTCTACCAACTGAGCTATCAGGCCATATAAACTTCAAGTGCGAGATTATATCAAAATATCCTAAGTTAGGGGTATTTTGATATTTGCTATTTAATTAGTTTTAAACTTTTCGGAAGATTTTGATTGTTTAATAAGTCCTAATACCTTTACAGAAAAAAGTAGCACAATCGCATATGTTAGATTAGTCACTAAAAAAGAGCTTAAATTAGCCTTAAGAAAAAGAAGGTTTCCGTAAAACTCTGGATTATTAATCCACCCTGATAAAAAATAATGACTCGAGTACGAAATTATAAAAGCCATCAATAGTACCCCCAATACTGTAGGTATATATATTGAAGCCTTTAAACTAGGCCTGCCACTTAAAATTTCTTTACCCGCATACCAGGATATTAAATAAGTAGTGACGTAGACCCAGTAACTAAAGGTAAGATTTATGTGAAGCATATTATTTGCATTAATTGCATAAAGATCAATCCCAACAATCAAAGATACAAAAAATAAAAGCCATTTTATATTTTTTAGAAAAATTCCTGCAGCAAAAAAAATAATAAGGCTTGCATCAGGAAGGGATAGCAACGTTAATTCGTGACTAACCCTTGTTAAGAAAATAAAAAATATTAAAAAAATACTTATTTTTACTTCTTTTGTTAAAATATTTTTTTGCACTATTATTTCCTTAAATTAGTTTTTCTAAATTTTACCATCTCTAGTGATATTTTTAAAAATCAATATTTACTCCAGCCATCCAAGTTCTACTAAAATTAAATGGGTATAAACTATTATCTGCAGATTGAATCGCATTTTCATTTTCAAAAATATTATTTACAGACCCGAATAAATTAATTTTATCAGCATATTTAGTATTATCGACAACATAATTGATACTTAAGTTAGTTGCACTATACGCAGGCTGTTTTTGGCTACTACTATTTGCGAAATCTCCAAAATGATATGTTTTTTGTTTCCATGTATGATTAAAATTAATATTACCTTGATCCATATATTTATAATTAATGTCTAGAACAGCTGTGTGTTTAGGGACACCCGGCATATCGTTTCCATCTACAAGACCTTGGGCATTACTCCCAATCTTTGCCTCAACGTAGTTGTAAGCAATCCCTACATTTGTCTTATCATTCAATTGAAAATTATTTTGAATCTCTACGCCATATTTTTCTGAATTATCAATATTTTGATTATTCGAAGCAACATAAGCAATTTCATTTTTAACATCTGAATAATAAGCAACGATTTTAAATTTATTCCTGGGAGTCAGATAGTTTAAACCTACATTTAGTGTTTCGGATGTAGCTGGATCAATAAATCCATTAAAAGTTCTACCAGTTAAATTATAATTTGGTGCAGGGTAAATTCCTGTAAAGAAGCGGTCGACGTCAGGAGCTTGAAAGGCACGATTTAGGTTTGTAAAAATAGACAACTGAGAATTTAGTGAATGATTAAGACCTATATTCCAAGCATGTAAAGATTCATCAGTACTCAGACCTGCTGATGTCGCTGCGTTATAAGAATAATCTACTTTTTCTTGTCTGTAGCCGGCAGAAAATAAAGTGTTGTTTAGTTGATATTCTGAATTAGCAAAAACTGCTTTATTATCTTTTGTAACTTTACCTCTAGATGAACCTCCATCTAATCTCTCACCATCAAAAACATATAATCCATAGGTGTTAAAAAAGTTACCAAACTTATGATTTAAAACTAAATCGAGTGTATGCGTCTCATAGTCTAGTGTATTGTCACTACTAGATGTAATAGAATGCGTTTTTTTATCCTCAAAAGCATAGTTTCCATTCAAAGTAAATTTTGAATTTATTTCATAGTCAAAGCCCGTATTATATTTATCATAATCAAAATCAAAATTTCCATACTGATTGCCACTATTTTGTCTAGGATTATCTAAAAACTCAGCATTTGTAAGGTTACCAGCTAAAAAGTTATTTGTTCTGACATTCAATACACCAAACTTCAATGCTAAATTTTCAGCTGCTTTAACTGTTAATTTTATTTGCCCTGTATTACTAGCTGACTTATCTTTATTGCCTTGAGTATCAGCGTCACTGTAGCCATCATGTTTTTCATCACTAATATTTACGGAAATATTATAGAGATCTGTTGTGAGGCCAGCGTTTACTTGATGATTCATAAGGCCAGCACTTCCCATAGCAGATTCGATACTTACGCCATCGTAATTCTTAGTATAAATTTGAATAGACCCAGCCATTGCACCATCACCTCTAACTACAGAGCCAGAGCCTCTATTAATTTCAATTCTTTCTATGCTACTGAGATTGTATGCACCTATAAATGGAGTCACCATATCAATATTATTTAATTTTACTCCATCAACTGAAATAACTAGATTTTGGTAGCCTGATTCTATCCCGTATCCTCGCATATCTATCAAAGGCTTATTTTTGTCGCCATAGCTAGGCGAAATACTAAGACCTGTATGTTTTGATAAATAGTCAAATAGCGAGGTACTTCCAGATTTAGCTATTTCTTTATCTGTATGAATTTCAATGGAGTAAGGGGCTGTTAATTCTGTTGCATTATCGTATCGATAATTATTTACAATAATTTCATTTGTTTTTAATGCCGGCTCTGCATAAACGTTTACTGCGCTTGCAACTAATACTACTAAAAGTTTCTGTTTCATTATGATCCTCTCTTTACAATCGGCATGCAAAAACGCATGTCCAAGTTGATTTTTGAATAAAGGAGTTATCAAAGGGATTTATAATAATTAACAACGGTTCTTATCAATTAAATATTGCTTCCCCGCAATATTCTCACGCTAGTTTGATAAGGCCGGTCTCCAGACTTATAAGACTAAGTACATACCTTCCCAGGATTGATCCCAGTGGTTTTTAGTGTACCCATCCTCATTTACTGTTGCGGGGGCAGTGTAAGATTTTCACTTTACTTCCCGTTTAAATATTAATTTTAAAGAATAAAATTAATATCACCTACATCAAGCCGAAGATAATAACATTTTTTTTTAAAAAATAAAGTATTATAATTTTAATTGTGGAATTAATACTCAAACAATCAAACTAAGGGGTAATGATGGCTAGAATAGTGAAATGTGCGAAGTTAAAAAAAGAAGCTGAGGGACTTGATTATCCTCCATATCCAGGACCGTTAGGATTAAAAATATTTGAAAATATATCAAAAGAAGCTTGGGGTGGATGGTTAACGCACCAAACAATGCTTGTTAATGAAAATCGATTAAGTTTAGTTGACCCTCAAGCAAGAAAATATTTAACTGAACAAACTGAAGCTTATTTTTTTGGCGATGGAGCAGAT
>CAJXYM010000024.1 GCA_913063045.1 uncultured Flavobacteriales bacterium | reverse complement strand
GGTAACTCAAAAGGAGTATACTTCTTAGAGATTACTACAGAGCAATATTTAGTAAATAGAAAAATAATTATTCAATAGAAATTTAATATCTTAGAAAAAATATTATTTTATCTATCCAAATAATTAAATAGAAATAAGATTTATAAAAAAATTAATATGAAAAAAATTACTTTACTAGTAAGTTTAATAATTATGTCCTTGTCTTCATATTCTCAGCAAGGAAGACTAGATGGTACAGGCTATGCCCCAAACTTTACAGTCACGGATATAAATGGCACCTCACACACAATATATGATTACCTAGATAGTGGTTATGTTGTTGTTCTAGAATTACTAAGTACTACCTGTGGACATTGTATTCAATATGCTCCTTATGTAGAAAGCTCTTACCAGACAAATGGTCCTAACGGAACAAATGCTGCACGATTTCTAGGACTAGAAATTAATTCAAATACAGATAGCACAGATATTGCTAATTTTCAATCTGCCCACGGAGGAACTTTTCCTATTGCAGACAATGTCTCTCCTACTGGAATAAATTATCAACTATACTACACCCCTAGTTTTTATGTTATCTATCCAGACAGCTCATATACTACGATGTGTCCTGCTTACTGTGTTTCTACAAGTTCAGCGGGAACAATAGAATCTTTATTAGATAACGCTATCGCTGCATGGACTCCTCCAGTGCCTGGTTGTATGGACTCTTTAGCTCTTAATTATGATTCCCTAGCAACAGAAGATGATGGAACTTGTGATTACTCTTCATATACAATAACTACTGCAGGACTGAACTTTCTTCCTGACACAATAGTATGTGATGTAGGAGATACAATAAATTTTATTCTTGGAAATAGCCATAATGCTGTTGAAGTAAGTGACAGCACATGGATCAATGATGGCACCAGCTCTAATGGAGGTTTTAATTTTGGCTTTGGCTCAACAGGATACTATATTCCAGTTGATTGCCATACATTTTACTATGTATGTCAACCCCATGTAACTCAGGGAATGAAGGCGGTAATTATTGCCCACCACCCCCCTGCTTTTGGATGTACAGATAGCCTATCATTAAATTATGATACCACAGCAAATGTAGATGATGGCTCTTGTTTATATAATGGGTGTACAGACTCAACAGCCTTAAATTATGATTCGAATGCCAATGTCGATGATGGATCATGTTGTTATACATTCATTGGATGTACTGACCCAGGTTCGTGTAACTATAATCCTTGTGCTTACATAGATGATGGAAGTTGTATTTATTCAATTCCTGGATGTATGGATACCTTAGCTAACAACTATAATCCCCTAGCAGGATGTGACGATGGTTCATGTACATACTGCCTAAATCCTGTTCCTTCTGGATTATCTGTTAACTGGACTACAGATACTAAAGCTTCTGTTTCATGGGATAATATGAACGATAACTCTTGTATGGTATTCAAATACTTTTTAAGATTTAGAGTTGTTAATTCTGATGGTACTTATGGGTCTTGGGTGACTAAGTCAGCAGGTGTTGGTAATGGACTATGTAACTTTGGTCTTAATACAACTGAAAAGAGATTACAGTTCTTAACAGCAGCAACTACTTACCAGTTCAAGATGAAAGCTTTCTACTGTGGTGGAACGGAGTCAGGATATTCAACTCCTACAAGCTTTACTACGGGAGCAGATTGTCCTCCTATGACTAACTTAAGTGTACAAACATTTAATGGTAATCAAGCTAAAGCTACATTTTCTTGGGATACTACAGGAGCATATGTTTTTGCTAGAGTTGCTTTAAGAGTAGATACTTCAGGGGCAACTTGGGGAACAGCTGGTGGCTTTGGGGTATACTACCCAACACTTACTGTGAATAAGTTCGGCTTAACTCCTGGACAGTCCTACAGAGCTCAGGGAAGAACATTCTGTGATTCTAACATCACCGCATTTAGATCGTGGTGGACAAACCCTGTATTGTGGACTCAACCAGGAACAATGATTAAAAATGAAGGGGGATCAACAATCAATAACTTAAATATTTATCCTAACCCATCAAGTGATATTTTTAACATCTCTTTTATCTCAGAGGATATTCAAAGCTTAAGAATTAAAGTGTTAAATCTTTTAGGAGAAGTAATTTATACACAAGACTTAGAGCAGTTTATTGGGGAGTATACAAAACAAATAGACTTATCTAATAATTCTAATGGAGTTTACTTTTTAGAGATCACAACGAATAATGGTATAGTAAATAAAAAACTAATTATTCAGTAGTAAACAAATCCTTATAAATTAAAAAAGCCTGAACAAATGTTCAGGCTTTTTTATTAAATAATAAGTTGATGTAAATAATTATAAACAACTGATTAAAAATAACTTATAAAAAATTATTTTCTATTTTTATTATTCATGATGTCGGTCTGTATATTAATAGATTCTTGATGAATAGCTCTAAGCAATAAGGTCATAAAATCTTTACTTAAACCACTTTTTAGCCCATTAAAAGTTCTGTTTTCTAATATATATTCCCACCTTAAAGGCTGTAAAATAGTAACATCATTTTCTTTTTTATGTTTTCCAATAAGCTCAGCAATATTCATTCTATTCATAAGAGTAGCGATTAAATCATTGTCTAAAGAATCTATTTGAGATCTTAATTCTTCTAACGACAATTCAAAATCTTTATCGCTTATAGTGTTATGTCTAATAACTAACTTAGCCACAAGAATACCCAGCTCATTAGGAGAAATCTGTTGACCTTTATCACTAAGGGCATTATCAGGATCTATATGAGATTCAATCATTAAACCATCAAAATTTAAGTCTATAGCTTTTTGAGATACGGATTCAATAAGATCTCTAGAACCAGCTATATGAGAGGGGTCACAAATAATAGGAATATTAGGGAGTATTCTTTTGAGCTCTACAGGAAGTTGCCACTGAGGCATATTACGGTATTTTTTAGAGCCATAAGAAAAGAACCCCCTATGGATAGCTACTAACTTCTCACAGCCAATATTGGCAAACCTTTCAATAGCTCCAAGCCAAAGGTTCATGTCAGGGTTAATAGGGTTTTTAATAAAAACAGGGATATCAACTCCTCTAAGAGATTCTGCAATCTCTTGCACAGCAAAAGGATTAACAGTAGTTCTAGCTCCTACCCATAACATATCAATATTACTTTTCAAAACCTGTTCTACATGCTTGGCATTAGCAACCTCAGTCATAACCTTCAAGCCAGTCTCTTTTTGAACGTTATTAAGCCATTCTAAGCCCTTTACTCCTACTCCTTCAAAGCTATTAGGCCTAGTCCTTGGTTTCCAAATGCCAGCTCTAAAAATTGAGGTCTTAGTTTTTTGCAATGCATAAGCGGTATCTAAAAGTTGTTTATTAGACTCTGCACTGCAGGGACCAGCAATTATTAAAGGTTTTTTAAAGCCTTTAATATAGGAAGAGAGTTTATTTATTTTAATATCCATTTATTCAAAAAATAGATTCTTTATCTGACAGTTCATATCTTTAAAGCAATACAAGAAATAATTATTTAACAAATATCTTTTTCTCAACTTCTCCATTATTATAAATATAGATTAAAGGTTGATTATAAGCATGTACTGCTTCTCTACCCATTAAATCAATTTTTTTTATTAGCTGCTTATCACTGTTATTATTAATATTAATAAGTGACGAGAAATTCCCCGTATGTAAGCTCATCCCAATAGGCACATGATCAGAGAGGATATTATCGTATGCAGAAAAACCTCCTGCAAGAAAATCTTTTACATTAATAAGATCAATATAGCTACTATCATTTTCAAATAATGGAAACAACTCATTGGTAATTAAAATATGGTCTATGTGAGAAGGCCAGTTAGGATAAGACCAATTATTAGAAGGTCCATTAGCAATATCAATATCTGCAAATACATAATTACTACTATCATTAATAATATCCTGAAAAATATTATTAGCAACATTATCTGTAAGGATATCGTTTAGATCACCCAGGACAATTACATTTTCATTATTTAAATTATCATCAATATACTGCTTAATAATTGTCATTGCATTTAACCTTCTACACTCCTCATCTGAAGAGTCAGAAAGCTGTAGGGCACCATCTCCACAACATTTAAGGTGATTATTTACTAAGAAAAAGGTTTGATTATCATAAACTAATTCTAAGCAGTAAGGAGGCCTTCCAGCAAAATTATATGTAGCATTACTAGAAATAGTAAATATATTATTGATGGTTAAGCTTTTCTTATAGATATAAGCAAGCTTAAGATTAGAAAAACTAGAGTAGCTGCCCTCATAAAGAGGCAGCATCGTTAAAAGAGTATTAAAAGCAGATACATCATTTATTTCTTGCAAAGCAATTACTTCGGGCTTAATAGTATTAATAATTAATGCTAGTGAATCCAAAGTTGTTTGTCCATTTTTTGGGAACCACTCTAAATTCCAACTAACAACATCCAAGCTGTATTCAGACCCAAAGGTCATGTCCTTTAAGCTTTGTCCAGAAAAAGAAAGTGAAGAAAGCACTAGAAAAAAAGTTAAAATTATTTTTAGGAAGTATTTCATGTATTTATTCTGACTTATTATAAAAACAGGATCGTGGGAAAAGAAAAAAGAGAAAATATAATTTCTTGTATAGCATCCCTATTAATGTTAAGGGTAGATCAACAAAAACATACAAGCAATAATTAACTCTCATTTTATAATCATACTACTTTATTAAAAACTTCTTTTGTGAAGAGCCATCCTCATAGATATAGATTAATGGGGTATTATATTTCTTTGTAGTACGTTTTCCGTAAAGATTAAAAATCTGGAAACTTTTTGGGAATGTGGTAGCTAGTTCCGCTAGTGCTGTAGAAGAACCATTTACAATAATTGTTCCGACCATTCCATTTGCTGCATGTGATCCAACTGAACAGTCATACTGATATGTTCCTGATACCGTAAAAACGTAAGTATACATATCTGCATTATTAGTTGGAGAAGAAATAAAAGATACCGGATTGTTATAGCTAGAACCGCTTATAGAGTTAATATCAAAATTTACGTTGTGATAACCATTATCATTTATCCACTTAACTGTATCGCCAACATTAATTGTTAATGATGTAGGTGTGTAGTAAAAATTACCACTATTTACAGTATGAAGTACCTGTGCATCAACAGAAGAGATAACAAAGATTGAGAATATAGAGAGAAATATTTTTTTCATAATTATTTATTTTTACAAAGATAGTTAAGTTTATTATTATTTATTGGGCACTAATGGTTTAAAAACTAAAGAAATAGAATTAACACAATGACGCACATTTTTAGGGGTTAACTTCTCCCCTTTAAACACATGGCCTAGATGACCTCCACACTTAGAACAACATATTTCTATTCTATTATATCCTAACTTATTATCTGAATGTCTGGTAACAGCGTCCTTAATCTCATCATCAAAAGAAGGCCATCCGCAATTAGATTCAAACTTAGAATTAGAACGATAAAGAGGACTATCGCAGGCCTTGCAATGATAAGAACCTAATTCAAAGTGTTTATTATATTCTCCAGTGAAAGGATATTCTGTTCCCTTATTAACAATCACATTCTTTTCTTTAGAGTTAAGTTTCTTAAAATAATTGACCTCCGTATTTTGGCCAAAGCATGTAGATAGACTAAAAAGTATAATTAAGAAGTGAAAAAATATAGGTTTCATTGTTGTTGAAATTTATTTGTAAAAAAATTTAAGTGAGTAAAAATAGCCTTACTCCAGTAGTTCCAATTATGACTTCCTTCGTTAACATTATAAATATGTGGAATATTATTATCTAAAAGCTTTTGATGAAAAACATTATTTACCTCAAAGAAAAAGTCTTGTTTACCACAATCAAATATTAATTCAAGATCAGAATTATCTAATTGCTTGACCATATTTGTAACGGTATTTATTTCCCAGTTTTTCTGATTGCTAGTAAAATCGCCTAGCCGATCCGCAAGACTCCAATTGTTTTTAAATGGACGAATATCTAAACCCCCACTCATACTGCCTGCAAAGCTAAATATATTTTGGTTTCTAATTGCTAAATAAAATGCGCCATGCCCGCCCATACTTAGTCCAGTAATTGCTCTAAACTTCGAGTTGATTATTGTCGGATAAAGAAGATCTACTTGAGTAATAAGCTCTTGTGTTATATAGGTCTCATACCTAAAAGAGCTATCCACTGGGCTATCAAAATACCAGCTATTAAATCCAGCATCAGGACAAACAAGTATAAGCTCATTATTATCACAATATTGGGATAAGCCTGTTACATTAGAGCTCCAATCTAAAAAGCTTCCTCCTGCCCCATGCAGTAAATAAACTACAGGGTAAGAACCTGAGGAGTTCGAACTACTATTTGGAGAAATAACAAGATTAGGGATCTCTTTGCCCATGGCCTTACTAAAAATTATAACAGTATCTATTTTTGCAGCAAATAAACTATTAGATAAAACAAGTATTAAAATCAGTATAATAAAACGCATACTAATCCATGAAAGCCCTTTTAATACAGTAAGAGTAAGCTAACAACAGAATTGCTGCATACCAATACCAATCTAAGGAAATTAATTGAGGAAAAAATTTTACTAAAAGTAATGTAGTGGAAATCATATAGATTTTTATACCTATTTTATGATTAAAATCTGCTTTCTGCTTTAAATAACTCATGTCTATTCATTTATGTATTACTAAATCTAAAGTAAAGAAAAGTAAGCGTCATTCCTAAAAGGAAAAAATAAATTAATATTTTAATATTTCTACTCATCTTTATATATTCTAAAATTATTTTTTAAAATTAAATAAAATTTAATTATTTTTGAGAATAAAATAAAATTTAATCATGCGAATATTAACTCTTCTTTTCTTTGTAACTCTACCCTTTTTATCATTCTCTCAATTTCAATGTGAGCAGACAGATTCATTAATGTTTGGACCTGAGAGCACCCCTTATGCACAACTAAATAGAACAAGAGGTTTTTGGTTTAAAGCAGAATCTGCGTTTGAGATAATTGGTTTTCTAACTGGTGATGGTGACCCGCAAGGACCTGGAGCATTTGCTATGCACCAGTCAATAGAAATAATTGAGTTTACAGCATTAAATAATACGGATACAATGCCGTATGATTATACAGACTTATTGGCTGGAGTTACTAACCCACACACCCTATTATTTGGAGCACAGAATGTTCCATATGGCTGGACAAGTTGTAGCGTGAATATTGAAAAAAATAAATACTATGCCGTTGTAGGTGCTAAGAATGAAATTAGTTCAGGAGAAATGTTTAGTTCTTATTCTACTAGCGATAGTGCAATTGTTTTAGATGGTAAACTAACAGCAATACATTGGTGTGGCGTTCAGTCATCACTGTCTACTACATCCCCACCTTCTGGATCATATTTTCATGAGCCTCCACCGGAAAGAGGAAGAATACATTTACTTATTAACTCAAGCAGTAATCCAACTGCTTATATTAGTCCTTCAGGCCAAGATTTAGAGGCTGGCGCTTACGGTGGAATACCTCCTTATAGCTATAATTGGAGCACAGGAGAAACATCCTCAATATTAGACCCAACAGGAAATGGTACTTTTTGGCTTTTAGTAACTGACAGTAATGGCTGTGTTTCAGACACTTCTTTCTACAGCTACTCACTAAGCGGAATATCTGAAGGAGATAAGTCAAATAAAAAATTATTTATGATAACAGATATGCTAGGAAATAAAACAAAAAACATTCCTAACAAGCCTTTATTGTATATTTATTCTGATGGAACAGTAGAGAGAAAAATTGTTATTGAATAAATCAATTTAAAGGACTTTCTATATTTTTAAGATACTCATTCTTTAATTTCATCATCTTAGAGTTAAAGCTTTTATTATTACGATAGTTTCTATCTTTTGTAAGCTTAATATTCAACCCATCGCAATGAATACTAAATGATTGGCTGTCAAATATTACAAGCTTGTAATAAGGGATAACCCAAGAGTGAAGGTTAAGTTGTTGAGTGATATTTACCATTACTCCTTTTGGTCTTAGTTCAATATTGCAATAATTAATATCAGCCACCTTGTTAAGAGAATTTAAAAACTTTTCTGAGGCTGATTCAATAATAAATCTGCTAGAGCCTACCCCTCCTAATTTTAATATTTTTAGAAATGAAAAACTCTTTCCTATTAAATTATTAATCTCATTTTCTGTATCATTATCAGAGTAAGTTCTATTGTAAATCATAAATCATTATTTTGAATGCCAGTAAGCAGTTATTATAAATAAAAATTGAAAAGGTAATCGATACCAAGCAAATTCTTGGGTAATATTCATGGCAGCTTGGGCCTCTAAATTTTGTGCTAAGAAAATATTTGCGGGGAAAACAGCTATCAATAATAAGATAAGTCCCCAGCACGCAATTTTTCTATACTTTTTAAAAAGAAGTAATAATCCAAAGAGCACCTCAAAAAAACCGCTTATATATACTAATGAATAGTGGTAAGGTAAATAGTCGGGAACAATAGGAACAAACCATTCAGGCTCAATAAAATGCTTTATACCTACATATATATATGCAAAAGACATAAAGTAAATAGACGATTGTTTAAACATGAAAAATTGGTATTCTTAAAAGATAGAAATTTTCTTTTCAATTTGACCATTGTCATAAATATGAATCTGGGGCAAAGAGGAATTGGGTTTTACTGCTCTTCCCATAAAATCAATAACCTTTAAAAGTTTTCTTTTCTTATTTGATGAGTTGATATCGACTGCTAAAGAAACACCTACTACTCTAACACTATCCATTACAACATCAACGTAAGGAACATCATTAAAATTAGTTTGAACTCCACCAATAGTTTGCACTATGTTAAAGCCAGTTAAAGCATAACCAAAAACAGGGTGTTTGGAGCTTAAGGGAGCTTGGTCAAAATCTAAATAGGTATTATCAACTAAATTAATAAAGAACTGACATGTTCCAGTATTAGGACCACTATTAGCCATAGATATTGTTCCCTGGACATTACTAAGAGTACTATCAAACTCATCCGTTATTGCTGGAGGCGCTGGAGAACCATCACCACCTTGAATCATGAAATTATTAATAACTCTATGAAATATAACTCCATCATAAAAATTTTGATTTACAAGATCAACAAAATTATTTACTGTGATTGGCACTAATGAATCAAAGAGTTCAAGTCTAATATCACCATAATTGGTAAATATATCAACTTGAGTTTGAGCTTGTGAGAAAGAGAAATTGAATATAAGAACTAATGTTAATATCAGTTTTTTAATCATAAATTAAAATTTTAAAATTTAGAACCAAAGTTATAAGAAATTCCTGCAGAATACCCTTGCAACGACAGGCCAGAATTTGGATTTTCACTATCAGGAAATTCAAAAGAATTAAAAGTTAGTAATAAGGAAAGGTTTTTAGAGAAGTTATAAGAAATACCTGCATATAATCCCATTTCATTATCGCTAGCAGATTCCCCATCAAGACCAGAAGTTACCCATCTCTCATCAGTCATTTGATAAAGCCCACCTCCAATATTTAAAAGCAAATTATCGGAAAGGTTAAGAGCGAGACCCAACTCAAAAGGAATAAATTCAAAATTTAATGCATATCCAATTTTTGCGACAACATTTAGATTATCGCTAATCTCAAATTTTTCATATAATTTAATTACTGCTGTAGCCATATCCTGCTCATTTGATTGAGCATTTAAGGCAGTTGCTTTAAAACCAAAGTATTCACAAGAAACCCCAAAATCTTGAGCTGAAAGACAGGGAGATAAAAACATAGTTAATAGAGAGAGATATATTATTTTTTTCATAAAATTAATTTCTTAAATATAGTAAATTAATTTTTCATGATAATTGGAGTAAGCTTCTTTCTAAGAGTTTCATATGCAGCTTGCTCGATTAAACCCAGTTCTAACAGATCCTTAGATTCTTTAAGCTTTAAAATAGCTTCTGATCTAGAAAGAGGCTGATTAGGATTAAGTACCTCTCCAAATTCAAAGGCCTTTTCTATATCTAGAACAGTATATTTTGATGTTTTAGCGACTTTAGAAAGAAAAGATGCTGATTTAGAACCTAGCTCAGGGTTCATGACATAGATACTTACATAAAGAGGCATTTCTCTTCTATTAGTCCAAAGTCTATAACTATCGTCATCAGAATGAGTAACAAATATATTTTTAACAATCACATAGCTCGATTTAAGAGTATGTTCTAAAAAATTAAAATCCTCTGTTGTATTTCCCTTTGCTTTCCCTTTAGCAACATACCTAAACTTATCTTTAAATAAATACTTATCCTTTTTCTTAAAAGCTTTACCTAAGATTAATGTATCGCCAATATTTATCAGTAATCCATCCTTAGAAAAATAAGAGCTGAATTCAGAGTAATTTTTATACTTTTTACAAAATTCTTTATCCTGAGTTTGATTAAAGTTTAAATTTCCATTTTGAGAGAATAAAAATAATGGAGAAAACAAAAAAGCAAGTACAATATTTTTCATGAATAAAATTTTTACAAAATTAAGAGAGTTTAGATAATTATTAATATTTAAAGTTAAAAATTTAGTTTAGTATTTAACAAATAATTAAATAGTTATCTTAATCTAAAACCAAGAGTGACAATCCAACCATCACCGATAATGTTATCTCCAAAGCTCTCAGCAAATCCTCCTACCATTTTTTCTATACTAAATAATATTTTTCTTCTATCATATTGAAAACCAATAGTTCCTGGGAAAGGTCTAATAGAGAGTAAAACCTTTGAATTAATATTACCTAAACCATATCCAATCTTTCCTGTTACAAAAGTTGGAAATGCAAGGCCAGCTTGATAATCTAACACTGTATTATTTGAGTAATAGATTGATTTACCCCATAAAAAAGAGAAACCTGGATAAGGAAAACCTAAATAGCAAATACCAACATTTAATTCTTTATAATTATCAACATCCTTAGATGCTGGTTTTAATGTTGGGTTTGCAAGAGAAAAGAAAGGGAAAATTAAAAGTATTATTATGATTTTTTTCATCTTTAAAAATTTTTGACAAATTAACGTCAGAAAATCTAAAATACAATGCAAAGCATAGTTTAACAATTTTTATATTTGAAAAAACATTTTAAAAATGAAAGAAAAAATAATTAATGAGATAATTAGATTAAGAAAATCAATTTATCCATCTCAATACAATGGCGAAAAAATACCAGAGCGTATAATTAAAGATATTTTAGAAAATGCAAATACTGCTCCAAATCATAAATTAACGTATCCATGGAGATTTCATGTTTTTTCAGGAGATAAAAAAAATATTCTTGCTCAGGAAATAATTAAGTTAAATCATGATACAATAAGCAATAATAAAAAGAAAAGAATAAAAGATAAAATTACTACTTCAAGTCATGTTATATGTATATGTATGCAAAGAGATCAAGAGAACAGGGTACCTGAGTGGGAAGAAATTGCCGCTACTTCAATGGCAGTACAAAATATGTGGCTTACCTGCACAGCTAATAATATTGGTTGTTATTGGAGTTCTCCAGAATATATAAAAAAAATGAATATTTTTTTAGAATTAGAAGAAGGTCAAAGATGCTTAGGTTTTCTGTATTTGGGTATGTATAACATATTACCTGATATAAAAGTAAGAAAAAAAGATATTTCCGAGAACATAATTTGGCACATTTAATATAATAAAAATTATAAAAAATTACATTTAAAAAAAAATAAATTAAAATCATATTATTTAATAATACTAGATTAAATAATTTAAAATCAACCACTTAAAATATATTTTTAATATAAATTTTCATCAAATTACTTATATTTATATTATAATTTTTTAGTTAATTCAAAAAAATAATATATGTTTGTACTTTAACCAATAAATAAAAAATATGTTATTAGATATTATTACAAAAATGGCTCCGGATGATTACGTGGGCTTTACTTTCTTCATTGGCTACATGGCAATGGCAGCAGCAGCAGTTTTCTTCTTCATCGAAAGAGGTAGTGTTGATGAAAAATGGAAAATGTCATTACTTGTTTCAGCATTAATTACTGGAATAGCAGCTGTACATTACGGCTACATGCGTGATTACTGGGGAGTTCACCAAGAAAGCCCAACATTTTTCAGATATGTAGACTGGACACTTACTGTACCACTAATGTGTGTTGAGTTTTACTTATTAACTAAAGCTGCAGGAGCAACAAAATCACTTCTATGGAAACTAATCATTGCATCAACATGGATGTTAGTATGTGGTTACATTGGAGAATCTATGTCGGATGGATCAACTGGTCATTCAGTACAATGGGGAGTATTATCAACTCTAGGTTACTTATATATCCTTTACACTGTATGGTTAGGTGAAGTTGCTCAGTTAGCTGAAGCAAGTAATTCTGACGCTGTAAAAAGAGGTGTAAGAACTCTTGCATGGTTTGTATTAGTAGGATGGGCAATTTACCCAATAGGATACATGTGCATGGACGGTGGATGGATAAACTCTGCTTTAGGATGGGGATCAGAAAATGTTGACCTATGGTACAACATTGCTGATGCAATAAATAAAATTGGATTTGGTCTAGTTGTTTACAACATTGCAATCACTGAGTCAAAAAAATAATTTGTTCTAAAAATTATTAGTAATTAATAAAAGCAGGCTTCACGGCCTGCTTTTATTTTTTATATTAGCTTATGAATTTATTTACATTCATATACATTATAGGGATTTTTATACTGCTTAATATTTTTGAAGGTTTTAAGGAAATCAGTATTGAAAATCAGCTTATATATTCTTCCCTTTCTATTTTACTTTTTGGAATCCCTCATGGGGCAATTGATCACATTATTTTTTTTAAAAAAAGAAAATTAACTAAACTAAAATTTTACTTAGTTTATCTTGGGCTAATTGTTGGATTTGTTTTAATGTGGCATATTGCACCCGTTCTTAGCCTTATCTTGTTTTTACTTATATCAGCCTTTCATTTTGGAGAATCACAATTTGAAGATATTAAAATAACGAAAGTTCTAAAAAATACTTTTTTCTTTTTCTGGGGCATTGCCTTACTTGCCACATTAATATACTATAACATAAATGAACTAGCGAACGTAACAGCATACTTTGATGACACGCTAGCTTTTGAGAAGGTTTACGATATTAAAAAGGTAACAGCACTATATTATGTTACAAATATTATCACTATAGCCTCAATGATTCTAATGGCTGTTTACAAACAAATAAAAATTGAAAGACTTCTATCTGAATTTTTCCTTCTTTTTTTAATTCATATAACGTTTTTTCTTTTTCCATTTATTATTGGCTTTACACTTTACTTTGTAGTTCTTCATTCTCTAAAAGTAATGCAAGATGAAATAGAGTTTTTCAAAAAAGACAACCCAAAATTCTCAATTTTAGATTTTCTTAAACTATTAGCCCCCTACTCTATCCTGAGTATATTCTTTACCACGATACTTCTTTTATTATCTTATTACACCTATATACCTTATTCAATACCTTTTTTATCCATAGTTATAATCTCAGTGATAACCTTACCACATGCAATAGTTATGAATATCTTTTATAACGAATAAATAAGTAGTGGTATTTCTATTTAAAAATTAATATGCTTGAACATTACTTTGACTGTCCACACTGTTGGGAAAATCAATTAAAAATGATTGACCCATCTATAAATACCCAGAATTTCATTGAAGACTGTGAGGTTTGTTGTAACCCACTTGAGTTTGACTTGAGTATTGAAGATAACTGCTTACAATCATTCTCTGTAATCCCAATAGGACAATAATACGTGAACAGAATATCATGAACATATACTATAAGTAATAATAGTGAACACCTCAAAAACAATAAATTAAAAGATATAAATCAAGATTAAGAAGAAATTATTCTAATTAATAACAATTAACTTTTGAGTGGTAATTGAAACCCCTTTTGCATTCAAAATATTAATTACATACTGACCACTAGATAAATTGTTATCTGCTGATAATATATGATTTCCAGAAGATAAATTTAATTTCTTTTTAGAAATTTCTAAACCAAGTAAATTATATATTTCAACATAAATATCTTCAGGCTTATCAAGACTCAGAGAAAGAATAAAATTACCATTTGATGGGTTTGGATATATATCATTAACAGTAACGCCTTCAAATTCATTAATAGTTAATAAAGAAGCAACTACTTCAAATAAAATTGTTTTATCAAAATTAAACATACCATCTGATACTCTAAACACATTGATATAAGGCTCTGGTCTAATCTGAGAAAAATTAGGAGACCAATTAAATACTCCCATTATGTCATTACCACTTCCGTATGGAAAACTATTAAATAAAGAAGAAGAATTATTTAAGGCAAAAGACTCTCCGTATGCTTCCATTGTTAAAACATCACCTGGATCATTATCACTTCCTATCAAGTCTAATTGATAGCTCTGTCCATAAAGAAGCTTAACATAAGGATAACCTGCTAAATTAGTAGGAACATTTTGTATGTAAGAAAATTGCGGAATAGAACTAGAATCAGGTACTACAGTTATAAACTGCATATCTCTTCTCATTTCGCCAATTTTAATACCATTTCTGAATTCTTCAATAATAAGAGAAATAACAAAATTACCAACCATCGTTGCCTGCCATGAAATTTCACCAGTTACAGAGTCTAAAGAAAAGATTCCAGCAGGATCAGAATATAAAAGTGTGTCAGATAAAGATTCATATCCTGCCACTGATACACCATTACTTAAAGGATCAACCAAAGACCATGCTAAAGAATCTCCATCCGGATCAAAAGGAAGAGGATTATAGTTCCATAGTTGTGTTATTGGTAAATAAGCAACAGGTGGAGTTAAAAATAAAGGGGTAGAATTAGGATCACTACTATCTACATTTACATATGT
>CAJXYM010000023.1 GCA_913063045.1 uncultured Flavobacteriales bacterium | reverse complement strand
TCACTTACTGTTAACAAGTTTGGTTTAACGCCAGGTCAATCATACAGAGCACAAGCTAGAGCATTCTGTGATTCTAATATTACATCTTACCGATCTACATGGACAAGTCCAGCGTTATGGACTCAACCAGGAACTTTGATTAAAAATAGCGGAGGATCAATAATTAATAACCTCGATGTTTATCCTAATCCGTCTTCTAATATTTTTAATATCACTTTTATTTCTGCTAAAGTAAAAGGTGTGAAAATTAGAGTTTTAAATACTCTAGGTGGACTTGTATTTACGGAAGACTTAGGTGAAATAATTGGAGAGTACACTAAACAAATTAACCTTTCAAATTCATCTAAAGGAATTTATTTACTTCAGATTATTAGCGAGGATAGTTTGATAAATAAAAAGTTAATTTTTCAATAAAAAAAAAGACCAACTGATTGTTGGCCTTTCTTAAATATATTTTGAGAAATCGTTAATTAATTTTTAACAACTCGACTTCAAAAATTAATGTTTCGTTAGCTCCAATATTATTTGAAGGAGGGTTCTCTCCGTAAGCTAAAACAGAAGGGATATAGAATTTAAATTTATCTCCTACACTCATTAACTGAATTCCTTCTACCCAACCTGGAATAACTTGTCCTATTGGGAATATTGCTGGTTCTCCTCTTGATATTGAGCTATCAAAAATATTTCCGTTGATGAGAGTTCCATGATAATTTACAGTTACTTGATCCGTGATTTTTGGATTTGTATTACCATTTCCTTTAACTAAAATCTCATATTGTAATCCACTTTCAGTTGTAGTAACTCCTTCTTTTGTGCTGTTTTCTTTTAGAAAAATTGCTCCTGCTTCAGCATTTTCTTTACCTTCTTTTTCTGTCTTTTTGTTTGCAACATTTACAAAGTAGTCATTTAAAATCGAGTCAGTTTCTAATAGAGAATAATCTAAGTCATTGTTGTAGATTACATCATTAAATGCTTTTGCTACTGATTGAGCTGAAATAGTATCTAAGTCATTTCTAGATTTTAATGCTGTAGCAACATTAACTCCAATACTGTAAGAAACTTTTTCTATGTCACTAATAGGAGTTTTGTATTGAATTTCCTGGCTACAAGAAGACAATATAAATATTAAACAAGTAGTTATTTGTATGATTTTCATAATTGATATTTTGTTTGCAAAAATACATTTATTGTTTAAAGATTATGCATGTTTAAAGAGCCATTTCTTTATATTTGAAGATTAAATTTTTCTATTTATATGAAAGTGATAAAAACAAAAATTACAGGTTTAGTTATTATTGAGCCAGATGTTTTTCAAGATGAAAGAGGATATTTTTTTGAAAGTTGGAATCAAAAAAAATTTAATGAATCTGTTACTCAGGATAATTTCGTTCAGGATAACCAATCTTGTTCTTTAAAAGGAACATTAAGAGGATTGCATTTTCAAAACCCTCCTCACGATCAAGGAAAATTAGTAAGAGTTATTTCTGGTTCTATTTTAGATGTTGCAGTTGATATAAGAAAAAAATCTTCTACATATGGTCAATATGTTTCTGTGGAGCTTACTGCAGAAAATAAAAATATGTTTTATATACCTGCAGGTTTTGCTCATGGCTTTTTAGCATTAGAGGATAATACTATTATGTCTTATAAATGTACTAATGACTATAATAAAGAGAGTGAAGGTTCACTTTTATGGAATGATAAAAATCTTAATATCAATTGGGGAATTGAAAACCCTATTATTTCTAAAAAAGATTTAAACGCAGATTCTTTTACAACTTTTAATAGCTTATTTAATGACTAAAAAAATATCTTTTGTTTTAGGCTTACTATTATTTATCTTTTGTTCTCAACTTTTTATTTCATCTTCTTTTGTAAAGACATCTGATAATCTTCACCAACAACAGTTTAATAATAAGTATGGAGTTTATTCGATTATAAAACCAAAAGATTTATTATTTGCAAATGAAAAATGTCCTAGTTCCTCACCAGAGATTTTTGAGAGAATAGATAAAGAGTTATTAAAAAATACTTATTGGCAATCCAATACCTTGTTATATTTTAAAAGAGCAAATAAGTTTTTTCCAATCATAGAGAAAATTTTAGAAGAAAATAATATCCCCGATGATTTTAAATATTTGGCTTTAATTGAAAGTGGTTTGGAAAATGTTTTCTCTCCTTCAGGGGCTGCAGGTTTTTGGCAAATAATGAAGGGTACAGGACGAGAGTATGGTTTAGAAGTTAATTATGCTATTGACGAAAGGTTTAATTTAGAAAAATCAACAAGAGCTGCTTGTAAATATTTGCAAAAAGCTCATGATCGTTTTGGTAGTTGGACATTAGCTGCTGCGTCATATAACATGGGTATTTCTGGTCTGAAGAGAAAGATGAAATCTCAATCTACAGATAATTATTATGATCTTCATTTGAATAATGAAACTTCAAGATATGTTTTTAGAATTTTAGTTGTCAAAGAAATTTTAGAAAATCCTTCAAAATATGGTTTTGTACTTAGAGAAAATGATTTGTACACTTTCCCTGAAGTTGATTTAATTATGGTAGATTCAACAATTGCAGATTTAAATAAGTTTGCTCTATCTAAAAATATTAATTATAAAATACTTAAGCAATTTAATCCTTGGTTGAGGGTAGCTAGCTTGCCAGATAGATCAAGAAGAACATATTATATAAAGATTCCTAGAAATAAAGAAAATCTGGTGTTTAAAAATTCAACTTCAAAGAATTTAAATTAGGCATGAAAAGTCAAAAAGATTTTATTGGTATTTATGGTGCTCGAGTACATAATTTAAAGAATATTAATCTTCAGATTCCTCGAGATAAATTAGTTGTTTTTACTGGTAAAAGTGGAAGTGGTAAATCTTCTTTAGCATTTGATACAATTCATTCTGAAGGTCAAAGAAGGTATCTTGAAACATTTAATGCTTATGCTAGACAATTTATTGGAAATCTTGAGCGTCCTGATGTAGATAAAATTACAGGACTAAGTCCTGTTGTTGCAATAGAGCAGAAGACAACATCTAAAAACCCCAGATCTACTGTTGGAACTATTACTGAAATTTACGATTATTTACGTCTTCTTTATTCAAGAGTTGGTATAGCATATTCTTATAACACGAATGAAAAAATGATTCGTTACTCTGATGATAAGATTATAGATTTAATTAAGAAAGAATACGATGGTGTATCTATAAGCATTCTATCTCCATTAATTAAGTCTAGAAAAGGTCATTATGGCGAATTATTTCATAAGCTCCAGTCTAAAGGGTACATAAAGGCTCGGGTTGATGGAGAGATTATTGAAATAACTCCAAATCTTCAGCTAGATAGATATAAAACTCATGATATTGAGGTTGTTATTGATAGAATTAAGATTAATGAAAAATGTGATAAAAGATTGCTTTCTTCATTAAAGCAGGCTATGGATGATGGTGAGGGAATAATGATGATATTAATGGGTGATAATTCTGTTAGATATTTTAGTAGGAACTTAATGTGTCCATCAACAGGACTTGCTTATAATAATCCAGAACCTAATTCCTTTTCTTTTAATTCCCCAAAGGGAGCTTGCCAGACATGTAATGGTCTTGGGTTTTTTAAATCTGTTGATAGAAATAAAATAATTCCCAATGATAAAATAAGTATAAATAATGGTGGTATTGTTCCTCTGGAAAATAAAAACTCTTCATGGATTACGGATCAACTTGAGCTTATAGGAAGAAAATATAAATTTAATTTAAATACTCCTATTAATGAGATTTCTGATGAAGGTTTAAATGTAATTTTATTTGGAACAAAAGAAAACATTAAAGTTAATTTAAAAACAGCAGGAATTTCTAAGGTTTATAAAATTAATTTCGTTGGAATAATTAATTTTATAGAAGAACAAGCGCATCATTCATCTGTCAGAAGTGTTGAGAAATGGGCATCAAAATACATGACTTCTCATGTGTGTAAAAAATGTAAAGGCGCTAGGTTGAATAAACAATCTGCTAATTTTAGAATTGCTGATAAAAGTATTTTTGAAGTATCTAGCCTTGATATTATCTCATTAAAAAATTGGGTCAGTAATATTGAGAATTCTTTTTCCAAAAATGAAAAACTAATAGCAAAACAAATTATTAAAGAGTTATTGAAAAGAGTGCAGTTTATTATTGATGTTGGTTTATCTTATCTTTCCTTAAATAGAACTTCTAAAACTTTATCAGGCGGAGAAGCGCAACGAATAAGATTAGCTACTCAGATTGGTTCACAACTAACGAATGTCCTTTATATACTAGATGAGCCCAGTATAGGATTGCATCAAAGAGATAATTTAAAGCTAATAGACTCTTTAAAGAAGTTAAGAGATATTGGGAATTCAATTATTGTAGTAGAACACGATAAGGATATGATAGAGAATTCTGACTTTATTGTTGACATTGGTCCTCATGCAGGTGTTCATGGGGGGGAGATAGTATCTGTAGGTTCAATAGATGATATAATTAATGACAATCAAATCACTTCTGATTATTTAACAGGAAGAAAAAAAATTGAAATACCCCAAATAAGAAGAAAAGGTAATGGCAAGTTTTTAAAATTATCTTCAGCTCAAGGAAATAATCTAAAGAAAGTAGATTTAAATATTCCTTTAGGCTTATTATGTTGTGTGACAGGAGTCTCAGGAAGTGGAAAATCTACTCTTATAAACGAAACGTTATACCCAATTCTAAACAAACATTTTTTTAGAGCTGAAAAGAATCCATTAAAATTTGCGGAAATTGATGGTCTAGATAATATTGATAAAGTGATTGAGATCAATCAATCAGCTATTGGTCGTACTCCAAGATCTAATCCCGCAACATATACAGGAGTATTTGGAGATATAAGAAGTTTATTTGCTAGCCTTCCAGAGTCAAAAGTTAGAGGTTATAAGATTGGACGCTTTTCATTTAATGTCATTGGAGGTAGGTGCGAAGGGTGTAGAGGTGGAGGAATGAAAACAATTGAAATGAATTTTTTGCCAGATGTTTTAGTTCATTGTGAAGATTGTAATTCGAGAAGATATAATAAAGAAACTCTTGAGGTTAAATATAAGGGTAAATCAATCTCAGATATACTTGATCTAACTATTAATCAGGCAGTTGATTTTTTTGAGCATATTCCTTCAATTAATAGAAAGATTTCAACTATTAAAGATGTTGGTCTTGGTTATATAACACTTGGTCAATCTGCAACTACACTTAGTGGAGGAGAGGCACAAAGAATTAAATTAGCGGCTGAATTATCGAAAAGAAGTACTGGTAACACTTTTTATATTTTAGATGAGCCAACAACTGGTCTTCATTTTGACGATGTAAAAGTGTTCTTGAATGTTATATATTCTATCGTTGATAAAGGCAATTCAGTATTAATAATTGAGCATAATATGGATGTTATTAAAGTTGCAGATCATATTATTGATTTAGGACCTGAAGGAGGTGATGGTGGAGGTGAAATTGTTTGTCAAGGAACCCCTGAGCAAATTATTAAATCTTCTAAGGGTTACACCTCTAGTTTTTTAAAAAAAGAGTTATTAACTATCTAATAATGATATGATTATTATTCTGATAGTACTTCTAATTACACCTTTCTTAATTTTTTCCTATTTTTACGGCAATCTAAAAATAACTAAAAGATGATTCAATTTTTTCAGAAAATTATTATTCTAGTTTTATGTATAGCGTCAACAAATGCTTTTACTCAAGAAAATACTGAGGTTAAAAATCCCATAAAATCTATGTTTACTCTTGGAACAGGTTTCTATAGTTTTCAAGGAGATATTGTTGGAGATGAATCAAATTATTTATCTGGAAATATTGCTTATAATGCAGGTATGAGGTTTAATATAAATGATAATGTAGATTTATCATTCCTTATCACTGGTCCTTTAGACTTATTTGAACAGTATACAGATGAGGACGGAAACATAATAAAATTTAATTCTACATTACTAAGATCTTTTGGAGCTCAATTAGATGTTGATTTTGATAACATTTTCAAAAATTCAAGAATTCATCCCTTTGCTAGCTTAGGTGTAATGTCGACATCATTCAAAACTCTTAATCCTTCAGTAAGTTCTAGCTATTTAGAAGAAGAAACTTCCATTGGTCTTCCAGTTGGTTTTGGACTGATGTTAGATGTTTCTGAGAAAATGAGATTTGATGCTTCATTAAAATATGTTTTAAACACTGCTGATATAGATCACTCTGTCTTAATACAAAGTGATAATTATATTGTTTTAAACTTTGCAATCCATTATGACCTATTTACAAAAGATAAAAATGTAAATAATTATAATCAAAAATATTATTCTGATGTTGATTATGAAAAGCTTGATATTGCTGATGGTGATGGAGATCTAGTTGCTGATATTGATGATTTTTGCCCTAAAACTCCTGCTGGAGTAAAAGTTGACCAAAATGGTTGTCCTCTTGACGATGATGCTGATGGTATTGCTAATTATCTTGACAAAGAAAAAAATTCTGATATAGGCTCTATTGTTGATGAAAATGGAGTCAAATTATCAGATGATAAATATTTTAGTATTTATTCAGAAGTTGATCCTGCATCTAGAGAATATTCTGATTTCTATAATGAAAATGAGATTTCTCGAGATGATTTTAAAAGTTTAAATGCATATTTAATTGCTAAAGCTAATGCCTTTAATAACTTGTATCAATCAACTGATAATGATGATTTTATTGGAGTTAAATATAAGGTCTTCTTGTCCCAATTTGCAGAAGGAGTTCCTGCAAGAGTTATTAATAAGCTTTTAAGTATTGATGATCTTGAGAGTATTTCTCAGGATGATGGAAACGTTATCTATGCTGTTGGGAATTATCTTAGTGTAGATGAAGCTCTAAATAGAGAATTTAAGCTAGAACAAGAAGGTTTTAAAAATTTAGATATTCTTCAGATGGAAAATGGTCTTTTAACTATTTATCGTCCTCAAATTAATGATGTAATTATTAATACTGAAGATTTATCTTCTGAAGAAGTTCTTAATGACTCTAGTGAATTAAAATCTGATGAAGAAGTAGTTGCTGATCTGTCCAAATCAGGAACTGTGTACAGAGTTCAAATTGGCGCATATAAGGTTGTTTTAAATAGCGAAGTGTTTTCTGGTGTTAAAAATGTTATTTCATTTAAAGGTAATGATGGTTTGGTTAGATATATGACAGGCTCTTTTAATGATTATAAAAATGCTGTTTTATATTCTAAAGAAATGAAAGCTAGAGGATTTAATGATGCATTCATTGTTACATATGAAAATGGCGAAAGAGTTGCTTTAAGCACTGCTATTAAAGGCAGTACATCTAAAGCTAATAGAGAAGACATTACAGCTAAACGTAAATCACGAATTGATAAAAAACAACAAGAAAAATCAGCTGTAAATAATGTTTCATTTCGAATCCAAATAGGAGTTTTTTCTGAAACACTTTCTGCAGATGATTTAGAAAAAATGAGTAAAATATCTAATGTTAGTAAAGAATCTTCAGGTAATTTTTATAAATATTATTCTTCAGATTTTATGAATTATAATGATGCTGTATCTGAGATAGAAATAATTAAATCTTTTGGTTTTGCGAATGCTTTTATTACAGCTAGAGATGGAACAAACTTAATTTCTATTGAAAAGGCTCGAGGAATGAGTAATAATAAATAAGACTTTATTTAGTTTTTGCTTAATTTTTTGCTTCCATGATACACTTCAAATTTTCTAAAGCTACACTCTAAGTTACCATTCATTACCTTAATTTTTTCACTAGGTTTAAGACCAATCATTTTAAGATTTTCAATATCAGAAGAAATGAGCCAAACAATACTCTCTTCATAATTTTGTTTTAAAGAACTTCCAACTTTCTCATAAAATTCATTCATGCCTAATTCTATTCTTTCTCCATAAGGTGGATTAAACATAACAAATGTGTTAGGTTCAATCTCAGTATCGAAAAAATCCTCGTTTTTAACTTTTATATTGTCAAACATAAGAGCATTTTCAATATTTTCTCTACTGATTCTTACAGCTTTTTGAAAATTATCACCCCCTGTTATTTTTCCTGTAAATTCTTTTTCTTTATTCAGCGATGCATCTCTTATTATATCAAATAAGTCAGAGTCGAAATCTTTCCATGATTCAAACCCAAATTTTTCTCTAAAAATATTAACAGGAATATTATTTGCTATTAACGCTGCTTCAATTATAATTGTTCCTGAACCGCACATTGGGTCATGGAAATTAGATTTTTGATTCCATCCGCTTAGTAAAATTAATCCTGCAGCCAAAACTTCATTCATTGGAGCAATAATTGTATTAGACTTATATCCTCTTTTATGCAGGGATTCGCCAGAGCTGTCAAGAGAAACTGTGCAAGTATGTTTTGCAATATGCAGGTTAATTGTTACATCAGGATCTTTTGGGCTAACATTGGGTCTTTTATCATATTTTTTTCTAAAGAAATCTGCTATTCCATCTTTAACAACTAGTGAAGCATACTGACTATGAGTAAAGACCTCAGAATGAGTTGTAGCATGAGTAGAAAAAGTCATATCAACATCTAAATATTCAGTCCAGTCAATTTTTAAGATATTATCATATAATTCTTTTTCATCATGAGCTTGAAATGTAGCAATTGGTTTTAGCACCCTTAAACAGGTTCTAAGATTTAGATTTGCTTTATATAAAAAACCTGTATCGCCTTTGAAACTAACAGCTCTGTTGCTTATTTTTACGCTTTGAGCGCCTAATTCTCTTAATTCTTGAGCGAGTATTTCCTCTAGTCCATACATTGTTTTAGCTAACATATAGAAGTTTTCGTTTTTCATGATACAAAGATAGTTTTATAACTGATAGAAATACTTAATTTTGTCTTATTATATTTTAAGAAATTTTTATGAAATTGTTAAATTACGATCACACCAAAATTTATCTTGACACATATTTTACTAATTTATCTTCATTATTAGAATGTTTTAGTGAACAAAACACCTATTACTTAATTGATGAAAATGTTCTAAGACTTCATCATTCTAAATTTGCCTCAATTAAAAATTTAATAATTATCCCCTCTGGTGAAAATTCTAAAAGTTTAAATTTTATTTCTCAAATTGTTTCTAATTTATTGAGCTTAGGGGCTAACAGAAAATCTTATTTAATTGGCATAGGTGGTGGCGTTACTACTGATATCACAGGATTTGTTGCTTCTGTTTTTATGAGAGGTATTAGCTTTGGTTTTATACCAACAACTTTGTTGGCAATGTGCGATGCTTCTATTGGTGGCAAAAATGGGGTTAATTTAAATAGTGTGAAAAATATTGTTGGAGTTTTTAATAATCCTGACTTTATACTTATTGACTATAGTTTTTTAAAAACACTTAGTAATGAAGAGTTGGTTAATGGTTTTGCTGAAATAATTAAGCATGCTTGTATTGCATCTGAAGATCTCTTTGTTAAGTTAGAAAATATTTCACAAAAAAATCTTTTAAAAAATATTGATGATTTTATATATTCCTCTATTTTAATTAAATTAGATATTGTTCTTATTGATAAAAAAGAAGAAAATCAACGTAAATTATTAAATTTTGGCCATACTTTTGGTCATGCTATCGAGTCTATTTATGGTTTTTCTCATGGAAAGTCAATTAGCTTGGGAATGGTGTTTGCAAATCAGATTGCTACTAAAATGGGGTATTTAGATACGAATCAAAATACTAGAATACTTAATGTTTTAAATTCTTTTAATTTACCTTCTGATATTTCATCAATTAATAAGAAGGAGGTTTTGGAGTTAATTTATAATGACAAAAAAGCAATTAAAAGTAACATTGATTTTATCATCTTGAATAATATTGGAGAGGCTTTTGTTAAATCTTTAAAAGTTATAGATTTAATAGATGGATAAGTTTATACACCCTTTTAAATATAATGGTCAAATTTATGCTAATAGCTCTAAAAGCTATTTTCAAAGAGTTTTAGCAATCGCATCTTTATCAAATTCTTCTTGTAAAGTTTTTGGAGATCCAAAAAATGATGATGTTAAAACTGCAATCAATATTTGCAAAAAGATAGGTGTTGAGATTATTGAGAAAGAAAATTATATTATTGTTAATTCTTCTTTCAACATAAAAAAAACTTCAATAAATATAAATTCTGGAGAATCTGGTTTAAGTACAAGAATATTTGGAGTCCTTTTAACCTCCATGTTTAATAGCTCTAATATTGTTGGGTATGGTACATTAAATAAAAGAGATATTTTTTTTTCAGAATTGGAACAGTTGGGTGTAATTTGTAAATCAAATAATAATAAACTTCCAATTTCTCTTGTTGGAAGATTAAAATCTGGTATCATAACAATTGACGGAACTAAAGGTTCGCAACTATTATCAGGTCTGCTTTTAACACTTCCCTTTCTAAAAGGCGATAGTATTATTAAAGTTAAAGGGCTAGTAAGTAAACCATATGTACTAATGACAATTCAAGTGCTAAAGGATTTTGGTGTCTTTATAGCAAATAATTCTTTTGAAGAGTTTGTGATAAAAGGAAATCAGCAATATCAATGTCATGAATATTCTGTTGAAGGAGACTGGAGTGGGGCAGCATTTCATTTAGTTGGAGCAGCAATCTCAGGATCAGTTTTAGTAAAAGGTCTTAACTTAACTTCTTTGCAAGCAGATATTAAAATATTAGATGTTTTAGAATTATGTGGTGCTCATATTGTTCAAAAGAGCACATCAGTTTTAGTGAAAAAAAATAAGCTTCAAGCTTTTAATTACGATGCTACTGATTGTCCAGATCTTTTCCCTCCTATAGTTGCGCTTGCTGCATGTTGTAAAGGAAACTCTTTTATTAGTGGCGTTGGTAGACTTGAAAATAAAGAGAGTAATAGAGCAGTTGTATTACAGTCAGAATTTAAAAAGCTAGGTGTTAAGATTCTTATATTAGATGATATTATGATTGTACATGGAACTAAAAAATTAATTGGTGCAAATGTTAACTCTCATAAAGATCACCGTATCGCCATGGCTTTATCTGTAATGGCTAGCGTAACAAATGAAAAAATTACAATTGAAAGTGCGGAAGCTGTTAATAAATCCTATTCAAATTTTTATAGTGATCTAGAATTGATTGGAGCAAATAAATAACTTAGTTAAATATTATTAATTAGTTCTAAACTTAAAATTATACTCACTTAGACTATCATTAGCTTTTATGATTTTTTGTTTAAGTCCTTGTTTATAGCTAAGAACTCTTTTACTAAGTTCAGAATCTGCAACTGAAAGTATTTGTGAGGCTAAGATACCTGCATTTAAGGCGCCATCTAATCCAACTGTGGCAACTGGAACTCCTGGAGGCATTTGAAGAATCGACAAAATAGAATCCCAACCATCTATTGAAATAGAAGATCTACATGGAACGCCAATAATAGGAATATGAGTAAATGCAGCTATAACTCCAGGAAGATGTGCAGCGCCTCCTGCTCCAGCAATTATCACTTGAATACCGTTGCTGTGTGCATTAGAAGCAAATTCTTCAACCATTTCTGGGGTTCTGTGTGCTGATAAGGCATTTATTTCAAAATGTATTCCCATTTCATCTAAAAAATGTGCAGCTTTTTGCATCACAGGCATATCTGAAGTGCTTCCCATTATTATACTAACTTTTGCTTTCATGTTGTAATTTTAATTATCAATTTCGTTTATGATGCAAATATATTGTTTTTGTATATTATATAAAAACATATCTTTATTAAGATAGATAACAATTATATAAAATATTTATCTTTTTTAATAGAAAAAATGTAATTTAACAGCTTGATTATTAGGTCTTTATTTTTAATTAAAATTTTACTTAAAAAAATAGTTAAAATCTTATAGTGTATATGTAAAAAGAATATATATTTGCAGCCGCTTTCGAGCAAAAGATCTTTTAAATAATAACTAGAATATAATTTTTTCCAAAAGGATTGTTTGTTTTTAAAAACAATGTATATTTGCAGCCCTTTTGGAAATAAATATGTTAGATTTTAAAAGGAAAAAACAAGATGGTTTAAGACCCATTTTAATATAGAAGTTCTTAAAAATATTGAAGATAGAATTAGAATACATCAAATAAGAGTCAATTTATAAACTTTTTTTACAACGAAGAGTTTGATCCTGGCTCAGGATGAACGCTAGCGGCAGGCCTAACACATGCAAGTCGAACGGTAACAGATCTAGCTTGCTAGATGCTGACGAGTGGCGCACGGGTGAGTAACGCGTATACAATCTACCTTTAACTGAGGGATAGCCCAGAGAAATTTGGATTAATACCTCATAGTATTATAGAGAGGCATCTCTTTATAATTAAAACTCCGGTGGTTAAAGATGAGTATGCGTACTATTAGCTAGTTGGTAAGGTAAAAGCTTACCAAGGCTACGATAGTTAGGGGGCCTGAAAGGGTGATCCCCCACACTGGTACTGAGACACGGACCAGACTCCTACGGGAGGCAGCAGTGAGGAATATTGCACAATGGAGGAAACTCTGATGCAGCCATGCCGCGTGCAGGAAGAATGCCCTATGGGTTGTAAACTGCTTTTATACAAGAAGAAACCTCGGTACGTGTACCGACTTGACGGTATTGTATGAATAAGCACCGGCTAACTCCGTGCCAGCAGCCGCGGTAATACGGAGGGTGCAAGCGTTATCCGGATTTATTAGGTTTAAAGGGTCCGCAGGCGGAATATTAAGTCAGTGGTGAAAGCCTACAGCTCAACTGTAGAACTGCCATTGATACTGATATTCTTGAGTATGGATGAAGTGGGCGGAATATGTCATGTAGCGGTGAAATGCATAGATATGACATGGAACACCAATTGCGAAGGCAGCTCACTAAACCATTACTGACGCTCATGGACGAAAGCGTGGGGAGCGAACAGGATTAGATACCCTGGTAGTCCACGCCGTAAACTATGATCACTAGATGTTGGCGATACAATGTCAGCGTTTAAGAGAAATCGATAAGTGATCCACCTGGGGAGTACGTTCGCAAGAATGAAACTCAAAGGAATTGACGGGGGCCCGCACAAGCGGAGGAGCATGTGGTTTAATTCGATGATACGCGAGGAACCTTACCAAGGCTTAAATGTAATATGACCGGTTGAGAAATCAACCTTTTTTCGAACAGATTACAAGGTGCTGCATGGTTGTCGTCAGCTCGTGCCGTGAGGTGTCGGGTTAAGTCCCATAACGAGCGCAACCCCTATTTTTAGTTACCAGCGAGTCATGTCGGGAACTCTAGAAAAACTGCCTGGGCAACCAGTGAGGAAGGTGGGGATGACGTCAAATCATCACGGCCCTTATGTCTTGGGCTACACACGTGCTACAATGGTTACTACAATGTGCTGCCATCTGGCGACAGAGAGCAAATCAATAAAGGTAATCTCAGTTCGGATCGGAGTCTGCAACTCGACTCTGTGAAGTTGGATTCGCTAGTAATCGTATATCAGCAATGATACGGTGAATACGTTCCCGGGCCTTGTACACACCGCCCGTCAAGCCATGGAAGTTTGTGGTGCCTGAAGTCAGTAACCGTAAGGATCTGCCTAGGGTAAAACAGATAACTAGGGCTAAGTCGTAACAAGGTAGCCGTACCGGAAGGTGTGGCTGGAATATCTCTTTTTTTGAGTAAATGTTCTTATTTGCTTTTCTAATTCTATCTTCTTTTTTTACTTTTTTCCCTTTAGAGTCTCGTAGCTCAGCTGGTTAGAGCGCTACACTGATAATGTAGAGGTCGGCAGTTCGAGTCTGCCCGAGACTACATTTTAAAGGGGGGATTAGCTCAGCTGGTTAGAGCGCCGCGTTTGCAACGCGGAGGTCATCGGTTCGACTCCGATATTCTCCACTAAAAAGTTCTTTGACATATTGTAATGAATATATATAAATAATAATTTAAAAGTTATTAAGGGCGTATGGCGGATGCCTTGGCTCTCATTGGCGACGAAGGACGTGACAAGCTGCGATAAGTTTCGATTAGGTGCAAATAACCTTTGACTCGAAAATTTCCGAATGGGGAAACCCGATTAATTGAAGATTAATCATTCTGTAAAGAAAGCTAACCTGGTGAACTGAAACATCTAAGTAACCAGAGGAATAGAAAACAAATAGTGATTCCCAGAGTAGTGGCGAACGAAATGGGAATAGCCCAAACCAATGTTGTTTCGGCAATATTGGGGTTGTAGGACTGTAACATAGAATTTAAATTTATAGAGGAATATTAGTGGAAACTAATAACCATAGAAGGTGATAGTCCTGTACTCGAAATAAATTTAATACTTAACAGTATCCTGAGTAGGGCGGGACACGTGAAATCCTGTCTGAATCCACCGGGACCATCCGGTAAGGCTAAATACACATGAGAGACCGATAGTGAACAAGTACCGTGAGGGAAAGGTGAAAAGTACCCCGAACAGGGGAGTGAAATAGATCCTGAAACCATACGCTTACAAGCGGTAGGAGCCATTTTTATGGTGACTGCGTGCCTTTTGCATAATGATCCTACGAGTTACTCCTCATTAGCAAGGATAAGAATTTCTGATTCGCATCCGTAGCGAAAGCAAGTCTGAATAGGGCGACATAGTTAGTGGGGGTAGACGCGAAACCCAGTGATCTACCCATGACCAGGTTGAAACTTCGTTAATCCGGAGTGGAGGACCGAACCAATATACGTTGAAAAGTGTTTGGATGAGTTGTGGGTAGGGGTGAAAGGCTAATCAAACTGGGAAATAGCTCGTACTCTCCGAAATGCATTTAGGTGCAGCCTCGATATTTATTGTCATAGAGGTAGAGCTACTGATTGGATGCGGGGGCTTCATCGCCTACCAATTCCAGACAAACTCCGAATGCTATGACATTTAATCGGGAGTGAGGCAGTGGGTGCTAAGGTCCATTGCCGAGAGGGAAACAACCCAGACTATCAGCTAAAGTCCCTAAATATATGTTAAGTTGACCAAACGTTGTGCGATTGCATTGACAGCTAGGATGTTGGCTTGGAAGCAGCCATTCATTTAAAGAGTGCGTAACAGCTCACTAGTCGAGCGATTGTGCGTGGATAATAATCGGGCATAAGCATATTACTGAAGCTATAGATCTATTTTTTAATAGATGGTAGGAGAGCATTCTAATTTAACGTTGAAGGTGTGATGCGAGTCATGCTGGAGTAATTAGAAAAGAAAATGTAGGAATAAGTAACGATAAAGCGGGAGAGAAACCCGCTCACCAATAGACTAAGGTTTCCTGATCAACGCTAATCGGATCAGGGTTAGTCGGGACCTAAGGCGAACCC
>CAJXYM010000022.1 GCA_913063045.1 uncultured Flavobacteriales bacterium | reverse complement strand
TTATTGTTATATGATTTAATTGCAATCCTAATTATATTTTTTCTAATATATTTATTTAAAAAAACTATTAAAAGTATCCCCAAAAGAGAAGCAAATAATAATTTAATACGTTTTATTTCTTATAAAAAAATTCTTAGTATTGTTTTAGTACCTATACTTTTATTTTTGTGTTGTTCAAATTTATTTGATTGGACTTATTCTGTTTTTATAAATGATGAAATTGTAAAAAATATTAATGCAGTTTTTTTTATTGACTTTTTTACTGTTTTAATATTAGTAGATGTATTTATTTTATTGTTATCCTTTAAATATACCGATAGATATCATCAAATAATAAGAAATACAGGTTTTATTATTTCAACTATCCTATTACGTCTTTCTTTCAGTGTAGAGGGGCTGTCAAGTATAATCCTTCTATTAATTGGTGTTTTATTTGGTTTAATAATTTTAAGAATTTATCGTCTTTCAGAAATACACTTATAGTAATTCATTAAGGATTTCATGTCTTTTATTTTTTTAAAATATTTTTTTAATTAGTTGTTAGATTATTTTTTTACCTCTAAATTTGCAAAAAATAATGTTAAACTTTTATAAATTAAATAAAAAAATGAAAATATTAAATCAATTTACAATTGCACTATTTAGTGTAATCTTGTTATCTAGCTGTGGATCAGAATCTCCTAAAAAAGAAGTTGAAACAAAAGCTGAAGTTTTAGCTGAAAAAGTTTGGGAAGAGATTGAGGTGATCGCTATAGGAAATACAATGATGGAAATGAAATATAGCGTTGAGAACATTACAGTTCAAGAAGGGTCTTGGGTTAGAATTATTTTAAAGAACGAAGGTGTTGATGTAGCTATGGTACATAATATCTTATTTGTGAACTTTGGTAAGAGAAAAGACGTTGCTTTAAAAGCTAATGAAGTTGGGCCTGATGCAGACTTTATTCCAAGTCATTCTGAGCTTATTGCAGCATCTGGTCTTGCTTTGCCAGGAGAGACAGTTACATTAGAGTTTGAAGCACCAAAAAAAGGTAATTATGAGTTTTTCTGTAGCTATCCAGGGCATGCAGATATGATGAAAGGATATTTGTTTGTTAAGTAGAGATATACTTGTCTTTAAAAAAGGGTCACATAAATGTGACCCTTTTTTTATGAATCTCCCTCTTTTATAAATACCCCGTCTATCATTTTTCCTTTACGATCTTTAATATCATCCCAAGCTTTTTGCATACATTCTTCAAGTTTTAAATTATTTCTAGTAGCTATGTTTATAAGAACTACTATCATATCTCCTATATCATCCGAAACATCTTTTCCTTTGCATATATTGTCGCTTAGTTCTCCTGCTTCTTGAATTAATTTGCAAAATTGATCTTTATCAGTTGCACCTTCTATAAGATTTCTGTTGTGGTGCCATTCAGTAATATTTTTTACAAGTTCTTCCATTATCTAGTCTTTTAATTTATTATAAAAATACATATTTTTAAATATATACTCATGTTTATTTTAATTTTATTATATAATGTATTTAAAATATTTTTCTATAAATTTATAGCTTTATATAAATAAATGAAAATAGAAAAAAAATATTTTAATAAGTTACCAGACTCTTATCAGGTAATTTTAAAAAATAACATCAAAATTAATTCATTAATAGATGTGAAAGTAAAAGAAATTAATAAATATAAAAACAAAATTTTTAGTCTCAATACTGAATTAAATTCTATTCTTAATAAAAGAGACAGCTTAAATAACAAACTACTTTTTATTGAAAGAAATTATATTCCTAAAATATATTTCAAAACATATTTTAAGAAAAGTAATCCAAATATTTTTTCACACATTGTAATTAAATATTTAAACAAGAGTAAAACAGTTTATTTTGGAAAGATTGATGATTTGATCCTCTGCTTTTTAATTTATTTCCCAGCTCTAAACGTAGGTAATTTTAAAAAAACTATAATACCAATCCTTAGTTCCCTTATTGCAGATGATTTATTTCACATAAAGACTGAGGCTGATTTTATTAAGAAAAAATTTAGTTCAATATATTTTAAGGAGCTTTTGTCAAATCATCTAAATATGAATTCACAAGAAAAGAATCATAAAGTTTCTTTTTCTGATTATCTCAAATCGTTAAAATAATTTATTTACTTGTCCTCCTGGATATTACCAATTATAAATCCTACAAATGATAAAAACATTGATAGGGGCAGGCTTCCTTTTAGTAGATCTTGCACACTTCTATCCATATGATCGTATCCTAATGTCCTGCATGCGCTTATTGTTATTACAAAACCTAAAACAAAACCTATTACTGAATATAAATATTGTTTTTTCATAAATCTTAAGTTTTTCTTTAATAGAACTTAAGCAAATATATAAAAATCCATTTAATTTGCCTTCATTAATCTGAAAATCAATGTTTTAATCATTTAACACCTCTTTTGCTTTCTTTATGTAATTATCTTGCAAATGAAGTATATTGTAAAATGCTTCATTACCAAACAAGTTTTTCCAAACTCTCGATTGAATTTGAGTCAGAATGTATTTTTCTTCTTTTTGATCTAGTGATTGCTTTTTTTCTCCCCAAACTTCATCAATATATTTATTGAAACTATTTAGTATTAAGTCTCGTTCTTTATTATTAAATTCCTTAGATAGCAAGTTATGAGCAATATCCTTATTGTCTATTATTCTCGATTTGTGTTTTTCACTATATAATAATGAAAAATCAGAGATCCATCCTTTTGAAAATATATAATTAATCTTACTAAAACTTAAAGATGTGTCTCTATTAACAATAAAATCAGGATTTATTCCTCCTCCTCCATATACAGTGCGTCCTAACCTTGTCTTAAACTTTAATGAATCTGGGATAATTGAATCGACTCTTTGGTATTGTTCCATAAAATAGTTCTTATTATTTATCCCGTATTCTTTTTGTATACACCGTCCTGCTGGAGTGAAATATCTTTGAGTTGTCAGCCTAATAGCTGAACCATCTTTAAGATTAATCTCCTCTTGTACAAGTCCTTTTCCAAAAGATCTCCTTCCGATAACAATACCTCTATCATTATCTTGAATTGCTCCTGCTACTATTTCTGATGCTGACGCCGAACCTTCGTTAATTAGTATGACTAAATTAGTCTCTTTTAAACTACTTTTAGATGTTGCTATAATCTCATTTTTTTCTCTATTCCTTCCTTCTGTAAATACAATTAGCTCCCCTTTCTCTAAAAATATATCGCATATCGATGCAGCTGCATTTAAGTATCCTCCAGGATTATCTCGAAAGTCTAGAATTAAATTTTTTAAATTATGGTCATTTAGTTTATCTAAAGCATTTTTAAATTCTCTTACAGTTGTCGCAGAGAATCTGTTAATTTTAATGTATCCGGTGATTGAGTCTATCATGAGAGATACATCTACACTGAAAATTGGGATTTTCTCTCTTTTGATATTATAATTGATTAATTCTTCCACTCCTCTTCTTTTAATATCTACTGATACACTAGTGTTTTTTTTACCTCTTAGGTTTTTAATTACATCTGAATTTTCAAAACCAATAAAAACTTTATCATCAATATTTACAATTCTATCCCCTGATATTATGCCTAGTTTCTCTGAAGGGCCATTAGAGATTGGTGAGATAACCACTATGGTGTCTTTAATGATATTAAATTCTATTCCAATGCCACTAAATTCTCCAGACATACTTTCATTTACCGTCTGATATTCTTTTTTTGAAATATATGTAGTGTGTGGGTCAAGCTTCTTTAAAATTGACTCTATGATTTCATCTTCAAATGTTATTTGAATAGAATCAACATAATGATCCTCAATTAACTTTAAAATATTGTCCACTTTTGATTTCTTAATCTCTCTTTTTGAGGAATTTATGTCTATTTTTCCAATAAGAATTCCAATGATTATAAGCATTGAGATATATATAGGTTGAAGATTTTTTTTAATCAATTTAGAAGTGTTTTGTCAAAATGTTTAATAGTAACGCCTGCTTTTTTTAAAAATTTCAGACCGGTAGTGTCTTTGTATTCAGTTAAATAGACTAATCTTTTAATTCCTGATTGATGAATTAATTTACTACAAGCTTTACATGGAGACATTGTTAAATAAAGTGTGGAGTCTTTACAGTTGTGATTAGATCCAGCAATTTTTAAAATAGCATTTGCTTCTGCATGTAAAACATACCAATGTGTCAAATTATTTTCGTCTTCACAGCAGTTATCGAATCCTGATGGAGTTCCATTGTATCCATCTGAGATAATCATTCTGTCTTTAACTACAATTGCACCAACTTGTCTTCTATTGCAATAAGATAGCTTAGACCATTCTAATGCTAATCTTAAATAAGCTGCATCATACCTGTTATTATTCATAGAAAAATTATTTTTTGTGCCCAGAGCCGGGATCGAACCGGCACGAGTTTAACCTCATTGGTGTTTGAGACCAACGCGTCTACCAATTCCGCCACCTGGGCCTAAAATACTTGCTGCAAAAATATAACTTTAACACAACTATTTTCTGTATTTATTTGAATTTTTAAAAACATATAGATATTAGATAGAAAGTTATTATATTTGCTCCCCTTTTAAATGAAAAAATGGAACGACAATTTAAAATATTTTCAGCTAGAGCTTCAATAAAAATTGCAACACAGATTTGTAAGCATTTAGATGTAAAATTAGGCAACAATACTATAATAGAATTCAGTGATGGTGAAATTGAACCTTCTTATGATGAGTCAATTAGGGGAGCTGATATTTTTATAGTTCAGTCTACTATGCCTCCAGCTGATAATCTTATGGAATTATTGCTAATGATTGATGCAGCTCGTAGAGCATCTGCATATAAAATAAATGTTGTTATCCCATATTTTGGATATGCTCGTCAGGATAAAAAAGGTAAACCTAGAGTTCCGATAGGAGCGAAATTAATTGCAAACTTATTGTCTTCAGCTGGAGTCGATAGAATTTTAACAATGGACTTACATGCTGATCAAATTCAAGGATTCTTTGATTTCCCTGTTGATCATTTATATTCATCCACACTATTTATTCCATATATTCAATCACTAAATCTTCCTAATTTAACAATAGCTTCTCCCGATATGGGCGGTTCAAATAGAGCAAATACATATGCTAGATTTTTAAATGCTGAGGTAGTTATTTGTTATAAGCATAGAGAAAAACCAAATGAAATTGGAAAAATGTTAGCTATTGGTGATGTTGCAAATAGAGATATTGTTTTAGTTGATGATATGATAGATACTGCTGGCACATTAACTAAAGCCGCAGATTTGATGTTAAGTATGGGGGCTAATAGTGTTAGAGCAGTTTGTACGCATGCTGTTTTCTCAGGAGAAGCCTATAAAAGAATTGAAAATTCAGCTCTAATTGAGATTGCTGTTACAGATACTATCCCAAAGAATCATGTAGGTAAAAAAATTAAAGAAATTAGTGTGTCAGAAATATTTGCAAGTTCTATAAAGGCTGTTTTAGAGCATAGATCAATTTCTGAGTACTTTATACAATAAATAACCAAATTAAATTAAAATAATGAAATCACTAGCAATTAGCGCAAAAACAAGAGAAAATGTTGGAAAATCAGATTCGAAGGCGTTAAGAAATCAGGGTAAAGTTCCATGTGTGCTTTACGGGGGAGAAAAGCAGGTGAGTTTTTATGCTCATGAAAATGACTTTAGAAAACTTGTATACACTTCAGATGTATTTCTTGTCGAATTAGATATTGATGGAACAAAATATTCAGCAATAATGCAGGATATTCAATTTCATCCTGTCACAGATAAAATTTTACATATTGATTTTCTTCAAGTATTTGAAGATAAACAAATTACAATCTCAATACCTGTTAAACTAAGCGGAATGTCAGTTGGTGTGAAAAATGGAGGTAACCTTATGCACAGAAGAAAATCCATAATTACAAAAGCATTACCATCAAAATTACCTGATGCAATAAATATTGATATTACTGATTTAACTATTGGTGATTCGATTTATATTAAGGACCTACGTTCTGATGATTATCAATTCTTAGCTTCCGATAACTCAGTTGTTGTTGGAGTGAAAACTGCAAGAAACGCTATTGAAGACGAAGAAGCAGAAGCTGCAGCTGCAGAAGGAGAGGAGGGAGCTGAAGGGGCAGAAGGAGCAGAAGGAGCAGAAGGAGCAACTGAAGAAAATAAAGGTTCATAATTTTGAAATACTTAATCGTAGGATTAGGTAACCCTGGAGGTGAGTATGAAAATACTCGTCACAACATAGGATTTAAAGTTCTAAATGGATTACTTAATAACGATGATAAGTTTACTAACTGCAAGTACGGTTCTTTATTTGAGCTTAATTATAAATCAAGAAAATTACTATTACTTAAGCCTGATACATTTATGAATTTAAGTGGAAAGGCTGTTAACTATTGGTTGCAAAAGGAAAAAATAGCAATTGAAAACTTATTAGTAGTTACGGATGACTTATCATTAAATTTTTCTTCACTTCGCTTAAGGTCTAAGGGGTCAGACGGTGGGCATAATGGTTTGAAAAATATTAATGATCTGCTTCAAACTAATAAGTATCCTAGGTTAAGAATAGGTATTGGAAATGAGTTTTCTCAAGGCAGGCAAACTGATTATGTTTTAGGTAATTGGTCAGAATCAGAAAGTAGTGGTCTGCAGCAACTAATAAATGATTCTTGCGAGGTTATTAAATCATTCTGTTCAATAGGAATTGACTATACAATGAGTAATTTAAATAGAAATAAATAGCAGCTAATTTGTTTTATATTACTTAATGTATATTTTTGCACTTTAATTATAAAAGGTATCGTGGCCGAGCGGTTAGGCAGTGGTCTGCAACACCATCTACAGCGGTTCGAATCCGCTCGATACCTCAAAATGCCTGCTATAATGCGGGCATTTTTTTATATTTTAGTAAAAAATTATTTGATGTTTAGATTTTTGTTTTTTTCCTCGTTATTACTTTCTTGCTTTTCAAGCTATAGTCAGTGCAACTATGTTATTAATAATATTGAGCATGTTAATTGTAATAGTGATAATACTGGCACTATAGACATTTCTGTTTTTAACTCTAGTTCTGTCATAAGCTGGTCATCGAATAATAGTTTTTCAGCATCCTCTTTAAATATTTCTTCATTATTTGCAGGTAAATATTTTTTACAAATTTCTGATAATACAGGCTGTGTTTCTTATGACTCTATTACTGTAGAAGAAACGTTTGCTATTACAGCAGAGTTTGATTTAACAGGTTTATGCAATATAGATGATAGCGCAAATGTATTTGCGAATATATTTGGAGGTACACCACCCTATAACAAGCTTTGGTCTACAGGAGACACATCGCTTTCTCTTTTTAATATACCTTCTAACCCATCTCCGTACACATTAAATATTACAGATTTAAATGGATGTATTTCGTCTCAATTACTAGAAATTGCGCCAGTTTCTAAGATGGTTAGTTTCATGTCAAGTAAAAATGTAATTTGTAAAGATGATTTTAATGGAAATGCTAGCGTCTATGTTACTAACGGCACACCACCATTTAGCTTTATTTGGAATGAAGATTCAATAAATATTATTTTAGATAATAATGCTTCAAAAATTGAAAATCTATCCCCTAACTTATATACTGTTAAGATAATTGATAAAAATAAATGCGAACATTATGATAGCGTAGAAATAAATTATAACCCAAAAATATGTTTAGATCCAAAAAAAGTTTTTTCTCCAAATAATGATGGTATTAACGATATTTGGATAATAGAGAATATTGATATTTATCCAAATGCTTTAATTGAGATTTATTCTAAAAATGGTTCTCAGGTTTTTCGTAGAAGAAATTATTTAAATTCATATGAAAACTCCTTTATCGGTTTAGACTATCAAGGAAACACTCTTCCTTCTGGAACCTATTTTTATGTTATTAGTCTGATGGAAAATAATGAAGCATTTAAAGGTTCTTTAACGATTATAAGATAATGAAATACTTAATTTTTTTAATCATAATTTTTTTTGGAATGGTTGCAAGTGCTCAGCAACAAATTAAATTTGAACAATTTTTTATAAATGATGTTATATATAACCCTGCAATTTCTGGAAGTAAATCTTTTAACCCTTTAGTGATTCAGTCAAGACAGCAATGGGTTGGCTTTGATGACGCACCATTTTCAACATCTATTTCTTATCATCAGTCTATATACAATAATACTGCATTAGGAATCAATATGAATATTGAAAAAAGTTACCCTTCTTCTCAAGCAAATCTAAACCTTAATTATGCATATCATATTCCTCTAAATTCTAATAATACATTTATATCATTTGGTATAGGCCCAAAAATTATGTTTTATTCTTTAAACTTTAGTAATGAGGATTTACCCTCACTAAATGATCCAGCATTTAACGAAAATACACATAGTGAATTTCTAGTTGATATTTCCACAGGAGTATACCTGTATTCAGAAAGATTTTCATTAGGTTTTTCTTCTTTAAATATTTTGCAATCATCTTTTAATGGCGAGATATTTACAAATTCTCTTAATGAAGGAGTTAATACTAGCTTTGGGGATAATAAAGAGGTTAGACACTATTATATTAATGGATCTTATAAATTTAATGTTATAAATAACGACTGGGAATTTGAGCCATCAATTTTAATTTCTAAAGCTGAGGCGCAGATTACAACATTTAGAATAGCACCCAGAATTATCTTTTTAAAAGATCATTGGGCTTTTTTAAGCATATGTAATAATGGGTCTGCCGCATGTGGTGTTGGGTTTAAGGCTAATAATTTATATTTTGGATATAGCTATGGACAACAATTTAATGGAGAAATAACAAACTATAATTTTGGCTCTCATGAGTTAACTCTGACCTTTAAATTATTTTCATATAATCAAAATCAAAAGAATTCTTTCTGGTACTAAGATTATGCAAAAGATTGAACATATAGGAATAGTTGTGAATAATATTGATGAGGCAAACAATATATTTGAGAAAATTACAGGTAAAAAAAAATATAAGCAAGAGTTTGTTAGTTCTGAAGATGTTTCAACTTCTTTTTTTAAATTAGGGGAATCTAAAATTGAACTTATAGCTTCTAAGAAGACTGATCATACAATAAATAAATATTTAAAAAAAAATAGTAATGCCCTACACCATATTGCTATTAGAGTTGATAATATTATTAGCGAAATGGATAGGATTTCTAAGTTAGGAATTAGAATTTTAAATGAAACACCTAAAAAAGGAGCAGATAATATGTTAATTTGTTTTCTACACCCAAAAGATACTTGCGGTGTTCTTATTGAATTATGTCAGGAAATAAATTAACTATATCTTCATTATCTCTTAGATGATAACAATTAATTTTTAATTCTTTTGCAGCTTTTATGTGTTGAGGGCTGTCATCTATAAATAAAACATTATCACCATTAATATTGTTATCAGAAAGGACCTTTAAAAATATATCATGATTGGGTTTTCTCATTCCAATTTCATGAGATAAATAGATTTTTTCAAATAGATTATAAAATTCATGCCATTTTCTTTTCCCCATGCCTTTTATTATTTCATCTATATGAATTTTATTGGTATTTGAAAGTAGTATCAATTTATATTTTCTTGATAATTCCATTAATAGATTTATTCTATTTTGAGGAATATTCCCTAGCATCTTATTCCAGGCTTTAATAATAGAAAGATCGGCGCAATCTTTTGTTTGTTTTTGAATCTGACTAATAAAATACGATTTTTCCACTTTTCCAGTTTCTAAATCTTCAAAAAGTTTATTCTGTATTTCTTTTGAATATAGTTCATTAGCATTTTCAATACCTAAATCTTCAAATGCGCTTATTGTTGCGAGATAGTCAATATTTATAATTACTGCACCAAAATCAAAAATTAAATGTGTTATTTTTTTCATCTTGCAAATGTTGCGAAAAGTAAAACAATTTGATAGTTTTGCACAACCTTTTTTTAAAGGGGGCCCATAGCTCAGCTGGTTAGAGCACTTGACTCATAATCAAGGGGTCGCAGGTTCAAGCCCTGCTGGGCCCACTTATATAAAACCTCAATATCTTTTAGTTTATTGAGGTTTTGTATTTTATTTTCATCATAAAATTAGTCATTAAAATATTTTTATATTTATCTTAGCCTTATACAAATTCTTATGGGTGATTTTCTTTCTTTTTGGCAAAAATTAATTAATAATAAAACTCTTCTTGTTTTATTATTATTGGTAGCTATTCTTATTATCTCTTTATTTTACCAGAATGATAGTATGAAAAAACAAATGGATTTAAAAATTCAGTTTATAGAGCAGAAGAATATTTTGCGTAATGAATTAGACGATCTTATAGATGAGCATGATGAGCTTTTGGATGAATATGGTGATCTTAATAATCAATTATTTAAAAATGATTCTGTAATTAAGAATCAAATTTTAGAAATTAAAAATTTAATTGAAACAAATCAAGACCTTAAACAAGCGAAAGAGATTACTAATAGGAATCTTAAAGAAGCTCGGATTAAAATAGAGAACCTTAAAAGAATCTCTAAAAAATATTTAGCAGATATAGATTCTCTATTTTTTGTTAATGAGAGATTGACTACAGAAAAAGATAGTGTTATAAAGGTTAATAAGAATATTAATTGGAAAAATTATAAGCTTAATAAAAAGAATATACAACTCTCTGAAAAGGTAGATATGGGTTCAGTTTTAGAGATTTTCGATATAACAGTTGAGGCTTTTAGATATCGAGTAACAGGAAAAGAAGTGCAGACCCGCTCAGCTGAGAAGACACAAACATTACGATCTTGCTTTACTATTTCAGCTAATCAAATTGCAATTGCAGAGAATAAGATAATTCAATTACAGTTTATAAACCCTCGAGGAGATGTCTTAGTTTTAAATGATTCTATTTCATCTGATTCAGCTAATATTTACTCAATAACCCATAATGTACTTTATGAAAATAAAGAAATATTTATGTGTTTAGATTTTGAAAGAAATAAAATGCTAATAGATGGGAATTATTATCTTAAATTATTTATTAGTGATATTTTTCTTTCTGAAGTTAAATTTAATTTAAGATAATTCTGATGGCTATAATTTTAACTTATAATATTAATGGAATTCGTGCTGCTATTAAAAAAGATTTGCCAAATTGGATTGCAAGTACTGGCGCTGATATTGTTTGTCTACAAGAGATTAAAGCTAAAGAACATCAATTTGATTCAGAAATATTTAAAGAACTTGGCTATTATTCCTATATAAACCCAGCTGAAAAGCCTGGATATAGTGGCGTTGCTGTATTAGCTAAAAAACAACCTAATCATGTAGAGTATGGTTGCGGGATTTCAAAGATTGATTTTGAAGGTAGAGTTATTAGATTAGATTATGATAATTTTTCTGTTTTAAGTGTTTACTTTCCATCTGGAAGTAGTGGAGAGCTAAGACAATCTTTTAAAATTGAATTCCTCGGATTATTTTATGATTATATTAATAATTTAAAATCTATTTTTCCAAATTTAATAATAGCTGGAGATTATAATATTTGTCATAAAGCTATAGATATTCATAATCCAAAAAGAAATAATAATACATCAGGATTTTTAATTGAGGAAAGAGAATGGCTTACTACATTTATAGAGGCTGGATTTACAGACTCATTTAGAGTTTTTAATAAAGAACCACATAATTATTCTTGGTGGAGTTACAGGGCAAATGCAAGAGTAAAAAATTTAGGTTGGAGAATTGATTATATAATGATTTCAAATAGTTTATTAGATTCTTTAAAAAGGTCATTAATTTTATCTAAAGCTATACATTCTGATCACTGCCCAGTTCTGATTGAGATTGAGGATTAGTTTTAATATATTTGTAAAATATTTATAAAAATGGTACAAACAGCGGAGAGAAGCTCTCATTTAGACCCTTCTGAGAATGTAATTTTTCAAAGACATATGATAGCTTATAATGAGGCTTCTAAAATTATAAGTGGCACTGTTTTAGAGATTGGCTGCGGAGAAGGGTATGGTGTTCCTGTACTTGCAGCACTAGCGCAAAAATATATTGCTATCGATAAGTATCAAACTCATATTGATAGTTCGGTAATGGATAAGTATAATATAGAGTTTCGTCAAATGGAGATTCCTCCTTTGACAGATATTGCATCTAATTCAATTGATTATGTTGTTACCTTCCAGGTTATTGAGCATATACAAAATGATGACTTATTTTTAAAAGAAATATTTAGAGTGTTAAGAAAAGGAGGTAAACTATTATTAACTACTCCAAATAAATTAATGTCTCTTTCAAGAAATCCATGGCATATTAGAGAATATACTCCCTCAGAAATGGAAAATACTTTAAAGAAATCATTTACAAGTTTTGTAATAAAAGGGGTTTATGGAAAAGATAAAGTCATTCAGTATTATCAAAAGAATAAGGCGTCTATTAAGAAAATTACTCGTTTTGACATTTTTAACCTACAGTACTTATTACCAAGATGGGCATTACAGATTCCTTATGATTTTTTAAATAGAATAAATAGAAGGAAATTAGAATCAAATAATAATGATATTGTTAGTTCAGTTAGTGTTGATGATTACTATATAAAAGAAGACACAGAAAACTGTTTAGATTATTTTTGTATTGCTACCAAGTAGAGGAGAAATTATAACCTTTATTTTGTATCTCAATTAATATTTCTTCAAGCTTTTTAGAAAGATTGCTAAAGCTTTTGGCGTTATTATGAAAAACAATTATTGAACCTTTTTCTATATTATTAATTACATTATTTTTCATATTGAGAGAGTTGTTTTTAATAAAATCCCAACTAAAGATATCCCACATAATAATTTTAAATTTCTTTCTTAAGAACCAAATCTGCGGTAAACTCATTCTTCCAAATGGTGGTCTGTATAAATTAAGATTATTTATTTTAATTTCATTTTTAAATATATCATTATAATAAATTTTATTTCTTGTCATATATCCGTCAAGATGTGAGAAGGAATGGTTCCCAATTATATGTCCTTTTTCAATTATACTTTTAGTAAGGCTTGGGTGCTTTTCAATCTCTCTTCCAATTAAAAAAAATGTGGCTTTAATATTTAATTTTTCTAAAATAGAAAGAATAAGAGGTGTGGTTTTTTCATCTGGACCATCATCAAAAGTTAACCAAACCTCTTTCTTTTTTGTTTGTATTTTCCAAATTAAACTAGGAAATAGTTTAGAAAGTATTTTTGGTGTTTTTACAAACAAAACCTAACTATTGAAGTGCATAAAAGTCTTCAAGAAAAGTGTTAATTCTAAATGTTTCGTAATCAATTTCTTCATTAACTTGATCTTTAGTTTTGAAATATTTATCATTATCTTGGAAATAGTCAAATTTACTGTCTGTCAGCTGATGTACTTGAACAACTCTAGATAAACTACCAAGCACTTGTCCACAAATATTTAGGTTTTGTTTTAAGCCGCTACCTGACTTAAATTCAGCTAAATAGTTGTATTCAGTTAAATAATCATCAATCATTAGACTTAGTAGTCTATTTGCTTCTATTTTTTGATCAAGCCTGTAATATAGATCTATAATTGGAATTGCAAAATAACTTAGATTAACAACTTCTCTTGGGAACTCTTCAACGCATTTATTTAAAACTATAATAGCTTGATCATTTTTCCCCTCCTCAATAAGTTTTTCGGCCAACCTTGCGTAATTGTTTCTATAGTTCATAATCATGCGCGTATTGGTTTCATCAAAGTAGATTTCTTTGTTATTTAATCCACCCCATGCGAACTTATTAATTAGATTGTCATACATTATCTCTGAAGCTACAGCTCCTGTTTGACCATCATTATTTTTAGTCAGATAAGGAACTAGCCTGTATGCTAGACCTTCTAGCTGAAAGTATTTTTCTAAGCCCATAAAATTATCTTTACCAACTGTAATTGCAAAATAAATAGGTCTATCCCAATTAAAATTAGCTAATATGTCTAGAACCATTAATTTGTTTTTGTAGAGTCCATTCCCTTTTAGACTCCATCTCATTTCATCAACTATATTTGAATGAAGATTATCAGGAACAAATTTTTTGGCTTTCTCTTTATCTACAGTTAGTTTAAGTTTTCTTGTAGGACAATAGTTTTTTAGTCCTGCAGAGGTATTTACTTTTGCTTTAGAACTCTTACTGTTAATAAACCTTACAACTTGACTAACCTCCTTAAATTCCTTAAACTTTTCTTGAATAGGTGTATAGTCTCTAGTGCCTGCACGATAGTCTTCATTTTCTAAAGATGAAGGTATTGCTTCAGCATCGTATGATTTTCTTTTCATTTGATCTATATACCAGGGAGTGTTAAATAAAGAAAGATTAACAACTTTTATATCAGTTCTTATTCCTTCTACCTCTTGGGCATACCATAGTGGAAAAGTGTCGTTATCACCGTTTGTGAAAAGTATGGCATTTTTAGCACATGAATTAAGATAATTTTTAGCTACTTCTAATGCAGTATATCTATCAGATCTATCATGGTCATTCCAGTTTTCTGAAGCCATCAAAGCTGGAGCCATTAATAATGAAATAATTGTTGCTGATATTAAACTTAATCTTGGGTTAATATTCTTTTTCAGAAAGTCATAAATACCTAACATTCCTAGACCAATCCATATTGAGAAAGCATAGAAAGACCCTACATAAGCATAGTCTCTTTCTCTTGGTTGAAAAGGAACCACATTTAGATATATAATTATAAGTACTCCAGTGAAAAGAAAAAATAAGAGTACCGCTAAAGCATCTTGATTATGATGTTTAAAATGAAAGAATAATCCAATGAGTCCTAAAATAAGAGGAAGGAAGTAATAATGATTTTTTGCTTTATTATTTTTTAAATGATCAGGCATATCGACATTGTTTGGTGTTCCTAGTCTTGCATTGTCAATAAATCCTATACCGCTTTCCCAATTTCCATTTAATGAATTCCCATCCATATTCATATAATCATTTTGTCTACCTGCAAAATTCCACATAAAGTACCTTAAATATGACCATCCAATTTGATATTTGAAGAAAAAACTTAGATTTTGACTAAATGTTGGTGTTCTGTCTTTCTTAGAAAGTCCAGCCCAACTTTTATAACCTGCAGCATGTCTGGATTGTGTATTGCTCCACATTCTAGGGAAAAATGTTTTATCTTGACTTCTATAGTTAGGAAGTGAATTTTTTCTAGTATCGATTACAATATATTTTCCTTTTTTTTCGTCTTTAGCATAAACTGGATTTCCATCTATGTATGGTTTTTTGCTATCTAATTTAGCATTAAAGTATTGCCCATATACAATTGGCCAGCTTCCATACTGCTCTCTTTTAAGATATGATAGTAATCCTACTGCGTCTTCTGGATTATTCTCATCAATTGGTGGGTTTGCATTTGATCTAACAACTAATACTGCAAAAGATGAGTAGCCTATTAAAAGCATCATAAAGCTTAAAATTATTGTATTAAGCATTGGTTTTTTATTCTTACTAGAATAATAGAGCCCAAAGCTTATAAGAGCTATTAATGCAGTAAAATAGATAATTGCTCCTGCATTAAACGGAAGACCAACAGTATTTACAAAAAATATTTCAAATTTTGAAATTAAACTAACAACTCCAGGAATTATAACTCCTTGAACAATTCCCAGTATTGCCATTGACATAATAAATGCTTTTATGGCTCCAATTTTAGAATATGTATATTTTTTGTTGTAGTAAATCATTCCCATTGCAGGAATAGTTAACAAACTCAAAAGATGAACTCCTATTGATAAACCTATCAAGTATGCAATTAAAATCAACCATCTTGTAGCATACTCTTCAGATGCTTCTTCCCATTTTAAAATACACCAAAATGTTATTGCTGTAAAAAATGATGACATAGCGTAAACCTCCCCTTCTACTGCTGAAAACCAAAAAGAATCTGAAAACGTATAAGCTAGTGAGCCAATTACTCCACTTAATAAAATAGCATATGTTTTTTGAGTTTCTTCTTTTTTGTTAGAAAATATTCTTTTAGCAAAAGATGTAATAGTCCAAAAAAGAAATAAAATAGTAAACGAGCTACAAAGGGCAGAAAGAATATTTATTGCAACCGCTACCTGGCTAGTTGCTGGTTCTGCAAATAGTGAGAAAATTCTTCCTAAAAGCTGAAATAATGGAGCTCCTGGAGGATGTCCTACCTCTAGTTTATACGCAGTAGCTATATATTCTCCACAGTCCCAGAAGCTTACAGTAGGCTCAATAGTTGAAAGGTAAACAAAAGAGGCTATTGAGAAAACAAGCCATCCTATAATGTTATTTAGTTTTTTAAAGGTTTCCATAGTTAAGATATTTCTTTTTAATCTGAATGCGAATTTAATAAAATATATATGTTAAATAACAATGCTTTTAAATCTTGAAATGAAATCTTAGAAAAAATGTTTTGTAGTGTATACATTATTCTTATTTTTGCGGTCCAAATATTTAGTGCCCGATGGTGTAACTGGCAACACGTCTGTTTTTGGTGCAGAAGAGTCCAGGTTCGATCCCTGGTCGGGCAACTCTAAATTTTAT
>CAJXYM010000021.1 GCA_913063045.1 uncultured Flavobacteriales bacterium | reverse complement strand
AAAGTCCACCTGTAAATAGAATATTACCTGACAATGAATCTAAAACAGTGTAAGTACCACCGTTCCATCCATCACCGTATGAATCATACATATTCATATCGTAACAACCATCTACAAGATCTATATAGTTATCTTCAGTGAAGTTTGAGTTGTAACCAGCACCGGACAATATAATTGTACCAGTAGCATCAGTTAAATCCCAACTTACTTCAGAACCATATGAACCAGTAAAAATTTGTACGTTTACTACTGTTGCAGAAACTGTCGACACCATAAGTGCAAACGAGGCAACAAGAGCAAACATCATTTTGTTAAACTTGTTTTTCATAATAGTTAATTTAGTTATTAAAATTGTTAGAATGCAAAAAACCATCACGATTTAACGTAATGGCTCTTAGACATCGTTGCGGAATAAAATTAGAAAATAGGCAGCAATTAAGATACGTATTCAACATCAGAGGAAGCTGATAAAGGCTATTTTTCGTCATTTTTAAAACTTGTTTTTACTCAACATCGTTAAATTCCAAGAGTCTTCCTTATCTTTCCAGGATCGCTATAAGCACAGTAAAAAACTGTTTTTATAATCAGAAAACTCCAAAAAAAATCGTGTAATATAAATTTGAATTTTGTTAATTTAAATCTTAATTGCTCACGACCTTCCAAATTTAAGTAATTTCTGACAGAATCTACTCTGATAAAGCCTATATTTTTCTATTTTTAATAATTTAAGCAACCAAATTGTTGATTATCAGCAATTTAGAATTGAAAAAAAAATGAAGATATTAAGTTTTGGCTGTTAATAACTTCAGCTGAAAAAGCTTCTTTCTCTAGTAGTTAAGTGTTTATACGTAGTATTAATAACTTAAAATTTGACTCTTATGATAAGTATTTTTATAACAATTTTACTAAAAAAATAATAGCATCAAGATTTTATTTATTTTCGCTATAATTTTAAAAATATGATGATAAAAAGAATAATTATTTTAACAGCTATATCCTTTTCAATAAGTATAATAGCATCTGCCCAAAAAAATATACTAACCAAAAATATAAGTGAGGTTGTCGTTAGTGAAAATAGAGCTTCTAATTCCACTAATAACACAAATGTTTATGTTATAACCTCCGAGCAAATAAAAGAAGCTCCTGTTCAAACATTGGAAGACCTTTTAGAATATGCTCTTAATGTAGATGTGAGACAGCGCTCTGGTCAGGGGGTACAGTCGGATGTCAGTATCAGAGGGGGTTCCTACGAGCAGGTTCTTATAATGCTTAATGGCATAAAATTCAATGATCCTCAGACTGGACACCATAATATGAATATTCCTATTTCCTTAGAGCAAATAAAAAGAATAGAAGTTTTAACTGGAGGAGCCTCTAGAGTATATGGTAACTACGCCTATACGGGTGCTATAAATATCATTACTAAAAGAAAAGTTAAATCTTCTGCTATTATAAGTGGTGGAGATAATAATTTTATGTTTGGAGAATTAAATTATTCTAAAAAGATTAATTCAATATTTAATAATATCTCTGTTTCCAGTAAAACATCAGACGGATATATTGAAGGGATGGACTATAAAATTAATAATCTATACTACCAGGCCAATACCCAGATAAATACGGTGTTTGCTCTTTTTAACTTTGGAATAATAGATAAGGAGTTTGGTGCCTATAATTTTTATACTCCTTCCTACCCAGATCAATTTGAAAAGACTAAAACAACTTTCGCTTCTTTACAATTTAAGAGAAATGGAAAAATAGCTCTTCATAATAAATTCTACTGGAGGATGCATGAAGATGATTTCACACTTTTTAGAGATAACCCTGAGTGGTATCAAAATTTTCATAAGACCAATGTCTTTGCTATGGAGTCTAATGCAATCCAAAAAACAAAAAATGGTTCTAACGTTATTGGAATGGAAATTAGAACCGATCAGATATTAAGTAATGTTTTAGGAGAGGATCTTGAAAGCCCTATTGCAGTGGACAATGATAGTAACTTTTATTACAAGGGTAAATCCGAGACTACCACCAGTATATTTGCTGAAAAGAATATTGAAATAGATAAGCTTACCATCTCAGCGGGGGTGATGCTTAATATAAACTCTGTATATGGAAATAATTATTTTCCAGGAATAGACATCTCCTATAAGGTGAATGATAACATCAAGATATTCACCTCATATAATGAGTCCATGCGTGCCCCAAATTATACGGAAAGATATTATTCTTCTCCTACCAATCAAGGGAACCCTTTCCTTAGAAGTGAATATTCTACTAATACCGAGCTCGGAATAAATATAAAAAATAAGCTCCATAATACTTTTGTTACCTTCTACCAAAGACAAGGGACCGATATGATTGACTGGGTCTTATTATCTGGAGATAGTATTTGGCAAACTGCTAACCTATCCTCTGTAGAGTGTAATGGCTATGAAATAAGCTCTAACATTAATATTAATAAGCTCCTTAACACAAATCTTCCTATTAAAAAGCTTTCCTTTAATTATAGCTTTAATCAGCTGGATACCAATAGCACAGGCTTTCAGTCTAAATATATTTTAGATAACTTAAGAGAAAAGTTATCTATAAGTGTAACCCAAAAAATTGGTAAAAAAACTCGAATAAATTGGAGGGCTATCATGCAAGATAGGGAAGGCTCTTACATTAAATTTGATGAGATGTTAATCTCTTTAGATGAAGTAGAATACCCCAAGTTTTGGCTTTTCTCAGCCAAGCTTTCTCATTCCTTTGAAAAAATTAATGTTTTCTTAGAGGTAAATAATATTGCAGACAATACTTATGTTGATTATGGCAATGTTCCTCAGCCTGGAAGATGGATGCGCCTAGGTATGAAAGTAAATTTATAAGCCCTTTTTTTATAAACTATAAAATTGTTAATAAAGCTTAATATTTTAATTATTTAATGTTAAGATTTTAATTAGATTTGTCAACTGAAAATTGGATATTTTTTTGTCCTTTTATATGTAGTGTAAACAGATAATTGAAGATGATAAGTTTTGTAGTTGGGGCATTATTAATTGCATTATTAATTCCCTTAAATGATTTAATTTTGTTGCTTGCCAAAAAAAACCCTAAAATAACTATGGGGATTGGCCTAGGGATGATTGCTGTTGACATGATTATAACTCTTATCTATGGCTTTCTATTAAAGAATGAGGTAGCAGATAATAAGCTATTTATAGCAGGCTTGTTACTAGCTATTTTTTATGCTATGATAGATAAAATCAAAAAGTTTTTAAAGGCGGATAAATAGTCTCTATTTAATCTGTTATTTAGAACTATTATTTATAACTCTATAAGTAGTTAATAATATAAAATCTTCAGAATTCATTCAGAATTCAAAACTAACTTTGTGGTGTTTAAAAACACCATCAATGATTGGACTAATTAGTATAAATTATAAGCACGCTCCTGTAGAGATTAGGGAAAAATTTGATTTTTCTGATAATCAGAAAATAGAGTTCCATACTATTTTAGAAAAAAACTATGATGTGGAAGGCTTAATGATTCTTTCTACTTGTAATAGAACTGAAATATATTTTGAATATGAAAATCATATAGGTCAGGAGAGTAAGATCATGCATGGTATATTAAAAGCCCTTGTTGATTACAAATCTTTTTTTGAGAGTCTTTCTCCTTATGTAAATAAGAAAACAGGAATAGATGTATCTGAACATTTATTTAGACTTGTTGCTGGATTAGAATCTATGATAGTAGGTGAATATCAAATTGTTGAACAGATTAAAGTAGCATTTGCCTTTGCTAAAAAGAATAAAATGCTTGGACCTATTATCAGTAGAATGGTCCAGAAATCTTTTGAAACAGGAAAATATATTAGAACAAACACGCTCATTGACAAGGGAGCTGTCTCTGTAAGTTACGCTGCTGTAGAGAAGAGCTCTAGGTTATTTGATTTAAAAAAGACTAGCGTCCTTGCTGTTGGAGCAGGAGAGACTTCCATTTTAACTATCCAGCATCTTCTTAAAAAAGAAATAAAGGAGTTAACAGTTACCAATAGAGACGCTACTAAAGCACTTAATATTGCTAAGCAGTATGGTATTAAATCCATAGATTTTTCTCAGTTACAATCAGGAATTAAAGATAGTGATATAGCGATATTCTCTACATCGTCAAAAAATACGCTTATCTCCTATGAACAGGTTAAAGAGATAATGGATGAAAGAGAAGATAAACAACTTTTACTTGTTGACTTATGCGTACCTAGAAATCTTCCTAGCTCTTTATCTGATATTAAAGGAGTTGAGCTAATCAATATTGATGGACTAAAAGATTTAGTGAACGAAAATTATAATAAGAGGAAATCCCAGATTTCTAAAGCAGAAGAATTTATTGACTTCTTTCTTTTAGAGTTTGATGATTGGACTACTTCGCGTCAATTGCGTCCTTCTATATTATCTTTAAACGATCAGTTTAATAATTTGCTAAATTCTGATCTAGAAAAATGTTCATGCTGTAATACATTTTTAAAAGATTGCTCCAATTTTTCTAATCAACATAATAGACTTAGAAATAAGTTTATTAATAATTTAATTAAAAAAATTAAGCATGTAAGTGATAATGGTAAGAATGAAGAGGCTCTACAGGTGATAAACAAAATTTTTGCTGATGAAAAATAGCTTAGTCATTGGTACCAGAGGAAGTAAGCTGGCTTTATTTCAAGCAAATCTTGTTTTAGATAAGCTCTCTTTATTATTTCCTGATCTTTCTATTACATTAAAAATTATAAAAACTAAAGGAGATAAACTATTAGATAAATCTTTAAGTACTTTATTGGATAAAGGTTTTTTTACTACTGAAATTCAGCTTGCTCTTGAATCTGAAGAAATAGATATTGCTGTTCATAGCCTAAAAGACCTCCCTACAGAATTACCATCTAAAAGTATGCTAGGAGCAATCTTAAAGCGTCATGATCATAGAGATGTTTTTATCAGTAATAACAAGAAACCTTTAAAGGATTTTTCTCCAAAAGATATTATAGGAACTTCATCTCTAAGAAGAAAGTCACAACTATTGGCTTTCAATAGTAAACTTACTGTTAGAGAAATTAGAGGTAATGTAGACACCAGAATACAGAAAATGCTTGATGGTCATTATGATGGCCTTGTTATGGCTGCAGCTGGAGTTATTAGGCTTGGACTAGAGAAGTATATTACCCAGTTTCTAGATACTGATTTTATGCTTACAGCCCCTGGTCAGGCAGCAATAGCAATAGAAATTAGGCAAGGAGACACCTCTTGCTTAGATATAGTTACTAAGATTAATGATAGAAACACTCAAATATGTGTTACTACAGAAAGAGATTTTTTACATGCTCTCTCTGGGGGATGTCATGTGCCCTTTGCTGCTCATGCAACTTTAGAGGATAATACTATTTGTTTAGAGGCTCTTGTTGGCTCTGAAGATGGTAGTGAGATTGTAAAAGAATCTCTAAAGCAAAAATATGAAGCAAATAAACAGTTAGGCTCTGAAATTGCTGATAAAATTTTAGCTAAAGGAGGTAGAGAAATTATTAAAAATTTAAGTCAAAACTTAAATTAATATGAAAGAAATAAAAAATATTATTCTTACAAATAGTGGAGATATTTCATCTTTTAATAAGTTGATAGATTTTGGCTATAATATCCATCATTTCCCAATGATAGAGATAAGTCATAATGATATTAAACCCTTCTCACTTGATGACTATGATTATTATATTTTCACTAGTAAAAATGGGGTAGAAGCATTTTTTAATTTTCCTTTTGTAAAAGTCCAGTATGAAAAAAAAGTTACTGCTATTTGTTTAGGCAGTAAAACTGCAAATAAGATACGAGAGTTTGGTGTAGCTCCAAAATTAATTTCTAGCCTAAATTACTCCGATGGTTTACTTGAGCAATTAATTGCTTACGAAGCTATAAAAGATAAAAAGACCCTTTTAGTTCAAGGGAATCTCGCCCCAGATAATTTATTTTCTGGCTTAAAAAGTTTATGTGATATTTCTAGAGTAGATGCCTATCAGACCTCTCTTCATAATTCTGTTAATATAGATTTACAAGGAATTTTAGAAAACGAAAAATCCATTACCGTATTTACTAGCCCTTCTTCCTTTGAGTCTTTTAGTAAACTTTATGACCCTATAAAAACACATATTGTTACTATAGGAAACACAACATCAGATTTTATTAAAAACAAAGGTTTTAAGCCTGTTATAACTTCTAAACAGCAGTCTTTTGAAGCAATCACAGAAGAAATTATTAGATATTTTAAATTAAATAATATTCAATATGACATTTCCTAAAACTAGATTAAGAAGGCTAAGATATAATCCTATTCTAAGAGAATTGGTAAGAGACACACAAATCAGTGTAGACGATTTAATATATCCCATGTTTGTCTGTCCAGGAGAAAATATTAGAAATGAAATTTCTTCAATGCCTGGCCAGTATCAATTATCGATTGATAATTTTATTTCAGAATGTAAAAATGTTATAAGTAAAGGGGTGAAAAGTATTTTGATTTTTGGAATTCCAGAAAATAAAGATGAAACAGGAGAAATTGCTTGTCAAGAAAATAGTATTGTCCAAAAAGCAATAAAAGAAATTAGAAGACAGAAACTTAATCTCTTAGTAATAGCAGATGTTTGTAATTGTGAATACACAAAGCATGGGCATTGTGGTACAATTATTGATGGTGATGTCGACAATGATCTTACTATAAAAACATTAGCAAGTCAGGCGGTATCATTAGCCAAGGCTGGTGCCGATATCATTGCTCCCTCAGATATGATGGATGGTAGGGTTGCAGAGATTAGAAACTCCTTAGATAAATCGGGCTTTATTAAAATCCCAATTTTATCCTATGCAGTAAAATACGCTTCGGCCTTTTATGGTCCTTTTAGAGATGCTGCTGAAAGTGCTCCTAAAGATTTTGATAGAAAATCATATCAAATGGATTTTGCGAATTCTAGAGAAGCATTTAGAGAGGTAGAACAAGATCTAAATGAAGGGGCTGATATGATAATGGTAAAGCCTGCTTTAAGTTATTTGGATATAATTTATAAGATTAAAGAACATACTAATGTTCCTGTAATTGCATATAGCGTTAGTGGAGAGTACTCAATGATAAAAGCAGCCTCACAAAATAATTGGATTAAAGAGATGGATATAGTAATGGAAATTATTACTTCAATTAAAAGAGCTGGAGCCGATATAATTATTACATACCATGCCTTGGATATTGCGGATAGATTAAATAATAAATAAATGGAGTTTACAAAAAGTATTAAAGAATTTAAATTAGCTCAGAAGGTTATCCCCGGAGGTGTTAATTCTCCAGTGAGAGCCTTTAAAAGTGTTAACTGTTCTCCTATTTTTATATCTAAAGCTAAAGGATGTAAAATCACCGATATTGATGGTAACACATACATAGATTTTGTTTCATCATGGGGCCCAATGATATTAGGTCATGCCCACGACGATGTTTTAAATGCAATAAATGAAACTGCTGCTCGAGGCACTAGCTATGGGGCACCAACTATTTTGGAGACTCAAATGGCTAATAAAATAATTTCCATGATTCCTTCCATTGAAAAAGTAAGGATGGTTAACTCAGGAACAGAGGCTACAATGAGTGCTATTAGACTTGCTCGTGGTTACACTAAAAAGGAGTATATAATTAAGTTCTCAGGAAATTATCATGGCCATGGAGATAGTTTTTTAATTAAAGCAGGTTCAGGAGCGATGACCCTGGGTTTGCCAGATAGCCCTGGAGTGACAAAAAACACTGCTAAGGACACATTAATAGCTAACTACAATGACCTAGAATCTGTGGAGAGTTTATTGATTGATCATAATAATCAAGTATCCGCAATTATTGTGGAGCCTGTAGCAGGTAACATGGGCCTAGTATTACCAAATAAAGATTTTTTACAAGGTCTTAGAGAGCTCTGTGATAAATACAATTGTCTGTTAATCTTTGATGAAGTAATGACAGGCTTTAGATTAGCTCAAGCTGGAGCTCAAGAATATTATGATGTTAAACCTGATATTACAACATTAGGTAAAATTATAGGAGGTGGTCTTCCTGTTGGAGCTTATGGTGGGAGTAAAGAGATAATGGATTTTTTAGCTCCAAATGGCCCTGTTTATCAGGCAGGAACACTCTCTGGAAATCCTCTTGCAATGTCCGCGGGATTGACCGTATTAAATAAATTAGATAATAATTTTTATGCTCATCTTGAACGAATTTCAGATGCTATTCATCAAGGTTTATTAAATAATATAAAAGCTACAAATACTAAGGCAGTAATAAATAGAAATGGTTCTATGCTAACTCTGTTTTTTACTGATAAAAAAGAAATTAATAACTATGAGGATGCAATATGCTGTGATAAAGAAAAATTTGCCGACTACTTCCAGCTAATGCTCGAACAAGGCATCTATTTACCTCCATCTCCATATGAATGCTTGTTTTTTTCTTCTGCTCTAGAAAAAGACGATATAGATAAATTTATAAATGCTAATAAAATAGCTCTAGAAAAACTTAATAAATGAATTCAATTTTCTTAGATACATTAAATAAAAAAGATACCCATAGACCACCAGTTTGGTTTATGAGACAGGCAGGAAGAATACTTCCTTCCTATCAAGAGCTAAAGAAAAATAATTCTTTTAGTGATATGATGAATGATCCTAATTTAGCAGCTAAGGTAACTCTACTGCCAATTAATGATTTAGGTGTTGATGCAGCAATTTTATTTTCAGATATCTTAATTGTTCCTGAAGCTCTAGGGATGGGGTTAAAGTTTACTGATAAAGGCCCATTATTTGATAATCCTCTTACCAAGTTTGAGTATCCTTCTCAGCATTTAATTAAAAACTTAGATAAATTAAATCATGTCTATGATAACATTGATAAAGTGTTAGAAGTAAGGAACCCCAATACACCTCTAATTGGTTTTTGTGGAGGCCCATTAACAACTTTTTGCTTTATGTTTAGAGGACATGTTAGAGATGTTACCTTTAATGATGCTATAAAGTTTTTGTATTCTAACCCTTCAGAAAGTAAAAAGATAATTGATGCTTTAGTAGAAACATCTATTGAATATGCTAAAAATCAAGTTAAGCACGGAATTGAATGTTTTCAGCTGTTTGAAACCTATGGAGGTCTTATTCCTGAGGATATGTATAATGAACTTATATTACCTGCTTCAAAAAAAATATTAAACTCTGTAAGAGATCTTGGGATACCTACAATTTTCTTTCCTAAGAATTTTGGTGGTGGATTAAAATATGTTAATAAAGACCTATGTGATTTTGTTAGTATAGATTGGCAAACGAACCTTTATAGCGCCAGAGAAATGGTAGACAAAGAAGTAGGTATTCAAGGAAATATTGATCCTAGGTTAATGTATTCTGATTATGCTTCAATAGAAAAGGAATTATCTAAGCTTATTCCATTTGGAAGAGATAATCAAGATTGGATTTTTAATTTAGGTCACGGGTTTTTACCTGATATAGATTATAAAAAAGCAAAATTTATTGTAGATTGGATAAAAGAAACTAACTGGAAAAGAGATTAATTTATGAATGTAGACTCAAGTTTTTTAAAAAAATATAATAAGTCTGGACCTAGATATACTTCTTATCCTCCAGCCACATTTTTTACTGATAAATATACTAATACTGATCTGAGGAATAGTGTTATCCTCTCTAATAAAGAGAAGCCATCAAGTATTTCAATTTATATACATATTCCTTTCTGTCCTCAATTATGTCACTTTTGTGGATGTACCACTCAAACAGGCTATACAAAACCTTTTTTAGAGAGTTATGTGGAAGCTATAATTCAAGAAATAGAACTTGTAGCAAAAGATATTGATAAAAGTAGAATTTTAACTCAAGTACACTGGGGTGGAGGAACACCCAATGCGATAGATTATAAATATATTGAGCAAATTACTGACTGTATAAAAGAAAATTTCACTTTTGCCAAAGAGTATGAAATGGCTATTGAATGTAGCCCAGCATATTTTGAACTTAAGCATATTGAGTTACTTAAAGAATTTGGGTTTAATAGGATAAGTATTGGGGTGCAAGATTTTGAGCGTGATGTTTTAGATGCTATTAACAGGGAACCTTCAAAGCTTGACTTAGAGGTTATTGTAAAGAAAATAAAGAATGAGGGGTTCACAGGAACGAATATTGATTTAGTATATGGACTTCCATTACAAACAGTAGAAAGTTTTAATAAAACAGTAGATAGAGCAATTAAACTAGGAACAGATAGAATTGTTACTTTTTCATATGCTCATGTTCCTTCTGTAATTGCTCGACAGAAAATATTAGAAAAGATAGGTTTCCCCTCTACGGAAGATAAAGCTATTATGTATCAAAATGCTTTTGACAAACTTGTTGGTGCAGGATATGTTGCAATTGGAATGGATCATTTTGCTAAACCTCATGATGAACTTGCTATTGCATTAGAAAATAAAAGTTTACACCGTAATTTTCAAGGCTACTGCACTAGATTAACTACTGGACAGGTATATGGATTTGGTGCTTCATCAATAAGTCAGCTTCATTCAGCATATAGCCAAAATGAGAAAAATGCTGCTAGGTATGTAAATAGAATTAGGAAAGAAGGTTTAGCAGTTATTAGAGGGTATTCTATGAAAGATGATCAAAAAATTATTAGAGCAGTTATTAATTCTGTTATGTGTAATTATTACGTAGATTTCAATACTATAGCTAATGAATTTAATATCAGTTTATCGCAAGTGTATTCTGCAGTAGATTTTACAAAAGAAAAATTTAAGATGTTTATGGAAGATAATTTAATGGAATTTGATAATGATATTATTAAAGTCAATATTTTAGGACGCTTAGTAATTAGAAATATTGCTATGAAATTTGATCCATTACTTAATCAAGGCGTAGGAAGTTATTCTAAAACTATTTAATATGAAAGGATTATTACTTATAAACTTAGGCTCCCCAGATAGTACAGAGGTAAAAGATGTTAGAAGATATCTTGATGAATTTCTCATGGATGAGAGAGTTATAGGCAAGAGTTATTTATTTAGACTCTTTCTTGTAAGAGGGATTATTTTAAACTTTAGACCAAAAAAATCTGCAGCTGCTTATAAAAAGATTTGGTGGAAAGAAGGGTCTCCATTAATTGTATTATCACAAAGACTATTCGAGAAAGTTAAAAAAACTATTAAAATACCTGCTGCGCTAGCCATGCGCTATGGTTCTATGTCTATCAATAAAGGTATTCAGGAGCTTCATGATCAAGGAGTAGATGAGATCATAGTTCTTCCTTTATATCCTCACTATGCAATGTCTTCTTATGAATCGGTTGTTGTTAAAGTAGAGCAAGAAATAGCGCAACACTTTAAACATATAAAAACAAGTCTCATACCTGCTTTTTATAATGATCCTCTCTACCTAAAGGCTATGATAAATAATATTAAATTTCATTTAAAAGACATAGAATATGATTATATGCTTTTTTCTTATCACGGTCTGCCAGAGAGTCATTTAAGAATTTCTGATCCCACTAACTTTCATTGTCAAGGAAATAGCTGTTGTGATAAAGGTTCTGTTGCTCATAATACCTGCTATAGACATCAAGTTTTTGAAACTACAAAATCTATTGTTAAAGCATTAGGACTAAAGGAAGGTACTTATAGTAATGCTTTTCAATCACGTCTTGCAAATGAACCCTGGCTTAAACCATATACAGACTCTGAACTTGCAAGACTAGCGAAAGAGGGTTTTAAGAAAATGGTTGTTATTACCCCTGCTTTTGTTACTGATTGTCTAGAAACACTTGAGGAAATTGCTATGGAAGCAAAAGAAGAGTTTGTTGATGCGGGAGGAGAAACATTTAATTACATTCCATGCCTAAATGATAATGATGAATGGGCGGAAGTAATCACCAAATGGTCTACACAATACTAATGAGCTACCTTTATTTAAAATCGCTGCATTTAATCTTTATGGTTTGTTGGTTTTCGGGCCTTTTCTATTTAGTAAGATTGTTTATATATTTTAAGGAAAGTGAATTAAAAGATACTACGACTAGAAAAATTCTTCAAGATCAGTTTAGTTTAATGACTAAACGTTTACTCTATATTATAACCTGGCCTTCAGCAATTTTAACAACAATATTTGGTCTCAGTATGATTTATTCGAACCCTTTATTGTTAGATGTTAAGTGGATGAAGGTCAAACTATGTTTTGTTTTTTTTCTTTTGCTATACACATACAGTTGTCAAATTATTTTTAATCAAATGAAAAGAGGTAAGATATTATATAAGGAAAATAACCTTAGAGTTTGGAATGAACTTGCTACCGTATTTTTGTTTTCTATTATTTTTCTTGCTGTTCTAAAAACTAGTATCTCATGGCTTTATGCCACAGTAGGGCTAATTTTGATTGCCTTAATTTTAACTCTTTTAATTAAAGCATACAAACGTTATTTTTTAGATAAATAGAACTCATGACTTATCTAATAAATTATCTTAAAAGAATACTATTACTCTTATTTATCTACTCTGTCAGTAGATTTTTTTTCTTTATAAATAATTCATCTAATTTTAGTATTGATAGCTCCTCTGATGTATCTATATTTTCATTGTTTTTCGAATCATTACGTTTTGACTTTTCTATCTTATTATATATAAACTCGATAGTACTTATTTTACTTCTTTTTCCCAGCAATCTTCACTTTAAAAGATGGTATCCAAAGTTGATAGATTATATATTTTATCTTATTAATATTCCTTTTATATTTTTAAATAATATTGATATTGAGTTCTTTCAATTTAATAATAAGAGAATTACATATGACTTTGTTGATTTCATTTTATTAGGTAATGATGGTCTGCAGATTTTACCTGGTTATATTATGCAATATTGGCCAATTGTCTTATTAACGTTACTTCAAATAATATTACTAACTAAACTTAAACCATATAACTCTAAGAAAGTTTTTTTTACATTTAGATCTCTTTCTAAGTCTACATTGATATTCTTGTTTTCTATCTCACTTTTTATTGTTGGTGCTAGGGGAGGCCTTCAGTTAAAGCCAATTAAAGTTATTAATGCGGGAGAATTAACAAGCCCAGTTTATTCTAGTCTTATTCTAAATACTCCATTTTGTTTTTTACATTCTTTTAATAATACTCAATTAGCATCTTACAATTATTTTGATGCTAATGTTATTAGTGAGCATTACAATACCAAGCATTCTTTTGATACTAAAAAGTTTAGTAATAAGAATGTAGTAATTATTATTATGGAAAGCCTCTCAAAAGAATTTGTAGGGTTTTATAATAATACAAATCTTACTCCTTTTTTAGATAGTTTAATGGGACATTCCTTAGTATTTAATAATGCCTTTTCAAATGGGCTTAGATCTATTGAGGCCTTGCCAGCAATTACTGCCTCTATACCAACATTTTCTAACACACCGTTTATAACATCCGTTTACGCTCAAAATAACTTTAATAGTTTGGCATCAATTTTATCAGAAAAGGGATATTCAACTTCTTTTTTTCACGGAGGAACACGGGGGACTATGGGTTTTTATGGCTTTACAAAGCGTGCAGGTTTTAGTGAATATTATGGTTTAGAAGAATATGGTAATAAGAATGATTATGATGGTACTTGGGGTATATATGATGAGCCTTTCTTTGATTTTTTTGCCAATAAACTTAAAAAAGAGCAAAAACCATTTTTTTCAACCTTCTTTTCTCTTTCTGCCCATCCACCATATTCAATTCCAGAAAAATATAATGATGTCTTTGAAGATGGTGATCTAGCAATTCATAGACTTATTAGATATTCAGACCATTCACTAAAAACTTTCTTTGATAAAGTAAAAGATGAAGAGTGGTTTAACAATACAATTTTTGTAATAACAGCTGATCATACCTCACCAAAATCTAATAATCCCAACTATAAAAATAAGCTTGGTAGATATTCAATCCCTATGCTGTTTTATTCTCCTTCTAAAGACCTTTTGGGTGAAAATAATGTCATTACTCAGCATATTGATATAATGCCCTCTATCTTAGATTATTTAGGCTATAAAAATTCATTTTTCTCTTTTGGGGAATCTGTTTTTAAAAAGAACAGTTGGGCAATACATTTTAATAAAGATAAATATTGTTTTATATCTGATAAAAGTATTTTATATAATTTTCAAGAAGAGTATACTAACTTCTCTAACTGGAAATTAAATAATCAGATCACCGTAGATTCATTAGATTTGATAAAATTAAAATCTATAAAACAGGTTTATTCAAATTCTATGATTAAAAATAGTCTCCTAATTAAATAACATGAAGTACTTACTCTCTATTCTTCTTGTAATAGCTATAAGCTATTCTACTTTTTTTTACATATCAATATTTGATTTTCAAGGACAAACTTTTTATAATTCTTCAGATAAGTTATGGGCACATAGAATACTTGATCCTCAGAAGATTGAAAAGATATCTTCCCACTTTAAAGGTTTTGAAATAGATGTTTTCTATAGCTCAAACGATAATTGTTTCGATGTTAAACACCATGGAGAATCTAATGGAATGACTTTAACAAAATATTTCTCTAAAATTGATAATGTTTCCTCTTATAAATATTGGATTGATTTTAAAAACCTGAAAGAATCAAATCTTGATTCTTCAATGGTATTAATGAAAAAAATTACTGATAAATTTAATCTGCAAAATGATATTATAATTGAGTCTAAAGATATTCAGTTGTTATCTAATTTTAAATCTTTAGGGATTAGTATCAGCTACTGGGTACCTGCTTTTCATGTTTTTAAGAGTATCCTGAATATTAATAAAGTAAAAGAGGATTTAATAAAATTTAGTCCAAATGCTATTTCTATGCCATTTTCTAGCGTTCAATTTTACTCTAATAAATTCCCTAATTATCCAATTCATTGTTGGACAAATAATTTAACTGATGAAAAAGATAAATTAACTATTCAAAAGATAGTTTCTGTTAAAGAAGTAAAAATTGTGTTAACTGATTTTAAAAAAAATTTTTTAAAATAATTATGGATTTATCAAAAAATAATTGGAATGCTAGGTACTTAGATAATAATACAGGCTGGGATATTGGATATCCTTCTACACCTATCAAAGAATATATCGATCAAATTAAAGATAAAAATATAAAAATTTTAATTCCAGGTTGTGGAAATGCTCATGAAGCAACCTATCTTTTAAAGAAAGGCTTTACTAATTTATATTTAGTTGATTTCTCCTCTAAAGCAATTAATAGTTTTCTTGAAAGGAACCCAGAATTCCCCTATAAAAATGCAATTTGTGATGATTTCTTTAATCTATCAGGGAAATTTGATTTAATTCTTGAACAAACATTTTTTTGTGCTTTAGATCCTAAGTTAAGAGCTAATTATTCAGCTAAATCTCATGAGCTTCTTAATAATGGAGGTAAGCTAAGTGGTTTGTTTTTTTATGGTAAATTATATGAAAACCATCCTCCTTTTGGAGGTTCTCAGTTAGAATATGAAAAATATTTTGAAAATAGTTTTAATATAAAAACTTTTGAAAAGTGTTATAACTCCATTGATAAAAGAAAAGGCAAAGAATTGTTTTTTATTTTTGAAAAGAAGTAAGAATTAAAGAACAATTATTATTGCTTTCATTCCCATTGTTACGTGTGGCTGGCAAACGTAATAATACACTCTTTGCTCATTAGCAATAAATAATTTTGATTCACCATATCCAATATTAAAACCTTCATTGCTAATTGTGCCATTATTTATATAAGTATCTTCACTAACCTCTACAGCATTATGCGTTGCCGTTAGATCAAATAGTATAGTGTCTCCAATATTAATTATTAAAGTATCTGGCGTGAAATACAATCCTGGAGATGTTATTGTTAGTGAGTTGTCTGACGAAAAGTCTTCAATAGTGTTTTTTGTACATGCACTTAAGAAAAGTATTAAAATGGCAATAATTGAGATGTTAAGTGATTTCATATTTATAGAATTATTTTATTTTTTATAAGATCTTGAAATGTCAGAATATTATCTTCTGAATTAGTTTTAAACTTTTTGATATCAAAAAGAAAAAGATCATGATCACCAAAATCTTTATAGATATCTTTTAATGTTAATTCTAAATATGCATTAGCATTATTAATGACTTTAAAATTATTCCAACTTGTTAAATATTCTGAAGAGTTTAAGTACTTGTTTTTATCAAATGCTTTCCCCGATTTTTTACCTAAACTTCTTACTAGTTTAATATTAGAAATATTAAGAACCTGTAATACTATATCACATCCATTTTTAAGATTTAAATACGTTTGTGTTTGCTGATCAATTGCAATAGCATAAATTTTAGGTTTTAAGCTTATTACAGATACATATGTGCATATATTCATATTAACTCTTTCGTTCTGATAAGTAGCTAGACTATACACTGTAGAGTCAATTATATTCCAAGGTCTTTTCATAATATCTTTGCAAAAATAATAGATTAATTTGTTAGAACTTAGAAAAAGGATACTTTCGTTAACTATTTAATTAAAAAAAATAAAAAAAATGAAACACTTATTATTATCATTAATAGTTATCTTATCTGCATGTAATCAGAGCGATGATTTAGCTTTATACAAAACAAATTTAGAAATTGCAAAACAGGTATTAGCATGCTATGAAGCTCCTGCAGATTTTGAAACATTTAAATCTTTAGTTCATAAAGATATACAGCACCAATCGCCGATGTATGGACAAGGATTAGTTGGCTATGATGCTGTTTTGGGTCAAGCTAAGTTTTATATGGAAGGTTTTGAAAATGTAAAATTTGAAAACCCAATTTGGTTGCCAGGAGTTGATGATACTACACTTCTTAATAATGGAAGTGTTAGAGTTTATGGAACTTGGACAGGAAACAGTATTGAGACTGGTAATTCTTTTTCAGTTGATTCATACCATTATTTTGATGTTCAAGATGGTCTTATAACAATGTCAGGTGATTATTTTGATGCAACAGGAATGGTAATGGCAGTAACGGCTAAA
>CAJXYM010000020.1 GCA_913063045.1 uncultured Flavobacteriales bacterium | reverse complement strand
TAATTTTTTTAACAATTAATGAAAAATCTTCCAAATATTTTAACAGTTTTTAGAATAATATTAATACCAATAATATTGTCTTTAATTTTACTGGATACAAAGAATACAAACTTACTTGCGCTTACTGGTTTTATTATCGCATCTTTATCAGATTATTTTGATGGATATTTGGCTAGAAAATATGATTTAACTAGTATTTTTGGAACTATGTTAGACCCTATCGCTGATAAACTACTTGTTATTTTAGTTGGATTTATATTGTGCTATCGTGGGGATATTAATGGAATTCATTTAATTCCTTTTTTGTTAATAGTTTCAAGAGAAGTTTTTATTTCTGGAATTCGAGAATATTTAGCTCAACTTGATGAAAAAAAAACATTACCTGTTTCAAATTTAGGAAAATATAAAACTGCTATGCAGATGTTAGCATTGCTTTGTTTGCTGCTAAATCCAATAATGACAAATAATTTATTTTTTATAGCTGAGCTTGGAATATTGTTACTTTGGATTGCAAGTATCTTATCGGTATTAAGTGGATATCAATATTATCGAGGAATATTCAATTAAGATCTAACAAGGTTATGATAATCTTGCATGAATTTAAAATTTTTAGTTCCATCACCAGTTTTAAATTTTATGTCATCGATTGATTGTAATGGAGTAATTTCTGCTGCTGTTCCAGTTAAAAATGCCTCATCATAATTTGAAATTTCATCAGGCATAATGTGTCTTTCTATTATATTAAAACCTTGATTAGATAGCATCTCAATAACAGTTTGACGGGTAATACCATTTAAAAAACAATCAGGGATTGGTGTATGAATATCATTATCTTTAATAAAAAAAATATTAGCACCGGTTCCTTCAGCTACATAACCTCTATAATCAAGCATTAATGCATCATGATACCCTTTTTGTTCAGCAAATGATTTTGACATTGTGCAAATTACATAAGGGCCTGATGCTTTAGCTTCACAAGGAGCAGTATCTGGAGAAGGCCTTTTCCATGGGGAAGTAATTAACCTAAGTCCGGCTTTTCTATCTTCAATTTTAAAATATGAAGCCCAATCATCCCAAGCTGCTATTGCAACATTAATATCTGAATTAGAAGTAGATAGCCCCATCTGTTGACTACCTCTCCATACAATTGGTCTAACATAACAATCCTGAAGATTCATTTTATTGATAAGCTCATCTTTAGCATTATTAATTTGCTTTTCAGTGAATGGCATATCCATGCCTAAAGTATTTGCAGATCTGAATAGGCGCTTAGTATGTTCTTCAGATTTAAAAATTTTTCCTTTATAGGCTCTTTCACCTTCAAATACAGAGCTTGCATAGTGCATTCCTTGGCTAATTACATGGCACTTGGCATCATTCCAGGGAATAAATTCGCCATTCATCCAAATTAAACCATCTCTATTGTCGAAAGGTATCATTTCCATATATTGTATCGTAAAAATTAAACTACTTAGTTATCAGATAATCTAGTTGATTAATATAACTTTTTATCATTATTATGTCATAATGACTGACTTAAATAATGACACTCATAAAGGTTCCCCCCTTTTATATCTTAGAGACGATAAGTTAAAAGAAACGTTAAATAATTTTTTCTTAGTCTATAAAAATTTTGAAAATCAAATTTTAGAAAATGCTAATGACCATAATTTTGGCATTGCAGATATTAGATGTATTTTAGTTATTCTATTATACCCAGGAATAACTTTTAATGAATTAATGATTAGGCTTGGTATTACAAAGCAGAGCCTTAATAGAGTTTTAAAAATACTCATTAGTGAAAAAATGGTAGTACAAGAAATTAATGTAAAAGATAAACGGATGAAAAATTTATTTCTTTCAGAGGCATCAAAAAAGATTATTAACAGCTTAGTCAACCCAACTATAAAAGAGATAAGTCGTGCATTTCAAAAGTCAGGATCAGAAGCCGTAAATGGATTTAACCAAACATTTTCAAATTTAATAAGTAAAAACAAATGATCAATAGCTTTGATAACCATATTTTAATTGTTGATGATGATGATAAAATTAGAGATCTACTAAAAGATTTTTTAATAACTAACAATTTTTTAGTAACAACTGCAATTAATGGAGAAGATGCACTAGAAAAATTAAATCTAATTAACTTTGATGTGCTTATACTAGATATAATGATGCCTGGCATAGATGGTTATGAGCTAACAAAAATTATAAGAACAACATCACTAGTTCCAATTATACACCTCACAGCCATGGGAGATACAGATAATGTGATACAAGGACTTGAATTGGGTGCCGATGATTATTTATCAAAACCATTCGAGCCAAAAGAACTGCTATTGCGGATAAAAAATATATTGAAAAAGACTGATACAAAATCATTCAAGGACCAAATCCAGATTAACAATCTTATTTTAAATTTAGTAACTGGAGAAATTACAGGTTCTAACACTAGTAAATCTTTAAACTCGAACGAATTACATATATTAAGAATATTATCAAAAGATATGGGCACACCTTACTCAAGAGAAGAATTAAGCAAGCTACTAGGCTTTGAACAAGAAAGAACTTTAGATGTGTGTATAAACAGACTAAGAAAAAAAATCGAGCAAGACCCAAAATTTCCAAAGTACTTAAAAACAAAACGTGGTGCTGGCTATATGTTATGGGTTAATAATTAAGATGATTAAAAAATATTTACCAAAAAGTTTATTAATTAGAGCGATATCAATAATCATAGTCCCTATGATAATGTTTCAAGTTATAATTGTAACAGTATTTTTTGATAGTTTATGGGAAAGAGTAATATCAAGAATGTCGCGTTCTGTAGCAATGGAAATTGCTTTAACTGTTAATCAAATTAAGATTAATAATATTTCTATCGAACAAGTAAATACTGACTATGGTTCCTATACTGAAATTATCTATACCAAGATAAACTCAAGTGATCTAATTGAAGATTATGCAAAAAATGATATTAAATATCTTGATTTTGTAACTACTGGTTTTAAAAAAGAGCTCCAAGGTATTCTTCAGGCTACTCATTGGGTTCAAGCTGAAAATAATCTTATAAATGTTCATATAAATCTTGGCGAAGAAATGATTAAAGTGACTTTTCATAAAAAACGAATTTCAACAGCAAGAGTTCATATCTTTTTAGGCTGGGTAATATTTTCATCAGCAATACTAATTTTTATTTCTTTTCTCTTTTTAAGAAACCAAATTAAACCAATCACACAGCTTGCTATAGCCGCAGAAGAATTTGGGAAAGGGAATAATGTTTCCAATTTTAAAGTTTCTGGAGCTAGTGATGTTAGAAGGGCATCAATTGAATTCATTAAAATGAAAAATAGAATTACTAAGCAGGTTGAGCAAAGATCTTTAATGCTTGCTGGTGTAGGACACGATTTAAAAACACCTCTAACTAGAATGAGGCTTCAAGCAGAAACAGTAGCTGATGAGAAAAGCAAAAAATCTTTAGTTGATGAAATCAAGCATATGAATCTTATGCTCGATGAATATCTAAATTTTTCTAAAGAAAGTAATTTTAAAGATAATATTAAAATTAATCCAATTGAATCAATCATTAAAATAAAAAATGATATTCACTTTAAAGATAAAAATATTGATATAGAGATAGTTAATGACGCTACAATAGAAGTAAATGCTAATATATTTAATAGATCTATTATCAATCTACTGAATAATTCATTGGAATACTCTGACAAAGTAAAAATTGTAATAGAAACAACACTTGAAATAACTAAAGTAGAAATTCATGACAATGGGAATGGAATACCAAAATCAGAAATAGCTAATGTCTTTAAGCCTTTTTACAGAATAGATAAAAGCCGTAATCAGAATTCTACTAATTCTGGCTTAGGGCTATCAACAACAAAAAATTTATTAAACTCAATTAATGGCACAATTGAGTTGGCTGATAGTAAAATTTTAGGTGGATTAGAAGTAAGAATTAAAATTCCTAACTAACTTTTACTTAATATTCCAGCTTTTTTTATTGCCTTTGAAACTGCTACTTTAAATAATTTTTGTAATTTGTTATTTTTAGTAAATTCTAATAAAGCTGCCTCTGTAGTTCCACCCTTGCTTGTAACTCCAGCTCGTAAAACTTTAGGAGCATCTTGTGTTTTAAGTAATAACAATAGTGATCCCAACATTGTTTGTACTACCATTTCTTCTCCATGTTTAAAGCCATGCTTTTTAGCTAGATCTGACCATATCTCTATAAGTAAATATAAGTATGCAGGTCCACTTCCAAATAGTCCTGTAAATGAATCTATATATTTTTCATTTTTCACTTCGTCTACTTTTCCAACAAGCTCTAGTAGGTAGTTAGCTTTATCTTTATTAAGACGGGTTGTAGTTTTTGAAAAATATACTACAGAAGTGCCCCATCCGACCGTAACTGGAGTGTTTGTCATAGCTCTAGCAATATCTCTATTATTATTAGATATCTTTCTTAAAGTTTCTATTGTTTTACCGGCTACTATAGAAATAAGAATAGAGTTTTTTGTTCTACTATTAAAATCTAAAGTAAAGATATCACTTAGCTGATTAGGCTTAATAGCAAGTAAAGTTATAGAAATTTTTGTCTTAATATCTAACTTATCAATTGTTTTGATCAGATTAATTTTTTTAAGCTTACAAATCTTTCTAAGCTTTAAATTTGGTTTATTTTCAATAATATTAATTTTCTTAGAATTAATATTACCATCTAATAATGCTAATATAAAAGCAGAGCCCATATTGCCAGCCCCAACAATTAAAATATTATCTTTTTTAAGACTCATCTTTTTTTAAATTTATTTGATTTAATTTTTTTTCGTTTTGAAATGAACAATGAGTTTCAACTTCAGACTTGATTATTTCTACAGCCTCAAAAGATCCTACAATTGCTTTGGATAATAGCTTTAAGAATATGTTCTCAGTTTGCATTTAAATGATATAATGGTCTTAATTAAATATAAATTATAATGCTTTCTATTACATTTCCAACAGTTAGTCCTATTTTGTTTGAGTTAGGTCCTATTGCAATAAGGTGGTATTCACTTGCGTATATTGTTGGATTTCTATTTTCATGGAAATATATTCAATATTTAACTCAACAAAAGTCTTTTTTTGCCATTAGACATAATATCACTTCAAAAGATGTAGATGATCTAATCTTTTATGGAGTAATTGGTCTAATTCTAGGTGCTCGATTTGGATATGTATTATTCTATAATTTTAACTACTATATAAGTGAGCCAATAAGAATATTTTATGTTTGGGAAGGAGGCCTATCATTTCATGGGGGGCTTTTAGGAATTATACTTACAGTAATACTTTTTTCTAAAAATAAAGATTTTACTTTTTTAACCCTAACCGATTTAATTTGCGCCTCAGCTCCAGTTGGTCTCTTTCTTGGAAGAATATCTAATTTTATTAATGCAGAATTATATGGAAGACCAACCGAGGTCTTCATTGGAATTATATTTCCAAACACAGAGGGATTACACAGGCATCCAAGTCAGATTTATGAAGCTTTGCTAGAAGGATTATTAATATTCATAGTTTTAAACATATTGATTCATAGATATAAAAAATTAAAACAAACTGGATTTATATCTGGAATGTTTTTAGTCCTATATAGCTTATTTAGATTTTTAATTGAATTCACTCGTGAGCCAGATATTCAAGTCGGTTATATTTTTAATTACTTAACTATGGGAATGATTTTATCACTTCCAATGTTTCTATTTGGTGTAATACTTATTATTTATTCAAAGAATAATGTCAGTAAAAAATAAAGTATTTAATACTATCGAAAAAAAATCATTCATCTCACTAGAAGAGTTCATGCAAATTTCTTTGCATGATAAAGAATTTGGATATTATAGAAATAGTAAGCCTCTAGGAGCCCAAGGAGACTTTATAACTAGTCCAGAAATATCTCAGCTATATGGAGAAATGGTTGGATTATGGTTAACTCAATTGATAATTACAAATGATATTAAGCAATTCAATTTAATTGAACTTGGTCCTGGCAATGGAACTTTAATGACTGATATTTTAAGAGTTGTAAAAAAATTATTGAAAAAAATTCCGTTTATTAAGATACATTTTATTGAAAATAATATTCATTTTATAAATAGATTGAATAAAGATTTTCCTGATGCAACTGTTCACTCAGATATTGAAACTACTCCAAATGAGTTTTCAATTTATATTGCTAATGAGTTTTTTGATGCTTTGCCAATAATTCAGATAGAAAGATACAAAGAAAAATTTAGAAAGCTAATGATAAAAAAAGATAATAACGGCATTCTTAAAAAAGAATTTGTATTTTTTGAAAATTTAGAAATAGATAAATATTTAGATAAAAATGAATTAAAAGATGGTGATATCTATGAGTTTTCAAACGAAGCTAATAATATTACCGAAATAGTAGCTAATAAAATTAAAACACATGGAGGTTTTATTTTTTTTGCAGATTACGGTTATACTGAATTAAAATACAAGAGCACTCTTTCTTCAATGAAAGATAACAAAATTACAAACTTTCTAGATAATTTAGGTCATCAAGACTTAACAGCTCATGTCAATTTTAAAAAGATTAATACAGCTTTTAAAGATTGTGGTATTTATAATTTACAAATAGTCAAACAGTCCGAATTCTTAAAAGAAATAGGTATAGAGTTTAGGGCTTCAAAATTAATTGAATCTAATCCTAAAAAAGAGAAAGAGATACTATCAGGTTTAAATAAGTTAATTAACTTAGATGAAATGGGATCTTTATTTAAAATAATTTATACAGATTATAAATAAATATGTTTTTTGCAAAAAATTTAAAGGATGTTGATCATTGTTTTTTTTCTCGCCTTGGAGGTGTGTCTAAGAAGAATTATCATTCTTTAAATTGTGGCTTAGGATCTATAGATCATAAAAAAGATATCATAATCAATCGATCTTTAGTTTCTAATTATTTTGAACTTAATTCTAATCAATTAGTGACACTTCATCAAACCCACTCAAATAAAGTTAAGATTCTAGAGAATCATAATTCATATGAAGCACTTGCATATGATGGAATAGTTACCAAACAAAAAAATATAATTCTTGGAATTCTAACCGCAGACTGTGCTCCAATATTGTTTTATGATAAAAGAAAAAAGATTGCTGGTGCTTGCCATGCTGGCTGGAAGGGAGCATTTTCAGGTATAATTTCAAATACAATAAATGCAATGATAAAGCTTGGAGGGAATAATTCAGATATCAAATGCTCTATTGGACCATGTATAAGTCGAGAATCATATCTAGTGAGGCAAGATTTTTATAAGACCATTACTTTGAATAATATCCAAAATCGAGTTTACTTCGATAAAGTTACTTCAAATAAGTTTAATTTTAAACTTAGAGAATTTATAATTCATAAGCTAAAGAGTGGTGGTATTAATGATATTTCTTCAATAAATCTTGATACATATTCAAAAGATGAGTTGTTTTATAGTTACAGAAGATCTGTTCATAAAAAAGAAGATGATTATGGTAGAATGATCTCTACAATTGTTATAAAAGATTGATAATATCAGCTATTAATTATGAAAATTATTACCGGAACTAGCAATATCCCATTAGCTAAAGAAGTCGCAGATTATATAGATATACCTCTAGCCAATGCTGCTATTAAGCGTTTTGCTGATGATGAAGTTTTTGTGGAAATCAAAGAAAATATCAGAGGTGAGGACGTATTTGTTATTTGCTCAACATCTCATCCTGCAAACGATAATCTTGTTGAGCTATTGGTAACAATAGACGCGCTAAAAAGAGCTTCAGCAAAAAGAATTACAGCTGTTATACCTTATTATGGTTATGCTAGACAAGATCGCAAAGCAGGTCCAAGAACACCTATTTCTGCTAAGTTGGTCGCAAATCTAATTACAACTGCGGGTGCCGATAGAGTTTTAACTATCGATTTACATGCAGAACAAATACAGGGATTCTTTGATATTCCAACTGACAACCTTTTTGCAGGCCCCGTGTTTGCAAAAGAAATAAATAAAAAATTCGACCCTAAAAATTTAGTTGCTGTTTCTCCTGATGTTGGTGGTGTAGTTCGAACTAGAGGTATTGCAAATAAATTAGGTGCATCAATAGCAATAGTTGATAAAAGAAGATCAAAGCCTGGTGAAAGCGAAGTTATGAATATTGTTGGTGAGGTTGCTGGCAAAGATTGTATTATATTAGATGATATTATTGATTCAGCTGGAACTATTTGTAATGCTGCTGATAAGCTTATAGAAAATGGAGCTAAATCTGTGGCAGCTTATATAACTCATGGAGTACTTACTGGAAAAGCTCTTGAGAGAGTGGAAAAATCAGGCCTTTCAGAGCTTGTAGTTACAAACTCTATCAACATAGGCCCTAAAACTTCAGAAACTAGTAAATTAAAGGTACTTTCAATTGCTCCTTTACTTGGAGAAGCGATTAAGCGAATATCTGAAGAAAGCTCTGTTTCAAGCTTATTTGAATTTTAATTTTATCCACTTGCTATCTTCCAAATTTTGATTTAATACCTCATTTATATAAATTATGGCTAAAGAAAATAAATTAAACACCGAAATTAGAGTATCCGCTGGAAAATCTGCAGTAAAAAAAGTGCTGGCGTCCGGAAGAATACCATCCGTTATATACGGCCTTAAACAGGAGCCTCAAACAATTAGTATTGACCGAATGACAATTCAAAAAGAACTTAAAGCAGGTGGTTTTTTAACAAAAATATTTTCTTTAGATGTAGATGGTAAAATTAGTTTAGCAATTCCTAGAGATGTACAGTTTCATCCCATATCAGATTTACCAATTCATGTTGACTTCTTAAGACTTGGTGCTGACTCAAAAGTTGTAGTGGATATACCTACTACATTCATAAACCATGAGCTTTCACCTGGATTAAAAAAAGGTGGAGTACTTAATATTGTTCGAAGAACTATTCAACTTAACTGTCCTGCAAACAATATTCCTGAAGAAATAGTCTTTGACCTTGAAGGTTTAGAAATTGGTGATGCAATTCATATTTCAGCAACTAAGCTTCCTGAAGGAGCAGAACCAACAATTACAGATCGTGATTTCACAATTGGTACAGTAGCTGCACCAACAGTTGTTAAGGAACCAGAAGCAGCAGCGGATGACGCTGCAGCAAGTGGTGAGGCAGCAGATGGTGAAGCGGCCAAAACTGAAGAGTCTTCAGAAGATAAAAAAGATTAATTCTTAAGATAATAAATCTCTTCTTTTTATCTCCTATCTTACTTATAATTAAATCATGTTTGCATTAATTGGCCTTGGTAACCCAGGAGAAAAATATTCCAAGACTAGGCACAATATTGGCTATTTAGTTTTAGAAGAAATAATCAGATCTTTTGAAGATACAAAATCACATAATAAATATGGTGGCCAATTATGGTCTGGAGAAATCAGCAATAATAAAGCTATTGCGTTCAAGTCTAATGCCTATATGAATGACTCTGGTATTGCGGTAAGCAAGCTTGTTACATTTCATAAATTTAAACCAGAAAATATATACGTAATACACGATGATTTAGATCTAGACTTCGGAAAAGTAAGAATTAAATTTGCTGGAAGTGCAGCTGGTCACAATGGATTAAAATCAATTGATGAACGAATTGGCAAAAACTACTTTAGAATTAGAATTGGAATTGGCCATCCTGGTGACAAAGACAAAGTCTTAAAGTATGTTTTAGATGACTTTAAGAAAAAAGAAATTGAAGTCATGAAACAAATATGTATAAACATCTCTACTAATATGGAATATCTAGTTAACCAAGAGCATTCTTCATTTTTGAATAAAGTAAAGATTATATAATGGGTTTTAAATGTGGAATTGTTGGTCTTCCAAATGTAGGAAAATCTACCTTATTCAACGCATTAACAAAAAAAATTTCTGCTGAAGCTGCCAATTATCCTTTTTGTACAATTGAACCAAACGAAGGAACTGTTGCAGTTCCGGATGATAGAATTTATAAACTTGCAAAAATAGCAAACTCCAAAAAAATTATACCCGCCCCACTGACCTTTTTTGACATTGCGGGGCTTGTTAAGGGTGCATCCAAAGGCGAAGGTTTAGGAAATAAATTTCTTTCTCATATTCGTGAAGTCGATGCCATCATTCACGTTGTACGTTGCTTTGAAGATGAAAATATAACTCACGTAAACAATAAAATTGATCCCGTTGATGATGTTGAAACTATTAATACTGAATTAATACTTGCTGATTTAGAAATGGTTGAAAAATTAATTGGCAACCTAGAAAAACTGCAAAAAAAAGGCGATAAAGATGCGGGCAAGAAAATTGAAATTGCAAAAGTAATTTTAGAACATTTGAGTGAGGGAAAGCCTGCCCGCTCAATTGATAATATTCAGGAAAAAGAACTTGAAATTAAGGAGTTTAACTTAATTTCAATTAAGCCCATCATTTATGTTTGTAATGTCGACGAAGGCTCAATTGTATCAGGTAATAATTTAACTAATACTTTGGCCAATAATGTAAAAGATGGAAATATCATTATTATTTCAGCCGAAATTGAATCACAAATATCATTACTCGATGAATCAGAGCAAGCAGAATTTTTAGATTCTTTAAGCCTTGATACTTCTGGTTTAAATAAAATAATTAGCAGTGGCTACTCAATACTTAATTTAGTAACATACTTCACAGTCGGACCAGAAGAGGCTCGAGCCTGGACTATTAAAGTAGATACGTTGGCTCCAGATGCGGCAGGAAAGATTCATACGGACTTTAAAAAAGGTTTTATAAGAGCGGAAACAGTGTCTTATAATGATTTTATTGAGTGTAATGGAGAGAGCAAGGCAAGAGAATTAGGTAAACTTAGAAGCGAAGGAAAAGAATATAATGTGCAAGATGGAGACGTAATGCATTTTTTATTCAATAATTAAAAATTTATGGATCACAAACTTATATTTCCAACTTATGAAGAAATGCACGAAAAGGCTGTTAAGCTTGCACACCTTCTTAAGGAAAAAAACGTGAATTTTGATAAAATGGTTGTTGTTTCAAGAGGGGGATTTGTTCCTGCTTCTGTTGTAGCATATACACTTGGTATTCAAGATGTCGATATAGTATCAATTCAAAGTTATATTCACCGTAAAGTTGATAAAGCTATTGTACACCGCGCACCAAAAACTGATGAAGTGGTGCTTGTGATAGATGATATTGTTGATCAAGGGGGTACAGCAAGAGCACTCGCTGAATACATGCCTAACATGCATTTAGCTGTTATCTATGCAAAACCTAGAGGCTTACCCTTGGCTGGAACTTATGTAGAAGAAATTACCCAAGAAACCTGGCCTGTCTTCCCTTGGGATGAAGAAGATAAAAATAACCACTAGTTAATACACCCTATGGGAATTCTTCGTGATTACAAATAAAGAGAAATAAGAGAGTGGTAAGGGGCGTTCTGTTGCCTGTCTCCGAGGCATATTTAACAGTATATCTTAAATTTTAGCAACCTTCGTAGTTGCCTTCGTAGTTTTGAGCACCCAGTTTCGTGGTTGCTCGTCAATCCTTTTTTGAGGAATAACTATTCAGTTTTTCTGTTATTTATGATTGATTTGCTTATTTGTGGCATGTTTATTGAAATTGTTGACCTTATTGAAACAATCTTTAAATTAAAATGTATGAAAATTTTCAAAATCATCCTCTTTTGTTGCTCTCTATCTCTATTTTGTCAAAATAGTTATTCTAAAGATATAATTTTAGAAGAAGGCATTGACCATTCATTGAATTTTGAATTTGACCCACTGTATAAAAAAACCTTACATACAAGTAAAGGCGATAAAATAATAATAAAGGATTATTACATATGGGCATTTGATGATGGTGATTGGCAAATAGGTGGTAAACTGCATTTAATTAATGATGATAGTATGGGCAGACGTACTCGTATTACTTGTTCTATTAGTCCTGCTGAAGGCGATAAATTCATGATGATTAAAAAAAGAATGTCAGTTAGAGTTGATGGAGTTATAGGCGATTATTCAGACCAAGGTGGTTTAAAAATTGATCCATGTAATATTTCTTACTAGGACATTATTTTTATTTAAGAAGATTATTATACTTAAAATGAGTGAAGTGGGAGACTTCTGTTGTCCTGTATAGAGAGATATAAAGCTACCTCCCCTATTTATATTTTAAATAGGAGAAGTAATTTTAGTCTTTTATTTAGACTATGTAGTAAAGCAGGGAGAGTACGCCAATTACTATTGAACCAGCGTTTAAATCACTAGCTCTTCCGCTTAAAGCCTTAATAACTACATAAGCAATAAAGCCAAGGGCAATACCATTAGCAATACTAAAAGTAAGTGGCATTAATATAGCCGCAAGAACTGCTGGGGCATATTCACTAACATCATCCCACTCAATATCTCTTAAATTTTTCAAGAAAAAAGTAGCTACAAAAACTAATGCAGGTGCAGTTGCAAATGCAGGTATACTTTGAGCAAGAGGTGCTAAAAATAAACATATAGCAAAAAGTAAAGCGACTGTAACTGCTGTTAGGCCTGTTTTACCACCTTCTTTAATACCAGCGCCTGACTCGATATATGATGTCGTATTTGATGTACCAGCTAAAGCACCAACAGTAGTTGCCACAGAATCAGCTAAAACTGCTCTACCAATACCATCAACTTTTCCATCTTGATCGACTTTTCCAGTAAGATTGGCAACAGATGTTAAAGTTCCCGCTGTATCAAAAAAATCTACAAATAAAAATGCGAAGGCTACACCAATAAATCCTGAGGTTGCCACTAGGCTAAAGTCTAATTGAAAAGCATGTACTGCAGGTGGAATTGAACCCACTACTCCATCAATAGAACTAACTCCAGTCATCCAAGCAATGATACTGACAAGAAGGATGCCAATAATAATTGAACCTGGAATACCTCTTTTATCAAGTATTGCCATAGCAGCAAAACCAACTGCAGCAAGTATTACAGGCATTGAAGTTACATCACCCAATCCAACAAGAGTTGCCGGGTTATCAACGACAATTCCAGCATTCTTAAGACCAATAATTGCAAGAAAAAGACCTATCCCAGCACCTACTCCAAATTTCATACTTTTTGGAATACTATTAATAATCCAAGCTCTTGCAGGAGTTACTGATAGTAATAAGAAGGCAAGACCTGCAATAAATACAGCTGCTAGGGCTTGTTGATAGGTATACCCCATTCCAAAAATAACACCAAAAGCAAAAAATGCATTAAGACCCATTCCTGGAGCCAAACCTATTGGCCAATTGGCATAAAGTCCCATAATCAAACAGCCGATAACTGCTGCAATTATTGTAGCTACAAATACACCACCAAAATCCATACCTGTTCCATCAGTTGATAGAATAGCTGGATTAACAACAATAATATAAGCCATAGTTAAAAATGTTGCTAAACCAGCAAGCATTTCAGTTTTTATAGAGGTGTTATTTTCACTTAATTTAAATAATTTTTCTAACATAAAAGTTCTCCAATGATTCAATGTAAATATTATCTTAAAGATTACTTTACGGCGAGATTAAGCTGATGAGGCTGTGGATAATATCAGTTAAATTAGTTTCTTAATTAAGATAACTAATACATTGAAACATTGATTTAATTATTAATGAGAGGTATCTCGCCAGATTCTTTTATTGGTGAAGTATAATAAAAAAGATAAAATTATTAAGTAAACAAGCACCTTAAATCCAATTCTTTTTCTTTCTTCTAATTTTGGTTCCGCAGACCAGGCTAGAAAAGCCGTGACGTCTTTTGCCATTTGAACTTCGGTTGCCATAGTACCATCTGTATACTCTACACCATCTTCATAAATAACCTGAGGCATAGCAATTTTTTGATTTTTTGCATAAATATTATAATAAACTCCATCATCTAAAGTAACTCCTTCAGGCGCTTCATCTTCATAACCTAGTAATAAGGAATAGACATAATCTGCCCCACCCGATCTTGCTTTAACCATTACTGATAAGTCTGGTGGATATGCACCACCATTTGATATTCTGCCTTCTTGTTCATTTTTCCAAGGGCTTACAAATTTATCGGAGAGTATTGCGGGACGCATAAACATTTCACCATCAGCATCTGGCCCAGCTTCAACTTCAAACATTGCAGCCATAGCTTTGGCTTGTTTTTCAGAAAATTCTGGTCCACCTTCTTGAACTAAATTTCTATAACTTACCAAGTCCATTGAATGACAGCTCGCACAAACTTCTGTATATACTTGAAAACCTCTTTGTAATTCTGCTCTATCAAATTTACCTAAAGGACCTTGAAATGACCAATCTGGCTCCATTGGTGCGTGCATCTCTCCTTCTGCAAATGCAAAAGAGGTGGTAAATAGAAAAGTTACTATTAGTGCAAATATGTTAATACGTTTCATCATTGCTCTAAGCAGTTTGTCCAGACTTAGCTAGTTGCTCTTCTTTTGACAGTACTGGTTCAGAAATACTTTTAGGGAGAGGTTTAGGTTTTTCTATAAACCCAATTAGAGGCATCACTAAAATAAAATGTAGAAAGTAGTATAGAGTAGCTAGTCTACCTAAAATTAAATATATTCCAGTCGCAGATTGTGAGCCAAGGTAACCTAGTAAAATAAAGTCAGCTATAAGTAACCAATAGAATTGTCTATACAGCGGTCTGTACTTACATGATCTAACTTTAGATGAATCTAACCAAGGAATAAAAGCTAATATAGCTATGGCAGAAACCATAGCAATTACACCACCAAGTTTATCTGGTATCGCTCTTAAAATTGCATAAAAAGGTAAGAAATACCATTCGGGAACAATGTGTTCCGGTGTTTGCAGTGGATTTGCTTGAATATAGTTATCACTATGACCAAGAATATTTGGACTAAAGAAAACAAAGCCAGCAAAAACAATCATAAATACGACTAAAGCTAAAACATCTTTAACAACATAATGAGGATGAAAAGGAACTGTGTCTTGGCCTTTAACTACATCAATACCTTCTGGATTATTATTACCAGGAACATGAAGTGCCCAAATATGTAATATCACTAGGCCAAAAATTAAAAATGGCATTAAATAATGTAAGGTAAAGAATCTAGTTAATAAGGCACCACTTACAGAGTAATCACCCCACAACCAATTTGTAATAGCTTCACCAAAAAATGGAATTGCACTAAATAGGTTTGTAATAACTGTTGCACCCCAAAAGCTCATTTGTCCCCAAGGTAAAACATAGCCCATAAATGCTGTTGCAATCATTAATAGAAATATAAAAACACCAATGATCCAAATTAATTCTCTTGGTTCTTTGTAAGAGCCATAAAAGAGTGATCTTGCCATATGAAGATATACAGCTATGAAAAACATTGATGCACCATTTGCATGAATATACCTCAACAACCAACCATAATTTACATCTCGCATAATATGCTCAACACTTGCAAATGCTAAGTTTGCGTCAGCAATGTAGTGCATTGCTAAAACCAAACCGGTAATAATTTGAGTTATAAGGCAGAAAGTTAGAATACCTCCAAATGTCCACCAATAATTTAAATTTTTAGGAGTTGGAAACTGCATTAAATGACCACTAAATAAGGTAATTATAGGTAGTCGTTTATCAATCCATTTTGCAACTGTCGACTGAGGCTCGTAATCATCACTCATAAATATTTATCCAATTTTAATCGTATTATCATCCAAGAAAACATAGCTTGGTATTTCTAAATTCTTTGGTGCTGGGCCTTTTCTAATTCTTCCCGATGTATCGTAATGCGAACCATGACAAGGACAGAACCAACCATTGTACTCACCCTTATTTCCAAGTGGAATACAGCCTAAGTGAGTGCAAACTCCAACCATTACTAGCCACTCTGGTTTTTGAACTCTAGTTTCATCAGTTTCAGGATCTGGTAAATCTGTTTGTTCAACTGCTTGAGCTTCAGCTATTTCTTCTTCTGTTCTTCTTCTAACAAAAACAGGTTTTCCACGCCATAGTATTGTTATACTTTGACCTGGCATTATTGGAGATAAATCAACTTCAGTTGAAGCAAGGGCTTTAACTGAGGCATCAGGATTCATTTGTGCAATAAATGGCCAAACAAGTGCTCCCGCTCCAACAACTGTAAAACTTCCAGTTGTTAAATATAAAAAATCACGTCTAGTGACTTTTGTCTCAGCTGTATCTATATCTTTCTTTGTATCCATCGTGTAATATAAGGTTTATATATACGTTAATTACGGATTTTCTACAAAAATAAATTAGTCTAACTGTAAATTCTTGTGTCACTATGACGCATACTTTGCCTAGTTTTAGTAGACACATAATAAAAATGAGATTAGCATTGTTTCAACCTGATATTCCACAAAATACTGGCGCTATGATACGTATATGTGCCTGTTTTGAAGTTGGAATAGATATCATTCATCCAACAGGTTATGTTTTTAGCCAAAAAAATATTAAACAAACAGCAATGGATTACCTTTCTCTTGTCTCGCTAGAAGAGCATGATTCGTGGGACTCCTATCTAAAAGACAATAAGGGTAAGAGGATTATTCTTTTATCTACAAAGGGAAAAATAAAATATTCAGACTTTAGTTTCAAAGAAGATGATTGTATTCTTGTAGGACGTGAAAGTGCTGGAGTTCCAGATGAAGTTTTTAATGCTGCTGATGAAGTGATAACTATTCCAATGAGTAAAAATTCAAGATCTTTAAATGTAGCAGTTTCTGCGGGTATTGTACTTGCTGAAACGCGAAGGCAGCTCTTAAAATGATTGAGCAGCAAAAACTAATTACAAAAAATTGGTTTGAAGAATTAAGAAATCAAACAATTGATATATTTCAAGACATAGAAAATAGTAATTCTAAATCACTTAAAAAAAATAAGTTTAGCTATAAAAAATGGAAAAGAAAATCTAGTGGTGTCCAAGATCATGGGGGTGGAACTATGGGTATTATGTACGGTGATATATTTGAAAAAGTTGGTGTTAACGTTTCAACTGTTCATGGGAAATTTAGCAGTAAATTTAAACAGCAAATACCTGGTACTGATAAATCAGGCAAATTTTGGGCAAGTGGTATTTCAGTTGTAGCACATATGAATTCACCTTTTATTCCATCATTTCACTTTAATACTCGTTATATAGTAACTGAAAATAGTTGGTTTGGTGGTGGGATGGATATGACTCCAAGTTTTAAAAATCTAAAAAATAAAAATACATTACACCAAAATTTAAAAAAAATGTGTGATGTGCACAATAAAGGCTGTCTCTTATACACATCTCCGA
>CAJXYM010000019.1 GCA_913063045.1 uncultured Flavobacteriales bacterium | reverse complement strand
CATGCTGGACCTGAAATTGGAGTAGCAAGTACAAAGGCATTTACTACTCAACTTGTTGCTCTAGCACTTTTAACCTGCTCCATCGGTAAATTGAAAAATACAATTAATATATTACAAGAAAAAGAAATTGTGCACGGCTTAAAAAGGTTGCCAGGATTAGTAAGTGAAGCATTGCTTCAAGAAATCCAAATTAAAAAGCTAGCTACTCGCTTTAAGAATAAAAATAGTGCTCTATTTCTTGGAAGGGGAACAATGTATGCTATTGCTATGGAGGGAGCCCTTAAGCTAAAAGAAATAAGTTATATTCATGCAGAAGCATACCCAGCAGGCGAATTAAAGCATGGCCCAATTGCTCTTATTGATAAAAATATGCCAGTAATTGCAATAGCACCAAATGATGAGCTTTTAAGTAAACTAAAATCAAATCTTCAAGAAGTCAAATCTAGAGGCTCTCAAATGATTGTCTTTGAAGATGAAAATTCTAAAGTACAGTCAATGAATGCAATGGAAGTTATACCAATTACATCAAATCTGGGTAGAATTACGGCTCCAATTATTTTTACCATACCCTTACAACTATTAAGTTATCATGTTGCTCTTATTAAGGGTACTGATGTTGATAAACCAAGGAATTTAGCTAAATCTGTAACTGTTGAATGAGCTGATAACATCAAGGTATTATTCCTACTTCAATTAATTATTTCTTCACATATATGAGCCAACCAACTTTTTCCCATGTTCCTTACACTTCAGACTATATGGAAATTGCTGTTAGTAAGGTAAAGAATCACTTTAAGGATGATGTTAAAAACAAAAAGGTCTTAGATATACCTGCCGGAAATGGATGGATTGGAGACCAACTTACCGAATATGGAATGAAGGTAATAAGTGCAGATATAAATGAAGATAAACTTCATTTTGACCAAGTTAATATGGAAAAACCATTGCCTTTTTTAGATGAAGAATTTGACGCAATTATATGTTGCGAAGGTATTGAACATATTTTTTCACCATTTGAACTATTTACTGAGTTTGCCAGAACTTTAAAAAGGGGTGGTATCGTTATAATCACCACACCAAATATTCAAAATCTTTACTCAAGATGGCAGTTTTTATGCTCTGGATATCTATTTCAGTTTGATCCTTTTAATCAAATTCCCCTTAAAGATAATTTGTTAGGTGATAAAGGACATATTTCACATGTTTCATATGGACAATTAAGATATTATACTGAACACCATGGCATGAAAGTTGAGGCTCCTAGTGGTGGCAGAATGAAACGAATAGTCTTATTACCTTTTTTGTTTCCTTTCTTGCTAATTGGATTATGGTGGAACTACAGAGACTGGAAAAGAACCAGTGGTAAGGCCCCCCGAAAAGAAATAATTAGACACCTATTTAACCTTCGAGTTCTTCTTTCTAGAAGCTTAGTTTTTATTGCAACAAAACCAAAATGAGCTTATTGGAAGTAATTTTTAATTATAATATTGCTTAAAAATAATCATTAGGAACAATAAAACCCATGAAGAACTTTTTAAAAAGTATTGTGCCTCCCGCACTACTTAATCTTTATAGAACTTTTAGAATACCAACTCCTAAAATTTCACCTAAAAAATTTAAGTTATGGTGGCTTAAATATTTAGAATCACACGCTCATTCAGATGATCTAAATCAAGAGTTGATTGATATGGTAGATTATTTCATTAAAACTAAGGCGTTTACAAATGATTCAGGCCATTGGCTTTATCTTTGTAAGTCTCATATTCAGCTATTAGTCGAAAATGGTATTGAAAATTATAAACAAACTATTGAAAAGAAACATTATTGGGGCGAATCATCACTGGAATCTAGATTAATAAAACCAATAATCAATGACGCAATAACTATTAATGTTGATACTCAGATGATATTTAAAACTCATGATGATAGTACTATTAGTGAATCGATAGGGCACAACATCTCAAATATTATTCTACTTAACTATCTAGTAAATAATAAACTAGGTGAGTACTTAGAATATATGGAGGAGTCTGAATTTGGAAATCCTATCACTATAAACTATAATAATAAAAAGATATCATTTGCTCTATTGAATTCTATTCTTGAGGTCGATGTTGTTTCTAAAAATATAGATTTTAAGGAAAGACATCGTTTTTTAGAACTGGGAGCAGGATCTGGAAGGACATGTATTGCAATGTGTAAAGCCAAGAAAAATATTAAATATATAATATGTGATATTCCTCCAGCTCTATACATCTCTCAACAAAATATATCAAGAGAATTCTCTGAAAAGAAAATTTTTAAGTTTCAAAGTTTTAAGTCTTTTGATGATGTAGAAGAAGATATGATGTCAGCAGAAATTGCATTTATAAGCCCTGAGCAATTGCAATTAATACCTGATAAATTTATAGACACTTGTATTGCAATAGATTGTTTGCATGAGATGACCAATGAAACTGTAGATGAATATTTTGAACAGTTTAACCGTATTAGCCATACTTTATTTTTTAAAGCTCAAGTTAAACAATGGGCAAATACAAGTCGCAAACCTTTAGACATTGACACTTATCCGATTAGAGATAATTGGGAAAAAATTCTTCATGAGCGATCCACTGTTCCTAATGATTATTTCAATGCAATATATAGGATGTAATTAAAGCAATCTCTAGCTCTACTTTTAAGCCTCTCTTGTAAACATTGTTATAAAACGGTTAGTATAAAATAATAATTAAAAATTAAATCTTTAATCTCAAATGAACATTACTAATAATAAAAAAATTTTTGACTACGATGTAAATAAATTCAATTTTTCAGAGTTATTTACAAGTCACTTATCTTCATATAATATAGACAACCTTCAGAACCTACATTGTAATTTATCTAATGATTTATTGCCTCAAAATATTGTAACTGTCAAAAATGATCAATCATTACCAATATATAAAATTCTCTACAATATTGACCAAGGATTCAACTTAGATAAAAAAGAAGAGTCAGGGATTTTTTTAAATACTTATAAAGATTTTGTTCATCATATATCTTCAACTATATTTAAAGAAAAATTAATTTATCAAAGAAAACCAACGCTGCGAATTCATTTTCCTAAAAATATGTCAGTTGGGGGCTTTCATAGAGATAGGGATTATAATCATCCAATTGAAGAAATAAATATTTGGGTGCCTATAACTTTAGCCTTCAACACAAATACTATTTGGATAGAAAGTAAGTTTGATAAGGAAGATTACAGTCCAATGAACTTAAATTATGGTCAAGCAGTTATTTTTGATTCCGGATTAAAACACGGCAATAAGATTAATGTTGAAAATTTAACTAGATTAAGCTTTGATTTTCGCGTTATACCTTTAAGCAAGTGGGCCGTAGCTGATTCAAAGAAAAAGCAATTATCGAGTATTAGTCAAAATTTAAAATTTACAAAAGATGCATACTATGATGTTACAACCTAAATTAATTTAGATAAAATTAATAATACCAAGTGATTTCTTAATTGAAATAATAAACGCATAAAATGTTTCTGTAAAAAAATATTTTAATTATTTTCTTATCTTTAAAATTGTGGATTATCCTATTATTTAACTTTCATCAACTTCACCTAGCATAGCCATTGTTGAAATCTTAGAATTAATAAAAAGATTATGGTCAAAAGACTCATTTCTTAAAACAATATTAATAAAAAAGTTTACGCAGTTTTTTAATGAATCAGAGTGAAATGATTCAGTATTAATACTTTTAGACAAAACTACTGGCGGAGTAATAGAGAGCCCCTCTTGGTTAAATGTTTCTCTAGGGTAATAAGCATTAAATTCAACACCATTGTAATTAATATCGCCCCTTTCAAATGAAAAATACATATCTTCTCTAGCAAGAGTAGCATAAGAAATAAATGTTTGTGATGAAGAGCCATTGCTGTGAAGAAGGGACACAGAAGCGGTATCCCCAGCTGTTCCAGTTTTATTTATGTTAGTTAAATTTAAAAAAACACCTTTAACTGCCCCCAACAAAGTGACGGATAAATCTAAATAATGAATACCTAAATTCTCTATTACTCCACTTGGAGATTTTTTAATATCAGACTTCCACGAACCTTTATAATGTTTTTTCACAGAAAAAGGATATGACATATGCACATTAATATTAATCAATTCACCAAAATCATATTTATCTTTTACCTGAAGTATAAATTTTTGAATTTCAGAATACCTATAATTAAACCCAAAGAAGAATTTAGCCGGATTAATAATATCAAAAATTTCTAAATCACTAACCTTATTTATAGGAGGTTTTTCACAGTAAACATAGCCTTTATAACCCTTACTGAGTGACTTGATATAATCAGAATGTGTATTATTTGGAGAGGTTATAAAAATAATATCACTATTAAGAACATGAGGCTGCTGATCTAAACTAAGAGTCCTGTCATGCGATACAATTTTAAAATTATGATCTATATTAGAAATAATTTTTTTTATACGACTTGCATGCGAGCCATTACCAATAAAGCATACTTCTAATGAAGGCATTGCATTAGCTAACTCCACATCGATCGCATGGAAGACATCCAGACCTCATTGCACTTTTATGGTTCAGGCGCAATAAATTGTGAGTTTTAGAATGCCATATGTCTTTAATACTATTATCTTTGGACAAAGTTCCTGGACTTAGTTTACTTTTATAATCAACATCACAAGGATTGCAAACACCATCCCACCAAACATAGAATCTTTCCCATATCATTTGACAAGGTTTCAAAAAATCAGGATGAGTTTTATTGTTATATGTATCCCATCTCTCTTCAAGAGCAGTAATAGTTATTTCATCAGCATATTGACCCCAGAATTCAGCAAATTTTTTGTTATCTTGGGTAGGACTAGAATAAACACCAGAAATTCTAATAGCAGTATTACTATCAGGGTAGAATTTTTTTCTTATATTGTATAAATTCATTACATTTTGCAATACATCTTCAAAAACTGCATTTTTTCTTAAGCTCTCAAATAATTCTTTATCCTCTGTATCAATGCTTAATATAACATCATCAACTTTATTTTTAAAAATAGAATGACAAATTTCATCAGTTAATCTAGTGCCATTAGTATTTATTTTGACTTCAAAAAACTTATCTGTTAAATATTCTAGCATCTTAGAAAAATGAGGATGTAATGTAGGCTCACCTCTAGAGGCTAAAGTAATTGCACCTGTTCCATTTTCCTCACACTCATCTATGACTCTTTTAAAAAGAGTCATGTCCATGATTCCAGCATAAGGTTTGCGTGTGAAATCAGGATCTACTTGAAAACAAAAAGGACACCTTAAGTTACAAGCAGATACAGGCTCTAAAAGGACATATAATGGAAATTTAGTAACAATTCCTTGCGATGGATAGTTTCTAAACTTATAACGAAAAATTATATAATTAATTAATTTTTCTTTATTGGATATTTTACTAATATAAGTTGATTCTTGCTCAGACCACCAAATAGGAAAGGAGCTGGTTGATTTAATTTCATTAACTAATTTTTCAATAATTATCTTATCTTCTGGATCCAATAAAAGAGGTTCATATCCATTTATGCGATCAAGAAGATCAGTAAAAGAAAATGATGTGCTTGTGCTTAAAAATGTTTTTTTCTGCCCCAGAAAAGACTTTAAAGTAATTTCGCTCATCTAATAGTAATTTTATTTATTGTAGTAAATCACGAAAATATAACTCAATTTGCGCCCTTACATTTATGTGGTTTATTATATAGATAATTTTAGAAATGGGATGAAAATTTCAAAATGATAACTTCATAAATGATTACCTCAAGAATTTTAATATCCAAATTTATATAGTAAAAAGTGAAAATTTATATCAAGCTCATATTCAATTAATTATTCAACATAAGTAGGTAATATTTTTCAAAAAAATTAAGTTTTCTATAGGTCAAGTCTTATAATTTTCCAAAATTGAACAATTGCACCACTTATCTGAACTTTATGCCCATTTTTTTCAGTAATAGTATAAGTTCCCATTTCATTAATCGGGGGCTTTTCTATATTTATTGAAATATCAAAATCAACAACATCAATTTTTTTAACACCCTTCTTTAAAGCAAATCTTTTAAATTGTGGCAAACTATAAACATTGTAATTCTTATTAAAACCTTTCTTACCCGCCTCTTTATTAAATTCCCTAACCTTTACTTCAAAATCAATATCTCCATCAAAAAATAATGAGCTAATAAAAATATGTTTTTTAGTACTATTAATTAAGCCAACTAGTAAATCCTCATAGTAATCAAACCAAGATAAAGTTTTCCAGCAAACTGTAATATCAAAAATTTTGAGATTTTTTGGCAAAAACTTTAGTATATCTTCATTTACTAATGAAATATTTTGAGTTGTATTTAGCTTATCCCCTAACTTAATTAATTTACTCTCTGAGTCAACTCCCGTAAATTTAGATTCTGGAGAAAGGTCACTTAATATTCTTGATATATGACCTATTCCACAACATGCATCGAGTATTTTTAACTCTTTATTTTCAAAATAAGGCCTTGCTAATGACTCAAGCAACTTATCCATTTCTTGTTTGTTAGATTCATACTTGAGCATACTTTTTATTTCATGGTCTACATCAGTACCTTTTATCTTATACATATTCTTTTACTAATCCTTTGAGCTTCTATCACCAACATTCTTAAAGATTTGAGTCACAACTTCACCCTCAATCATTTGAGAAAGATTACGATTATCAATCGATTTTTTAATAAACCTCATTACTTCATCATACACATCAAGTGTAAATTCAATATGCTCTCTTTTATGGGCAAAAGAAACAAGATGATAACCAATGAATAATATCCCTCTTTTAGCACATTCTTGTTGAAAAATTGTTTTCAACTCTAACGGGTTGAAATCATCATTTCCAGTCAACTTAAAGACGGATTTAAATGGGTATCCAAATATAGAGAAATAATTACTCAATGAGTATTTTAATATTAGTTTTTCAATACCATCTATTAGATAATTACCCTCAGTTTCAATATGCTGATATACATTTTCTTTTTTTAATTTATCTATTGTAGCTACTATTGCAGCGAGCGAGAGAGTTTCTCCACCATAGGTAAATGAGAAGAATACATCTTCAAATTTTTCCATAACCTCACGCCTTCCTGCTATGCAGCTTACAGGCATTCCATTTGAAATAGCTTTTCCAAAACAAGCCAAATCTGGCAACACATTAAAATACTCAGATGCGCCGCCTAAGCCCCATCTAAAACCAGTAAAAAGCTCATCAAAAATCAGAACAATATTATTCTCTTTCGTAATTTTTCTAACTTCATGCAGGAAGTTATTTTGACAAACTGACTTACATTCAACTTTTGTGCAATTATTTGCCCCCACACATTTTGGCTTAATAGCAGCAACTGGCTCCATTATTAATCCTGCAATTTTCCCTTTATTATCATTTATTATTTTTGCAAGCCCTACAGAATCATTAAATTGTAATGAGATCACTAAATCCTTCATCACTTTTGGAATTCCATCATCTCTTTCTGTAGATGCAATATACCAATCCTGCCAACCATGATAGCCACAAATAATAATTTTTTCTTTTTTTGTATACGCCCTTGCTAGTTTTACAGCTGCACTAGTAACATCACTTCCATTTTTTCCAAATCGCACCATTTCAGCACAAGGAATGCATTTTATTATCTCTTTTGAAGCTCTCAATTCAAGACTGTTAGGAAGGGTGAACATTGTTCCTTTTAAGAGTTGCTCAGATATTGCAGCATTAACATCATCATCACTATAGCCTAAAATAAAAGGGCCTAAAGCCATACCATAATCTATATAAACATTACCATCAGGATCAGTCACTTCACATCCTTTGCCAGACTCTAAAAATAAAGGAACAGCACCAACACTCCACTGGGTGTAGCCTTTACTTAGAGTTTGTGTTGCACAAGGTATGATTTTTTTTGTTTCTTCGAGCAAATCGAGAGATTTTTGTAAATGAAGCGGTTTATTTTCTTTTTTATATTCAAATCTTTGCACTGTTTTAAGCTCTCCTTCAGTATTTCTGTACCAGTTAATGCCATTATGCATTTCATTTATAGTTTTAATTTTAGGATTTTCATCTAAAAAATTTAATACATCTGACATTTGAAAATTTTGATTATCTTTGAAATTTACGAAAACTTCCTTAATAAAGTCAAAATCCTCTTTATAGTCCAATGTCCACCTATAAGTTGTAAACATATTTCCATAGCGATTAATTATATTTCCAATTTTAAACTTATCTGGATTATCCCAAATATAAGGAAACGTATGCTCTCTTTCATAATTTTTAGCTGCATCTTTCCAAGCAATTTCTAGTATTTCCATTGGGCAGCCCTCTACATCTAAACCATCAGGGAAAGTTGGAGGATGAAAGTTACTTACATAATCATATTTCTCAGGATTTTTAATCCATAAATTTAATACTTCATCAATAATATTACTATCTGTTAAAGGACTATCAGAAGGAATCTTGACTACAAAATCAGCTTTAAATTTTTTAGCTGCATGATAGTGCCTATCAAGTAAATCTTTTTCACTCCCTCTATAGTAATCTATAGAAAAATTTTTACACAACTCAACAATAAAATCATCTTCTTTTTTTGTAGTAGTTATAACAACTACTTGATTAACAGTTTTAGCTTTTTTAATCCGCTCTATTTGATGGATTAATAACTCTTTATCATTTACCTTTTTGATAATTTTACCCGGGAGGCGACTACTTCCCATCCTTGCCTGAACAAAAACAACTATTTTCTTCATATTATTACCAAATTAAATTTCAAATCTACAGATATCAACCATGATAGACATCCAAAAAGTCATCTTTATAATTAAATATAATAGGCCTCAAAAACATACATCTTGATATAATTGTAATATCGTCTTTACCACTTATATCAATTAAAATCGAGCAATTTTCTTCTAAAGTATGTTTAGCGGCTCCTATTGAAAAATATATTTTTTTAGATGTCGGATTTACAAAAAATAGTTCAGATTTTGTAAAATTTACAAATGAATTTTGTATTCGATATAAATTATTTGAAAAAGAACTTTTTACCATATCCGAACCATTGTGTTTACCATCTAGACTTTGAAATCTTACATACGTATTTCCATGCGCAAATGAACTCAGACTTCCTTTATATGAAAATCCCACATAACATTGATTTGTTATAACTAAATCATCTTTAGAATTATTATCGTTTCGATGAAATATGTAAAAAGTACCATATCCTTCTATTCCGTCAAGAAGGTCCTTATTAATCAAAAGTTCGTTTGAATAATTCAACTGATTAACAATAATTTTTTTAATAAAACTATTATCTTTGGTATAGAAAAGCAATTCTACAGATGAATTTTCTATTTTATAAAACAAACCTAAAATATCTGTATATTTAAAAGTAGTTTTATAGTCATTGTCTGTCCGCCATAGAAAGGCATCACTAATAGAAGCAAATTTAAACTTAATATTTGTTGATATTGGAGAAGGCCTCACTCCAAAGTTATTCCTTAAACTAACTCCAAAATCAGATCGAGCAAACTTTTTAATTAATGATTTCACTAAATTCCTTTTTAAGCATACTGACAATTTTAAATCTATCTTGACTCAGGATATATTCGTGAGGTGGATGAGTGTGTTCCAATGAAATATGATTATTTTTCATAGAGCAATGGATTGGAATTCCGATATATTTATCAGTAAATAAAAAAACTTCGGGTGAGATAAACTCATTTTCTACTCTAATTTCATTTAAAAAATTAGTTACAACTTTGACTTTTTTTAACACCTTCTTAGTTTTTAAATTTACAAAGAAAGCTCCAAACTCTTCTTGGATAGGTAGCTCATAAATATTCTTAAAAAAAATAATATTTTCATCAGCTTCTTTATTAAGCAAACTACTTAAAGGGCTCAAGATGCTGCCTTTACTTGTTACCATTCTAAATGGATACTCTGACTGATATGAGGAAAACCCGCCACCTTTTATAGATACCTGAAGATTTGCTCTAAAAGCTGGGCTAGTATCGGTGAAATTATTTAAGTTCAATAACTTTAAATAATTATCCTTTTCTAATCTAAGAATTTCATCTTCTGTCGCTAAGCAAAAAATATTTCCATTATCAATAAGACTACTATCAATTGTATAAAAGTCTCTATCCAGATCAACATTAGTTAAACTATTTATTTTCCATGTTTGGTTACTAATTTCTAATTGGAAAACTTTATTCTCTTTTTTTAAAAGGCCCGAATTTTGAAAGCGAGGAATAGTTATTGTTGAATCCACAATGGAATTCTTAATCCCAAAAAAGAAATTCAAAGCTTATACCTCTTGAAGAATAAAAAGGAATAGGAAACCCATAGGTGACAGTAATTTTTTTTCATACTTTGAATTCTTTTTTACACTAAAACTATTTTACTATTAATTTAAAGAATAGATACATAATTGACTAAACTGATAGTCTAAGAAATTTTTTATGTTTTTTCTTGTCAATCTTATACATAGCATACAGTATGACAAAAATAAATTTTTGTAAAGATAAGAAATGAGTTTATAAAATCTAACTTTTCTTAAAATTAATTTGAATTAAATATTATATAAAATCTTAACTATTATTAGCTCAACTCCAATTAATAAACTATCGAAAGATAGATTGATTTCAAATAAAATAAAATATCAATATATAATATATCACTATGTTTTTTTTTAAATTTGACTTATAGTTAATGATTAAAAATCAAAAAGAATTACTTTATTCATAAATTAATAAACTATTCTGCATGAGTTAGAAGCATAGACTAGGCAGTTCATTTTAAAACATCTCTTGAAGGGGAATAAATTATGCATTTACCGATCTTTTTAGATTGTACTTTACGTGATGGTGGGTACTATAATTCTTGGGATTTTGACCATAGCCTTGTTCAAGATTATATTTTTGCAGTCAAGGATGCTGGAGTAGACGTCGTAGAACTGGGATTTCGAACTCTAAATAAACATGGATTTAAAGGAGCTTGCGCATATACTAATGACTCATTTATCCAGTCATTGGTTATTCCAAATGGTTTAACATTGGGTGTAATGATTAATGCTTCTGAAATTATTGAAGAAGATGGTCTAAGCATAGCTAATTTAAACCAATTATTTCCTACAAATTCTGCAAAATCTAACATATCAATCATCCGAATAGCCTCTCACACGCATGAATTTATAGAAGCACTTAAAGCTGTCAAAATCTTAAAAGAAAAAGGCTTTAAAGTTGGTTTTAACTTAATGCAAGTTAGTGAATGTGATCCCAATGAACTTATTCTTCTTGCCAAAGAGGCATCTAAATATCGAATCGATGTTCTTTACTTTGCTGATAGTTTAGGAAATATGAATACAAAGGATGTATTAACTGTAATTGAGCTGTTTCGTTCGCATTGGAAAGGTAAATTAGGAATTCATGCCCATAATAATATGGGGATGGCATTGTCAAATTCATTATTTGCGCTTGATAACGGTATTACCTGGGTGGACTCAACTGTTACAGGTATGGGAAGAGGTGCTGGAAATGCAAATACTGAGCTACTGGCAATTGAAATTGCTGAGCTCAGAAATACCAAAGTTAATATAAATCCACTAATTTCCTTGATCTCTAGAGAGTTTAAACCTTTAAAGGATAAATATGGCTGGGGCACTAATCCATTTTATTACTTATCAGGAAAAAATAGCGTTCATCCGACATATGTTCAAGAAATGATGTCAGATTCAAGATATACAGACGAAGATATTATCGCTGTCATTGAGAACTTAGGATCTAAAGATGGAAAAAAATATTCAAGAAGTAGTCTGCTTGAAGCCCGTAATTATTATTCTAAAGCTTCTCAAGGTACTTGGTCTCCATTAGAGTTATTTGAAGAAAGAGAGGTAATATTGATAGGCTCAGGACCTGGAATTTCATCTCATAAAAGAGCAATTGAAGATTATATAAAAAACTCAAAGCCGCTAGTTTTAGCTCTTAATGCCCAATCATCAATTGATAATGACTTAATTGATGTTCGCATTGCATGCCATCCTCTTCGTTTAAAAGCCGATTATGAAAAGCTTTTAAACTTTTCTAAGCCACTCATAACCCCAGCATCTTCACTTCCTAAAGAAGTTTTAGATCTTATGTCATCAATAGAAATTTTCGATTATGGGCTAAGTGTTGAGACAAATCAGCTTAAATATGAGCAGACTTCATGTGTTTTATCAAATTCTATTGTAATTAGCTATGCGCTCGCAGTTGCTAGTAGTGGAAAAGCTTCGCGTCTTCTTTTAGCAGGATTTGATGGTTATAGTGCTGATGACCCCCTTAGAATTGAAAATGATATGATATTTAAAGCGCATCAAGATATGGATTCTGCAGTCAAAATATTATCAGTAACCCCTACACTTTATAACATTAATACAACCTCTATTTACGCACTATAAATTGAAAACAGTTATCATCATTCCAGCTCGCTTTAAGTCCTCTCGCTTTCCAGGAAAACCCCTTACCCCAATACTAGGTAAGCCAATGATTTTATGGGTTACGGACCTATGTTCCAAGGCTTTATCTAAAGAATTAATATATGTTGCAACAGATGATATCAAGATTAAAGAGGTAGTAGAGAGTGCTGGTTATAATGTTGTAATGACAAGCGAAAATGCACTTACAGGAACTGATCGTGTAGCTGATGCATCGAATCAAATAGATGCAGATATTTTTATCAATGTTCAGGGCGATGAGCCACTCCTTAATCCTAAGGACATCCTCTTGATAATTGAAGCTAAAAAAAAGCATCCAAATGAAATCATTAATGGTTATTGTAAGATTGGCGAAAATGAGGACCCTAGTAGTTTAAATCTTCCTAAGATTGTTTTTAACGAGAATAATCAATTAATCTATATGTCACGTCAATTAATTCCAGGAACAAAATCAAAAGAATTTACTCCTCTAAACTACTTTAAACAAGTATGTATATATGCATTTAGTAAGAAAGAGTTAAATGAATTTGTTCACTTTGGAAGAAAAGGAACTCTAGAACTTTATGAAGATATTGAGATACTTCGATTCCTAGATATTGGTTCAACGATTAAGGTTGTAGAAACTGATAGTTATAGTTTAGCTGTCGACGTTCCAGAAGATGTAAAAAAAGTAGAAGAAGAAATACTTAGAAGACGAATATTAAAGTAGCAACTTTCTTAAACTCTAGAAGATAACTAGTAGATGATTAATAATTTTAAAACAATAATATTTGACTGTGATGGCGTAATATTAAATTCCAATCAAGTTAAGAAAGAGGCCTACTATAAAGTAGCCCTCTCTCACTATGGAGAGAAATATGCAACATCATTGGTAGAATATCTAGCTAATAATACAGGCAAAACAAGGGGTCATTTTTTTAATCATTTTTTAACAAATATTGTTCCTCAAAAGGCTTTAAAAACTAAAATTGATGACCTTGTTTCTGAAGTTACTGCAGAAATTAATAAAGGGCTCATTAAGTGTGAAATCTCTCAATCTCTGTTTGACCTTCGAAAGAATACTCTTGGCATTAAATGGTTAATTATTTCAGGTGGGGTTGAAAGTGAGTTAAAAGATATTTTTCTAAAAAGATCACTTTTTGACTTATTTGATGGTGGAATTTATGGTGGCCCAATGACAAAAGATGAGATTTTAGAATCTTTAATAAAAGAAAATAATATAGAATTTCCAGCTCTCTTTTTAGGTGATAGTAAATATGATCATGAAGTTGCAGAAAGAGCTGAGCTTGATTTTTTATTTATCAGTGGTTGGACAGATTTCAAGGAATGGCAGAATTACTGCAATGTTAATAAAATTACATCTATTAAATCACTAAGTGACTTAATATAGATATTTATGTAAAATTTGTTCTTTTTTATTGAAAGTCATTTTGAGGTTATTTTTTGATTAAATTAATATTAGTGTTGCTTTTAGGCTGGTCCGCTTTTTCTCTATTTAAGAAATTTATGAATCCTGACGCATCTAAATTTTCAAACACTAAAAATGGAAAAAAAATGCTTGCATGTAGTGTTTGCGATACTCATGTACCAGAATCTGATGCGATTATTAAAAATGGTAAAACTTTTTGCTCTAAAGAGCATTCGGAGTAAATAAATGAAATTTCTCTTTGATTTTGGCCCCATAATTCTTTTCTTTGTTGTGTATAAATTCTTCGGACTTTACGCTGCTATTTATGCAATGATTGCGTCAACTTTTGCACAAATGATGTATGCCAAAATTACAACTGGAAAGTTTGTAACCTCGCAGGTTCTTACTTTTATTTTATTGATAGTTTTTGGTGGAATCAGTATTGCATTAAGAGATCCTGCATTTGTTATGTGGAAAGTAAGCGTACTTTATGTAATATTTGCAGTTGCACTTATTGGTAGTACCTGGATTGGCCAAAAAACGCTACTTGAAAGAATGATGGGTAAAGAGCTTGAGCTTCCAAGAGCTATTTGGAAACGCCTAACTTGGTTTTGGGGCTTTGGTTTTATAGGTATCTCAATTGTTAATGGCTATTTTGTCAATACTGCACTTAATGCTAGGGAGAAATTTTTAAATAGCGGAATAATAATTGATCCTAAAATAGATTTAAGTAACTTTGATTGTGCTCAAACTCCTATAGAAAATCTATGCTTATCAGCCCAACAAACCGAAGAGACTTGGGTAAACTTTAAATTATTTGGCACTTTAGGTCTTACTTTGATCTTAATAGTTATTACTGTATTGTCAATCAGTAAACATATTAAAGAAAAGCAGGCAGGACTCTAATAGAAACTCTATTTTTTTCGGTAATTAATTGGAGTAATTTTTGTCAGTAATTGGCGCACTCGTTGCATATAAAGGCAAGCCAGCAAAGATTGTTGCCTCGACTACCCATAAGTATGAAGTTATTTTTTCTGATGGATCTTCGCAAAAAGTGAGAGAAAAAGATTTTCGTTATATTCATCCAGAGTTCTCAAACGTATCTGATCAATGTAATCAAGCTGATATGAGTATTTTGAATGATCTTCAAGAAGAGTCACTATCACTTAAAGAAATAACTGAATGGATTTATGATGACTATACTAGCCAAAATGCTTGGTGCGTTTATTTAATGTCTGAAGACGGTTTATACTTTTATTGGACTAAAAATGCTTTAATGCTTCGCTCTTTAGAGCAAGTTAAATTAATTGAAACACAAAGAAATGAAAAAGTTCTAGCAGCAGAAAGCTTACAAAGGTGCATAACAAACCTAAATAACAATGTATTTGATAATAATGACATTATTTGGATCCATGAAATAGAGCAAGTTGCTCTAAATCAATCAAAGCATAGTAAAGCAATGAGCGCTTTATCTATGGACAATACTCCAGAAAATGCACACAAATTTCTTGTCCAGCTTAAGTACTGGTCTGAGTTTACGAATCCCTATCCTCAGAGACATAAAATATACTCAGATGAAGAGATCAAATTCGTATCAAAAGAATTCACTAGAAAAGACCTTACTCATCTAACCTGCCTTGCCATAGATAATATTGATTCTAGTGATGCAGATGATGCAATTAGTGTTGATGGGGATAAGCTTTGGATTCATATTGCAGATGTTGCAAGTTATGTGGAAATTGATAGTGAGCTTGATATTTTTGCCACCAAAAGAGCGTCAAATTTATATCTCCCTGATCAAATTTTTCATATGCTCCCCCCAGAGTTGTCAAATGCTTGCTCTTTAGGTGGAAAAGAGATTTCAAATGCTATTTCTATTGGTTTAAAGCTTAGTAATTCTGAAATAAGTGATATTGAAATACATTTAAGTGAGATAAAAGTAACAAATATGAGTTATGGACATGCCGATAAAATCATAAATAAAAATGAAGTTTTATCTAAATTAAATGATATTACTATTTCTCATAAGGCCTTTAGGAATGATTGTGGTGCAATCAAATTAAACCTCCCAAATGTTGATGTTAAGGTTAAAAATCAAAAGGTTTTTATTAAGCCCCAAGAGGATAGTAAAAGCAGAGATTTAGTGGCTGAAATGATGGTCATTGCTGGTCGAGCAATTGCCCAATTTTCCATTGAAAATGATATTTCAATCCCTTTTCTAACTCAAGATACTGGTAGTTTTAGTAAAGAAGTTGTTGATAATATTCAGAACTTAAGCATTTCGAAAACATTTGAAGCCTCCAGAGGCTTTAAAAGATCTAAGATTACAGTAAAGCCCTCAAATCATTCAGGCTTAGGTCTTTCTGCTTACACAAGAGTTACAAGTCCAATGAGGCGCTATCTTGATTTATTAGTTCAACAGCAGTTAGTAAGATTTATTAATAAACTAACAACTCTGGACGATAAGGCTGTCAAAGAGAGAATAAAATCAATTAATTCTTCGTTGCCAAAAATAGGTAAAGCAAGTCGTCAAAGTATTGACCATTTTAAGTGTCTTTATTTGAAACAAAATAATACTTGGGAAGGTGAGGGAATTATTGTTCAGATTAATGGAGATAAAGCTTTAATAAATATTCCATCTCTAGCAATGATGACTCAAATTAAATTCAAGTCAAAAATTAATATTGAAGATAAAATAAAGTTAAAAGTCAGCTCAATTAATCTTTATGAACTATCAGTTAATTTCAAGCCACTCTAGGCTCTCACTCAATTTAATAGCATTACCTTTATTTTGAGACCAGTCACCCAAAACATATCGCGTATATTTTTTCATAATATGAGTTTTTTGACGATGGGTATGCCCATGAATTAAATCATGCCCTGGATACTTTAACATTAGAATATCAGTAGCTTGTTGGTTTACATCCATAATCTTTGGAGATTTATAGATTTGAGCTTCAACACTTTTTTTACGGAGCTGTCCTGTTAACTTTAGGCGAATATTTTTTGGTAAATTCAGAAAAATAAACTGAACTAGTGGATTTCTCAGAACTTTTTTTAACTTTTGATAGTTGATATCATCAATGCAAAGACTATCCCCATGTATAAGAAGATATTTTTTTGAATTGTGCTCAAGTTCATGAGGTTCATCAATTAATTTGCAGCCAGTTTCAGCTTCAAATTTATCAGATAGCAGAAAATCACGATTTCCAACCATTACAAAAACTTTAGTTTCTTTAGTTAGTTCCTTTAACGAGGAAATAATAGCGTTATGAGCTTTAATTGAAACATCATCTCCTAGCCAGGTGTTAAATAAGTCCCCTAAAATAAATAACTGATCTACTTTTGATGCATAAATCTTGCAAAAAGTATCAAAAAAAATAACTTTATCACCTTCAACGTTTGTAAGGTGAAGATCTGAGATGATTAATGAAGTAGACATATCTTTAATAGCCAGAATATAATCTGGCCCATAAAATTAATCTTTAATAGATGCTTTAATAATAATAATAGCCTCGCCAGGAACATCGGCATGACCACCTAAGTTTATTGTCTCAACTTTTTCAATTTTATCAACAATATCTTTCCCTTCAACTACTTCACCAAAAACGCAATAACCCCAGCCATCTTGACCTGGAAAATCTAAAAATTGGTTGTCATTAGCGTTAATGAAAAACTGTGAACTGGCAGAGTGAGGAGCTGCAGTTCTAGCCATTGCAACACTATATTTAATGTTCTTTAGGCCATTTTTAGCTTCATTTTCAATATTAGCTTTAGTAGGCTTTTGCTGCATATCTTCAGTCATGCCTCCACCTTGCACCATAAAATTAGGAATAACTCTGTGGAAGATAGTTCCGTCAAAAAAGCCATCCTCTACATAATCAGTGAAGTTCTTAGCTGTAACTGGCGCTTTTTCCACGTCAACATTGATATGAATTTCACCCATATTTGTCTCTAAAATAATCATGTTTTGTCTCTATTGATTTAAAAGAGAGAATTATAACTTATTTCGTTAACAGTGCTTTCATTAAGAGCAACGTTCAAGTATAATTCATCCCTTTTTAGCAA
>CAJXYM010000018.1 GCA_913063045.1 uncultured Flavobacteriales bacterium | reverse complement strand
AACATCTAAGCATTCTTTGAGGATATTAACTTTCATTTGAAAAATATTATCACCTAGTATTAAACATACTTTATCATTTCCTATAAAATCCTCGCCCATAACAAAAGCTTGAGCTAAACCGTTAGGAGTTACTTGCTCTTTATATGTCAATTTACATCCTAAACTCGATCCATCACCAAGGAGTTTTTTAAATAAAGGCAAATCTGATGGTGTAGAAATAATTAAAATATCGTCTATACCTGCATATAATAAAGTTGAGAGTGGATAATAAATCATTGGCTTATCATAAATTGGAATCATCTGCTTACTCATTGCAAGAGTAATAGGATGTAATCTAGTTCCGGATCCACCAGCTAAAATAATACCTTTCATAAAGTTAATTTTTTAGTTAAAGTTACTTGTGGTTAACGACTTTTCATAAGATAATAATAACGCAGGAAGTAATAATAAGTTGGATAACATAGCCACCAATAATGTTATTGAAACTAATAATCCTAAAGCAACAGTACCTCCAAAATCAGATGCTATAAATATAAAAAATCCAAAGAATAAAACAATAGAAGTATATACCATACTAACTCCTGTTTCTTTTAATGCAGCAAAGACAGAAGCCTTAATATTCCAATTAGATCCCAGAAGTTCTTGACGATATTTAGCTAAAAAATGTATTGTGTCATCTACAGAAATCCCAAAGGCTATACTAAAAACAAGAATTGTAGAAGGTTTTAAAGAAATTCCAAAATATCCCATTATTGCTCCAGTAATTAGCAGAGGTAATAAATTAGGAATGATTGATAATACTACCATTCTTGCAGATGAGAACATCCAAGCCATGAAAATTGAAATTAAAATAACAACTAATATTAAACTTATAAAAAGATTACTTAGTAAAAACTTAGTTCCTGTAAGTAGAACTGTTGTTGTTCCTGTAATAATAACATCATACTTTTCAGAATCAAAAATTTCAGCAATTTTGGGTTTTAAGTCACTCATAATACTATCCATCTTTGTTGTGCTAACATCAGCTATTCTTAAACTTATTCTAGCTTCTTGATTTAAAGAGTCAACAAGAATATTACTTAAATCTAAATCAGATTTTGTATTAGAAAAGTAAGGGGTCAAAAATCTTTGTTCTTGACTGTTTGGCAAACTATAATATGCAGTATCATCATTATAATAAACTTGTTTACCGTATTTCAGAACATCAATATATGAAGAAGGAGATGAAAATTCTTTATAAGATTTTAGCACTGTATTTAATTTGTCTATCTTTTCAAGATTATAAGATTTAAATAAACCATTTTTTTTCTTTGTGTCAATTAATATTTCTAATGGCATGACTCCACCATAATTTTTTTCAAAGAATTTAAGATCTTTGTATAATGCTTGTTTTTTATTAAAATCATCGCTTAAGTTTCCATTAATTTTAATTTGAGATAAACCAAACAGAGCTAAAATAGTTATGACAGCCGTGGTTTGATAAATTAAACGTCTTTTATGTTGAACTAAATAACCTAAATAGTTCACCATCTTTAGAACCCACTTTTTATCTAAATGTTTTGTGTGTTTTAAACTTGGACTATCAAAGAATGAAAACATGATAGGAATAATAATCAGCGATAAAAGAAAAACTCCTAAAATATTTAAAGATGAAACTAAGCCAAACTCCTGAAGAGATTGACTTTTTGTAAGAGTAAACGCTGCAAATCCAGAAGCGGTAGTTATATTGGTTAATAATGTAATATTACCTATCTTCTGTATCATAACCTTTAAAGCTTTAGTTTTATCACCATTCTTCTTAAAATCTGTATGAAACTTATTAATAAGAAAGATACAATTGGGAATACCAATAACAATTAATACAGGAGGAACTAAAGCGGTTAATAAAGTAATTTTATAGCCAAGTAAAGTCATAGTGCCAAAAGCACAAATAGCACCTATTATCACTACACCCATTGAAACTAAAGTTGCCTTAAAAGATCTAAAAAATAAAAAAAGTATTAATGAAGTAACAAGTAATGTCAAAAAAATAAATAGCAATATTTCTTTTTTAAGATTTATTGAATTTATCGTTCGCATGTATGGAAGGCCTGAATAAAATAAAGAAGCCTCGTGTTTATCTAAATATGAATCTACAATTTCTTTTATACCAAGAATAGTGTAATTTCTATCATTTGAGCTAACAACAGAGTTATCTAAGGTAACAAGCATAATAGTCCCTTTATCTGCATTATCAAAAATTCCTTCATAAAATTTCTGACTTTCTAGCTGATTAAATACAGAATCTAATTGTAATTGATTAGTTATCAGACTATCAAAAAATGGTTTAACAATGAACTTTGTATTTAGTTCATCTTTTTCAAATTTTGATAAAAGATTAATAGACAATACATTATCTACACCAGGAAAATCTGAAATTCTTTCTGTAATATCTTTCCAAGTATTAAAGTTGTCTAGTTTGGAAAATTTATCATCCTTAACAGCAACAGCCATTACATGCTTAAGACCATACTTGTTTTGAAATGCTTTATTATTAATATAAACCTGATGATCTACAGGTAAAATTCTAGCTCTATCATATGAAAATTGAACATGAGTAGCTTTTTCAAGCATAAAGACCGTCAACAAAGCGACTATTACAAGTAATAACACTCTGTTTCTTAAAATTAACTCAGACAAAGAATTCCACATATTCTACAAATATCTTTAAAGTGTTAATAAAAATTAAACAGTCATAATCTCTGCTTCCTTTGAAACAAAAATAGCGTCAAACTTTTTAGTAAATTCATTAATTAATTCTTGAACTTGCTCTTCAGCATCTCTAACTAAATCTTCTGATAAACCATCCTTACCTAATTTTCTAATTTCTTCATTGGTTTTCTGACGAATATTTCTAGAACTTATTTTTGCCTTTTCAATTTCTGCTTTAGTTTGCTTAACTAAATCTCTTCTTCGATCCTCTGTTAAAGGAGGTACGTTAATAATAACTCTCTCTCCATTATTTGAAGGATTAAAACCAAGTTTTGCATCGACAATGGCAAGCTCTATATTTTGAATCATTGTTTTATCAAATGGCTGAATTGAAATTGTTTGAGCATCAGGGGTAGAAACATTTGCAGTTTGAGATAATGGAGTTGATGAACCGTAATAATCTACAAAAACAGTTCTTAGCATTTGAGGAGAGGCTTTACCTGCTCTTACCTTTGATAAGTTAGTTTCAAGATTAGACATACACTCTAACATCTGCTCTTTTGCAACATCTAAATAAAATACGATTTCTTCACTCATAATATCTATGCAATATTATTGAAAATTTACCAAAGTTCCAATATTTTCTCCATTACAAACCTTATGAAGGTTTCCTTTAATATTCATATTAAAAACATTTATAGGGAGATTATTTTCTTTGCATAAAGTAAAAGCGGTTAAATCCATTACATTTAATTTCTTTTTATAAACTTCATCAAAAGTAATAGTATCGTATTTTAATGCAGAACTATTTTTTTCAGGATCTTCTGAAAAAATACCATCTACCCTAGTACCTTTAAGAATTATATCTGCCTCGATCTCAATTGCTCTAAGTGCTGCTGCTGTGTCGGTAGTGAAGTAAGGGTTACCAGTTCCACCACCAAAAATTACTACTCTGTTTTTTTCTAAATGTCTCATTGCTCTTCTTCTGATATAAGGCTCTGCAACCTGCTCCATTTTTATAGCAGTTTGTAATCTTGTATCAATATTTAAGGAAGCAAGTGCTGACTGAAGCGCCATTCCATTAATTATTGTAGCAAGCATACCCATGTGATCTCCTTGAACTCTATCAAATCCAGCACCTTCAGATTCAATTCCTCTATAGATATTCCCTCCTCCAATTACTATAGCAATTTGCACACCTTTATCAAAAATATTCTTAATCTCTTGAGCATAATCACCTAATCTCTTTGGATCAATACCATATTTTTTTTCACCAATTAAAGCTTCCCCACTGAGTTTTAATAAAATTCTTTTGTATTTCATAATTTTAATTCAAAAAAAAAAGAGATTAAAATAATCTCTTTTTTAAAAATTTAATTCCCTAACCCCAATCTCTTAAATTCCACGACAGATAGACTATCCTTATGATCATGAAGATATTGAGAAACTGATTTCTTTCCATCTTTTATAAATGCTTGATTTAATAAAGTATTTTCTTTGTAAAATTTATTTAATCTACCTAAAGCAATTTTCTCTAACATTTCAACTGGCTTACCTTCTTGTTTAGCTAAGTCTTTAGCAACTTCCAACTCTCTATCAATTACTTCTTGAGAGATCCCTTCCTTATCAACTGCTAGAGGGTTCATTGCAGCAACTTGCATTGCTACATCTTTAGCTACTTGTATATCAGCTTTATCATTAAAACTTACGATGGTAGCAAGTCTATTTCCTGCATGAATATATGAACTTACCTGCTCTCCAATAACCACGAGGCAACTAACCTCAAGCTTCTCACCTATTACCCCAGTTTGCTCGATAATCTTATCTTCAATACTCATATTTCCCAAAGTTAAACTATTAAGCGATGCAGTATCGTTGACATCGTTATCGATTGCAGTATCTAAAATTGAGTAAGCAAGTTTTATAAAGTCATCATTTTTTGCAACGAAATCTGTTTCACAATTTAAAGAAACTAAAATTGCTTTAGTTTCATCACTATTATTTTTAGCAATTACGACTCCCTCTGAAGCCTGTCTGTCTGCTCTCTTTGCTGCAACTTTTTGACCTTTCTTTCTTAAAACATCAACTGCCATTTCAAAATCTCCTGCTGTTTCAACAAGAGCTTTTTTACAATCCATCATACCAGCTCCGGTTTGTTTACGCAGTTTTGCTACATCTGATGCTGTAATTTTCGTCATTTTACTTATGTATTTAAATTATTTTTTACTTTCTTCTACAGATGATTTTCTGTAATCTGTTACTAACTTTTTTAATTCACCAATTGCTTTTCTAGCTCTACTCTTAGACGCCTTAGTTGTTCCATTGTGTTGTGCTTCGAATTCTGTGTAAAGTCCTTTAATTGATTCGAAAATTTCATTTGAATTTGCCATAGTTTTACGTTTTTTTTATTAATTATTTTTTACTTTCTTCAGATATCTTCTTAGCCTTATCCTTCTTTTCTACTGCTTTCTTATCCATTTCATTAGATCTTTCTTCCAACCCTTCAGAAACAGCTTCATGAATAATTTTCATAATACATTCTATAGATTTAGAAGCATCATCATTTCCAGGTATTGGAAAATTAACAAATGATGGGTTAGTATTAGTATCCGTAATTCCAAAAGATCTTATGCCTAGTTTTTGAGATTCTTTAACAGCTATGTGCTCTTTATTAATATCAACAATAAAAATAGCCTCAGGCATTCTATTCATTTTTACAATACTTCCAAAATTAAGCTCAAGCTTTTCTCTAGTTCTGTTTATTTGAAGTCTTTCTCTCTTAGATAATGTATCAAAAGTCCCATCAACTTTCATCTTGTCAATTCCATCCATTTTCTTAATAGATTTCCTTATAGTAGCAAAATTAGTTAATAAACCTCCAGGCCATCTTTCAGTAATATATGGCATATTTAATTCTTTCGCTGTCTCTGCAACAATATTTTTTGCTTGCTTTTTAGTAGCAACAAATAATATCTTTTTGCCTGACTTTGCAATTTGCTTCATTGCTGAAGTAGCTGCCTCAATCATGGCAACAGTTTTATTCAAATCAATGATATGAATTCCATTCTGCTCCATAAAAACATATGGAGACATTGCTGGATTATACTTCTTCTTTAAGTGTCCAAAATGAACTCCTGCTTCTAATAATTCTTTAAAATTTGTTCTTGACATGTTTACGTTCTTTTTTTTAAGTTTAAGCAACTAATAAGTAGAAGTTATTACTTGTCTTATTAGTTTAGATGCTAAACAATAGTTAATAATATTATCTTTTAACCCACTGGAATTTTTTACGGGCTTTTTTCTGTCCAGGTTTTTTTCTCTCCACAACTCTAGGGTCTCTGGTCAGAAGACCTTCTGTTTTTAATAATGTTCTATGTTCAGGGTCTAACTCACACAAGGCTCTTGCTATTGCTAATTTTATAGCATCTGATTGCCCAGTGGTACCTCCTCCATTTACATTTACTTTAACATCAAATTTACCTTCTAAGTCTAAACATTTGAATGGTTGAGTAACTTTAGCTTGTAAAACTTCAACAGGAAAAAAATCTTTATAATCTTTTTTGTTTACTGTAATTACACCTTTACCGCTAGACATGTAAATTCTAGCAACAGATGCCTTTCTTCTTCCAATAGTGTGAATTATCTCCATGATTATAAAAGTTCGTTTAAATTAAGAATTGTAGGTTTTTGTGCTTGCTTATCGTGATCATCTCCAGAAAAAATATAGCAGTTTCTTAGTATAGCTGCTCCAAGTTTATTTTTAGGTAGCATCCCTTTAATAGCATGTTTAACAACCGAAGTACCATCTTTCGCTAGCATTTCTAAAGGAGTTATTCTTTTTTGACCACCAGGATATCCTGTATGACTAAAAATTTCTCTATCATTCATTTTAGTACCAGTCATTGTAATTTTTGCTGCATTTATAATAACTACGTTATCACCACAATCAGCATGAGGAGTAAAATTTGTTTTATATTTTCCTCTTAAAACTTTTGCAATTTTTGATGAAAACCTTCCTAATGTTTGACCTTGTGCATCAACTAAAAACCACTGCTTGTTAGCAGTCTCTTTATTTGATGATATTGTTTTATAACTTAATGTGTCCACTGTATATATTTTTTTACTTATTAAAGGGCTGCAAAATTACACTTTTTTTATCTCTAGCAAAATATTTTTTAACCAATCTTATTGAATGACAGCTAACTCTTTACCTATCTTTATAAATGCCGCAACTGCTTTATCAATATTTTCAATAGTATGAGCTGCTGATAATTGAACTCTTATTCTTGCTTGATCTTTAGGAACTACAGGAAAGAAAAACCCAACAACATAAACTCCTTCCTCTAGTAATTTGTCAGCCATTAAACCTGCTAGCTTGGCATCATACAGCATTACTGGAACTATTGGATGAATTCCTTTTTTAATATCAAATCCAGCATCAGACATTTTTTTTCTAAAATATTTTGTATTAGATTCTAACTTATCTCTTAAAAATGTAGAATCAGATAAAATATCTAAAACTTTAATTCCTGCGCCAACTATTGATGGAGCTAAAGAATTTGAGAACAAATATGGTCTTGACTTCTGTCTCAACATCTCAATAATTTCTTTTTTTCCAGAAGTGAAACCTCCCATTGCTCCTCCTAATGCTTTTCCAAGAGTACCTGTTATAATATCTACCCGGCCAACAACATTGCAATGCTCATGCGTTCCTCTGCCAGTAGGCCCTACAAAGCCAGTAGAATGACAGTCATCTACCATCACAAGAGCATCATACTTTTCAGCTAAATCACATATCTTATCTAGCTGAGCAATATATCCATCCATAGAAAACACCCCGTCAGTAACTATAACTCTATTTCTTTGATCTTGTGATTTAATTAGCTGAGCTTCTAAATCAGACATATCATTATTTTTATACCTATATCTTTCTGCTTTACATAGTCTAACACCGTCAATTATTGATGCATGATTTAATGAGTCAGAGATAATAGCATCCTCTTTACTAAATAATGGTTCAAATAAACCGCCATTTGCATCAAAAGCAGCTGCATACAAAATTGTATCTTCAGTTGACAAGAATAAAGATATTTTTTTTTCTAGCTCTTTATGAATATCTTGTGTTCCACAAATAAAGCGTACTGAAGACATTCCAAAACCATGAGTATCTAATGTATCTTTTGCTGCTTTAACAACTTCTGGATGAGAAGATAATCCTAAATAATTATTGGCACAAAAATTAAGCACTTTTTCTCCTGTGTCTACCTCAACTTCTGTGGACTGAGGCTGAATAATGATTCTTTCTTTCTTAAACAATCCAGCTTCTGAAATATTTACTAATTCATCTTTTAGTTGCTGTTGAAATTTCCCTATCATATTATATCTATTTTATTCTAACAAAATTACATAAAAAAGGGGTGAAAATATTAAAATATTTGAATTTTGACTTCAAGTTTAAACCACTTTTCTCAAAGTACTCAAAAAGTAATATTTAAACTACCCCTTGATCTAACATAGCGTCAGCAACCTTTAAAAATCCAGCTATATTAGCTCCCTTTACATAATTAATATAGTCCCCTTCTTTCCCATGCTCAACACATTGACTATGAATATCATTCATGATATTATTTAATTTAGCATCCACCTCCTCTCTTGTCCAATTCATTCTAATTGAGTTTTGCGACATTTCTAAGCCTGATGTTGCCACTCCACCCGCATTTGAAGCCTTGCCGGGAGCAAATAATATCTTGGCATTTAAGAACACTTCAACAGCCTCAGGTGTAGAAGGCATATTTGCGCCTTCAGCCACACAAATACAACCATTCTCAACTAATAACTTTGCTTCAGAATCATCAAGCTCATTTTGCGTAGCACAAGGAAGTGCAATATCACATTTAACGCCCCATGGTCTTCCAGGGTGGAATTCACAACCAAACTGATCAGCATATTCTTTGATCCGACCTCTTTTAACATTTTTAAGTTCCATTATAAATGATAATTTTTCCGCATCAATACCATCTTTATCAAAAATATATCCAGAAGAATCTGAAAGAGTTACAACTTTAGCTCCTAACTCAGTTGCTTTTTCACAAGAGTACTGAGCCACATTACCTGCACCAGAAATAGCAACAGTTTTGTTTTTAAAAGAGTCCCCTTTAAGTTTTAACATATTTTGAGCAAAATACACATTACCATAGCCTGTTGCTTCAGGTCTTATTAATGAACCTCCCCAGCCTTGTCCTTTGCCAGTTAGAACTCCAGTGAATTCATTTCTAATTCTTTTATATTGACCAAACATATAACCAATTTCTCTACCCCCAACTCCTATATCACCTGCTGGAATATCTGTATTTGGTCCAATATGCCTAGACAACTCAGTCATAAATGATTGACAAAAACTCATTATTTCATTATCAGATTTTCCTTTAGGGTTAAAATTTGCACCTCCCTTTCCTCCGCCTAAAGGTAAAGTTGTAAGAGCATTTTTAAACACCTGTTCAAAAGCTAAAAACTTTAAAATTGATAAGTTCACAGATGGATGAAATCTCAAACCACCTTTATAAGGACCAATTGCTGAATTCATCTCAATTCTAAAACCTCTATTTACATGAATTTCTCCTTTATCATCTGTCCATGGAACTCTAAACATAACAACTCTTTCAGGCTCAATCATTCGTTCAAGTATTTTTCTGCCCTTAAACCTCTCTGTTGTATCAAGAATTGGTAAAACCGCCTCAGCAACCTCCTCAACTGCCTGTAGAAATTCAGTCTCTCCCGGATTAAGATCCTCTACCCACAACATAAATTTTTTTAGATTATCATTCATAATATATATTTTGACTTAATGTTTTAGTGTTTTCTACGGCAAATGTATATTTTTTTTATAAAAATTATAATTATAATTCATCAATTTTGGTTTTCTATATTTGTATATATTTATTCTAGATGATAAGAAGATTTTTCTGGCTTGCAATTTTTATAATATTTACTAAAAACTCTTTTGGTCAAACGATTAATGGAATAGTTTTTGATAAAGATAATGATGAGGCCTTAATTGGTGTTAATATAATAACGGATCAAAACACCGGAACATCAACAGATTTAGATGGGAAATTTTCTTTAATATTAAATAAAGAACCTGAAATAAAATTAATAACTAATTTAACATTTAAATATTTAGGCTATACAACTTTAGTTAGAGAGATTGATTTTAAGACACAAAAAAATGAATTGATTAAAATTTTTCTAGAAAGTTCTTCAGAAAAACTAAATACAGTTGTTGTTTCTGCTGGGAAATATAATCAAAAGATAGAAGAGACTACTGTTTCCATGGAAGTTATAAAACCAAGTCTTATAGAAAACAAAAACTCAAATAATATTAAAACTGCTATGGAGCAGATACCTGGATTAAATATTACTGATGGACAGGCAAATATAAGAGGAGGAAGCGGATGGAGCTATGGAACAGGAACGCGTGTTATGGTTTTAGTTGATGATATGCCTCTGATATCGGGGGATGCCGGACAAGTTCAATGGAACTTAATAGCAACAGAAAACATTAATCAAGTGGAAGTTATTAAAGGAGCTTCTTCAGCTCTATACGGATCTTCTGCATTAAATGGTGTAGTTAATATTAGAACCTCATATCCAAAACAATCTGAAATAGATAAAAACATAAGCCCTGGATTTACCAAAGTAAATATGAATTTTGGCTTAATTGATTTCCCTAAAAGAAATGAATTAAACTGGAACGGTGACAAGAGAAGAGCGTTTAAAGGTTTAGAGTTTTTACAATCATACAAACTTCAAAATTTCGACCTTTCAGTTGGCGGGAATATATTTCTTGATGATGGCTATCGCCAAGGCGAAACCACAGATAGAAAAAGATTTAATGTCAACTCTCTTTTTAAAAACCCTAATATCAAGGGACTCAGCTACGGCCTTAATGCAAACTTTCTTTATCAAACTACTGCATCTGTTATAGTATGGGATGGATATGATCGCGCACTTATTCCACTAAATAATGAGCTAACTAATACTAATGGAGACACATATAATATTGACCCTTACATAACTTTTATAAAAGGAAATAATAGACATACATTTAAAACAAGATACTTAAAAGTTATAAATGATAATGCCACAAAAGGAGACTCTATAAAAAACACAAACAGATCGAAAACATATTATAGTGATTACCAATGGCAGAAAAATTTAGAAAACATTGACTTAAGCCTTACAGTTGGAACAACTAATGAAATCGTTTTTGCAAATTCAAAAACATTTCAAGGAAAAAATTTTAGGAGAAATCATGCCGCTTACAGTCAACTAGATAAAAAAATAGGTAAACTAAATATATCATCTGGTGCTAGATTTGAGTTCTTTAGTCTTAATTCAGAAATTAAACATCTGATTAATGGCGACTCCATCAATCAATTTGCTATTGGTCGCCCAGTCTTTAGAGCAGGTTTAAATTATGAAATTGGGGCATCTACTTTTTTAAGAACATCTTGGGGGCAGGGATATAGATTTCCTTCAATGGCTGAGTTATTTGTATCAACAAATGCTTCTGGGATAGAAATATATGCTAATCCAGAACTTATGCCAGAAAGTGGATGGAGTTCAGAAATTGCTATTAAACAAAAATTAAAATATAACAAATGGAGTGGGTTTTTAGATATTGCCGCATTCACAATGAACTATAATGATATGATGGAGTTTACTTTTGGACAATGGGGAGACCCTACCACAATGCCGCTTTATGGTCTTGGATTTAAATCTGTCAATATTGGAAAGACACAGATTAGCGGAGTTGAACTAAGTGTAAATGGACAAGGAAAAATCAATAATGATTTACAAATTAATTTAATTGGAGGATATACGTACATGAATCCCATTGCTTTAGAGCCTGACTTAATATATACCCAAAGTATAGGCCCGCTAGTCATTAATGGAGAAACAATAGGACCTGATCTTACATATAATAATTCAAGTTCAGACCCCTCTATTTTAAAATATAGATACCAACATATAGCAAAAATTGATGCAGAATTTATTTTTCAAGAATACATACTTGGAACTAGCTTAAGATATAATGATTTTATGAAAAATATTGATAAAATATTTACTGATGAATGGGTTAATGATCAATTAATTCCTGGAATTAATGAGGCTAGAGAAGAGTTTAAAAACGGAGACTTTATTGTTGATATAAGAGCAGGATATAACATTGATAAAAACTCTAAGTTAAGCATAATATTAAATAATCTTTTTAATAGAGAGTACATGAGCAGGCCAGCTGACATGCAGCCACAAAGAACAATTGCATGTCAATTAAGTTTAAAAATTTAAAATGAACGTATTAGGCATTATCCCAGCAAGATATCATTCATCAAGATTTCCAGGAAAACCATTAGTTAACATTCACGGGAAATCAATGATTCAAAGAGTCTATGAGCAAGCCAAAAAGTGTAAAGAATTAAATGATCTAATAATTGCTACAGATGATATAAGGATTTTTACTCATGTTAAAAGTTTTAATGGCAATGTTAAAATGACAGCAAAAAATCATCAATCTGGCACAGATAGATGTGCCGAAATCATTCAAAAAATAGATAAAAAATTTGATGTAATTATAAATATTCAGGGAGATGAACCTACAATAAATCCACAACAGATTTCAAATTTGATTAAATTATTCAAAAAACCACATATAGAAATAGGAACCTTAGCTAAAAAGATTACTAGTGATATTCAAATTAATGACCCTAATGTTGTAAAAGTAATGTTTGATAAAAATAATATTGCACTTAGTTTTTTCAGAGAAAGAGAAAAATCCAATAATATGTTTTTTAAACATATAGGGATCTATGCATTTAAAGAATCAATATTATTAAAAATAACTAAGCTAAAAGAAACAAAAAATGAGAGTAAATATAATTTAGAGCAATTAAGATGGTTAGATAATCATTATAAAATATCTATATGTGAAACAGTTTATGATAACATATCTGTAGATACTGAGGAAGATCTTAATAAATTATTAAAACAAGAATTTAACACTTAAATCTGTTCAATAATTAATTTTAGTAAAAATAATATAAATTAACTATTTTTGTAATATGATTAATAATGTGGAACACTATATCTCTGAATTACTCTATACACATGATTGTGTTATTATTATGGGATTTGGAGGGTTTATTGGCAATAAAAATTCTGCTAAATTAAACATCAAAGCTGGGATAATCACTCCTCCTGGAAAATCAATTTTATTTAATACTGAGCTAAAAGAAAATGATGGTCTTCTTATAAATCATATTGCTAAGCAAGAGAATCTCTCTCAAGAAAAAGCAAAAGATAAGGTTATAGATTTTGTTAATGAGAATCTACTAAAGCTAAATAAATACAAGTCTCTAAGAGTAAATAAAATTGGTATTTTCTCTCTTAGCTCTGAGAATAAAATAATTTTCTCTCAAGACTTAGCTATGAACTATAATCTTAGCTCTTATGGTTTACATCCTACAATAAATCATTCGATTAAGAGAAATCAAAAAATACAAATAGATAAATCTTTAAAAGATATTTCAAAGAGAAATGAATTTAGCTCCAAAAAACTTTTAAAAATTGCAGCAATACTTATTCCTTTAATTGGAATATCTTTAATCAGTATCACTCAGCAAAATGGAATAAATAATCTATACATACAAATGGCATCTATTTTGCCTATAGAAACAAGCATAGACACTAAAAGCGAGGCTTATATTGATGAGAAAGTTGTCATAATTTCAAATGAAATTATTCAACCAGTAAAAAAAGAAATTAAATCTACTGTTCCAAAAAACGAAACTACTGTTGTAATAAAAAAAGATAATTTTTTTGTAATTGCAGGTGCATTTAGTGAAAGAAAAAATGCAAATAATCTTGTTTCTAGACTAAATAGATGGAACTATAAAGCATCCATTGTTAATGATGGTAATAATAAAATTATGCGAGTATGTTACTCTAAACATATTAGTAAGGAATTAGCTTTAATTGAACTCAAAAAAATTCGTAATGAAAATCCAGAAGCTTGGATTTTATCTCTGTAAATATGACAACGAAAACACCAAAAGAATCTAGCGCAATTCTAACAGAGATTGTTTTACCCAATGACACCAATAATTTAGATAACTTAATGGGAGGACGGTTACTATATTGGATGGACATTACTGCGGCCATAACAGCACAAAGACATTCTAATAGAACATCTGTAACGGCATCTGTTAATAATGTTAGCTTTGATCAACCTATTCCAAGAGGAAGTATTGTTACAATTGAAGGCAAGATATCTAGATCTTTTAATTCCTCAATGGAGATTTTTTTAGATGTTTGGGCTGAAGACACTTCTTCAGGTGAAAAAACAAAATGTAATGAAGCGATCTATACCTTTGTAGCCGTTAATAATATGGGCAGACCTGTAAAGGTACCTTCAGTAAAACCTGAGACAGAACTTGAAACACTAAGATTTGAAGGTGCTTTAAGAAGAAAACAACTATCTTTAATATTAGCAGGTAAAATGAAAGCAAGTGATGCAACAGAATTAAAGGCTCTTTTTGTCTAGTCTAGATATTTTCTCAAAGTCTGATATATCTCATCAGAATCAATAAGCTTAACACATCCATCATCAGAGAACTTACATGAATTTCCATGTTTGGAACATTGACGTTGTGATCTATCAGAAATTATCTGAAGGGAATTATCATTACTTAAATAAGGAGAAAACCCTAAATCAGGTTTAGTACAACCCCAAAAAGATATTATAGTCTTTTTTAATGCAGCCCCAATATGCATAAGACCAGTATCATTTGTCAATAAAAGAAAACTATCATGTATTATATAAGCTGACTCATCTATTGTTAATTGCCCACATAAATTAATAACACTATCGTTACATACTAATTTTTTAATCTCTTCGCCGTTTTCTTTTTCTTGCTCTCCTCCTAATAATATAATTGGTAATTTTAGTTGAGAGCATACTTTAGAAATTTGTATTACAGATAATTGTTTCTGGATATGTGAGCCGCCAATACTCCAAGCTAAATATTTTTGTTTAGTATCAAAGTTAACACTTGTATTAGCGCCAATAAAATAATCTAATCCTTTATGATCATTTTCAATTCCTAAAGAAACAACTGAATTCATATAGCGATCAACAACATGTTCATTTTTAAGTAAATTAATACCAAAATTTATATATAAATATTTTTTAAAATTTGATTTATTATACTTCTTAATATTTGGGCCTAAAAAGAAAAGAAAAAAAGAACGAAGGTTATTATGTAGGTCTATTACATAATCAAATTCTTCTTTTTTAAGGTCTCTTATAGTTTCTAAAATAGATTTTTGAAGATAAAATATATTATCAAGGTACGGGTTATTTTGAAGTAGCTCATGATATTTATATTTTGTTAAGAAATGTATTTCACAATCTAACTGATTTTTTAGATTCCTAATTACTGGAGAAGTAAGTATTATATCTCCTATAGAGCTAAATCTAACAATAAGTATTTTAAGTGGTTTTGACACGAATGTAAAACTAAAGAATTTAACTAATATTGCATAATGGAATTTATTGATACTCATACACACCTTTATTTATCACAGTTTGACAAAGACATTAATAATGTAATTGATAGTGCGATTGAGAATGGTATAAAAAAAATGCTGCTTCCAAATATAGATTCTACAACTACAAATCAAATGCTTCACTTAAGTAGAGAATTTCCTGATAATTGTTTTCCTATGATAGGTCTACACCCCTGCAGTGTAAAAAAAAACAATATTGATAAAGAACTAGAACATGTTAATGACATGCTAGAGAAAGAGAATTTTATAGCTATTGGAGAAATTGGTCTTGATTTACATTGGGATAAAACAACATTAGAGCTTCAAAAAAAAGCCTTTGAACATCAAATTAATCTTGCAAAGAAATTTAATCTACCTATAGTTATTCATGTTAGGGAATCATTTAATGAGGCTATAGAAATAGTTGAAAAATTAAATGATAGTAACCTTCGTGGAGTGTTTCATTGCTTTACTGGAAGTGTTAAGGATGCTGAAAGAGTCATAGACCTAAAGGGCTTCTTCCTAGGTGTTGGAGGTGTAATAACCTTCAAAAATGGAGGTTTAGATAAAATTATTAATCAAATACCTTTAGACCATATTATGTTAGAAACAGATTCTCCTTACTTAACACCTGCCCCAAACAGAGGAGGTCGAAATGAAAGTAAATATATTTTAGATATTGCTCAAAAAGTCTCTAACATCTACAATATAGATATTGAAAAGATAGCTAAAATAACTACTGAGAATGCTAATAAACTTTTCAATATATGATGAAAAAAATATTACTAGTCTATACTGGAGGGACAATAGGAATGGTGAAAAAAGAAGATGTGTTAAGCCCTTTTAATTTTGACGAGCTAAAAACAGCATTTCCTGAATTAAAAGATTGCGGATCTATACTTGATCATGTAACAATTAGTGAGCCCATTGACTCTTCAAATATGAGTATTCATGTCTGGATAGAGTTAGCAAATTGTATTAAAAAAAATTACACAAAATATGATGGATTTGTTATTCTACATGGTTCAGACACTATGGCTTATACAGCTTCCATGCTAAGTTTTATGCTAGAAGGTATTAGTAAACCAGTAATACTAACTGGCTCTCAACTTCCAATAGGCATTAAAAGAACAGATGCAAAAGAAAATCTAATCACCTCTATTGAAATAGCAGCTAGTAATATTGTTAAAGAGGTATGTGTATATTTTGAATATCAACTTTATAGAGGAAATAGAGTAGTAAAAGTAAATGCTGATAATTTTGATGCTTTTCAATCTCCTAACTATCCTGTATTAGCAAAAGCAGGAGTGAAAATAAAATATAAAAAACAGTACATCAATAACCCAATAGTATCAGAGATTAACATTCACACGAATATATCAGATGATGTTGGAATACTTAAGCTATTCCCTTCTATTAAAAAAGAAGTTGTAAAAGCTGTTTTAGATTCATCGAAAGGGATAATTCTTCAAACTTTTGGCTCTGGCAATGCAACAACAAATAATTGGTTTATTGAGGAATTAACGAATGCTATTAAAAAAGATAAAGTTATTGTTAATATTTCTCAATGTTTATCTGGCAGTGTAAATCAAGGACATTATCAGACAAGTGAGATTCTGCAAAAAATCGGAGTAATAAGTGGTCACGATATGACGTTAGAAGCAGCTTTAACTAAGCTTATGTTTTTACTAGGAGCAAGATTAGATCGAAAAGAAATCTGTAAAAAAATAGAGACTAATCTTAGAGGAGAAATCACTATTTAATTTATAAATTCGCAAACAATTAATGGTGAGGTGGCCGAGTGGCTTAAGGCGCACGCTTGGAAAGCGTGTAAACGGGAAACTGTTTCGGGGGTTCGAATCCCTTCCTCACCGCATCTTTTTAACTCTTTTATCCAGTGTTATTTTAACCAATAACTAGTAAAAAATTGTTATGATATTTTAATAAATTGTAATTGGACTTGACACATTAAAATAAGGAGGATTTCCTGCCACTCCAGTTACTCTTATTGTATAACAATTTGAAGCAGAAATTTGTGAAGATGATGGGAGTGTAAATGTTTGTTGACTATTCACCCAACCACCACTACCTAAATATGTTATAAATACTTCATTTTTATACAACTCTATCGAACCCTGATTATAATTATAAGAAGGATGATACATTTCAACTGTAATAACATCTCCAAAGTTAAAGATATTGGGTGTTGGTGTAATAATTGTAGTATAAGGTGATGAAGACACACTAGAAATATTACATGATCCAGTTGGCGGAGGATTAATACAGTTATTCTGACATGCTGATAATGTTGAATATTGACCATTTCCAGTGCCTGGATCATAACAATTACCACTACTGCAATTCCAAGAGGGAGTTACACCACAAGCACTTTGACATGCTGACAATGATGAATATTGACCACTTCCATCATCTGGATCAATACAATTACCATTACTGCAATTAAAAGAAAATGATGAACTACCGCCATTATTGCTTCCTCCTGTAAAAGTAAATACCTCTGATTCGCAAATTATATTATTACTAGATGGTGATCTTCTAAGCGATTGATCTGTTCTTTCTCCGTTAATATTCACATAAGGATCAACGAGCGCTACTGTATACTCGTAATTAGAATCATAAAAAGTAATAGGTTGATAGCTATTGTTTTTAAATTCTATTTCTATTTGATGAACAATTGGACCATCTAGTTCACAATTACAAATTATTCCATTAGTTTCACCGCTATAATCACCTCCTCCAGACCCAAGACAACAATTATCAGTATTATCTGACAAGTAAATATTACCAGAGCTAGCATCTAAATAATCTAAAATATTTCCATTAAAGTTATATTTGATTATAACTGGGTAAAAAAGAGATTTTGGTGCTCCATTATTAATATCTAACACAATATCATCTGACATATTATTCCATGTAACTGTTGAATTTTCAAGCTTGTAGCTAGTGGCATTAACTGATACAGTTACGTCATAATAATTCTGGTCATATTCACAAGAATATAATAGTAATGACTGTCTCTTATACACATCTCCGAGCCC
>CAJXYM010000017.1 GCA_913063045.1 uncultured Flavobacteriales bacterium | reverse complement strand
GTGAAATTATATACTATCGATAATATTTTTTTTATCAATTACTCATTAAGAAAAACTAAAGAATTATTAAAATCTTTTTTTAAGCTACTTAATAAATTGCCATGTTGTTTGGTCGCGATTAACTTCATTTAAACTTTCATGACGAGTTCCCTTTAACATATTAAAGGTGTCATCAGAGAGTCCAATATTTTGAAGTTGTATTGCTAGTTTTTTCATGTCACTTCCATTTAGAGTGCACGGATCTTCAGCTCCATCATTAACATGAACTTGAAGCTTTTATAAATATATTATTTGTTTATAAATAAAGTGATAGTTGATTTTTTAATTAGTTACATTTAGTCATTTACTATTCTTTTTCTTCCATTCATTATCACAAATATAATTTCCAATTACAAGATAGTCAACTCCACTTTTTAGAAAAGTCGAAATAGCATCTGTAGGGCTCTTAACTATTGGCTCCTGAATGTTAAAAGATGTATTAAGTAAAACTGGGATACCAGTTTTTTCCCCAAACTTTTTTAGCAAATTATAATACATAGGATTGGATTCATATGAAACTGTATGCACTCGTGCTGAGCCATCAATATGAGTAATTGCAGGAATAATATCTTTTTTATCCTCAAGGACATTTGCAACTATGTTCATATATGGACTATCCTGCTGAATATCAAAGAAGTTTCCACATTCCTCTTTAATTACAGATGGTGCAAATGGTCTAAACAGCTCACGTTTTTTTATCTTCTTATTAATCTCATTTCTTATATCATCATTTCGTGGATCAGCAAGAAAAGACCTTGAGCCTAAAGCCCTTGGACCAAATTCATCCCTTCCATTAAACCAAGCAACAATATTCTTGTTTATTAGAGCATTAGCAGTGAAATTAATTAAATCATCATCATTAAGTTTATTTGGAATACTGACATTTAGTTGATTAAAAGAATTTCTGATTTCATCATTAGTATTGTTACGACCAAGATATGGTGAGCTAACATTTTTAAATTTTGAAAAATTAAAGATTTTATCTTTATTATAAGAATATGCTAACACAGAGCCTATTGAGCATCCAGCATCATGAGGGGCTGGTGGAAGAGATATTTTTTTAAACAGTTTAGAGCTTAAAATTTTTCCATTAGCAGATACATTTAGTGCGCATCCACCAGATAAAACGAGTTTATCTATTTCTGGATATACTTTCTTTGCCCAAGTAATCATATGCATTTGCGCTTCTTCAAAAGCTGCCTGAACACTAGACGCTAGATTGTGGTGGTGTTGAGTTGGAGTTTCACTGTTAGCTCTAGGGCGCCCAAATAATTCAGTTAGTTGATTGTTAAAATTTCCTTGAAGGGCTCCGTGATAATCACATAGTTTGGTATTAAAGTGATAATCACCATTTTCCTTAAGTATTAAAATTTGAGCAAGAATTACATCTTTATAAACTGGCTTTCCATATGGAGCTAGACCCATCATCTTATATTCACCTTCAAGCATCCTAAAACCTAAATACCCAGTAAAGAAACTATAAAAATGACCAAGAGAGTTAGGCCATTTTATTTTTTTGAGGTTGATTAATTTATTATTTAAGTTAACACTTAATATTGAAGAGTAGGATTCTCCTCCACCATCATAAGATAATATAATTGAATTATTCCAGTTTTGAATTGCTGCGGCGTATGACTGATGAGTAAGATGGTGATCGAGAAAAGAAACCTTCCCATAGAAAGCCCCTACATTTTTATTTATAATTTTTTTAATAAAAAACAACTCAAGCCAGCTACCTCGATCCTCTGGATATAATGCATTTTCTTTTTGTAAGAATAAAGATTTAATTCTATCAAAAGTGTATTTAAGTGGTGTGTTGAATTTTACGGAAAATATTATTTTTTTTAAAACAGCAAATACTCTTGATGAAATCTTAAAAGGTTTCCAATAAACACAAATATCACTAACATCTTCAATCAAAATACCTGCTATTGAAAGGCACTCTTTGATAGATTCAATTGGAAACCCTCCATCATTTTTTATTCTTGTAATTCTTTCCTCTTCAATTGCAGCAATAAGCTCCTTGCCCTTAAAAATACAAGCCGAACTAGAGCCCATAGTTGATAATCCTAAAATATATCTATTATTTTCACTTTTAATTTCATTAGCTTTGTTCACTTAAATATCCTTTATTTGTCCACCATGTTGATACTTTGAAAATATTTTATCTAGTTTTCTAAGTACAGATTTATTTCCTACAATATGCCACTGACTTTGTCGCAGTAACCAATAGATTTTTTTAAAAAAAGAAAGCCCGTTCATCTCTTTCCAGTTGGTATAAAAAGACATATCTGATACAAATTCATAAGGATGTAAATAAACCTGTGAAATTTGTTTTTTTAATAAGTTTTTAGAAATAACTTGTAGTGAAAAATGAACATTAAATAATTTTAAATATGATCCACCAGACTTCATATATGGCAATCCCAGATAAGGCTTTTCAGCAACTACTGGAATTAATTTTAATTCATTAGAATTAATTGATTGTTTTAATCTATTTATTTCAGATTCATCATTAATATTTAATGAAGAGTCATACTTAAAATATTTTGATATTATTTTAAAATGATTGTCATCAGATGCTCTAATCGAAAAATTTGGAGCTCTAAATCCCATAACTTTATTATTTGAGCATTTTTCAAGTTCATTAATGGCTAATACAATATTTTTTTCGAATTCCTCTAAACTTTCATCACGTACAGAGTCATGAAAATAATAATGACATGCAATTTCATGCCCATCATCAGAAATTTTTTTTATCAATTCTGGACATTTAGTAGCTAATATTCCAGTACAAAAAAATGTAATTTTTGCACCATCAAGCTTTGATTCAAGAAAATTATTTATTACTCCATAAGATCGCCATAGAGCCTTCTCTTTAATTTTATTATTCTTATTTAGCCCTAAATTTCTTTTAAAGTCATGAGAGCAGTCTTCAAAATCAATGCTTAAATAAACTTTATCAGCTACTTTGAATTTATTTTGCATTTTTCTTATTCGAGTGATTCACTGAAAACAGTCTTTGTTAAATAGATTTGTTTCATACTTAATTGTATTCATATTTTACATTGTTTGAAACTTCCTGGTTTTCATTTAAGTGAGGATAAATGGACCAAGAGAAATTAAATATTGTTTTTATAAAATCTAAAATCTAGTAAGATTCATTAATAATATTTTTACTAGCTTTATTATTACAAGCTTAGTTAATAGGGATTAAGCATTATAAATATAGTTTAAGTTACTTTGAAAGCGTTTAAAAAAGTTACAATTTGTCAAATAATATTTATATAAAAATATAATCCCACCCCTTTACGTGAACAAAAAACCCCTTATAATTTAAATCAATATTGAAGGAGTGTTTCAAATCATTGATAAAAAAAATATAGCAATTGTCTGCAATACACCGATGTTTGTAAGAGTTTTTCTCGTTCATCAAATTGATTCATTATCAAAGTTATATAATGTTTCTATCTTAACTAATATGCAAGATAACCCTAATTTGCTAGATAATATTTCAGATAAAGTTAATATTATTAATATTCCAATTAGGAGGGAAATCAATCTTTTCTATGATCTTTATGTTTTATTTTTGCTAACAATATTATTGCGAAGAAAGAAATACTCTTTAGTCCATTCTGCAAATCCAAAGGCAGGCCTTTTAACTGCAATTGCAGCTTGGATATCAGGAATTCCAAATCGCCTTCATACTTTTACAGGCCAGCCTTGGGCAACTGAAAAAGGTATTAAAAGGTGGATATTAAGATTACTAGATAGACTAGTAAGTATTCTCAACTCACAAATCTTAGTGGATAGTAATTCTCAGAAAGAATTTTTAGTTAAGGAGGGTGTAATTAAGAAAGATAATGCCTTAGTTTTGGGAGCTGGCTCAATAAGTGGAGTCAATTTAAGAAGATTTAAGCCGTCAAAACAAGCAAGAACCGACATTCGAAAAAAATTAAATATTCCAAATCATTCCGTAGTTTTTTTATTTGTTGGGAGATTAAAAAAAGAAAAAGGTGTGTTTGAGCTTGTAAAAGCGTTTAAAAATATTTCTAGAACTAATGATAATGTCTTTTTGTTAATTGTAGGTCCAGATGAAAATAAACTTACAAATGAGTTGACTAAAATATTAGATTCCTCTTTAAAATATACTAAATTTATTGGCTTTACAAAAACACCTGAAATATACATGATGGCTTCTGATATTTTTGTTATGCCAAGTTATCGCGAAGGCTTTGGAACTTCTACTATTGAAGCTGCTTCTTGTGGAATTCCAGCAATTGGTTCTAATATTTATGGCTTGAGTGATTCAATTAAAGATGGTGAAACAGGAGTGCTTGTAAACGTTTATTCTGAAAAAGATTTAGAGAAGGCGATGAAGAAACTACTTGACAATGATATTCTTCGTATTGAAATGGGAAAAAAAGCTTTCATTAATGCAAGTGAAAACTTTTCTCAGGATAAATTGACATTACTTCTAATTCATCTTTATCAAAGAATCATCTTATAGTGAAAAGATTTTTTGACATACTTTTAATCATTTTGGGCCTACCTCTAATTTTTCCCTTATTTATTTTGATCGCTCTATTAGTTAGACTTGACTTAGGATCACCCATAATTTTGAAGCAATTTCGTCCTGGATTAAATGGAAAATTATTCCTGCTAATTAAATTTAGAACTATGACTAACAGTAAAGACGAGAATGGAAATTTGCTTACTGATGAAGAAAGGTTGACAAAATTTGGTAAATTTTTACGTTCAATTAGTTTAGATGAGTTGCCTGAGCTATGGAATGTATTAAATGGAAATATGAGTTTGGTTGGGCCACGTCCATTGCTAGAAGATTATTTACCCTTGTATACAGAGCAACAAGCTAGGCGGCATAAAGTGAAACCAGGAATTACTGGCTGGGCTCAAATAAATGGTCGAAATAGCATAAGTTGGGAGGATAAGTTTGATTATGACCTCTGGTATGTAGATAATAAGTCTTTTTGGCTAGATATAAAAATTATATTGTTGACGATAGTAAAAGTTATTAATCGTGACGGTGTTTCTGCAAATGGAAATTCAACTATGCCTAAATTTACTGGAACAAAAAAATGCTGACAATTGCAATCCTAGGGGCTAGCGGGCATGGAAAAGTAGTTGCAGAAATTGCTGAACTATGCGGCTATCAAAAAATTGTTTTTTTTGATGATAGTAAAGATAAAAGTAAATGTGAATCTTGGAAAATTAATGGAGATACGGATAAATTAGTTTCTTCGCTAGAAGCTTTTGATGCTTGTATTGTTGCCATAGGTGATAATAAAATTAGAATGGAAAAAATAAGGTTGCTGCAATCAAATAATGCCAAAATAACCTCTTTAATCCATCCACTTGCATCAGTGAGTAAGTACTCTGTAATTCAAAAAGGCACAGTTATTATGGCTAATGCAGTTATAAATCCATTTGCAACTATTGGTATTTCTTGCATAATAAATACTAATTCAACAATAGAGCATGATTGCTTAATCGGTAATGGTGTTCACATTAGTCCGAATGTTGCAATTGCTGGAGAAGTTTCAATTGGAAGTGAAACTTGGATTGGAATTGGCTCATCAGTAAAACAAAATATTAAAATAGGAATTAATGTGATGGTTGGTCTTGGTTCTGTTGTTATTAATGATATTCCTGATAATGCCAAAGCTTTTGGTGTTCCTGCAAAGATTAAATTATAATGTTAAATACTAGTTTTTCATCATGGCCATCATTCACTAAAGAAGAGGCTGAGGCTGTCAGTAGTGTCCTTTTGTCTAATAAAGTTAATTATTGGACTGGGACCAAATGTCGTGAATTTGAACAAGAGTTCGCAAGTTGGTGTGACACAAAGTATGCTGTTGCTTTAGCTAATGGCACCCTTGCCTTAGATAGTGCATTTAAAGCACTGAACATATCTACTGGTGATGAGGTAATAGTTACACCTAGAACTTTTATTGCTTCTGTTTCTTCTATAGTTAATGCAGGTGCAAAACCAATTTTTGCAGATGTTAATCTTGATTCACAAAATATTTGCCCTATATCTATTCGAAAAAATATCACGAAGAAAACTAAGGCAATTGTATGTGTTCATTTGGCAGGTTGGCCGTGTGAAATGGACGAAATAATGGAATTAGCTGATGAATATAATTTATTTGTAATAGAAGACTGTTCTCAAGCGCATGGAGCTAAATATAAACAAAAGCACGTAGGTTCAATTGGACATATCGGTTGTTGGAGTTTTTGCCAAGATAAAATTATTACTACAGGTGGTGAAGGGGGAATGGTAGCCACAAATGATAAATCACTATGGAAAAAAATGTGGTCTTATAAAGATCATGGTAAAAATTATAATTCTGCATTACAAGCCAAGCCCTCAAATAAATATCGTTACATTCATGACTCTTTTGGAACCAACTGGCGTATGACTGAAATGCAAGCAGCTATTGGCCAAATTCAGCTCAAAAGAATGGATGATTGGCATAACAAACGAGTTAAAAATGCAAATAAAATTTGGCGTACAGCTAAGAAATGTAATGGACTTCGAGTTCCAAGTATTGATAATTTCATAGAACATGCTGCTTATAAGTGCTATGTTTTTGTTGATCTTGAGATGTTAAAAGCTGACTGGACACGAGAACGAATTATTCATGAGATACAAATTTTAGGAGTTCCTTGTTATTTTGGTTCGTGTTCTGAAGTATATTTAGAAAAATCTTTCAAAGATTCTGGGTTGAGACCAGAAATTAACTTACCTAACGCAGTAAAATTAGGAGAAGAGTCTTTAATGTTTCTTGTTCATCCAACTCTTACCAATAGTGAAATTCAAAAAACCTGCGACAGTATTTCTATTGTAATGGATATGGCATCAAGATAAATTAGCGCCTAAAAATTCAATTTTTTAGGTTGTTAGATTAAAAGTGATAGACTCTGATGCTTCTAAATATTGAATTCTAGTATTGTTTTATTTTTTTTAAAAGAAAATTATTATTTCAATATTTAGTTTCAATTTTAATTCAAGCTGTTTATTAAGACATATAATTAATATAAATACCTATAACTCCATAATGTTTGGTCTGGTATAACACCACTATTATAAAATTAATGTTAAAGATTATATTTGATGATTAAAAAGTGTCTTTTCCCAGCTGCTGGTTATGGAACTCGTTTTTTACCTGCTACCAAAGCGGTACCTAAAGAAATGCTCCCAATACTAAATAAACCTTTACTACAATATGGAGTTGAAGAGGCCTTATCTTCTGGAATAACTAATATGGCAGTTGTTACAGGAAGAGGAAAAAGGGCAATTGAAGATCATTTTGATAATGCATTTGAGCTTGAATCGCAGTTAAATGGAACTTCTAAAGATCACTACTTAAAAGAAATCAAAGAGATAATTAAAAAATCTACTTTTACTTATGTTCGTCAAAAAGAAATGCTCGGTTTAGGCCATGCAATCCTTACTGGTGAACCTCTAATTGGGGAGGAGCCATTTGCTGTAATCTTAGCAGATGATCTTTGTGATTGTGCTGAAAACGGGGTAATCTCTCAGATGATTGAAGTATATGATAAGTACCAGTGTTCAATCATCGCTATCCAAGAAGTTCCAATGAGTCAAACCAGTAAATATGGAATTATTACTGGTGATCTAATTGAAAATTCAGATAATACTTATCTTGTTACAGATATGGTAGAAAAGCCTGATGAGAAAATGGCCCCCAGCAATATGGCAATTATTGGACGCTATATTCTAACTCCTGAAATTTTTAAAATCCTTAAGGATATTAAACCTCATAAGAATGGTGAAATACAAATCACTGATGCTCTAAAAATTCAAGCTAAACAGAGCAAGGTTATTGCCTATAAATTTAAAGGGAATCGCTTTGATTGTGGAAGCGTTAGAGGTTATGTAGAAGCTATTAATTATTTTGCTAAAAAACTTAATGTAGATGTCTGATGACGATAAGTTGTTGATTTATTAATATTAATTTCTATGTTATTCTCAATCATTAGTTGTTAGATTGAATTGCGGTACAAGTTGCTTGAGCAGCTTGTAACTTTTTTTCATTTCAGATTTCGTTGCCGCTTCTTTTATTTCAGCAAGGACAGGCTCTAATTTATCCCAGCTCAACATTTCTTCTTCGGCCCGCATAATCAACTTATTTTCAGTAGAATTAAAATTACCATCAACTAAAAGTTCTTCATAAAGTTTTTCACCAGGCCTTAATCCCGTATATTGAATTTCTACATCACCTTTGGGGTTATCACTACTAAGTAATTCTAGCCCACTTAATTTAATCATTTTGACAGCTAAATCATAAATACGAATCGGTTTGCCCATATCCAGTACAAATACTTCTCCACCATTTGCCATTGCGCCAGCCTGGATAACTAATGCTACCGCTTCAGGTATAGTCATAAAATAACGAACAACATCAGGATGAGTAACTGTTACAGGACCACCAGTTTTAATTTGTTTTTTAAAAAGAGGTATTACAGATCCACTAGAATCGAGCACATTACCAAATCGAACCATAGTAAAACAGGTTTTATGTTGTTTTTTATCAAGTGCTTGTAAAACTAACTCAGCAATTCTTTTAGTTGCACCCATGACACTTGTTGGCCTAACTGCTTTGTCAGTAGAAATCAAAACAAAAGTTTCAACATTTGCATAAATTGCCGCCTCTGCAGTTATCATTGTGCCAATAGAATTATTTAATATTCCTTGTGTTGGATTTTGCTCAACTAATGGGACATGTTTGTAGGCAGCAGCATGATAAATAGTTTGTATCCCATAATCTTTGAAAATTAGTTTCATTCTCAGTAAGTCAGCAACTGAACCTATAATAGGGATAACTTCAATATTAGTTGGGCTTATGTTTTTTAGCTCTTGCTCAATCTGGTAAAGAGAAGATTCACTAATATCATAAAGTATTAGTTTTTTAGGCTTTAGAAATAGTATTTGTCTAGAAAGTTCTGAGCCAATTGAGCCACCTGCACCAGTAACTAAAACTATTTTTTTTGCAATATTTGTTTTTAGAAGGTCTATATTTGAAGGGACTGACTCTCTACCTAATAAATCTCTTATGTCTATTTCTAGTAAGTCATTAACTTTTACTTTGCCCTGTGCTAACTCTACAACACCTGGCAATGAACGAACTATAACTGGATAAGGCTCCAAACTGTTTACGATTTCTCTTCGACGAGAACGAGATAATGAAGGGATAGCGAGCAATACTTCTTTAATATTTTTTCTTTTTATTAAGTCCGATAAATCATTTTGAGAAAATACATCTAGACCTTGAATGGAGTGATGATTTAGTTCTCTAGCATCATCAATAAAAGCAACTGGCTTATACTCTTTAGATTCTTTTAATGCAGTAGATAATTGTCTTCCAGCAGAACCAGCACCATATATAAGAACATTTGTTTTATATGATGAATTATTAATTTCTAGTAGCCAGCGAGCAAACAAACGTGAACCACCAATAGATATAATTACTAGCAACCAATTAATCAGAATTACAGAACGTGGAACGACCTCTTGGGCAGTCATAAAAATAATTAACCCCCATAAAATAGCATACAACGATACAGCTTGAAGAATAAACCAAAGTGCTTTAAAACTTAAATAACGGACCACTTGATGATAAAGTTTAAAACGAATAAAAATTGGAAGCGCTAGCAGCGGTGAAGCAAATATTAGAACCAACAAGCTATTATCTTCCACTGGATAATACCAATAGCCTAGGCGAAGTGAAAATGCACAAAATATACTACCAATAATTGCAATAAGATCAAAAGTAAATATTAGTGCTTGCTTATTTTTTCTGGGAAGTTTGAGTAGATTTTTAATCATCGATGTCATTATAGTTGACAATTATTTCCAGATATTAATCAATTAATAAAAGTGATGAGAATATAATAGAATATATGCAGACGTAAATGGCTTTTAACTCAACTAATCGATAGTTTCTATGTTTAGTTGTCTAATCTAAAAACTAACAGATATCAATAATTTTTTAGTGTTTTTTGCATATTTATAAAATATAATTTAAAAACAAAATAATAATAATTTAAATAATCTTTTAAGCTAATGTACTTTATTAATCAAAAAATACCAGATGTTATTTTAATTAAGCCAGAAATTTATGGAGACAGAAGAGGCTATTTTTTTGAAACTTTTAGACAAGACTTATTTGAGGATTTTCTTGGAAACAAAATAGATTTTATTCAAGATAGTGAATCAAAATCATCTAAAGGTGTTTTAAGAGGCTTACATTATCAACTTTCATCATTTTCTCAAGCCAAACTAATAAGAGTTATTGATGGAGTAATTTTGGATGTAGCAGTTGATATCAGAAGATCTAGCAACACTTTTGGAAAACATGTTGCTGTTGAGCTTTCAGGTGAAAATAAACATCAACTATTTATTCCTCGTGGTTTTGCACATGGATTTTTAGTTTTGAGTGATTTTGCAACTGTTGTTTATAAACTTGATAATTATTATGCCCCTACTCAAGAAAGAGGTATTGCATTTGACGATGTTAAATTAGACATTGATTGGAGATTAACCTCGAAAGAGTTTAAACTTTCTGATAGAGATAAAAAATATCCTATATTATCTGATGCTACTGAAATTTTTGATTAATAAATTAATTTTTTTAGACAACAAATATCTTACTTATATAGGCTTATATACGTACAATTTGAGAATGTGGAGCAAGTAACGTGTTGAAATTATTTATTATGGACGTTGATGGGGTTTTAACGGATGCAGGAATGTATTACTCACAGAATGGCGATGAGTTAAAAAAGTTTTCAACTTATGATGGAATGGCCATGGAATTTCTTCGAGAAAAGGGCGTTAAGACCGCAATAATAACTGCTGAAAATTCAAAAATTGTTGAGAATAGGGCTAATAAAATTAAAATAGATTTTTTATTCCAGGGAGTAAGGGATAAATTAACTGTCGCAAAAAATCTTTGTATAGAAGAAAAAATATCTTTGGAAAGCGAAGTCTCATATATCGGCGATGATGTTAATGATTTTGAATTGCTTAATACTGTTAAATATAAAGCTTGTCCGGCTAATGCAATGAATAAAGTAAAGGCTATCAATGGTATAGAGTTAATGCAAACTAATGGAGGTAATGGTGCTGTTAGAGAGTTTGTTGAATTACTTATAGATAAGAGATGTTTAGATGATTGAGAGCAAAAAAACAATCATAATTACTGGTGGATTGGGACTATTAGGAAAGAAGGCCTCATATTTTTTTGCCAGTAGGGGGTTTCATGTAATAGTGATAGATATAGCTGATGAAAAAAAAGAGATAGCTAAAAATATTAGTTACGTCCAGTATGATTTGACTGATATCAACTCATATGATTTTTTAATAAATAAAATAAAATCACTTACATGTAACTTAGTTTGTTTAATAAATAATGCAGCTTTTAATCCAAAGATAGAGGAAAACATTAAAGGGTTTGGGAGCTTTGAAGAGTTAGATTTAAATACATGGAATAAAGAAGTTAATTTGAATTTAACAGCCCCAGTCTTTTTAACAAAAGCCTTACTTCCAATTTTTAATAATGATAGCAATGATTATTGCAAAATTATAAATGTTATTTCAACTTATGGTCTAGTGCCTCCTAATCAATCTATTTATAATAATTTATCCATAAAAACTGGGCATGCAATAATAAAACCAATAGGTTATCCAGTAACTAAAGCTGGATTGGCAATGGCAACAAAATATCTATCAATATATTTAGGAAAAAAAGGCTTTAATGTTAATGGAATTGCACCTGGTGGAATCGAAAATCATCAAGATAAAGTATTTATTGAAGCATACTCTGAGCAAGTTCCAATGGGGAGAATGGCAAAGGCTGATGAGATGCTAGAAACGCTTTATTTACTTGCAACAAGTGGATCAAATTATATCAATGGACAAATTATTGCAGTAGATGGTGGCTGGACAACATGGTAATCTCTTTTGTTATAGATAAAATTTCATTCTAGAGAAATATAGTTAGATGTTGCTAATGAGTCTCCCTTGTAATATGACACTGAATTATGAACTTAAATCAAAAAAATTTTTTTAACTATTACACTAACGTAGAAAGTTACTATGATGAACATGTTGATGTTTTGTCTAACTTAACTCTTAAAATGTCTAATGATTTTAATATTTCTCAAAATATTTTTGAATCTGTTGTTAAGCGAGCCCTTGCAGAGGTTTTAGCAGGTGGACCAAAAGATTTTTTATGTACAAAAAAAGTACCAATTAAGCATAAAGTATTTTATTATTTGGTAATGTCTCTTTTTCTAATTAATATTTTTTTTGGAAAAAAAAATAAAAAACCAATACAAAAAAAAATTATTTTTGATTGCTGGAATTTTGCTGGGTATAAAAATTTTTATAAACCTCTTTTAAATCTGCTAAATAAAAATGATGTTTTACTTCATGTAACAAATTATCATAATTTATTTAAAGAGATTAATTCCAATATTGCCAAGATACACTCGAATAAATATTTATTTGATTCAAATATAAGTAAAAAAATTATAAAAACACAGGCTTTTTCTTTAAAGTATTACTCCAATTTATCAAATCAACTTAATGTTAACTTTGTTTATCTTGTTTTAAGAATCTTTAAAAATATTGCTTTACACGTTACTACTGCAAAACAAATTAATTGTTACATGTTCTTTAGTGCAAGAGACAATAACTTTGACTCGTTGAGATCATATATTTACAAAAAAAATGGCATTCAAAATATAGCATTACTTCAAAATGGAACAAGAACTGGAGAGTGGGCAAATGAGGCGGCTGAGTTGTATACCTTCTGTGACTTTTACTTTGGGTTTGGAGTTGAACAAATTGCTATTCAAAAAGGCATGGTTTGTAAAAATAAAATGTCTGTAGGATCTATTAAACTAGATTCTATTTTAAAAGAATATAAAAATTATAATAAGAAAGAGCATTACGATATAGCATTTCTTGCCTCTTATGATGAGGACGATAGTAATTTTTTTAAATTTAAAACTTACGAAATAATAATTAATAATTTATGTTTATTTAAAAAAAATCACCCTAATTTGAATGTGTATTACAGTCAGAAACTTCCAATTGTTAAGAGTGATAAATATAATTTATTGGTAAGTAAAATTAAATTAAGTGGTATTCTTTGCTCCTCTAAAAACATAAAAAATTCATATGAAGCAATCTATTCGTCTAGTGTGGTTTTATTTTACAAAACGACAATTGGCCATGAGGCTTTAGCAATTAATTCAAAGGTCCTAAATTTAAATTATGATAAGGATATGGTTCCTTTTTCTCATCATAGTTACTATGCAGTTCTTACAAACTCAAGTTATGACGAATTTGAAAGTAGATTATTATTTTTATTAGATTCTAAAATTAATGATATTGAGTATGAAGCTCAAGACCTTGTATTAAACTATATGAATAATTCTAGCAATCTAAACTTACCAAAAGAAATATTAGAAACTTCATTTAAAAACTACATTTAAGATCATATTGCATGTTAATTTTTTACTTTTATAATGATCTATAGTAGTTTGTCTTCTTTAAACTTTATTAAAAAAATAATTTGTTATCAAAGATAATAACTTTCAAACTTATTTGAGGAGTTTCATTGAGTTTTTTACTCCAAAAACTTATCTTTAATATTATCTAAGCTAAAATACTATTAAAAAGGATTGAAAAATATGAAAGTAATACTATTAGCAGGTGGATTTGGCTCAAGACTGAGTGAAGAAACAGATGTTAGGCCCAAGCCAATGGTAGAAATTGGCGGGAAGCCAATTTTATGGCATATTATGAAAATATATTCAAGTTATGGATTCAATGAATTTGTTATACTCCTTGGATATAAGGGCCATTATATTAAAGAATACTTCACTAATTATTTTTTACATCAGGCTGATGTAACTATAGATCTTAAAGATAATAATTTGACAGTTCATAATAACTCAAGTGAGCCATGGAAAATTACACTTCTTGATACTGGGTTAAATACTATGACTGGTGGGCGCATCAAAAAAGCTCAAGAATTTATTGGTGACAACCCTTTTATGATGACTTATGGAGATGGAGTTTCAGATATTAATATTAAAGAGTTGATTGGATTTCATAAAAATCATGGGAAAGCAATGACTCTATCTTCTGTTCAGCCTGCAGGCAGGTTTGGTGCATTAAATATAGATAATGAAAATCGAATAAATGAGTTTAAAGAAAAGCCAATTGGTGACGGAAATTGGATAAATGCAGGTTTTTTTGTATGTCAGCCAGAAGTATTTGATTATATTGGGCCAAGTGAGAATGAAGTTTTTGAACAAGAACCATTACAAAATTTGGCAAAAGAGGGTCAATTATATACATTTAAACATAATGGTTTTTGGAAGCCTATGGATAGTCTAAAAGATAAGAGTGATTTAAATCAATTGTGGAATGATGGAAGTCCTCCTTGGAAGGTGTGGTGAATGTTTAATAGTGTCTATAAGAATAAAAAGGTTTTAATTACAGGGCATACTGGCTTTAAAGGCAGTTGGTTAACTACTTGGCTTCTAAAGCTTGAAGCAAATGTAGTTGGTATATCAAAAGATATACCAACTGTTCCTTCAATGTTCAACGAGTTAAACATTGAGCATAAAATTAAACATTATCAAGAGGATATAAGAAATCTGCCTAAGGTGACTGAGATTATATTAGATGAAAAGCCAGATTTTGTATTCCATCTTGCAGCACAATCTATCGTCTCTATATCTTATGCAAATCCAATTGAGACTATTACATCTAACGTAATAGGTACTACAAATATACTTGAAGCTTTAAGGATCTCTAATCACAAATGTACTTCAATTGTTATTACCAGTGATAAGGCTTATGAAAATATAGAGCAGATTTGGGGATATAAAGAAGATGATAAGATGGGTGGAAAGGATATGTATAGTGGGAGTAAGGGTGCTGCAGATCTTATTATAAAGTCATACTATAATTCTTTTTTTAAAAATAATGAATCAAATATTAAGCTTGCAATTGGAAGGGCTGGAAATGTAATTGGTGGAGGTGATTGGGCCAAAGATAGAATAGTTGTAGACTGTATGAAATCTTGGAGTAATAATAAAAGTGTAGAGATAAGAAGTCCCAATGCTACAAGGCCATGGCAGCATGCTCTTGAGCCATTAAGTGGATATTTAAACCTAGGACAGGCTTTATATGAAAATAATGGTCTGAATGGAGAAAGCTTTAATTTTGGGCCAAGAGCTGAACAAAATCAAAATGTAAGGCAATTAGTTGAAGATTTGAGCAGTTTCTGGGATTTTAATCATGTAGATGAGGCATTTACAGTAACTGATAATATCCCTTTTGATGAGGCTGGGCTTCTAAAGCTTAATTGTGATAAGGCTATGTTTCATCTTAAATGGCAAGCTAGTTTGGATTATATAGACACTATTAGAATTACTAGTGAATGGTATTATAATTTTTATAATCAAGAAAAAATTATTTTTAATATGACATTAGAACAAATTACTGAATATGAAAATATTGCTAAACAAAAAGGATTAATGTGGACGGAGTAATATTAACGCCTTTGAAGATAGTTAATAATCAAAAAGGTGATATTTACCATGCAATGAAAAAAAGTGACGATGGTTTTGATGGTTTCGGCGAGGCTTACTTTTCTTCAATCATAAAAGATAGTGTCAAGGGTTGGAAAAAACATACTCATATGACTCTTAATATTGTTGTTCCAGTTGGTGAAATAGAATTTGTAGTTTATGATGATTTGAATGGTAATTTTTTTAGTGTTACTTTGTCACAAAAAAATTACCAACGATTAACTATAAAATCTGGATATTGGCTTGCTTTTAGAGGGGTTGGTGAAAATAATATTCTATTAAATCTAGCAAGCATAGAACATGATTCAAGTGAAGTATTTAAAGCTGAGCTGAATGAGATTTCATATGATTGGTAAGCCAAAACTTCTTATTACAGGAGGTCTTGGAAACCTAGGCTCCTGGCTAAGTGAATATTTTAGTAATAAATATGATCTATATATATTATCAAAAAATGTTAAAAATAAATTAAATTGTAAATATACAATTTTGCAAGCAGATATTACTAATATAGATGATTTAAAATTAAAGCTGAACGTTGAATTTGACTATTGCATTCATACTGCTAGTTATAATGAATTTTTCTATGAAAATTATGCTGAAAAAGCGTTAGCAGTTAACAGTCTTGGAACGAGGAACTTAATAGAGGTCTTAAAAGATTCAAATATTAAGAACTTTATTTATCTTAGTACCTTTCATGTATACGGAAATAGTGCTGGAGTATTAACTGAGGATAGTGAGCTAAAGCCAAGAAGTGATTATGCTTCTACACATCTTTTTGCAGAGTATTATTTGAAACAATTTTATTACACGCATAATTTTCAATCAATTATTTTTAGACTTACAAATAGCTATGGTTCACCAAAATATATTAATAGTTCAAAATGGTATTTAGTCTTAAATGATCTTGTAAAGTCAGCCTTTGAGAATCAAGTAATACTTTTAAAAAGTAATGGAAAGTCAGTTCGAGATTTCATCTGGATGGGAGATGTTTGTAAGTTACTTGGGCATGGCTTAATGTTGGAGTCACATGATGTATACAACTTAAGTTCTGGTAAAACATACGGAATGATGGAGCTAGCTGAAAAAGTACAGAGTGTTTATAAAAGTAGGTATGGAAAAAAAATTGACATAATTGCTAATAATAATGATCAAACCAAATACTTAGAATTAAAAGTTGATAACGATAAGATTAAAAAAATTATAAATTTTGAGTTTGTAGATAATTTTAAAAAGGAGATAAACTCAATATTTGATTTGTTAGAAAAGAATAGATATTAGGATTGTATAAATAAAATTTATAGTTTAGGTAATAGAAGTCTTATGAAAAAAGATGTTTTAGATTCAAAAAATATGGCTTTTCAACTGACAAAGGAGAGTTGTAATGTTTGATAATAAAAATATATTAATAACAGGCGGAACAGGAAGTTTTGGTAAGAAATATGCGGAAACTATTTTGGCAAAGTATAAGCCAAATAAAATAATTATTTATAGTAGGGATGAATTAAAACAATATGAGATGGCGCACTCCTTTTCTCATGAGTGTATGCGATATTTTATTGGAGATGTTAGAGACTTAAGAAGATTAGAAGAGGCTATGGATGGAGTTGATTATGTAATACATGCAGCAGCACTTAAACATGTTCCAGTTGCAGAGTACAATCCGATGGAGTGCATAAAGACTAATATTATAGGATCACAAAATGTTATTACTGCTGCGATTACAAATAATGTTTCAAAGGTAATAGCTCTTTCTACAGATAAGGCAGCAAATCCAATAAATCTTTATGGTGCAACAAAATTGGCATCAGATAAACTTTTTGTTGCGGCAAATAATATGGTCGGTACTAGAAAAACTAGATTTTCAGTAGTAAGATATGGAAACGTCACTGGCTCAAGAGGTTCAGTTATACCCTTTTTCAATAAACTTATAAAAGAAGGTGTTAAAGAGCTGCCGATAACAGATATAAAAATGACAAGGTTTTTAATCACTCTTGAAGATGGTGTTGATTTTGTTCTTAATAATTTTAAAAGGATGCATGGTGGAGAAATTTTTGTTCCAAAAATACCATCAATGCAAGTAACTGAGATGGCAAAAGCGATTGCTCCAAACCTGCCTCATAAAATCATAGGTATTAGGCCTGGAGAAAAAATTCATGAAATTATGTGTCCATCAGATGATTCGCATTTAACTTTAGAGTTTAGTGATCATTATATAATCTGCCCTTCTATTAAATTTACACACACGCCTAATTATACTAAAAATAAATTAGGGGAGACTGGAAAGCCTGTTGAACAAGGCTTTGAATACAACTCTGGAAATAATACCAAGTGGGTAAGCCATAATGAGCTTTTGGAGATGGTAAAGGAAACCTCATATTGAAAATTGCAATTATTGGCGGTACTGGTTTACTTGGGTCAAACTTAGTAAAATTATATTCTAACTATGATGTTAAAAGTTTCTCACGAGTTCATTTAAATAACGTATCTCGAATTAAAAATAATGTTATCAATTTTGATGACTTGAGCAATGAGTTGTCTGAATTTTTTGATGCTTGGAAACCACATATAATCATTAATACAGTTGCAATTGTAAGTTTGCAAAAATGTGAAGAGAATTACGATATGGCAAACAATATTAATTGTAATATTGCTTCTAAGATATCTAAGATTTCTAAAAAATATAATAGTTATTTTATCCACATATCAACTGATCATTACTATGATGACCAGTTGATTACTCATACTGAGTTACAAAGGGTAACTATAAAAAACAATTATGCACAAACAAAATATAACGCAGAAAAAGAAATTAAAAAAAATAACAAAAAAGCTATTATAGTTCGAACAAATATTATTGGATTTAGAAGAGGACTATCAGAATCTTTTTTTGAGTGGTTACTTAGCTCACTGAGAAATCAAAATACAATTAATTTGTATACTAATTTCTACACATCTCCTATAAGTGTTAATCATCTTGGTAAAATGCTAATTAAATGTTACAAAAAAAAATTATATGGTACTTATAATATTGCATCATCTGAAGTTATTGATAAGTTTAGCTTTGGTATAAAAGTTGCAAATAAATTTGGTTATAGTGCTGAAAATGTAACTTCAATAGAATTAAAGAAGAGTTCTAGCGATAATCCTCTTAGAGCATTAACATTAGGCCTTGATGTCTCTAAAATTGAAAGTGCTTTACAAGAGAAAATGCCTACAATAGAAAAAACAATAGAAAATCTATATTGTGAGTATGTGGATGTTAATGAATAATAATAATTTTAAAATTGGAAATAGTCATA
>CAJXYM010000016.1 GCA_913063045.1 uncultured Flavobacteriales bacterium | reverse complement strand
ATCATCTGTGATAATAATATTAGCATTGGTAGTTTTAACAAATTCTCCATAGATAATTGTTCCATCTCTAAACTCCCAGATATACTTCTCTCCTACAGTCTGGGAAAAGGTAAAGTTTGAAACTAAAAGAAAAGTAAAAAAAGTGCAAATAAATTTTTTCATAATTATAATTTTAAACAAAAATAAGAAGTGAAATTTTATTTTATATGCAAGGCATAGTATGCTAGAGTAGACTATCTAATTCTTCAGTTTTACGCTCCCAATCTTTTTCAATTTCTTTCAAGGTTGTTTGTTCTTGATTATATATTGCGAAAAACTCTTTATCATTTGATAATATCTTAAACTTCTCTGGGTCTGAGAGTTCAGCATCTTTTTGTTTGAGAAGATTTTCTATTTGTTCGATCTGCTTTTCAAGTTTTCCAATACTATTTTTTAATCTTTTAATATTAGATTTCTTTTCTTTAGAGTCTTTGTAGGAAAGCTGTTCTTCTTCTTTATTTTTTGTTGAAACTTTTTGTGCTTTCTGAGAGGTTTCTAATTGCTTAAAGTTTTCAATATCTTTTTCAGTTAAAAAAGTATCTATATCACCAATATATTCTTTAATATTTTGCTGTTTAAACTCATAAACTTTTTGAGTTAACCCTTGTAAAAACTCTCTATCATGAGAAACTACAATTAAACTACCATCGTAATTTAGAAGCGCTTTTTTTAGTAAAGCTTTAGAGTTAATATCTAAATGGTTAGTTGGCTCATCCATCACAAGTAAATTATAAGGCTCTAAAAGCAATTTACACAAAGCTACACGAGCTCTTTCTCCCCCAGATAATACTTTTACTTTTTTGGAGACATCATCATTAGAAAATAAAAAGGACCCCAAAATAGTTCTTACATTACTTTTAGTATGTTCAGTAACTGCATTTTCAATGGTCTCTAAAACAGTTAGATTTTCATCAAGAAAATCTGCCTGATTCTGAGCGTAATATCCTATTTTAATTTGGTGACCAAGCTTTATTTCTCCCTCAAATTCAATATCTCTGACTATCATCTTAGCAAGAGTAGATTTACCCTCTCCATTTTTACCTACAAATGCAAGTTTGTCTCCCTTGATAACTTGAAGGTCTATATTGGACAATACCTTTAAGTCATTATAGCTCTTAGAAACATCATTTATCTCTAAGCTTAATTTTCCTGAGTGCGGTGCTGGTGGGAACCTAAACTGCATACTACCGACATCCTCTTTTTCAACATGAATAATTTCTAAGCGTTCTAACTTTGTTATTAATGTTTGAGCGAATGCAGCTTTATTTTTCTTTGCCCTAAATTTATTTATTAGAACTTTTGTTTCCGAGATAAATTTATCTTGATTTTTTTTTGCTTGAATCTGCTTTTCAATCCTATCTTTCCTAAGATCTAAATACTTAGTGTAAGATGCTTTATAATCATTGATTTTAGCAAACGAAACTTCAATTGTTCTATTAGTAATAGAATCTAAAAAAAACTTATCGTGAGATACTAATAAAATCGCGCCAATATACTTTGATAGCCAGTTCTCTAACCATATAATAGATTCTATATCTAAATGATTTGTGGGCTCATCAAGTAATAAAATATTGGGTTTCTTTAATAAAATTTTAGCTAATTCAATTCTCATTCTCCATCCCCCACTGAACTCTGTAGTTTGTCTATTAAAGTCATAAGAAGTAAAGCCTAATCCAGTTAAAACCTGATTCATTTCAGCCTGAACATCATTCCCCCCCGACATTCTATACCTTTCTTCTAGATCATTATACTCGGAGATTAAGTCTAAATAAGAATTTGTCTCATAATCAGTTCGTTCATTTAATTCTTTATCAACGACATCTAGTCTAGATTTAATACTATTTAAATAATCAAATGCTGTTTGGGCTTCTTCGATAACCGTCCTTCCATCCTCAAAATCTATATCCTGAGTTAAGTAACCAATTATCATACCGTTAGGTATAGATATATTACCACTATTTGGTGTTAAATCCTTAGATAAGACATTAAGTAAAGTGGATTTTCCTGCGCCATTTTTACCTACTAAACCAATCTTATCCCCTTTATTAACCATAAAGGATATATCATTAAACACATCCTGACCACCAAAATACAAAGACAAATTATTTACTGAAATCATGGGTGCAAAAATAGTTTTTTTTCTGAGTAAATAAGTTTAATTTAATCTTGTTAAATTAAGTTTATAAAGTATATTTGCATCACAATATCGCGGGGTGGAGCAGTTGGTAGCTCGTTGGGCTCATAACCCAAAGGTCGCAGGTTCGAGTCCTGTCCCCGCTACTAAGTAAAAAAGACCCCTTTATAGAGGTCTTTTTTTTTAAATACTTTTTTTCAATATTTTAAAATAGCTATTAGAAATACTTGCTATTTTTTTAGTAACTATATCTTATAACTTCAAAACTTATCTCAAGCTGAAAAGGAACATCGAAGGGTCTTGGAGATATATTTGATTTAGCAAATACAGTACCACTAAAACTACCTTTTAATGTTTCTCCCCAAATGTACATATCAGATATAGTTGTTGGCATTGGATTCTGAACTGTTGGTGTTCCTAAATCTGTTATATTAAATGTTAGAGGTGTTGGAGTAGCATCTAAAGTTGCGGTAGATGAAATTTGCAAAAATGAACCATTATTATATGCACCAACTAGAGTATTATTTATAAATGAACTTATATAAGAGTTCGCTCCATAACCAAGTGAAGACACATTAGCAATTGAATTACCTAACAAGAGATTATCAAATGAAATATTAAAACCTAATATTTGCCCAGCAATATAATTAGTAGCAGAGGCATCATTTAAATCTAACGTAATAGAAGTTCCACTAAAAGAGGTTGCATAACATCCATTACTACCAATTCCACCAATGGGAACTGTTATTGATGTATTGCCTTGAATTTTATGGCTAACTCCATTTAATTTGATAGTAAATTCATAATCAACTGGATTAGCTGAAGAAGATGTTGGAGATAATTTTGCTTCTTCTTCACAAGAAATACAACAAAACATACTTAATAAAAGAAATACTAAGGTTATTTTATTCATCATTTTATTTTTATAAATACATAGTGAAACCAACCAACATACTTAATGATGAAGTAGATTCAGAGATTTTGCTATACGAAATTGAAGGTTCAATAGCAATTTCATCATTTATAAATATTGGATATCCAGCATTTAATCTTAATGTTATGTCATCTAAAGCTAAGTCACAACCAGCATAGAAATTTTGAACATAATATCTACCACCGATTGATAGTGAAGCTGATCCAGCACCAGAATATGCTAAATATGTCAGACTTGCAGTTGCTGCTAAATTAGCAATAACAAAATATCCAAAATAACTATCAAATAAGAAAGTTGATGAAGAAGACTTTGTTCCAAATATATCAACAGTTTGAGTTGTGTAGTTCATAGAAGAACTCAGGTTTATAAATTTATTCCCACTTTCCATCTGTGCAGATAGATTTAATGTAGCAGTTAAAATGATTACTAAAAATATTATTTTTTTCATGGTTATTTATTTTATTCCAAATATAAATAATATTATGTATTCTGCAAATCTTCAGTTAAATCTAATTTCGTGAACTTCGGAAATTTTAGTGCAGTAAAACCAACTGTCATTATTGTCATTACTCCTCCAAAAACAACTGCAGGAACCGTTCCTATTAATTTTGCAGCTAGTCCACTTTCAAAAGCACCAAGCTCATTAGATGAGCCAATAAAAATAGAATTAACAGAAGCAACTCTTCCTCTAACTTCGTCTGGAGTTTTAAGTTGTAGAATAGTTTGACGAATAATCATAGAAACACCATCGGTAACTCCATATATAAATAGAGCAAAGACTGAAAGCCAGAAATAAGAAGAAATACCAAAAACTATTATTGATAATCCAAATACAAATATTGCTATTAATAATTTTTTTCCTGCATTTTTAGTTAGAGGAATATATGCTGAAGCAAACATGATTAAAACAGAACCAACTGCAGGAGCAGCTCTTAAAACACCGAAACCCTCAGACCCAACACCTAATATATCTTGAGCATAAATGGGTAATAATGCAATAGCTCCTCCAAATAGAACAGCAACCATATCTAATGTTATAGCAACCAAGATTGCTTTAGTTCGATAAACAAAAGAAAGACCAGCCTTTAAACTTTGTAAAATAGGCTCCCCAATTTTTGGATTAAGTATTGGCTTTTTCTTAATAAATACGGTTAATAATAAACCAATTATTATCGAAATAAGAACATAACCCGTAGAGGAATGAACACCAATTGATGCAATAGAAAAACCTGCAAATGCAGGACCTAAAACTGCCGCTAGCTGCCAAGTAGAACTACTCCAAGTTGCTGCATTGGGATATATTTTTTTTGGAACAATTAGTGCTACTAAAGAAAAAATTATAGGGCCCACAAATGCTCTCACAAAACCACCTAAGAATACTAATGTGTAAATTCCATAAAGAATTTTCTTAGAAGAATATGTTGAATACACATATGGACTTGTTATAAAATAATATCCAAATGCAATCATTAGTAATCCGCTTATCGCTATTACAAACAATTTTTTCTTCTCCTTTTGATCTACTATATGACCAGCAAAAAGCGCTGTAGAAATAGCAGGAATAACTTCAGCGAGACCAATTAATCCAAGTGACAAAGGATCTTTAGTTAGATTATAAACCTCCCATTCAATAATAATAAATTGCATTGACCAGCCAAAGACTAGTATAAATCGTATAAAAAGAAATATATTAAACTCTTTATATCTTAGAGCTGCATAGGGGTCTAGTTTATTTTCCAAAATTTAATTTAATATTAAAATAAGAGAGTAATTTTATTTGACAATAATTCTCTTTTCAATAGAGCCATCATCATATATATAAAATAGAGGTCGATTGGCTTTAAATGTTGTTTCTTGACCTAAGATGTTTTTTACACTTAATAATTTCCTGTTTAAATTTGATGGGAAATAGTCAAAAATATCTGTAGAAACAGAAGTGTTCTCAAGTAATATATTTTCATCTCCTTGTTGATAATCTAAAAATTGAAATATAAATACAAACATTTCATCTTGCGTATTCAAACCCGATTGAACAAGAACCGGATTTGGATTGGAGATTGATGCTGTATTATCATAACTCCCTGAGGCATATATTATACTTCCTGCGGGAATTTTAAGAAATTTTTTAAACAGATAAGTTCCTTGCCATTCAAAATCCCATTTATTTATCCTAATTAAATTGATTGTATCATTAGTAGGTGTAACCGCATAGCATAGCATCTGTTTTCCTAAAAGATGCATATGAGGAAAAATAGACATTAAAGAAATATCATTCATAATTGGTCCATAAGAAGATGACATCTGAGTAATTTGATTAGGAGGTAAGAAAAAAGGAGGATCAGGAGGCAAACCTTCATTTATAAGATACTCAGTATTAATAGCTCTTATGTTAGTATTTTGAGGATAAAAATAAAATTTAACTTTAGTGCTATCTATTTGACCAAAACTTCCTTCTGGATAATGCATTCCAAGAACAACATTACTGTAAGCCGGAATTTCTACACCAAATTTATTTAAAGAATCCATAGGGAACTCCAGAGGAACTGATCCAGGAACATAAGAAACAACTTGATCTCCTTGTGGCGCCATACAATTAGGATTTATACTAGTAGAAGAACTTCCATATTCATCAATAGATACAAGAACATGATGTACTATTTGAATATTTCCTGGGATAACCTCTATCGCTCTAACTTTTCTGTCTTGAGTTAATCCCGATGGAATAGAAAAACAAACATAATCATCAGAATTGGTATTTGCATTACTAGAGTAAGTTGGTATTTGAATTTCTAAGTCAGCTGGACCTAAATTTGAAGTATTAGAAAAAGATGGAAAAGGAGGGAGTAAAGAAGTGTCTCCAATAGGAACTCCATTCAAAACCCAATCAAGAATTATAGAAATTTCATTAATATCTAAAGTATTTTCATATGCATAATCTTGAAATAATGTGTCAGGAAGCCATGGCGGCATTTCTCCAGAAGAAGTAACATGTTGAATCATTCCAGCATTAGAAATAGCATCTGCATAAGTCTCCAATGACAAAGGAGCAATACCTCCAGAATGATGACATTGAAGACACTTATTGTAAATAATAGGGGCAATATCTTCAGAATAAGTTGGAGTTTGTGCAGACAAAATTAAAGGAAAAGAAAATAAAAATATCAGTATTTTTTTCATTTAGTAAAAATAAAAAATATTGAACATATTGGAATAAATATAAGGTAATAAAATTTTAACTAAAAAAATATAAAAATCACTTAAAAGCACAATAAAAGAGTAAAAGATAATAAAAATGCATAAAAAATGCATAAAAAGCATCAAAAATTAACCAAAAGTGCTAAAACTTAATATCTACAATTGAATTATTTCTTTTATGACCTACAAACCTACCAAGAAGATCAAAGGACTTAAGCAAATCTTCTTTATGATCTTTAGCAGACTCAGAAATACTAGTGACTGAATTTAAATTAGCTTTAACAAAAACAATATCATGACTTGTACTATTTAAATAAACTAAGAAAACAGTATTATTTACAAATGCAACATCTGGATCTACCTTATTACCAAAAGATGAGGTGTCAGTAAAGATTACAGAATTACCTAAATCATTAGCTCCAGATAATGAGAAGCTTAAAAAACAATCTTGCATATTAGTCCTATTATCTTGCCATACAGCAAAAACCGTATCTCCGCTAGCACAAACTTCAGGGAAATTCTGAATAGCACCATTTACAAAATCTATATTTCTATTATAGGAATAATTTAGATCACTCTTACTTACACTACTATAGACAACTTCATTATTACCCGTAGCCCCACTTCTTTTAACAACAACTATAGAATCTCCAATTAATGCCCCTCTTGGCGTTGTTGCTGGGCAAGAACTAAGCATCCAAACATAATCATCCATATCCATAAAAGAAGAAAACGACATACCCCCATCTGTTGATTTAGAAATATAGCTATTACGCATATTACTTTCATTATTCCTATAAAGTAAGAAAACATCATCACCACTACAAACTAAAGATGATTTACAACAATCACAAGGCTCGCCTGGAGACAAATTACTTCCAGCAATTGCTCCAACAAAAGAATCACCAAAGGAAATAGAAACATTTACCATTTGTTTAGGCTCTAACCAATTTAATAAATATTGCATATAACTAACTACGGGATGACCATCTTTATTGATGGCAATATTTGCCATTCTATATTTATGTAAAGGATTATTTTCAGAAACTCTAATAGTATCCGAGAAAGTTAAGCCTCCATCAAATGATTTAATTAACATAATAGAACTTTGAGATGTTGCCAATGAGGTAAATACAACATAAACAGTATCACCTCTTGAGACAACTTCGGGACCATCCCAAGAAGAAGGCAGAATGCCTGTTGCCAAAATATCATAAGGAGATGAAAAACTTGAACCATTCCACTTACTTGCCTTTAATGTTTTAGGAGTAGCATCTTTTCTCCATACTATTAAAGGAGCATCATTAGTGGTAAGCACAACTCTTGGCCTTCCATATCCATCAGAACCACCACTGATTACTTGATGGGTATCAAAAATTATTTCTTGACCAAAAAAAAGAATTGGAACAAGCATTAAAAAAGAGAAAAAATATTTCATAATTAAAAAGGATTAGTAGCCCAAACATTTAACTCATTAACAAAACCTCTATCATCCATTTCAAGAACAGATATAATAGCATGAGATATTTCACTTGGACGTAATTTATTATCTACAAGAGAGCGCTCAACTCTATCTGGATCATTGAAAGCAGTCTTCACTTCGCTAGGATTTAATTGACAAACTCTAATACTATAAGGTCTTAACTCAGCCTGCCAACATTGAGTCAAAGCTCGAACAGCAAACTTTGAAGCAGCATAAACACTACCTGATTTAAAACCCTTCAAGCTAGCAGAGGAACCAATATTAATGATTGTTCCAGAATTCTGAGATTTCATAAAAGGAATAATCTCCTGAGTCAAAAGTGCTAAGCCAAAAACATTTACATCAAAAACATTTTTAAAATCAGAATATTTAACATCATCCATTTGACTAAAAAAACCTATACCTGCATTATTAATTAAAACATCAATTTTTCCTTCAAAATAATCCATACATTTTTTAACATTATGACTTAAAGAATCAACATCTGAAATGTCAAAAACTAAAGGATATGCTCCTGAAAAATCTTTCGCTTTTAATAATCTCTGCTCATCCCTTCCTGTAATAATAACGTTAGCCCCTTTTGAAACTAGAATTTTAGCAGTCTCTTTACCAATCCCTAAGCTTCCACCAGTTATTAAAATATTTTTTCCTGCAACATCCATATGTTTTAATTTTTAATTTTAACAAATATATAGTTTAGTTAAAAGAATATCTTAAAGATTCTCAATTAATAAATTAATAAAGACAAAAACTTAAATTAATAGAAATAAGTAATAAAATTTATTAACACAATATACAAAAAAAAGACTCAAGCAACTGATAATGATTGCTTTAAACTAGTAATAAGATATTAAATAATAGATTTTTTTTACAATAAATAATAAACTTTTTATTTTAGTTTTGCGCCAAAATATTTTTAAAATTTTATTTAATATTACTATATGAAGTTATTATTTCTTACACTAAATAAAAAGTTTCCTGACACTCTTTTTAAGAACAAGATATTAAAGAACATTAAACACTTAGTAACTGATTCACTTAATGAACTTACAGAATCATTATCCAGTCAAAATATTATTATTATTGACATGTTACTTCCTAAGCATGATGCAATTAAAGCATGTAAAGAAATTAGAAAAAAAGACTCAAACTCTTATATAATTATTAGATCTGATGAAATAGAAAACTATACTAAGATAGCTGCATATGCTAATGGCTGTAATTCGTTTATTCCTTTTAATATGCCCGCAGATGTTTTAGCAGAAAAAATAAAAAGCATTAATAGCTTATTTATGATTAAAGATGAACAAGATAGCTATTCTTATAAAGAATTTTCAATATCATTTAAGACTAAAGAAATAATAAAAAACAACATATCTTACCAACTTCCAAAAATTCAATTTAAAATTTTCACATTATTAACTCAAAACCCAGGAGTAGTTTTTTCAAATAAAGAAATTTATAATTATGCATGGGAAAAACACACAAAAGTAGATACTGCAGCACTATATGTTCATCTAAGAGGAATTAGAACTAACCTATCTACTGATTATATTAAAACACTTAGAGGCATTGGATATAAAGTATTAAAATAATATAATTTAAATCAAGTTAAGTTACATATAAAAAACAAAACCTTATCTTAAAATAAAAATAATATATAATCTTTTTATAAAAAAGCTATATATTAATAATTATTATTTATATTTGCATCGTAATAAAATTACTGAAATATGAAAAAATTAAAAAAAGTTAGCTTACCAATTTATGCTCAAGCATTAATGTTCTCATCATCAATCACAGTTATTTCAAACTTAGTAATAGGCTTCATAACTTTTTAGAAAGTTTTATAAGTCAAAAATTTATTAAAGAATTTAGTTAAAATTAGTTATTTTAAAATTGTTTGTTACATGATTAAAAAACCTTTACATTATTGTAAAGGTTTTTTAATTTTACAGAAAATTTATAATGCTTAAGATATATCAAAATATAATTTATATTTTCTTTCAAACTTTATTGATGCCCATCTCAATAATTGGTGCGGTATACTCCTTTCAAAAAGAAAAAATAATAAGTAAAAGACTAAAAATCTCCTATACTGCTGGTCAGGTAATACAGGGCCAGTGGCTTCTTCACAAATTTAAATTGAGGAGAGACCCTGATATGATTAAGTTCATAAAAAACTTTCCTGCAGAATCTCATAATGGGTTTCTTATGATGATGTCAGCTGCTCTTTTAGCAAATAAAATTTCTGGATTTATTCCGAAAGCACTTGTAAAAGAGGATTTAAAAAAAATATCATCTTACTCATTCTTGTTTTATAGAACTAAAAAATTTGACCAAATAATCAATCAAAATATTAATAATGTCAAGCAACTAGTCATTTTAGGCGCAGGCTTTGACTTAAGATCTATAAAGTTTAATAATGAGACTGTAAAGATATTTGAGATTGATAAAAGAAATACTCAAGACTTAAAAATTAAAACCTTAAAGAAAGCAAGTATAGGTATTGATCATATAAAATATATAAGTGGTGATCTTAATAATAATTTTTGGGCAGATGAGCTTATCTCAAATGGATTTCAAACAGATAAAAAAACACTTTTCCTGTTTGAGAGCGTCTCTTGTTATTTAAAAGATGACACTATGACACAAGTGTTAGAGAAAATCAATGAAATAAGCCCTAAAGGAAGTTTAGTTGCTCAGGATTTTTACTCAACCAAGTTCCTTCATTCAGATGAATTTAGCAGAGTAAAAAAAGGCAATAAAACTGTTAAATCATTTGGAGAGCAATGGAGATTTTCCTTAGACATGAGTCAAAATACAGAAAAAACTATTTTTGACTATTTATCAACTAAGAAATTAGAATCACAAGAATTATTTATTTGTGGCGAATCAAGCACTAAATCTAAACAACCTTTTTATGCTATTTCACTTTCTAAAGTCATTTAATTAAATCTGCTGATGTTGTTAAATTTACTAATAGAATTTTCATATTTAGATCTAATTAAAAAATCACATAATTCATTTGACAAAGAAGGACCTTGCAACACTCCTCTTGTTCCAAGACCATTAAAAACAGCAATAGATGGATTCTTTGGATGCAGTCCAAGCAAAGGCCTCCTATCTTTTGTAGTAGGTCTAACTCCAGCAACACTACTTACAATCTCATAATCAACATTCAGAACTTCATTAATTTTTGTTTTTAAAAAAGCCTGCCCTTGCTCAGTTAAAGCATCTGTAAAATCTATTCTATTATAGGTAGCACCAACTAAATAAATATAGTCCCCAAGAGGAAGGATATATATTCCTTTACTAATAATTCTACCAAAATTTTTTTCCGAAGGAACTCTAATCTTCATCACTTCTCCTTTTGTAGGAGTGATAGGCAAATATTTAAAAAATGGATTTTCACGCAGCCTAAAACCTTCGCAAAAAATTATTTTTTGGGCAGTAATTGATTTATATGAAATATTATTTTCATCAAAAAAGTCGAAATTAAAAATTTCATTTATTAATAAATTATTCAATTTAAAATATTCTCTTGATTTATCTAAAAAAAGATTTACATCAAGATGTCCTGCAGGCTCAACATTTGCACTACCAAAGGAATCTTTTAAAAACGAGAACTTATCTGGGTTATTAAAAGATGAAATATATTTATCCATATTTTCGTTGCTATACTTAATCTCCCAGTCTCTTTTTACATCTAAATTTGAAAATAAACGAACAATTGGTTTTAAATGCAAAAAACTAACTTTTAATTTCTTTTCTAAAGACCTATAAGTATTTAAGGCTTTTGGAAGATATACATCTGACATAAATGAGGGGATACATCTCTTCATCCCCACAGGATTTATTAGTCCTGCAGCAACCTTACTAGCTGAAGCTTCAAGCTGCTTATCAATAATTAAAATATTTTTTTTCGCATCAATTAAATCATGAGCTAGCAGAGTACCTGCTAATCCTTGGCCAACTATAATAAAATCAATATTATTCAATATATATGTGTAAATTAAGTTTTAGACAGTTCTAGCTCAATCACATCTATCATTTTCTCAAATTCTTTCTCATCGTACAACCTAGTAAGAAAAATGATTTCACCTGCTTTATTTAAAACAATATTCCGAGTAACTCCAGCACCTTTGAGAGTGAATGAAGCAAAAATATCTCCATTTGAATCAAGCCCAATTGGATAGGTAACGTTTGTTTTTGCAATAAATTCTTTGACAACCTCTTGCTCTTCTTTTAAATCAATACCAATCATTAGAAAATCTTCAGATTTAAATCTTTGCCAAACTCTTTTCTCTAAATGAGGCATCTCTTTAATACAAACACCACACCATGAAGCTGTAAATTGTAAGACAACAACCTTTCCTAAAAGGTCAGAGCTAGAAAGCTGCGAGCCATCAACTAAAAACATATCAAAGACTGGAGCAACATCTCCAATACTTACTTTATAGCCTCTATCTAGATTGTTTTGAGATTGAATATTTTGACAAAAAATAAATGAAGAAAATATTACTAATAAAAGGGTCCTCATTTTTTATTTGATTTCAATTTTATTAATCTCAAGTTTAAAACTTTCGTTTTTTTTATTTCCTATTAAGAAACCTAATTCGTCAAAACTGTTAGACTGAAAATTAGGCATATCAAGTTTTCTTCCTCTAAAGGTTGGAACCAAAGCAGAAAAATCAATTTCAATTTCTTGCCATTCCCCACTAGTCTTAAAATCAAGAACGTATGATTGATAATCATTACTTTTGGATTTTACTCTAAATTGATATTTTTTACCATCTCCTTTTAAAGACAGAATAAATTTTGAATGGTCTTTTAAAGATCTAGGTTGTGAAGTAAATCTAAGAGAAGAAAAACCTCCATTATTTTTTGTTGAGACTTCACCGCTAAAAACACCTGTTCCATTATCTCCAATATAAAAACTACCCGAAGACCTTCCTCCCATTACAACATCATCCACAACAAACCAATTAGACAAATCACTATCGGCGCTAAAATCAAAAATAAGTATTGAATTCATTATTAAAAATATTGTAGTATAAAAATTAAGCACTATTGTATTACAATTTTTTTCTGAGCAACTCCTTGATCTGTATAAACTTTTAGAATATAAGTTGATTTCTTTAAGCTGGAAACATCAAATTTGGTGTTATTATCAAACGCTTCAGATAAAACTACTTGACCAGATAAGTTAAAGATTTCAAAATACTTACATTTTACAATCCCATCAGAAGAAATGTTTATATCGTATGAAGAGGGAATAGGAAATATTTTAAGCCCATTTTTTTCTAAATCCATAACTACAGTAGAAGCAGGACTGGTTAAGAATGCTACTTCTTCAATATTTAAAGCAGAATCTAAAGCTATATCTACTAAAGCAAACCTTATGGCAGGATCATTGGACATAAAATAATACCCTTGTTCAGTGCTAGCACTGGTGAATGGAGTAGGATACCATCCAGAGCCTAATCCTGTTAAAGTATCTGTACAATAAACTAAAACATCACTGCTTGTTTGTATTGTGGTTTGAACTCTTAAAACATCGTATGAACCATTAGGCATATTTACAGTCCCAAAAGCATCAACATCAAAAGTATTAGTCATATTAACAAGTATATTAATGGAATCTGCTACTTGTGCTGCCCCAGAAGTTAACAGCATGGCAGATAACCCTTGAGAGGATAGAAGTAAATTTACAGTAGGACCTCCGATTAAAGAGTCTATTATAGCAACAGGACCATCAACATGATTCATTCCATATGTTAAAGGTAAGGGCATAAACATTGTAGGCTGCTGAAAAACTGAATCTCCTTGGCCTAATGCTAAGATACCAGTACTTGATTTGTTAAAATAGAGAAAATCTCCATTAACTTCAACACAAACATTAGATGATGGATATGAGTTTACATGAGGAGTATTATTTGGAGACAAAATATCAATCACATCACTACTTGAGACTTGAAGAGATGAAAAATCCCATACTTGATTCGCTCCAGAGTTCCCAACAGAGATAGTTGGGGTATTATCATAAGCCATATATATAACATCTCCCACATCCATAATATCAACATCAGTAACAGTTATCTGAGAAGTTGCAGCTAAGGAAGTAAATACTACTAAAATAAATATTACTATTTTTTTCATCTTAAAATTATTTTTTGTTAATAGTAAATTTATAAAATTTAAAGATAAATAAAGGTCAAACTACTTTTAATTAATCCTTAAAAAACAAAAGAAAGGTTTTGTACATTTGAATAATGAAATACATTAATAAACTTGATTCTACAAAACGATTATTATATTTCTTTTACATATCGCAAAAAATTAAGCTTAAAAATCTGTTTTTTGCCAAAGAAAAAAACGATTATTTATTTATTTTAAGTCCTCCATTTTGTGGCTCTACAATTTTAACTCAAATTATTTCCTCTTCTAAAAATGCAAGTTGCAATAATAATATTGGGTTAAGGGAGGGACAACATTTACCCAAAGCAAAAGATATTTTATTTACTGATAATAGATGGCAGAAAAACAAAAAAATTGACTGGAATAATATCAAGCTAATTTGGCATAAATACTGGGACCTCTCAAAACAAATTTTAATTGAAAAAAGTCCTCCTAACATAATTCGTACTAATGATATTACTCAAACTTTTCACGGAGTTAAATTTATCTGCTTAGTTCGAAATCCTTATGCCCAAATCCAAAGTAATATTAGAAGATATGACACCGAAACCTCTCAAGCCACTCTTAAATATATTGATTATTTAAAATATCAAAAGACTAATTATGAAAATAATGATGCAATTTTAATTAAATATGAAGAGTTAACAGAAAACCCTCAATTAATAAAAAAACAGATTTGTGATTTTTTCCCTGCCTTAAAAGATATAAAAATGGATATCAAATTTTCTGCTCATAATATCAGAAATAAAAAAGAATTACATCTCACAAATCTAAATCAAGAAAGCATATCCCTTTTAACAGCAAATCAAATTGAAACCATCAATAATATATTGATTAAAGAAAAATCAATTCTAGATTTTTTTAATTATACAATTATCAAAAAATAAATAGTTCTAAAGTGAAAATTTCTTTAAGTAATTTAATAACATTTATTCTAGTAAAGTTTTTTATATATTTGTGTACTACACATTTAACTTAAGTTTATGAAAAAAATACTTTTTACTATTTTTCTACTTATATTTTGTCTCAAAAATATATTTAGTCAATCTCCAGATAGTTTGTCGGTTGTAAGTACTGACTTCACATCCGCACTTGTACAATGGCAAAGTGGAACTTGTGGAAGCTTAGACTTTATAATTGAATATAAAGATAGTACTCAAAATAATTGGATTAGTGACTCAGTAGCATCATCATTTAATGGTTTTTATTCTATTAATGGATTAACAGTTCAAACAACATATAATTGGAGAGTAAAATGTGACAGTATCTGGGAAGTTGGCCCTAACTTTTCTACAAGTCAATGTGCAATGCAAGATAGTATTGTAATAACTGATGCCTCTTGTCCCAACTCACCTGATGGAGCTGTAGACCTTACTGTATTTGGTGGGACAGCTCCTTACAGCTATTACTGGAATAATAATTTTACTTCAGAAGATTTAATACCTATTGGTGCTGGTTATTACATCGTAACTATTACAGATATTTATGGCTGTACAGTTTCAGATACTGCTATTGTGGCTTCAGGAGATTCAACTTATATCAGTCAGTATATGTCTGCTTTTAATCCAAATCCAGTAAATGGATATAATATATCATCATTCGACACATTACAAATTACAAATTTAGGTTGTGATGTTAATATAAGACCAGAATTTATTATCTCTCATGACTCACTTCCTATAATTCAAGGAGATTTTAATATGAAATGGTTACATCCAATTTTAAATTTCTGGGTTACACTTCCTTATGATATTGATAACAATGGTAATGCATTCGGACATTGGCATTCCACTAGCAACCAATCAAATGACACCACAGGATTAACTATTAATTATGGCTCTTCTCAAGCTATTATTTTAAGAGTTCGTTTTTTAAACAATTCTAACAACACAGCAAATTATGGAACATATACTTGCTCATGGGTAACTAATGAAGTTGATAATCTTGGTAATGTTATCCGTCCTCTGTCTAACATTGATACAGCTAGTGTTATGTTTGTAAACTGTAATACATACTCAATTGACAGTATTTCCTCAGTAGATGTATCGTGTAATGGAGGCTCTGATGGGAGTGCTTCTTTAATTAATATGTTTGGTAGTAATGGCACTGACTCATATTTATGGAGTAATGGTGACACTAATTCAAGTGCAAATAATTTAAGTGCTGGCGACTATACTTTAACTGTCACGGATTATAATACCCAGTGCTTAGATACAGCAACAATAACTATTTCAGACATTTATCATCAGATACTATTTGATATTACTAATGCTTCTTGTAATGGCAATAGTGATGGATCTATAACTGCTACTCCAAATGAAACAGGAAACTTCTCATATTTATGGAGTACAGGAGAGACAACCTCAACTATTTCAAATCTTTCTCCTGGAGATTATATTTTAACCTCTACAAATCTTAGCTGTAATGAATCAATTACTGATACAATTTCAATCATAAATCCAGATATTCTTACTCATTCACCATATTATTCTGATAATATATCCTGTGATTCAAATTCTTGCTATGGCATTATTGCACTTAACTTACTAGGGGGGACACAGCCATACTCATATTCTTGGAATACAGGAGATACAGCTTCAGGAGCAAATAATTTGTGTGCTGGTACATATATAATTAACTCAACAGATGCGAACTTATGTACTACGTTTATTGATACTTTTATAATAATTGATTCTTTAACTACGCTTTCTGGAGTAACAACATTGAACTCAAATGATATTAGCTGCTTTGGGTTTAATGATGGAAGTGCAAGTGCTAATACACAAGGAAATTCAGGAGGTACTCAATCATTATTATCCTACTGTGCTTCAGCTCCCTACTCAGGTATTAATATAAATATCCAAAATGTTACTTTACTCGGTGATTTAGATTCAATTTCTAATTATACACCAGGACCAGACACATATGAAGATTATACATCTATGTATGCAAGCCTGAGCCCAAACCAAACTTATAATTTAGATATTGTTCTTAATAATATTAGTAACATACCAAATTATCAATCAGGAGCTAAGGCTTATATTGACTGGAATGTTGATGGAGATTTTGATGATGCTGGGGAAGAAATTGGAATCATTAATTCAGATACACTTCCCTCTTTGAACACCTTATCTTTTACTGTCCCAAATACATATACTAATTATGTAACAAGATTAAGAATAGTTAGTCAGTTGAATGAAGATAGTTTAATTGGTCCATGTGATTTTGGCCCTTCAAATTTTTTAACTTTCTACGGAGCTACTGAAGACTATTCACTAGTAATTAATGCAACTCCCCCAACCACATACTTATGGTCTAATGGCGCAACAACCTCAACAATTAATAACTTAAGTATCGGTACTTACTCTTGTGTTACCACAGATGCTTCTGGATGCTTATCCTCTGACAGTATTGTTATAAATGAACCTTCTGCTATTACATATTCTGTTAGCGTTGGTACAATTCTTTGTAATGGTGATCAAACAAGTGCTACAGTTACAATAAATGGCGGGACTCCTCCTTATACAACCAACTGGGGAGCAAGTAACCCAACACGACTTTCTGCAGGGTCACATTATTTCACCATTACTGACTCAACGGGATGTAGTGTAAATGACACTGTAATTTTGAGTGAGCCTGGCATAATTACAGTAAATACATCAATTATTAATACCCCAACATGCTACGGAGGTTCTGATGGTGTTATTTCTGCTTTAGCTGGTGGAGGAACTTCTCCATTTACTTATCTATGGACTAATAATATAAATAATGATTCTATTTATTCAGATACATTATTTAATGCAATAGGAGCTAGATATACCTGCCATGTAACAGATTCTAATGGGTGTATTACTTCTTCTTCATTATTAGATGTTAGCCAGCCAAATCCAATTACTGCCCAGATTACTAATACTAATGTAAGCTGTAATGGGCTAAGTGACGGAGCAACAACTTTAAATATTTCTGGAGGAGATCAAAACTATACTATTAGTGCATTTGGTCAAACACTACAGTTAATGGGATTAACATCATTCTCGTCTCCTATTGGTATTCCAGCAGGAAGCTATCCTTTCTCTATTAGTGATGGAAATGGATGTGCTATTTATGATACAATTTATATAACTCAGCCGGACACATTTAATATAACAACAAATATTTCAAATATTAGCTGCTATGGATTAAATGATGGAGCCGTAACACTAAACATATTGGGAGGAACATCTCCATATTTTGAAGATTGGGGCGTAAGTGATTCTTCTGCCTTAACTGCAGGTTATCACTATTTTAGTGTTATAGATATTAATAACTGTAGCAGCTCTGATAGCGTTCTTATTAGTGAACCAACAGAACTAATATATTCTTATACTTCCTCTAATGTAAGTTGTTATGGATTTAATGATGCAGCAGTGATCTTATCAATTTCTGGAGGAACTCCATCTTATATCGAAGATTGGGCTAACGCAGATCCACAAAATTTATCTTCTGGAGTTTATACTTATTCTATAACAGACTCAAACGGATGTAGTATTGCAGATTCAATTACAATAAGTCAGCCAGATGAACTTATTATCTCATCGACTATTAATAATGTATTATGTTCTGGAGCAAATAATGGCTCAGTAAGTCTATCTATTTCTGGAGGAACTCCTTCATATTTTGAGGATTGGGGCAACTATGACCCAAGCTTACTTACAGCTGGAAATTATTTTTATACAGTTATAGATTCTAATGGATGTTTGTTTAGTGATACCATTTTAATATCTGAGCCTGATAGCCAAGTAGTTTCATCTATATTATCAAATGATCTAACAACTTGTTTTAGCTCAGATGGAAGTATAGATCTCACTGTATCAGGAGGAATACTTCCTTATACTTTCCTATGGAATACTAATGATACAACAGAAGATATTAGCAACCTTACAGCAGGAAATTATTCGGTAAGCATTACTGATTCTAATGGGTGTTTATCTACAAACAATGTATTTATAGATCAACCTTCAAACGGACTTTTACTAAATCTTACCACATCTGATTACAATGGATATGCTATTTCTTGCTATAATGGAAATAACGGATCTATTAACGCTAATGCATCTGGAGGATATGGTGTTTTCTCATATCAATGGTCTAACAATGATAGTTTGAATAATATAACTAATCTATCAGCAAATTCTTACAGCGTAACAGTTTTAGATTCAAGCGGATGTTCTCTTACTGATAGTATTACTCTTAGCTCTCCAGATGAACTGACATCCTCTTTTACAACTACTGATGTAGCTTGCTATGGAGATACTAGCGGAGCAGCAACTGTAATTTTCAGCGGAGGACTAACAGATTATCTTCTTAGCTGGGGACAATTTACTTTTCCATTATTAAATGGGAATAATATATTTATTACTCCTGTTGGAGTTCCTGCAGGCTTATATCCTTATGCGGTTACAGATTTAAATGGATGCTCAAGCTATGATACAATAACTATTACTCAGCCAGATAGTCTTATTAGAAGTGTTACTGTTTCTGATTTTAATGGCTATAATATTTCATGTAATGGAGTATCTGATGGAAGCATACAATTAGAATTAAGTGGAGGAACAAGCCCATACCAAACTTATATTAATAATATCCTTGTAAGTAGCCCTATTGCTAATCTTAATTTCCTTTCTCAAGATATTTATAGAGATTCTACAATTGATTCTCAGGGCTGCCTAATTACTGGAAGAGTTACATTAAGTCAACCTCCAGAATTTATTTTAAGCACTCAGGTATTAAATAATGTCAGTTGTAATGCAAGCTGTGATGGTGAGATATTTATTTCTACTGCTGGAGGCGTAGGTCCATACACTAATTTTGTATGGGCAAATATGTCATTAAACGTTTGTATATTTTATTCTGACAGTACACTCAACACAAATACATTAAATAATCTATGTGCAGGAGAATATACTATTAATGCTGTTGATGGAAATGGCTGTCAATCAATGGTATGGGATAGTACAAGTACAATTACAGAACCAAATAGTATAAGTCTAAGTCTAGATAGCATTATACACATTGATACATTTGGAATAAATTCTGGATCTATTTATATAACGCTAGATACTATAGGAGTAAATACCAGTTATAAATGGTCAGGCCCAAATAATTTCACATCAACAGATCAAGATATAACCAATTTATTTGCTGGAATATATATATTAAACACTACGGATTCATTAGGCTGTTCTTTAGATACTTTTTTAGTAGAGCAACCTCTATCTTTAGTCTCATATTTAGACAATATAGTTCATAATATTTGCTGGAGTAGAAACAGTGGAGCAATTAATATAACTCCTGATGGAGGAGATTCTGTTTATACTTATTTATGGACAGGCCCATTTGGATTTACATCAAATGATCAGGATATAGATAGTTTAGTTGCCGGAATCTATACACTAGAACTTTCTGATACAACAAATACTATTCTTTATAGCTATGAAGTTCTTGAGCCTACAGAACTTGTAGTATATTCTACAGGAGCAACTGCAGCTTGCTTTAATGGAGATGCAACAGCAACTGCATACGGTTTTGGAGGAACAAGTCCTTATCAAACACTTTGGTCTAATGGTTCTTCAAGTATCTCTACAGTATTACCAGTTGGAATGCATGCAGTTACTGTAACAGATGATAATGGATGCTCTTCAACAGATAGTGTTGAAATCCTTCAGGCTGACTCAATAAGTATTTTTGCTATCCCTACTATGGTATCATGTAATGGGCTCCAAAATGGAACAATAAACCTAAATGTTATAAATGGAGGTGTTGCCCCTTATCAATATTCTGACGACAACGGATCAACATATCAAACAGCAAGTACTTTTTATAATTTAGCTCCAGGCACATATACATTCACAGTTTTAGATGCCAATGGATGTAGTAATAATGTGGATGCAACTATAACAGAACCTTTCTTACTAAGTATAGATATTAATAATACTTATATCTCTTGCTATGGAGACTGTGATGCAAGTGCAACAGCAATGGTTTCAAATGGCACTCAGCCATATTTCTTTTTATGGAATGATCCAAATTCTCAAATAACACAAACAGCGACGGCCTTATGTTCTGGATCCTATAATGTAACTGTAACAGACTTTAATGGGTGTATTTCCACTGAGATAATAACAATTAACGATCCACTTCCACTTCTAATAAATATTTGGCAATATGATGATATGCTTGAAGCAACATCTGGATTTGATTCCTACCAGTGGTTAGATGATCAATTAAACCCTATTAATGGAGAGACTTCTAATCAGTTCTATCCCCCTAGCCCAGGAGAATATAGTGTAGAAATTACCGATACAAATGGGTGTTCAGCAATATCATATTCTATTTCTTTTACTGCTTCAAATATTATAAATAGTGAACTAGAACTAAATATTTATCCAAACCCAGCATCTGATTATATATATATTGATGGAGCAACATTAATTTCTGAGATTGAGATCTATAACTCACTTGGAGATAATGTAATAAGTATGACCAATAATTTGAGTGCTGAAAGGATTAAAGTAGATCTTTTAAATAAACCTAAAGGAATCTATTTTATTAGAATTGAATATTCAAATCAGCTTATTAACCACAAAATCGTACTACAATAATTTTTTACTAATTTGCAATCTGAAAAAGACCTAAAAAAACAATGATAAAAAGAATACTACTTTCTGTAATAATCAGCTTATTTTCATTCGTACAAATTGCTCAAGCTAATAGCATAGACACTTCTTATCATGCTGAACTTAAAGCATACAGCTGGCAACCTATTTCTGATGTTGATAAAGTTTTACAACATGAAAACACTAAAGACTTAACTAAAAGGTCCTTAGATCAATCAAAATTAGCAGCAACCCATTACACTGGCGGGGTTAAATTAATGGAGTCTAAAAACTATAATGGTGCCATAGCAGAATTTAAAAGTGCTATGAAAAGATACAAAAGGGCTAAGTTGAGTGAAAACGCATTAAACTTTATAAGAGTAAATATGGCATTAAGTTATGCCCATACTGGAAATAAACAAGATCTTATAGTTGCAAAAAGATTCTTAGATTTAGTAACCTCTAAAATACTTTCTGACAGGAATTGGACATATAATATTGCAATTACTAGAAGCAAGGTTGGAGAGCAAGATGAAGCAGCTAAAATTCTATCTACATTAATAAGAAAAGATGAATATGATTTTCAATCATACAAAACCTTATCAGCTATTTATAAAGATTCTGGCAATGATGAAGATGCAGATAAAGTAGAAGATAGAATGATTGATGCTAATGACAAGCTAATAGCAAGAAATAATAAAGCTCAAAATAAAAACATTACTTCACAAAAAACAAAGTCAAAAACAAAAAGTAAAAAAATAGTTGCTAAAGCAAAAGGAAAAAAGCCTGATGTAAACAACTTACAAATTATAAAAAAGGACGACCATCTTCAGTTTGATAAGATTGAAAAGATTGATGACAGATCAATGACACAAATACAAGCAGGTATTTCAGAATATAATGACGGAGTGAGAGCTTTAAGTAAGAAAGACTATAGCACTGCTACAAGTAAATTAAAAGAAGCAGAGAAAAAACTTAAAAGAGGAAAGGTTTCTGATGATGGCCTTAACTTCTCAAGGGGAAATCTAACAATAGCATACTTAGCTTCTGGAGAAAAAAGAGGCGTTGGACAAGCAAAGAGATATCTTAACAATATGACTTCTAAGCTATATAAAAGTAGAGAGTGGGTTTATAATATGGCAGTAGCTCATTATGACTTTGGCTCTAGATCAAGAGGAGCAACAAAAGACGATTTTCTAAAACGTTCAGTTAAATTATTTAAAAGCTCAATCCAACTAGATAAATTATTCCTTCCAGCATATGAAAATCTAATCTATGTTTACAGACAGTTAGGAGAAAGTAATAAAGCACAAAAAACACACAAAGCATTCTTAAAAAATAGAGATAGGTTGATGAATTCTTTTTCTAAGTCTGATCAAGCTAATCTTGGAATGGAAAATCCTTATGTCTTTAGAGTAAATCTAGGAACCTATGGTGAGTATGATACTCCATTAGAAGTTTTTGAGCAAAAATTTGTGATTACAGTTCCTCTAAGTGATACTAAAACAAGTTACTTAGC
>CAJXYM010000015.1 GCA_913063045.1 uncultured Flavobacteriales bacterium | reverse complement strand
CTATCTCTTTTTTTAAGTAAGATTATTTAATTATTCTTTTAAAAACTTTATTTTCTATAATTTTCACTAATTCTTTTAATTCCTTTGGAGCTCCACTATAATCTTTAATTTTTTTACCCTTAATGCGGATGTATGTTGTTGGTAGGTCTGAAATAGGTTCGCTATACTCATTTTTCATACGAAAGAAATTATTTTTTTTAGCATATTTTAAGATGCTCTTAATTTCCATGACATCTATAAAAACTTGCTTTTCACCAATATGCTCTACATGTCTTGTTCCTAAGTAGAGTACTTTTCCATTGTCATATATATCTAGCTTATATTCAGGGCATGAACCAAAACAAGCAGTTTTTTGTAATGAAATAATTATATTGTTATTTTGCTTTTTTGAAGAAAAAAAAGTATTGTTACATGAGAAGAGGCATAGAGTTAAAATAAGCGCAGCTCGCACTTATTTTTTTCTTTTTCGGATTTGGTCCTCTTGTTTTTTCTGCATGTCCTCAAGCTTTTTTTGAAACTTTGATTTTTTCTTTGGTTTCTTTTTATTTTCTTCTAGTTGTGCTAGTATAGCATCTTCATCAACTAGTCTTTTCATAAAATACATTTGACTAAATGTGAACATGTTTGCTAAAAAATAATAATAACTAAGACCTGCAGCATAATTATTAAAGAATCCTAAAAACATTATAGGCATGAGATACATCATCCATTTCATTTGAGCCATTTGGCCTGTCGCCATTTGACTATTCATTCTTGTATACAATAGAGTAGAAATTGTCATTAATAATGTAAAAAGACTTACGTGATCACCATAAAAAGGAATTTCAAATCCCAAATTATATATAGAGTCATATGCAGACAAATCATCAGCCCAGAGGAAACTTTCCTGTCTTAATTCTATTGATGCTGGAAAAAATCTAAACATTGCAATAAGAATTGGGAATTGAAATAGCATTGGGAGACATCCTCCCATTGGATTAACTCCAGCTTTTCTGTAAAGCCCCATAGTCTCCTGCTGAACCTTCATTGGGTCTTTTGTTTTGTGCTTATCATTAATTTTATCGATCTCAGGTTTTAAAACTTTCATTTTTGCTTGAGATAGAAATGCTTTATATGTAAAAGGAGCAAGAACTAATTTAATTATTAAAGTAAGTAGAAGAATGATGATTCCAAAGCTCTTAATGTATTTACTTAGAAAATCAAAAATGTTAATTATAACATACTTATTTACCCAACCAAAGATACCCCAACCTAAAGGAACTAGTTCTTCAAACTGTTTATCATAAGATAACAATGTTTTATAATGGTTTGGTCCAAAGAAGAATTGAAAATTAAGAGTTTCGTCTCTCTGGTGATTAAATGGTAATTCAAATTTTGCAGATAAATCTTTTATATAGTCAGAGTTTTCGTTTTTTATACTTTTTAGTAATGTTGGCTTTTCAAAACCTGACTTTGAAATTAATATTGAGCTAAAAAATTGTTGCTTAAAAGCTACCCATGATAGCCTTGAATTCACTTCTTCTTCATCTGTTTTAGTGAAGCTTAAATAATCTACTTCCTTATCTGAAAGGTATTGGTAATGTATTCCGGTATACATGTCTTGGTTACTCTTGCTTTTTTCAGTTTGTGGAGTTTTCATTTGCCAATCAAGATTCATGTAATTTAGTTCATTAGGAATTACTTCATCCATTCCCACTAAATTAATATCGAAATCAACTAAATATTCATCACTTAATTTATATATAAAATCTATATAGTTGTTAGTGTTTGTTTCTAGCCTCATAATCAAGCCTTCTGAACTGCTTTCTATATTCTTGAAAAATAATTCATTAGTATTAATACTAATACCTGTTGAGAAATTAAGATTGAAGTTTGAAGAGTCAGAATTAAATATTTCTAATTCTTTATTATCATATGTTTTAAATTTTTTCCCACTACTTCCTTCCTTAATAATTACTGAGTTTATTCTTCCTCCTTTATTAGATATTGATATTTTGATCTTTTCATTTTCTAATATATAATTTCTCTCCTCTCCCTTAGCAGTGTGAGAAAAGACTCCATAAGTATTAGATATTTCTTCTTGAGTTTTAGCAATAGCTACCTTTTGGGTTTTCGCTTCTTCTCTTGATGATTCTTCTAAATTTGTTATTTCTATTTTTTCTGACTTAACTTCTTCTGGAGATGGTTCAGGGAAAAAGAAAAAGTTGAAAACAATTAAAATAATTGCCATTAATATAAATCCAGTTAGAGAATTTTTATCGTAATTTTTCATTATTTGTTATTGTTAATGCATGCATCTATGAAAGATGAAAAGAGCGGACTTGGTTTTAGTACTGTGCTGCTGTATTCAGGGTGAAATTGTACACCAACAAACCATTTGTGTGAAGATATCTCTATGATTTCAACTAGATTATTTTCTTTATTATTTCCTGTCGCTAACATTCCACCTTCTTCAAATTTATTTAAATAAGAATTGTTAAATTCATATCTATGCCTATGTCTTTCATTTATACTATTTGTATTATATGCTTTAAAAGCATTACTATCTTTTGTTAGTTGACATGAATATGAGCCAAGTCTCATTGTACCCCCTTTATTAGTAATTTCTTTTTGATTATGCATAATATCAATCACAGGAAAGTCTGTTTTTTTATTCATTTCTGTTGAATTTGCATCTTTCATATCTAGAACATTGCGAGCAAATTCAATTACTGCACACTGCATTCCTAGACAAATCCCTAGAAAGGGTATGTCATTTTCTCTTACATATTTAATCGCTTGGATTTTCCCTTCTATTCCCCTGTCACCAAATCCAGGAGCAACAAGTAATCCATGTATATTAGCTAACTGATCATTAATAGTTTTTCCTTCTATTAAATCTTCGGCACTTATCCATTTTATTTTTACTTCACAATTTTTTTCAGTACCAGCATGAATAAAAGATTCAACAATTGATTTATAAGAGTCCTTTAATTTAATATACTTGCCAACAAGTGCTATTGTAATAGATTTTTTTGGGTTATTAAGTTTGAATAGAAAGTCTTTCCATTTATCTAGGTTTACTTCTGTTTCATCTTTAATTTTTAGTTTACGTAAGACAACTTTGTCTAGATTCTCCTTTTGCATTAGCAATGGAACTTCATAAATTGTTTCAGCATCTAATGATTCAATTACAGCTTCTTTTTCAACATTACAAAATAATGCTATTTTTCTTTTTATATGTTCATTTAGTTTGTGCTCTGTTCTACAGACAAGTATATCTGGTTGGATTCCTGATTCTAATAAAGTCTTAACAGAATGCTGAGTAGGCTTAGTTTTAAGTTCTCCAGCGGCAGATAAAAATGGAACAAGAGTTAAGTGAATAAATAAAGTGCTTTTCTCTAATTCCCATTTAAGTTGACGAACAGCCTCTATGTAAGGAAGTGATTCAATATCTCCAACTGTTCCGCCAATTTCCGTAATTACAAAATCAAATTTATTAGTATCTCCTAAAAGCTTAATTCTTCTTTTTATTTCGTCTGTTATATGTGGTATTATTTGAACGGTTTTACCTAAATAATCTCCTTTTCTTTCTTTGTTTATAACCGTTTGATAAATGCTTCCTGTTGTAACGTTATTTGCTTGAGATGTTGAGTTGCCTAAAAATCGTTCATAATGACCCAAGTCTAAATCAGTTTCAGCACCATCAGAAGTTACGTAGCATTCACCATGTTCATATGGATTCATGGTACCAGGATCTATATTAATATAGGGGTCTAATTTTTGGATAGTTACATTAAATCCTCTAGCCATAAGTAGCTTTCCTAGTGATGCTGCTATTATGCCTTTACCTAATGATGAGGCTACACCACCAGTTACGAATATATATTTAGTTGGGATTTTCTGCAAAATTATTTTTTGACAAAAATACTATTTAGAATTAATAAAATCTAAATAGATTATTTAATTGTTCACATAATTTTAACAATCTTTTTAGAAAGTAAAAGATGCTCCTAAGCTAGGCATTAACGGTAATTGGTTAACTCTTTCGTATTTCACTCTATTAAAATAAAATATATTTTCTCTATTGTAAATGTTCGTTACTGAAGCTGTTACATCTAAAGTGACATTTTTATTGATTTTTGTTACTTTAGAAATAGAGAAATCTAATCTATGATAATATGGTAGCCTTCCAGAGTTAAGATCAGCATATTCAATTCCTAAATCTCCATTTGTTGAAGTATAATCTGTATTTATTCCGTTGGAAAAAGTGAGGTTTTCATAAAAACCTTGAGTTTGTGTAAAAGGAAACCCCGACCCAAAATTCCATCTTCCATCTACTTTCCAGCTATTTTGTTTGCCAAATTTATAAGAGCTTACAAAGTTTACATTATGTCTTCTGTCAAAATGTGGCGAGTATTCATTTTCTCCGTCATTTCTTGTTATATTTCCTAATGAATATACTGTCCATATGTATAAGTTTTGATTATTATACTTAATTAAAACATCAAAGCCTTTAGCTAATCCGCTTTCTATTATAAAGCTTGGATCATCATTACTTGTCATATTTCTATTAATATTCGTGAGTTGAGTAAAATCCTTAATATAACCTTCAAGTTGAAAGTCAATATAATCATTTACATCATATTCAAATCCGGTAATTAAATGTCTAGCTTTCTGAAATTTATCTTTATAATCTGTTCCATCTGCTTGTGTAGGAATTTCCTCTGGTGAGGAAATGATACCTGAAAATAGATTGACTACATCTCTATCTGAAGTTGTACTTAAAATATTTTGAGAATATAATCCACTTGAAAGTTTAAGCCTTAATTTTTCATTTACAATAAACTTCATTCCTAACCTTGGTTCCGGAGATACTCCTAAAGTATATTTTTGGATTCGAAATCCAGGCTCTATAATCAAACGATTTTTATTGTACTGATAATTGACATATGCAGAGAATTCTGAAGTGTTTTCATTCTGTGTTATTGGAGAATTAACAGAATTATATGTTAGGAAATTAGTTTCAAATCCATGAATATCAAATCCATATTTAATTTTTCCTCTTGGATTAAAATAGGTGAAATCAAAACCCATATTAAAGCCTGCAATGCCGCTTTCTCTTATTGGAGATGCTTCCTCGTCTAGTGATATGTTGTATGATGAGTATGCAAAATTACCCTCAATTAAAACTGGTGAGCCGCCAGGAATCAAAATAAATTCACTCCCAATTCCCTTGGAATTCCATTTTAGCTCAGATATGTTTTTATAATCTACTTTGTCTTGGAAATTAAATCCAAAGAAATTAAATTTACTTCCGTTATCTCCATGAAATGATAATTTACCATATAGATCCGTGTAGCTATATGGTAAGCCTTTGTCATCAAAAAATAGTACTGGTTCCTTGTAAAGAACCTCTGATGTCTTATCCAGATAAGAAGTTTTTCCTGAGAATACAAATGAAGATTTTTCATTACCACCTAAAGGACCTTCAAATAAAATCTTTGAGCCAAATGTATTTGCTGAAAATTTCCCTCCTAGTTGTTTTTTATTCCCATCTCTTGTCTTAATATCCATTATTGATGATACTCTTCCGCCATACTCTGCATTAAAGCCTCCAGTGTAGACATCTGTATTTCTTATTATATCAGTATCAAAAACAGAAAATAGTCCAATTGAATGAAAGGGACTATATATGATCATTCCATCCAGTAAAACTTTATTTTGGATAGGAGACCCACCTCTTATGTATAATTGACCACCCTGGTCGCCAGTGAACACAACTCCAGGAATAATTTGGATATATTGTGCTATATCTGGCTCTCCCCCAATGGTTGGAACCATTTCTAAATCTTTTTTTGTTATCTTAATTGCAGCTGCATTAACCTCAGTTTTCATTGCTTCTCTTGCTGCAGAAATTCTTACTTCACCTAATTTAATACTTGATTCATTTATTTCAAGATTCTGATTTAAAATTTGATTAGCTGAAAGAGTAATATTTATTTGAGTTGTGTCAAAACCTAAATAAGTTACAACTAATGTGTAATCACCTGGAGTAACTTTTGAAATATTATACATTCCATTTACATCAGTAGGTGCTCCTATTGTTGTTCCTTTTAAAAAGACATTACAAAACATGATTGACTCTCCACTAGACTGGTCATATACGAAGCCTCTTATTGCGCCATTTTGGGAAAAAATACTTGATGAGATTAGCAGGGTGAAAAATAATAGGAGAATTCTTTGCATATTTTTTTTTAAAAGCTTACAAATATAGTAATTTAAAGACTTGAGTTGTTATCTGAAAATTGTTAAAATTATGAATGAAGAATTTTAAAAATTAGCTCAATTAAAAGAGACTGATGAGAAGTGTTTTTATTATTAATTCCTTTTAAACGTAATTCATAATCTTTAATATAAGAAAAGATATAGTGAAGTTGTTTTGCAGAGTAATTACTTGATGCAACTTCATATTGACTGAGAAAGTAAGGGTTTACTTGCAATAATGTTGCGATTTCCTGTCTTGACTTGTTACTTATTTGTTTATAAATTAATACTTTTTGGAAAAAAGAAAAAATAGAATTAATCGTTAAAATTAATGGATGAGCTTTGTTGTTTAGATTAAAGTATTTAATTATTGTATTAGATTTAACTAAATCTTTTTTGCTTAAAGCATGCTGTAGTTCAAACACATTATAGTCCTTACTTATTCCAATATTAGATTCAATTAATGATGAAGTTATTTCGTCCGAGCAATTAATTATTAATTTATCTAGTTCATTAGTTATTTTAGCTAAATCATTTCCTAGATATTCTGCTAAAATTGCACAAGATTTGTAGTCAATTTTTATGTTTTGTGCATTACAATAATCATTTATCCATGCGGGGATTTTGTTTTCATATAATTTATTGCTTTCAAAAATTAATGCATTAGTTTTAAGTAATTTAAAAATACTTTTTCTCTTGTCTAATTTTTTGTTTTTAAAACATAAAACCAATATAGTTGTTGGATTAGGATTTTTAATATAGTTCTCTAGGTCATCTATTTTAGATAAATGTTGTGCTTCTTTCACTAAAACTACTCTGTGAGTTGCGCCAAATGGATATTGTTTAGCCTCAGAAATTATAACACTAGAATCAATTTCTTTACCGTAGAGAGTAACAAAATTAAAATCTTTTTCTTCTGAATTTAAAATATTTTTAGAAATGTAATCTGAAATCTTATCAATATAGAAACTTTCATCACCAGTCAAAAAATAGACATTTTCGTATTTTTTATCTTTTAAGGATGATATTATGTCTAAATATTTCACGTAAATTTGTAGAGTTATGCAAGAAAAACTGAATTTGCCAAAATTTAATTTCAAAAATAGATTAGTTGATAATACTATCCAAATTTTTGATGAGGTAAGAAAAGGATATTTTAAATTAACACCAGAGGAATGGGTCAGACAGCATGTAATTAATTATTTAGTGTTTCATAAGAATTACCCTATCGGTCTTATGCAAGTTGAAAAGTTAATTAAGTATAATAAACTTAATACTAGAGCTGATTTAATTGTAAATGATAGAGATCTAAATCCTGTGATATTAGTTGAGTGCAAGGCGCCTTCTGTTAAAATTGGTAAAGATGCTTTTGATCAAATCGCAAAATATAATTTTAGCTTAAAAGCAAAATACCTTTTTGTTACTAACGGTTTAACACATTATTGTTGTGCTATTAATTATGAAAATGGAAAAATGGATTTTCTTAAAGAAATTCCTAATAATATAATTTAACTAGAGTTAAATTATATTTAAGAGCATAGCTTCTCTAGTGGAGGGGCGAATTTAGTAAGGTTAATCCCAACTACGGCTCTCTCATACTCTTTTAATGTTGGGGTTCTTCCAAGAATTGCAGAAAGAACTACTACAGGAGTAGAAGCAAGCAATGATTCTCCTTTTTTGCGATCTGAATCAGCTACAACTCTTCCTTTAAAAAGACGCGTAGAAGTTGCCATAACAGTATCTCCTTTTGCAGCTTTTTCTTGATTCCCCATACAAAGGTTACATCCTGGTCGCTCGAGATACATCATATTTTCATATTCTAAACGTGCAGAATTTTTTGGAGCACTATCATTAAATTCAAAGCCAGAATATTTTTGTAAAACATCCCAATCTCCTTCTTCTTTTAGTTCATCAATTATATTGTAAGTTGGAGCGGCTACAATTAGTGGCGCATTGAACTCAATTTTCCCATTAACTTTTTCTAGGTTTCTAAGCATCTGCGCTAGAATTTTAAGATCTCCTTTGTGAACCATACATGAGCCAACAAAGCCAAGATCAATTTTTTTTCCACCTTTGTAATATGAAAGTGGTCTGATTGTGTCATGGGTATATCTTTTAGAAATATCCTCATTATTAACATCAGGATCAGCAATCATTGGTTGAGAAATAATATCTAAATCTACTTCGAATTCAGCAAAGTATTTTGCATTTTTATCAGGCCTTAATGCAGGTTTTTCTCCGGTCCTAATCTCAACAATCCTTTGGTTGGCTTTATCAATAAGTCCTTGCAGAACTTGCTTAGTATTATCCATCCCTTTATTTATCATGATTTGGATTCTTCCTTTTGCAATCTCTAATGATTCAATTAATGTATCGTCTTCAGAAATACAGATTGAAGCTTTAGCCTTCATCTCAGCAGTCCAGTCAGTAAATGTAAATGCTTTATCCGCTTGCAGTGTGCCAATATGTACCTCAATAATTCGACCTTGGAAAACATTTTCTCCTCCAAACTTATTAAGCATTTGAGATTGAGTAGCATGAACTACATCACGAAAATCCATATGCTCCATCATCTTTCCTTTGAAAGTAACTTTTACAGATTCTGGAATAGGCATTGAAGCTTCTCCTGTTGCCAGTGCTAAGGCTACTGTGCCTGAGTCTGCGCCGAAAGCAATTCCTTTAGACATTCTAGTGTGAGAGTCGCCCCCAATGATAATTGCCCAATCATTAATAGTTAGATCATTCAATACTTTGTGAATTACATCCGTCATTGCATGATATTCACCTTTAGGGTCACGAGCTGTAATCAAACCAAAGTCATTCATGAATTTCATGAGTCGCGGGATGTTTGCTTGAGCATTTTTGTCCCAAACAGCAGCAGTATGACAGCCAGACTGATAAGCTCCATCTACAATTGGAGATATTATTGTTGCTGCCATAGATTCTAGCTCTTGAGAAGTCATTAGACCTGTTGTGTCTTGAGAGCCCACAATATTCACTTCGACTCTTACATCTGAACCTGCATGTAAAGTTTTACCTGGAGTTGTGCCAACAGCATTTCTGTTAAATATTTTTTCAGCAGCTGTTAGACCCTGACCATCATGTGAGATTTCTTTGGATGGGGCATAAACTATTGGCATTTCTATATCCAGTATTTTTGCAGCAAAGGATTGTAATTTTTTCCCAAAAACTATTGCATAAGAACCTCCTGCTCTCATAAACTCCATTTTTTGAGGTGTGAATGCAGATGATATATCACTTAGCTCTTTATCTCCGTTGTATAATTTTTTCTTTTTTGTATTAATTGTAAGAAATGTTCCTGTTTTAACAGAATATACCTCTTCAAGTATTGGGTCACCTTCCTTATTTCTAACTGTATTTCCTTTTTCATCCTTTTTCTTCACCCAATTTTTAAGATCAAGACCAATTCCTCCAGTAACACCCACAGTTGTTAAGAATATTGGAGAAATTCCATTTGTTCCTGCCACCACAGGAGCAATATTTATAAATGGTACATAAGGACTTGCTTGTCTTCCAATCCATAACGAAACATTATTTATTCCAGACATTCTTGATGAGCCTACTCCCATAGTGCCTTTTTCTGCAAGTAACATCACTGTCTTTTCAGGATGTTTTTCTTTTAGAGCAATGACTTCATTTTGTTGCTCTATATTATGTTCAAACATGCATTTCCCATGAAGTTCTCTATCTGACCTTGAGTGTGCATCACCTCCAGGAGAAAGTAAATCTGTTGAAATATCTCCTACTCCAGCAACATAAGTAACAATATTAATTTCTTCATCTATTTGTGGAAGTTTAGTAAAGAATTCAGCTTTTGCGTAACTTTCTATTATTTCTTTAGCAATTTTACTTCCTTCTTTATAAGCTTTCGAAAGTCGATCTGTATCAGCATCATATAAAAATACTTGCGTTTTAAGAACCTTTGCGGCTTCAATAGAAGTATATGTATTATTTCCAAGAGCTAAGTCAAGTAGAATTTTAATTGAAGGTCCTCCTTTCATATGAGATAGTAATTCAAATGCAAATGTGGGAGTAATCTCTTCAACTAAGCATTCATTTAAGATGATTTCTTTTAAAAATTCAGCTTTTACTTTAGCTGCACTGGTAGTTCCAGGAATAGTATTGTATATAAAAAAATTTATTGAGTCTTCTCTATGTAAATTATTTAAATCCCTAATTTGCAGAATAATTTCACTTAGCAACTCTGCACTTTCAATTGGTTTTGGATGAAGTTCTTGTTTTGCTCTATCTTTAATTTCTGAAATGTAATTGTTATAGATTTTCATATTTGAAATTTTTTCAATTTTAAAAGCAGATTAGTGAATTTTGATATTTTTGGACTTAAAGTTTATTTAAGTGATTTTTTAAATAATATTGAACATTATCTTTACAGTGACTAGATTACGCCATTATAATTTGTTAAAAATATTTTCACTAACTATCATTGCAAATATACATTTTAAAAGTTTATTTCTTTTAATATGCTAGTAGTAAATCTGATTTAGAGCAAAAAAAAACCGAATTTTAAAAAATTCGGTTTTTAAGTTTTTTACTGAAAAATTATTCAGATACAACGCTGAAAGGAACAGAAATTTTAACAGATCTGTGCAGTTTAACTTCTGCCTCATATTTCCCAAGCTTTTTGATTGCAGTCAATTTTACAAATCTTTTGTCTACATCATGACCAAGAGCAGATAACGCATCTGTAAATTGAGATGAGGTAATTGATCCAAATAATTTTGTACCACCTTCTGCAACTTTAGCTTTAATTTTTATATCTAAGTTAGGTAATGCCTCGGCAGTCTTACTAAGCTCAGCAATTAATTTAGAGTCTTTTTGCTCTTGTTGTCTTAGATTCTCATTAAGAACCTTTACAGCTGATTCAGTCGCTAAAACAGCTTTTCCAGAAGGAATTAAGAAATTTCTTCCAAAACCATTTTTAACTTTAATAACTTCATTTTTGAATCCAAGCTTTTCTATGTTTTCTAATAAAATAATATCCATTTTCTTTATTTTAAATTATCTCCTACGTAAGGTAATAAAGCTAGCTGTCTTGCTCTTTTAACTGCTACAGCTAATCTTCTTTGATATTTCATTGAGTTTCCAGTAATTCTTCTTGGAAGAATTTTACCTTGTTCGTTTAAGAAACGCATAAGGAAATCTGGATCTTTATAGTCAATAAATTTAATTCCCATTTTAGTAAAACGGCAATATTTATTTCTTTGTCTTTTTTCAATATCAACAGGCGATAGATATCTTATTTCTGTATTATTACTCATAATTATTTAACTTTTGTATTAGTAGATAATTTTTGCTTTCTTCTTTCAGCATACTCAAGAGCAAACTTATCCAATCTAACTGTTTGCCATCTGATAACTCTTTCATCTCTTTGGAATTCAACTTCAAAGTTACCGATTGTAGAACCATCAGCTTGAAATTCAAGTAGGTAATAAAAGCCTGTTTTCTTTTTCTGAATTACATATTTCAGTTTTTTAAGTCCCCAATTTTCTTCATGGGTGATTTTTGCTTTCTTATCTTTCAGATAATCAACAAATTTTTTTACCGTTTCCCTTACCTGATCATCAGATAAGACGGGATTCATAATGAAAACGGTTTCGTAATTATTCATTTGTTTGTTTTTTCTTAATATTTAATTTTTTCCTTTATTTAGGGCGGCAAATTTAGAAAAACTCTTGTTAATAACCAATAATAAGATGTGTTTTTAATTTGTGTTCAGTTTTTGTGATTTAATTTAAGATAAATGTTAATTTTGTAATTAAGTTTTTATGAGTAAATTATGAGTAATTTTTTAGTTTCTGCGAGAAAATATAGACCTTCAACTTTTGATCGAGTTTTAGGACAAGATTCTATTACTTCTACTTTGAAAAGTTCTATAAAAAACAAACAATTAGCTCAATCATTTCTTTTTTGTGGTCCTAGAGGTGTAGGTAAAACTTCTTTAGCTAGAATATTAGCCAAAACAATTAACTGTGAGACATTATCGGAAAACTTAGATGCTTGCAACTCATGCGTGTCGTGTACTTCGTTTAATGAAAACAGTTCTTTTAATATTCATGAACTAGATGCTGCTTCAAATAATTCAGTTGATGATATTAGAAATCTCGTAGATCAAGTCAGGTTTGCTCCCCAAATAGGTGAGTATAATATTTATATTATTGATGAGGTTCATATGCTTTCCTCTCAGGCTTTTAATGCTTTTCTGAAAACTCTAGAAGAGCCACCTAAGCACGCTAAATTTATTTTAGCAACCACAGAAAAACATAAAATTATTCCAACAATTTTATCTAGATGTCAAATTTTTGATTTCAAAAAGGTTTCGATAAATGACATTATATCTAACTTAAAATATGTTGCAGAAAAAGAATCAGTTAGTTTTGAAGATTCTGCACTCCATTTGATTGCAGAAAAGTCTGATGGAGCACTTCGTGATTCTTTGTCATTATTTGATAGATTAGTAAGTTCTTCAGAAAAAAATCTTATATACAAAGATGTTATAAAGCATCTTAATATTTTAGATTATGATTATTATTTTAAGATAACAGATGAACTTTTTGAAAATAATGTAAGTGAATTATTTTTGATTTTTGATGAGATAATTAGTAATGGGTTTGATGGTCAACACTTTGTTAATGGTTTAGCCAGTCATCTACGTAATTTGTTGTTGTGTTTGGACTCAAGAACTGTTGATATTTTAGAAAAATCTGAAGAATTAAAGAATAAATACATTCAACAAACTAAAAAAACTACGGCTTCTTATTTAGTAAAAGCTCTTAAGCTTTGTAATGAATGTGATGTCCAATATAACATGAGTAACAATCAAAGATTATTAGTTGAAATTTGTTTGTTGCAAATATCATCTATTGGTTTTGATTCCGAAGTAAAAAAAAAATCTAAAAACTTTGTAGTTTCTAAAAAAGTGATATTTTCTAGTCAGGAGACAGATAAAGTTATAGAAAAAAAGCAGATTGAGGAAGATGTTATTTCGCCAGTAAAAGTCGAAGAAATTAAAGAAAAAAAAATTCTAAAAGAAAATCTAGTTGAAGGAAATCAAATAGTTAAGCAGGCTAATGATCTAGTTTTTAATGATAATCATAAGCAAGAAAAAAAATCTTCTAAAACAATATCAATTTCTAATCTTTTATCAGAAAATAACGAAGAAAAAATTCAAGAAATTAATGTCTCAGATTTAAAGACTAATTCATTTTCTGCTGAGGAGTTGAATATTTGTTGGGATGAGATGATAAAAATATTAAAAAGTAAGGGGAAATCAAATCTTGCAATTACTTTGGGCATGAATACGCCAAAAATTTTAGACAATTTCTGCATAGAGGTTTATCTTAGTAATTCATCTCAAATAGAATTAGTTCATCAAGAGAAACAAACTATAGTGAATATCCTAAGAGAAAAATTAATTAATGACAAGATTGATTTAACAACCGTTGTTATTAAATCAGCAAGAAATGATGTAGCTTATACTAATAAGGATAAGTTTAATAAAATGATTGAAACCAATGTTCATCTAGACTCATTAAGAGATAAACTTGGATTAGATCCAGAATATTAAAAATTATATAAATATGAATAATAAAACAATTTTAACCGCAATTTTAATTTTAGCAGCTGGTGTATTGCTAACACTTAATTTTAAAAAACAAAAAAAGATGATTGAGAATAATTTTGAATATGTTGAGAATGATCCTTTAAAAACTAGAGTTTACACTTTAGATAATGGTCTTAAGGTATATTTATCATCTTACGATGATGCTCCAAGAGTTCAAACAAATATTGCTGTTAGAGCTGGAAGTAAAAATGACCCCTCTGATGCTACAGGTCTTGCTCATTACTTAGAGCATATGTTGTTCAAAGGAACTGATGCTTATGGCACGCTTGATTATAATAAAGAGAAACCCTTACTTGATAAGATTGAGCAACTCTATGAGGATTATAGAAAAGTGCCAATGAGCGATGAGGTAAGCAGGAATATTATTTGGTCTCAAATCGATTCAGTTTCTGGTGAAGCTGCTAAATTATGTATTGCAAATGAATATGATAAGATGTTAAGTGGGATAGGAGCTAAAGGAACTAATGCATATACATCCAATGAAAGAACAGTTTATGTAAATGATATTCCATCAAATCAAATTGAAAAATGGCTTAAGATAGAGTCTGAAAGATTTAGAATGCCTGTTTTTAGATTATTTCATACTGAATTAGAAGCAGTTTATGAGGAAAAAAACAGGTCCCTTGATAATGATGGGTCTAAAATGTTTGAAGCATTAATGTCCTCTTTATTTCCAAAACATCAATACGGAACACAGACAACTATTGGTACTATTGAGCATTTAAAAAATCCATCTTTAACAGAAATAAGAAAATATTTTAATAAATATTATGTTCCTAATAATATGGCAATTTGTATGTCAGGTGATTTTGAATATGATGCTGTAATTAATTTAATAAATAAATATTTTGGAAGTTTTGAAAGAAAAGAGAATCCTTCATTTGAAGTTGTTAAAGAAAATAAAATCACTTCTCCTTTAGTCACTAATGTTTATGGTCCAGAGGCAGAAAGACTTTATATTGGATTTAGATTTGATGGTGCAAGTTCTAGCGATGCTAATATGCTTACAATGGTAGATATGTTATTAAGTAATACTTCTGCTGGATTAATTGACATAAACCTTAATCAAGCTCAAAAGCTTACAGGCGGAGGCTGTTTTCCATATATTTTAAATGATTATTCTATTCACGGGTTTTATGGGGGGCCTTTAAGTGGACAAAAGTTAGAGACTGTGAAGGATTTATTATTATCACAAATTGAGGAAATAAAAAAAGGTAATTTTTCTGACTGGATTTTAGATGCTATTATTTCTGATTTAAAATTAGAGCAGATAAAGAAATATGAATCAAATAATGGGAGAGCAGAAGAGTTTGTAGATGCTTTTATTTTAAACATGGATTGGCAAACTCATACAGATGAGTTGAACGAATTGTCTAAAATAAAAAGACAAGATATTATTGATTTTGTAAATGAAAGATATAGCGATAATTATGTTGTTATTTACAAGAGGTTAGGAGATGATCCTAATGCTGTTAAGGTTACAAAACCTAAAATCACTCCAGTTTCTGTAAATAGAGAAGATAAGTCAAGTTTTTTAACTTCTTTGCTTGATGAAGAGGTTTCGCAAATGGAGCCTAAGTTTTTAGATTTTGATGTCGATATTAAACAAGATGATATTAATTCTGTTCCAATTATTTATAAAAATAATAATGAGAATGAAAGATTTCAGCTTAATTATGTCTTTGACATGGGGACTGATGATAATAAACAACTTAAACTTGCTTTAGATTATTTGCAATATTTAGGAACAAATGAAATGTCAGCTAGCAAAAAACTTGAAGAGTTTTATAAGTTAGGATGTGATCTTTCTGTTAACTCAACATCAAAAACAACAAAGATTACTCTTACAGGTTTAGCAACTAATTTTAAAGAATCAGTTACGTTGTTAGAAAATATTTTAGCTAATGTAGTGGCAGATGAGAGTGCTCTTGTAAGCTTGAAAAACACTTATTTAAAACAAAAAAATGATGCTAAATTAAACCGACAAATTATTTTATTTAGTGCTATGAGTAGTTATGCTAAGTTTGGGGCTAATTCTTCGTTTACAAATATTTTGCAAAAAGCTGAACTAGAGTCTATATCTTCTTTAGATTTAATTACTGATATTAAACAACTTACTAGCTTTGAACATAGAATCTTATATTACGGTCCTGATGAGTTGACTGATGTTAAAAAACTAATGAATGAAGTTCATAATTCATTAAATTTAAAATCAATAGATTCAAAAGACTTGAATGTTGAAAAAGAAATGAATTCAAATATTGTTTACGTTATTGATTATGACATGAAACAGGCTGAGGTGATTATGTTTGCTAAGGGAGAAAAGTTAAATCAGGAAAAACATTCAATTATTAAACTTCATAATGAATATTTTGGTGGAGGAATGAGTTCAATTGTTTTTCAGGAAATGCGAGAATCAAAAGCTTTAGCTTATTCCGTGTATAGTACATATACAATCCCTAAGAGATTAGAGGATTCTCATTATCAGTTTTCTTATGTTGGAACTCAGGCTGACAAACTTGGCGATGCTATGCAAGGAATGAAAGGTCTTTTAACTCAAATGCCTGAGGCGAGCTCTAATATGGAAACAGCAAGAGAAGGTCTTATTCAGAAAATAAGAACAGAGAGAATAACTAAATCAAAAATATTAGATGCATTTGAGGCATCTCAAAAAGTAAATATTAATTACGATCAAAGAAAAGATGTCTTTAATGATATTCCTGCTTTTTCGATGCAAGATTTGAAAAGCTTTCATGATAATCATATTAATAATGATAACTATACATATATGGTTTTAGGTAGTGTTGATGAGATGAATATGGAGTTATTAAAAAAATACGGACAAGTAAAGATTCTTGAATTAGATGATATCTTTGGTTATTAAAGAATTAATTATAATTTGTTAAAGAGAAAATATGAGTGAAGAAAATTTAAAAATAATTTACACACAGACAGATGAGGCTCCAATGTTAGCAACTCATTCATTGCTGCCAATTATTAATTCATTTGTTTCTACTGCTAATATAGATATTGAGACTAAAGATATATCTCTTGCTGCAAGAGTATTAGCAATTTTCCCTGAATATTTAGATGAAGATCAGAAAAAAAATGATGCTCTTGCCGAACTTGGAGAATTAGTTAAAAAGCCAGAAGCTAATATTATCAAGCTGCCAAATATTTCAGCATCTGTTCCTCAATTAATTACAACTATTGAAGAATTACAGTCTAAAGGATTTCAGATTCCATCATATAATGAGAATCCACAATCAGATGAAGAGAAAAAAAATCAAGCTAGATATAATTCAGTTAAAGGCTCTGCTGTTAATCCGGTTTTAAGAGAAGGTAATTCTGATAGAAGAGCTCCAAAAGCAGTGAAGAATTATGCTAAAGTTAACCCTCACTCTATGGGGGAGTGGTCTCCTGGCTCAAGAACTCATATTGCTACTATGAAAAGTGGAGATTTTCATCACAATGAAAAATCTGTTTGTTTAAAAGATAGAAATGATGTGAAAATTTTACATCTTCTAAATGATGGGTCTCAAGTTGTGTTAAAAGAAAGTGTTTCACTATTAGCAAACGAGATTATTGATGCTTCAATTATGAGTAAAAAGTCATTAATAGATTTCTTAAAAAAAGAAATTAATGATGCAAAAGAAACGGGTATTTTACTATCTCTTCATATGAAAGCTACAATGATGAAGGTTTCTGATCCTATAATTTTTGGTCATGCTGTTAGTATCTTTTTTGCAGATTTACTTCAAAAGCATAATGATATTTTGAATGAATTAGGAGTTGACTTTAAAAATGGATTTGGAGATTTAGTTGAGAAAATTAAGACCTTACCAAGTATTAAAAAAGCAGAAATCGAATCAGATATTGAGTTAGTATTTAAGAATAATGCTAAATTAGCAATGGTAGATTCTGATAAAGGAATTACTAATCTACATGTGCCTTCTGATGTTATTATTGATGCATCATTACCTGCTATGATTAGAACTTCAGGGCAAATGTGGAATAATGAAAATAAAACTGAAGATACTAAGGCCATTGTTCCAGACAGCTCATATGCAAGTATTTATTCTGCCACTATAGACTTTTGCAAAAAGAACGGTGCCTTTGATCCCAAAACAATGGGAACTGTTCCAAATGTTGGCTTAATGGCTAAAAAGGCAGAAGAATATGGTTCGCATGATAAAACCTTTGAAATAAAATCTTCAGGAATTGTACAAGTTGTTAATTCTGTCGGAGATGTACTAATAGAACATTCTGTAGAGGAAGGTGATATCTGGAGAATGTGTCAAACTAAGGACGAAGCGATTCAAGACTGGGTTAAATTAGCAGTAAAGAGAGCTAAAGCTACTAATTGGCCTACAATTTTTTGGTTAAATAAAAATAGAGCTCATGATGCCGAATTGATAAAGAAAATTAATCTTTATCTCAAAGACCATGACACTGAAGATTTAGATATACAAATTTTAGATCCATATAATGCTGCTCTTTTTACGCTTGAAAGAGTTAAAAATGGTAATAATACTATTTCTGTTACTGGTAATGTTTTACGTGATTATCTTACAGATTTATTTCCAATTTTAGAATTAGGAACTTCAGCTAAAATGTTATCAATTGTTCCACTAATGAACGGTGGTGGTTTATTTGAAACAGGTGCTGGAGGCTCTGCTCCAAAGCATGTTCAGCAATTTATAAAAGAGGGACATCTTAGATGGGATTCCTTAGGTGAGTTTATGGCAATAGTAGTTTCTTTAGAACATTTTTCTGAAGTTCATAATAATCTAAAAGCTAAAGTCTTATCAGAGACTTTAGATATTGCTATAGAAAAACTATTAAAAAATGGTAAATCTCCAAAACGAAAAGTTAGTGAATTAGATAATAGAGGTTCTCATTTTTATTTAGCAATGTATTGGGCAGAAGAATTAACAAGTCAAAATACAGATTTAGAATTGAAATTAGTATTTGAAAAAATCTCTGCTGAAATAAAAGACAATAAAAATAAAATATTAACTGAACTAGCTAGTTCTAAAGGAAATCCGGAAGATATTCATGGATATTACTTGCCAGATAATGCAGCTATTTTATCTGCTATGAGGCCAAGTAAGACCTTTAATTCAATAATAGATAACATATAGTTTCTCTAACAAATAGACTAGTCAAAGAATTTTTTATTAAAGTTAATAAGATATAGTTTTTTAGTTGCTCTTGTAAAAGCGGTGTAAAGCCATCTTAGGTAAGATTTGTCCATCATTTCTTCAGTAAAATAACCAAGGTCAATAAAGACATTTTCCCATTGCCCCCCTTGAGATTTATGGCAAGTTATTGAATATGCAAACTTGACTTGTAATGCATTAAAATATTCATTCTCTTTTATCTTTTTATTTATTTCTTTTTGACCCTTATAGTCTAAACCAACTGCTTTATATAAATTTTTATATTCATTATAAGTTATGGAGGATGTTTCTGAAGTTAATGTATTTAGCAGTAGAATAGTCTCTAAATCTTTTTCTTCTGGGTAGTCTAGCAATTTTAAACTTGCCTTTGCAAATGTAAATCCATAGCGCTCTATGCTTTCATGAATCTTTGTTACTTCAACAATATCTCCATTAGCTAGAAATCCAGCTGCATTATCTTTTTCTAGCCAGAAATAATTATTTCTTACAATCATTAAAATATCTCCACTAGAAATTTGATTTTCTTGCCACCTAATCTTATTGCGAATTTGGGCATTGTATTGATTTGCTCTTTTGTTTGATCTGCAAATCACTGTAGTGTTTTCGATACCAGAAGTACTGTACGAGCTTTCTAAATGGTCTTGAAGGTCCTCTCCTGTGCTAATATTTACAACCTCATTATTAGTTTTTAATTTAGGTAAAATATAATTTTGATCTAATATAAGGTTCCTTATTTGTGTTGCATTCTCTAGAATTAAAGAATTTTTCTTTTGTCTTACTACAGATTTTAGTTCTTGAGCTATCACTTGTTTGTTGTAAGTAAGCTCTAGCTTTTCAGTATCTAATGCTGGGCTGATATCTAAATGAACTGGCGGTAATTGTGCGGTATCACCAATTAAAATTAATTTACAATCTATCCCTTCATAAACAAATTTAATAAGATCTTCTAATAAAGATCTATTGCTAAAGCTAGAGTCAGAGCCTTCTGGAATCATCGATGCTTCATCAACAATAAATATTGTATTTGTATGAGTATTCTCTTTTAAGGTAATAAATGTATTCCCACTTTTATTGGTTTTTATCCAATAAATCTTTTTATGAATAGTAGACGACTTTTTTTTAGAATATTTAGCTAACACTTTAGCTGCCCTTCCTGTTGGGGCTAATAATACTGAGCGCTTTCCTAATGTTGGAAGTGATTTTACTAAGGATGCTAGTAATGTTGTTTTTCCTGTCCCTGCATAACCCTTTAAAACATAGATGCTTCTATTTCCAAGTGTTGAAATAAACTCATCAATTTTAATAAAAAATTTTTCTTGTTCTTTAGTTGGTGAGTGAGGGAAGTTAAGCTCTAGTTTTTCTAGAAATTTTGTTGTTTCGCTCATTAAATAATATTTACTTCAGGTAAAATTATTATCTCAAATTTTTCTAAAATAGACTTTTGTATTCTTTTTGATAAATCTAAGATCTCTTTTCCTGAGGCATTTTCGTAATTGACTAAAACTAATGCTTGATTTTTATGTACTCCAGCATCCCCACAAGTGTATCCCTTCCAGCCTGCTTTTTCAATTAACCATCCGGCTGCTATTTTTATTTGATTTTTGCCACTCGTATACCCAATAATATCTGGATATTTCTTTTTGAGATTATTGAATTTACTATTGTTAATGATTGGGTTTTTAAAAAAACTTCCGCTATTACCTATTACTTTTGGGTCAGGAAGTTTTTTTGTCCTTATACTTATAATAGTGTTGAAAATATTCTCTAGAGTTGGTTTCTGATTTGCAATATTTAGTTCCTCCTCAATTACTCCATACTTGTAATTATTTGCATGCTTTTTATTTAATTTAAAGACAACTTTAGTTATAATGATTTTGTTTTTTAAATCATTTTTAAATATTGAATTTCTATAGTTAAATTTGCACTCAGAATTTATTAAAGTTCTTTTTTCTAACGATTGAATATCAATGTAACAAACTTTTTCAACGGTATCTTTTACTTCCATTCCATATGCTCCAATATTTTGTATTGGTGCTGCTCCAACTGATCCAGGAATTAGAGCTAGATTTTCTATTCCTGAGACATTCTGTTTGATAGACCATTTAACAAAATCATGCCAATTTTCTCCGGCTCCAACTTCAGCAATTAAATGATTATCATTTTCTTCAATGATTTTAATTCCTTTAATAGCATTTTTAATTAATAGGCCGTCAATATTTTTAGTTAATAGTATATTTGACCCTCCTCCTAAAATAAATAGTTTTTCTTTTGATAAGAGATTATGTTTTAGAAGAGCTACTAAGTCAATCTCAGATGAAAACTCTGCAAAATATTTAGCATATGAAGATATGTTAAATGAGTTTAGACTTTTTAATTGAATATTATTAAGTATTTTCATTAAAGTTGATCTATTCCAATTTCATCGATTTTTTTATTATTGCACCTTACAATTCTTTTTGGATTATTCTTAATTATAGTATAGTCATGAGTTGCCATTAAAATTGTAGTTCCTGTTTGATTAATTTCCTTTAAAAGATCAACTATTTTTTGTGATTTTTTTGGATCTAAGTTTCCCGTTGGTTCATCAGCAAGAATTATCTCAGGGCTATTTAGTAGAGCTCTAGCTATTGCTGCTCTTTGTTGCTCTCCCCCAGAAAGTTGATATGGCATTTTATCTTTAACATTATCTAGATGAACACTTTCTAAAACTTCGTTTATTTTATTATTTATTTTTTCTGTTTTTGTCCAACCAGTTGACTCCAGTACAAATTCAAGATTTTTTTTAATACTTCTGTCAGGTAATAACAAAAAGTCTTGGAAGACAATACCTATTTTTCTTCTTAGCATAGGTATTTCATTTTTAGTTATTGTCTTTAAATTAAAATTACTCATTTTAATATTGCCCGCACTAACTTGTATTTCAGCATATAAAGCTTTTACTAGACTTGTTTTACCACTTCCGGTATCTCCAATTAAATATACAAATTCCCCTTTTTCTATTTCAAGATTAATATTATCTAAGACATTATGATCTAACTGATCAATACTTACCCCTTCTAGCTTTATAATTTTTTCATTCATTTTGATGGTGTGAATTTATGGATTTTGCCAAAAGGAATTTTATTTATCATTTGTGTAAGCTCTTTTAAATACTTTTTTAAATTATTTTTTTCTATTCCTTTTTCTATTTGACTTAGTCTAAAATATGCTCTAAGTGTATAATCTAAATCTCGTATTTGAACAAAATCAGGTATGGGCTTAGCGCCTTTTACTTTTATTATGTAGAACATACTCGCAAAATAAAAAATATATTATAATAGCTAGTTGTTTTTTAGACCCAAATTGTTAGGAAGTTGTGTTGAAAACTTGAACTTATGCATTGGGTTTTAGAGAGTAGATTATCTAATTTTAATTTCGTTAAAAAATCATATGCAAAGAATTATTATATTTTTACTTTTCACTCTAGTTCTCTGTCAAAATTGTTATTCAAAAGATGATGCCTTTCATATTGGCTTACAGTATTTTGATGATCAGCAGTATATTTTAGCACAATCGTATTTTGAGAAAATTAATTCTGATTTAGCATTGTTTTATAATGCTGAGTGTTCAAAAATACTTTTTCTTGATGATGCTTCTTTATTGTATGAAAGAATCCTTGATAAATATCCTGAGTCTATATTATGTCACAAGGCAAACTTATCAATTGCTGAGATTAGCTTCCGTGAAAAGAAGTATCAAAAATCAATACTTTACTACTCTAAAGAAAATGAAGACTTAAATGATGCTCAAATATTTAATCTTGCATATTCATTTTTTTTAGTAGACTCTCTTAAGCAATCAAAATTATATTTTGGTAGAATATTAAACTCTAAATCTACTTTCTCACAAGCTGCTAAGTACTATTTTGCCCATATTGCTTATAAAAATAAAAAATATTCAAAAGCTTTAGAGTGGTTTTCTCAGTTGGAGAATCAGCCTAAATTTGCTAATATAATTCCATACTACATTACTCAGATATTATATAAATTAAAAGATTACAATAAATTAATCGTATTTGTTGAGCCTATTCTTAATAATGTAATTAAATCTAGAAAGTCTGAAGTTCTAAGAATTTTAGCTGAATCATTTTATCATTTAGAAGACTACAAAAAGGCAATTAAATATTTTAAGATATATATGTCTGAGGAAAATAAATTTGATCAATCTGACAATTATATGCTTGCATATTCATATTATCAAAATCTTGATTATCCTAATGCTATTAAGTTTTTTGAGCAATCAATGAATATAAATGACACTCTTTCCCAGCTCTCTTCATATTATCTAGGTTCATGTTATTTGAATGTTGAAAATAAAAAGTATGCTCTTAACGCATTTCAAAATGCCTGTAATTTTAGTGTGAATTTGAGTATAAAAGATGATGCGCTTTTTAATTATGCAAAATTGTCATATGAATTAGATTTGCCTTATAACAATACTTTAGTAACTTTTAAAAAATTTATTTTAGAATCTAGATCTGATCAGAAAATAGCAATTGTCAAATCTTTGATGGCAACATTTTTAAAAGGAAGTAGTAATTATAAAAAAGCTTATTCTTCTTTCAAAGAACTGAATAATTATAATCCTGAGCAACAACAAATTCTTCAAGAGCTAACTTTTTTTATTGGTGTTGATGAATTTAATTTAAAAAATTATAATAAAGCAATTACTTTTTTTGAAGAATCTAATAGCTATAATATTAATAAAGATATTTATTTTCTTTCAAATTTATGGATTGCTGATTCTTACTATCTACTTGAAAATTATAAAAAGTCAAGAGGTGTTTATTTGTCGCTTCCAAGAAATAATTTAAAGATGCCAGAAAGAAATATTGCAGTATATAATCTTGCTTATTGTTATTTTAAGCTTCAAGAATATGCAAATGCTAATACTCACTTTCGAAGTTTTATAAAGGAAGATATTGATTCTATGATGTTAAATGACTCTTACCTTAGAATTGCTGATGGGTTTTATATGCAGAAAGAATTCTTGTTAGCACAAAAATACTATGCTAAATCAATTGATTTAAATCTATTTGATGTAGATTATGCTATATATAATCGGTCTTTATGTCTTGGCTTAAGTAATCAATTCTCTAAGAAAATAAATTTGCTAAATATTTTGATATCTAATTATCCATCTTCCCTATATTTAGATAACGCATTATTTGATCTAGCAAATTATTACAGTAACAATAATGATTTTAAGAGTGCGTTTGATTATTACCAGAGAGTGATCTTAGAGTCTAACAATCTTGATTTACAAGCAAAGTCTTACTTAGGTAAGGGAATTATTAATTTCAACAACAATAACCCTGACCAAGCTATCATAGATTACACTTATGTTATTAAAAATTTTTCTAAGACAAAATATTTCAAGCAAGCTCTTTTGGGTTTGCAGTCTATTTATGTTGCAAATGCACAAGTAGATAAGTATATTGATTTAATCAACAGTCTTCCTAATTATAGCCTTAATAAAACAGAGCTTGACTCATTGTCATATAATGCAGCATTTATTAAATTCTCTGAAGAAAAATATTCTTACTCAAAAGATGGTTTTCTAAAGTATATTGATGAGTTTTCTATTTCTAATGATAATAAATATGAGGGGGTTTTCCTTAATCAAGCTTACTATTTTTTAGCCGAAAGTTTTAGAAAAATTAATGATACTGCAGCAGCATCTACATATTATCAAAAAATAATTGAAAAAAATATAAAAGAATATTTAGAGCCCTCTCTTGTGTATATGTCACGTGTTAAATATAAAAGTCAAGAGTATACTTCATCTAACATGTTTTATTTAGCATTAGAGCAGTTGGCCTCAAATAATAGTCTTAAAAGAGAAGCTGTCATTCGTTTAATGTATGGCTATGATTTTAGTAATACTAATAACAAACAATCTGTTTTGTATGCTAATAAAGTTCTTAAGTTAGATAAAAATGATGGTTGGCTTATTTCAAGAGCAAATTTAATTCTTGCAAGAGAAGAATTTTTTGAAGGCAATTATCAAAAAGCAAAAAAAACATATAATATAATTATTGAAGTTAATCTTGGTAATGATGCAGCTGAAGCTCAATATATGCTAGCATATTTGTCTTATTTAGACGAAAATTATGATTTATCTGAAAAGATGATATTTGATTTGGCAGATAATTTTTCTGATGATTATTTTATAGCCAAAGCTTTTATTTTATTAGCAGATATTTACATGCTAAGAGGTGATGACTTTCAAGCTAAAGCAACTCTTGAGAGCGTTATAGAAAATCATAAAGGGCAAGAGTTAAACCTTTTAGCGAAATCTAAAAGAGAGTTGATTTTAGAAAAAGAAATTGCGCAGACAAATGAAAAATCTCAAACTCCTGTTGTAGTTTTTGATGAAACTTATGATTATGATCTTTTGTTTGAAGAAGAATTAGAAAATGAAAATTTTTAAACTATGAAAGGGATTTATATTTTTTTAATCTGCTTGTGTGTGGCTTTTGTTAGCTTTTCTCAAGATATTCAAACTACAGAAATTAAAGTCTTAGAAGGCTATAGTCCTTCCATTCCCCAGGCTTTGCGTTTAAATACAAAGGCAACATATCAAGACACTTCAAAAATTGATAAATCACAAATTTATTCCTTAGTTAATAAGGTCTTCTATAAGAATTACACTACAAGGGAGCTTAGTGCTGCAAAGATTAGGCATGCTTCTTTGGTTAAACCTTTCGGTTCAAGATTGGTGTTAGGTATTGGAAGTTCATCTCAGAATAAAGCTAACTTCTCATTTAACAAATCACATTCTCAATCAATAGTCTATGGTGTCTCTTTTGATCACTTTAATAGTCAATTTAAAGATGATTTTGATTTTAGATATGCTAATACTGACCAAACGATATATTCCTTTGTTAAAGTTTTAGCTAAGAAAAATATCACCTCATTTAATTTAAGTTACAATAAGCTTAATGTGTCCTATAATGATCAGAATAATGATTTCAGATCTTCAGAATTATTAATTAATACTTTTTCAAGGGGTTTCTCCAAACAAAAAATACGACATAA
>CAJXYM010000014.1 GCA_913063045.1 uncultured Flavobacteriales bacterium | reverse complement strand
AGAGACAGAGATCCTACCAACGCAGTTGTTAGTGAGGAATTTATGAAAAAATTAGAAGAAGTATCAGGTTCTGGTGAAGAATTAGAAGAAGAAAAAAATGTAAGGATTATTGGTGGTGTTAAATATAGAAAATTAAGTGATGGTACAATTATTAGAATTGGTGCAAAATTATAATGGAAATCGTAACTGATAAGAATATCTTAAAAGCTTTTGAAGAAGAAGAATTAAAAGATAGGCTTAATATTAAAGATGGTGCAATAGTAACTGATCCTAAAGTTTTATTGCAATTTGAAGAAGCTGAAAAAAAAGACATAGTTAAAAAAGATGGCTTTTTTTCTAAAGAGGATGGTTTTTATCAAAAATATATTGATGGTGATGGAAGAACTGAATTTAAAGATTTACCAGAGATTGGTCAATTTAATCTTTTAAAAGAAGATGGAACACCTGATAATGCAAGGGCTATGGCGATTGCAGTTGGAATAAGTTTAACTCCATCAGTAGAGGCTCAAATAGATATTATTAAAAAAAATGTACCAGGTGCGATTGCTACTAGAGATAAATTTAACAATGTAGTTATGAGCATACCTGCATTAATAAAGGGTATGAGCAAATGCAGTATCCTAATAATAATATTTTTCTTCAAAAGTGGTTTAAGGGTCAAACGGGTTTTCCTATGGTAGACGCCAGCATGCGCTGCCTAATTAACAATGGTTGGCTAAATTTTAGAATGCGTGCAATGTTAGTTTCTTTTCTTTGCCATCATCTAGAACAAGACTGGAAAAGAGGTGTTTATCATTTAGCAAAACTTTTTCTAGACTATGAGCCTGGAATTCACTTTACACAATTTCAAATGCAAGCTGGAGTGACTGGAATAAATTCTATTCGTGTATATAATCCAGTGAAGCAATCCATTGAGAAAGACCCTGATGCAATATTTTTAAAAAAGTGGATACCTGAACTATCTAGTATTGATAATGCCTTCATACATGAACCTTGGAAACTCACAGAAATTGATTTGATTGATAAAATCATCCCTGAAATTTACAAAAAACCCATAATCTCAGCTAAATTAGCTCGAACAGAAGTAATAAAAAAACTGTGGAGTCTTCGGAAAAATGAATTAGTAAAAGAAGAATCAAAACGTCTTTTATCAGTTCATGTTCGCTCGAAATGAATTTACTTTAACAGAATATAATTGTAATTTTTTATAATTTATGTTAAATAAAGAATGATACCTTTGAAATAATAAATTTAAAAAAAACTAACTGTGGAGTTTCAAGAACTAGGATTACATTCGAACATTAATAAAGCTATAAAAGATCAGAAATATAAACACCCTACTGATATACAAAAAAAAGCAATACCAATTATTCTAGCGAAACAAGATGTACTTGGCAGTGCTCAAACAGGAACTGGAAAAACAGCTGCTTTTGCTCTTCCTATCATACATCATCTTATACACCAAAATATAGATCAAAAAAAAAGAAAAGTAAAAGCACTAGTTGTTACACCTACTAGAGAACTTGCTATTCAAATTGATGAAAACTTTAAAGCATATTCAAAATATACTAATATTAAAAACACCGTGATTTATGGAGGAGTAAGTCAGGGAACTCAGACGAAAATACTTCAAAGTGGAGTAGATATATTAATAGCAACTCCTGGAAGATTATTAGACCTAATGGGACAAGGTTTTATTTCGTTATCAGATATTTCTTATTTTGTTTTAGATGAAGCAGATAGAATGTTAGATATGGGTTTTATTAACGATATTAAAAAAATCCTAAATGAATTACCAAAAGAAAGACAATCATTATTTTTCTCTGCAACCATGCCTAAAAATATATTAGATCTTTCTAATAAAATTTTAAGAAACCCAAAAATGGTAGCTGCTCATAAAATCTCAACAGTGGCTCAAACAATACAGCAATTTATTTATTATACCAATAAACAAAGTAAAAAGGAGTTATTACTATACATACTAAAAAATCAAGACATTAAACAAATTCTTATTTTTTCAAGAACTAAGCATGGGGCTGATAGAATTGTTCGTCACTTGACAAAGAATAAAATTAAAGCTCTAGCAATACATGGAGATAAATCACAGAATCAAAGACAACGAGCTTTAACCTCATTTAAAAACAATGAGCTAAGAGCATTAGTAGCTACAGATATTGCTGCTAGAGGAATTGATATTAATGCATTAAGCTATGTTTTAAATTACGATGTTCCTAATGAAGCAGAAACATATGTACATAGGATAGGTAGATGTGGGCGAGCAGGAAAAGACGGTGTCTCTATTTCAATATGCGAGCCTGAGGAAAATATTTATATAAATGCAATTGAAAAGCTAACAAAACAAAAAATATCAATTATTGAAAAAAATCCATTTAAACAGACTGATAAACCAATGAATGCTAAGCAGAAAAAAGAATTTGAAAAAGAAAAAAACAGAAAAAAACAAGAATTTTTTGCTAATAGAAAAAAAAGATAATTTAATAAAATTAATGAGGAAGTCTGTGCCTTAATATTCCATAAAGAAAAGTACCAATTACTGAGCCTATAATAACTAAAAAAATTGTCCATATTCCATTACCTAAAAGCACAAACATAGGGCCAGGACATGCACCTGTAACCGACCACCCTAAGCCAAAGATAATTCCTCCAATAAGATATCGTAATACCCCATGAGTTTTTGGAGTAAATTCTATTTGATCTCCACTAAATGTTTTCACATCAAACCTTTTTATAATTTGAACATATAAAAGACCTAGAATAACTGTAGAGCCTATTACTCCATACATATGAAAAGATTCGAATCTAAACATTTCGTAAATTCTAAACCATGAAATAATTTCTGCTTTTGTCATAATAATTCCAAAAACAATACCTAAAACTAAAAATTTTAAAAATTTCATAATAATATATTTTTTAAATTAAAAACCAATTTGACAATATAGCAGGTAGAAGAAAGTGTGTCATAGCAAGACCACCAACAAAAAAACCTATTACTGCAATAAGAGAGGGTAATTGTAAATTACTAAGACCAGATATTGCATGTCCAGAGGTACACCCTCCAGCATACCTTGTTCCAAAACCAATAAGCATTCCACCTAAAACTAAAAACAACCATCCTTGCCATGAAGACAAAACTTGTACGCCAAATAGCTGATCTGGCATAAAAGAACTTCCTGCATCTACAATACCTAAAGATTTTAAGTTTTCAATGGTCTTCGTATTTAACTCTATACTTTGGTCAAGAGTCATAAAATTATGAGCAATATACCCTCCAATAATTGCACCTAGAATTACCACTAGATTCCATATTTGCAATTTCCAATCAAACTTAAAAAAATCAGAGTATTTTCCAGCACCAGCTATTGAACATATCGTTCTAAGATTTGATGACATTCCAAAAGTTTTACCAAATAAGATTAAAAAAAGCATAACAAAACTTATGATAGGGCCGGCAATGTACCATGGCCAAGGATTAAATATTAATTCCATGTGTTAATTTTTATTTTTTTATAAATTTAATAAAACTAAATGCTTGCTTCTTTCCTGAGGGTGTTTTATGAATAGTATTTTCTGATTTTTCTTCAATAAAATCTTTATCAAACACATCAACTAATTGCTGAATAGAATATTTGGAAACATTCAAACCACAACATTTTTCTGGACCATTCTCTGAGAAAGTTGCTAAAACTAATTTAGCATTATCTTTAAGTCCAGACAATAAATTAGAATAGTAAGAATCTACTTCTTTTACTGACATGAAATGAAATACTGCTCTATCATGCCAGAGAGCATATTTTTCTTTTGGAATAAATTCTTTAATATCTGAAATAATCCACTTTACATCATTAGCCTGATTCCCTAATCTTAATTTTGCGCGCTCAATTGCATTATTTGAAATATCTAATACAGTAATGTTTGTAAAACTATTTTCAAGAAGAAAATCCACTAAGAAACTATCTCCACCACCAATATCAATAATAGGATCATCTTTTTTTAGCTTGGAACTTATAATTAAGTCTAAGGAACTTTGTGGAACTTTTTGATACCAACTTACCTCTTCAATTTTTTTAGAATTATATAAATTATTCCAATGCTTTTTGTAATTTATCTCCATTAAGGATTAACAATAGCTCCATTCCAGCGCATTATACCACTCATTAGGTTATAAGTCTTGAAACCCTTTGTCTGCATGAAATTGCAGGCTTGGCCACTTCTATTTCCTGAGCGACAATAGATAAAGTAAGTCTTAGATTTATCAAGTTTCTCAATCTCAGCTACAAATTCATGTCCAGCTAAAAAATTTATTTGCTTAGCATTAGCAAGTATACCTTTATCACATTCTTCAGTAGTTCTAACATCTAAAACAACAGCATTTTCTGTGCTTGCAACTAATTCTTTCCATCTTTCATTTGTTAAATTTTCCATTTTAAATAATTTTATAATGTAGTTGGACATACATAATCACTAATTTTAATATTTGTGTCTTTAATAGCAGCAAAACCTCCTTCTACATCAATAATGTTTTGCACTCCTCTTGATTTTAGAATAGAATTGGCAATCATTGATCTATAACCAGCTGCACAGTGCATATACACATCTTCAGTATTATTAATCTCCTCAAAATTATTTTCCACCGAACTTAAAGGAATATTATTAGCATTAATAATACGTTCCGATAGATATTCAGAAGGCTTTCTCACATCATATACGTGGATATTATTTTCTTTAGATCTTTTTTCAAATTCTTTTGCTGAAATTTTCTTGACAGTTGAAAATTGATTACCCGAATCTAACCAAGAGTTATACCCTCCCTTTAGATATCCTATTACATTATCAAAACCAACTCGAGCTAATCTTGTAATTGCCTCCTCCACTCGTTCTTCTTCTAAAATTAATAAAATAGGTTTTTTAATATCTACTAATAATGCTCCAACCCATGGGGCAAAACCTCCATCTAGACCTATAAATATTGAATTTGGAATATGTCCTTTTGCAAACTCATCTTGATGACGCAAGTCTAGCATAATAGCATTATTATCTGTAGCTGTTTTTAAGAAGGAATTTGCTAAAACTGAGATTTTACTATTTTCTATAATCTCGTCTAAATCAGCATACCCCTGCTGATTAAGCTTAACATTTGAAGGAAAATAAGTAGGAGGCTCGGGAAGATTATCCGTTAACTGCCTAATAAAATCTTCTTTATTAAGGCTTCCATTAAGTGCATAATTTATTTTCTTCTGATTTAAGAGGGTATCAACTGTTTCTTTCATCATATTTTTTCCACAGGCCGAACCAGCACCATGGCCTGGATAAACTAAAATATCCTCTGATAATGGTTTTATTTTATTATTCACAGAATCATATAAGATACCGGCTAGTTCTTCTTTTGAAACCCCCATGTATCTTTGAGCAACATCTGGAATACCTACATCTCCTAAAAACAAAGTATCTCCAGTAAAGATACAATGTTGTTTACCTGTTTTATCTTTTAATAAAAAAGAAGTACTCTCAAGCGTATGTCCAGGCGTATGAATGACAGTTAAAGTTAAATCCCCAATATTAAACACCTGATTATCTTTAGCAATAATAGCATCAAACTCCGGATCTGCTTTAGGGCCATAAATAATTTGAGCTCCTGTTTTATTAGCTAGAGTTAAATGTCCACTAATGAAATCAGCATGAAAATGTGTTTCAAATACATATTTAATCTTGGAATTATCTTTATTCGCAATATCAATGTAATTGTCAACATCTCTTAGTGGGTCAATTATAGCAGCTTCTCCATTACTCTGTATGTAATATGCTCCTTGAGCTAAGCATTTGGTGTAAAATTGTTCTATTTTCAATGTTAAAATATTTTATTTTCAAAAATAATATTATTCAGCACAAAGATAAAGTATACTTGAACTAAATAAGTTCTTTTATAATAATAAAGAGCGCCATGAGAAAAACAAACCATCCAAATACTTTCTTTAATTTATTTTCATTTATAAATTTACTAAAATATATTCCTAAAAATATTCCAATTACTGAAATAGAAGTAAAAGATAATAAGAAAAACCAATCTATTTCAAAATTTTGAATATCTCCGATAAAACCTATCAGAGATTTAATTGAAATAATCATTAAAGAAGTTGCAATAGCTTTTTTCATAGGTAACTTAGCGAAAAAAACTAATGCAGGAATGATTAAAAAACCTCCACCAGCTCCAACAAATCCAGTTAATACTCCCACAACCAAACCTTCTAAGGTTAGCAAAGGAACATTATAGTTAAGCAGTTTAGTATTTGAGACTTCTGCTCTTCCATTTATCATAAAAAATGATGCCGCCAACATAAGAATAGAAAAAAACAACATGATAGCAACATCCTTTGTGACTAAAAAACTACTGATATAAAAAATATCTTCTGGAATTAGTGATAGAAGATATCTACGTGTAACATAAACTCCAATAAATGCAGGAACAGCAAAAATAAATCCAGTTCTAACGTCTACCATCCTCTTTTTATGATTACTTATAGCACCAACTAATGCCGTAGTTCCAACTACAAATAATGAATAAGCCGTTGCAACTAATGGAGATATTCCTAATAAGTATACAAAAATAGGGACAGTCAATATAGAACCTCCACCTCCTATCAGACCTAATATTAGACCAATTAAAAGAGCACTAAAAAAACCAAATATTTCCATGATAAAGTATTACAAAACAAACTTAGAAAAAAATAGCAGTAATTAGTTGATTTTCAATTCTAAAGAAGTTAGCCATTTATCAATCCTTTCTTGTGACAGATCATATTGATTACCCTCATCTAAAGCCAGGCCATAGAAAGTATTTTCATCTAATAATGCTTTAGACTTTTCAAATTCATACGTTTCTGTGGACCAATGTCCAATAACCTCACCACCATTTTTAATAATATCCATAGCAAGAATTCCAACACCATCTATAAAGTACTCGTCATAGCCATACTGATCTCCTAAACCAAAAAGAGCGACGGTCTTACCACTAAAATCAATTTCCTGGAATGTGGGAAAGAAATCTTCCCAATCACTCTGCAGATCACCATCATACCATGTGGAAAGCCCTAAGATTAATAAATCAAATTTTGTAAAATCCTCAGGAGATGCGTCTGCTACATTAATAATTTCTAAGTCATAGGCAGAAAGCTTTCCTTCCATATACATTGTCGTATCTTCTGTATCTCCCGAATCTGAACCCCAAATAATTCCAATTTTCATTTCTTTATTCTTCTTTTATATTATAATAATCAGATTAATTAAATATCAATTAAATAGTTGATTTTTAAAAATTTCTGACAAAATTACAGCTAATTTAGATTCAATCTATGTTGGTTTAGGTTTTTTTTTATTTCGCAACTAATTATTTAACCTTTTCTTTAAAACTTTATAAAAAAACTAAAAATGGATTAGATTTTGAGAATTAATAATTTTCTTTAAGTTCTATTAATGAGCACTGAGATTTAACTAAAATATCATTAAGATCATAAGAATCAAATTGAATAGGTTGTCCAAATATAATTTTACATTTAAAAGGAACAATTAATTTAGACCCTTTTGGCAGTGTCTTATGTATATCTTTTAAATAAACTGGAATTACATCTATATTTGGGTTATTCTGAATTAGGATAGCAAGACCATTTTTAAAGTTAGATATATTATGAGAAATACCTCTAGAACCTTCAGGATATAATAATAAAGATCTACCTTTTTTTAAAATATCATCCATTATTTGAATGGGCTTTTCTTTTTGTAATTCTGGATTGCGATCTATTAATGTAGCATTAATCAAATTTCGCATTAAAAATTTTTTTATTTTATTACCTCCAAAAAAATCTAAAGCTGCCATTGGATGTGTTTTTGAAATATTTTTTATTGGTATTGAGCTCATAATAGCCATAGTATCCATATGACTATTATGATTAGCTATCAAAATAAACTGCTTTGACTTAAATAATATTTCTCTGTTAATGTAATTCAATCCTATTATCAGCTTGAGAAAATTTCTCCAAAATAAAGAGTAAAAAAATATTAGAACAATCTTTTTCATAACTCAAGCAAGAAATAAAAAATATAAAAAAATGGCGCAGATATTATTACAAGACTATCTATTCTGTCAAAGAAACCACCATGTCCAGAAATTGAAACACCTAAATCCTTTACTCCAACATCTCTTTTAATGGCAGACAAGAAAGAATCGCCAAGAAAACCTAAAACAGCTATTATAGTACTTACTACTATTAACTCATAATAATTAAAAGGAGTAAGGAAACCTATTAAGCAACCAATAATAGTTGTAGATAAAAGACCACCTAAAAACCCTTCCCATGTTTTATTAGGGCTTACATATGGTAATATCTTATTTCTTCCAAATATTTTACCAAAGATAAACTGCATAATATCATTTATCTGAGTGAGAAAGATTAGAAAAAGCAAAAGAGATTTTGATGATAAATTATCAAGGTGTATAAAAGTTATTAAAAACGCTAAATGACTAATGCTATAAACAGCTAAAATTACAGATATAGACAGAAAAGAATAGGAACGTAAAAAACCTTTTCTACAAGTGCTGATAATCATTGAACATGGCAAAATAACAAGGATAAATAAAGGCAGAAAAATGATTGCCTCTATAAACCAGCCTTTGTAAATAAAGAAGTATTGAAAAAAAATAGATAAATAACATAAAAACACAGAACTTCTATAATCAATATTAATATTCAATGCTGAAACTAACTCTCGTAAAGCAACAAATGAAAGTAAGGCGATAGCCAAAATTGTTATTACTGTATTAGAAAGTATCGCAAAAAGAAAAACAAAACACATTACCCACCAAGACTGAGTTGTTTTTATCATTTGATCAACTAAAGCATTTGGCTGTATTCTTTTCCAAATAAAAAACACTGAAGAAGCCAAAATTAAAATCATAAATATTATTAATACTAAAAGATTATTTGGTGAGCTAAAATCAATATCTAAAATCATATTAAAGATTTTTTTATTCTAAGAAAACTACTTATCATGATTAATAATATTGCAGCTGAAAAAATTAAATTCATATAGACATATAATACTGGAGAAAAGTATGACACTAAACATATAATTCCAATTAAAAAAGCCCTATCACTTTTACCCATAGGACCATCATACCTTCTACAACCAGAAATAATCTTAGATAAAATACCACACAATTCATTAATAACTGAAAATATTATAAAAGCAAAAGCAATATGAAAATTTAAGAAATCTAAAAATAAGAGTGGGTAAAAAATTAAAATATCAGAGATGATATCACCAGTTTCATTTAAGACCTCTCCTAATGATGATTTCATATTGTAAGCCTCTGCCATCATACCGTCAATGGCATTAAGCATCATTCTAGTAAACAAACCTATAGAGACTATTAAAAAAAAATTAGGTTTTTGGAAAGCATTATAAAAAAAATAAGAAATTATTACCGATAGAAGAACTGATGAGATGGTAATCATATTTGGAGTGAATCCAATATTTCTCAATGCTCTCATCAGAGGTTTTAGTAATGTCTGAAATCTAGATTTTAATTTATAAATAGATATCATAATCTTTTACTTTCTTAAATGGATTTAAATTATATTTTATTCTTTTTGCTTTTTCTGTGAAAACTCCAAATTCTAAAAAATGTATTATTTCATTTCCTATGATATCAAATCTTCTATACATTAAATCATGATCCAGGATTGTATGTATAAAATCATCATGATTATTGTTGATTTTGTAAGGAGAAAAATCTAAAGGCCCATAGCTAAGAGCTTGTTTTTCAAAAATCCGCATTAATCGTGTTGCTTTATTCTCAATAATTAAACCTACTCTAACATCAAATTTTTTATCTAGAGATGAAAAACTTATTTCACTAAAGTCTTTTAAAACTCTACCATAAATTAAAAAGGAAATAAGTTGTAATTTATCTCTAGCCACTTTTGCTGCTCTTTCCTGAATTGGGCTTCTATCATATAGAATAGTTTTAATGTTTTTTTTATAATTAACTTTTAAAAATTCATTCAAAACATACCCGCCTATTATATAACAAAAAAAACTCACCTCCTTATATTTACTAAGCTTATGAAAATCATAAAGTTTATTGAATTTATCTTGTGTGTTTTTAAGTGAAGATTTTTCTATATAATCTAGTATAAAAAGATCATATCCTTTTGAGCGAAAATACTCTTTTTGAATTTTTCTATTTTTTTTAGAGTCTCCAAAACCATTTAAAATGACTAGAGCTTTTTTCTCAGAAAAAGACTTCTGAGCATCAATTACAATGATATCTTTCGAGGATATACTATTAGAAATAAAGACTATTAAAAATGCGATAATTATCTTATACATGTTACAAATATATGATTGAAAAAATTATTTACTATGCCTCACATAATAAATAGTACGTCATTTCTAATAAAAATTAATGATCTAAGTGTTAATACGTACTTATAAAAAAAAAAAATTAATTTATTTTTAGTTTTTGTTTAATATAAATTTAAGATCAAATATGACAACTTTAATTATCCTTTTTGTCACATATCTACTAGCTTTATTTATTATTAAGCAAAAAAAGCTTTTCAAATCTGATAAAAATCAATCTCATCTTATTTGCCCACAATGTAAAAATAAGTTAAAGAGAATAGAAAGAACAAATCAGGATAAAATTTGGACCTTACTTACTTTCTATATGTTTAAATGGAAAAGGTATAATTGTTTTTCTTGTAAATGGGAAGGAATACGCTGGTAAATTAGTTAGCTAATCCTTTTTTGTAAGTGAATAATGCACGCTCTCTTGCCATCTTGTGATCTACCATATAAGGAATATAGTTATCTGCTTCAAAGTTTTCAATCCATTGATTTATATAAGTAAAACTTTTATCAAACTTAAGTTGTTGAGTCATAGGATTAAAAATACGAAAATATGGAGCTGCATCACAGCCAGTACCTGCAGCCCATTGCCAATTACCATTATTTGAAGCAAGTTCAAAGTCTAATAATTTTTCCGCAAAATATCTTTCACCCCATTTCCAATCAATTAATAAGTGTTTACATAAAAAACCTGCTACTAACATTCTAACTCTATTGTGCATATATCCTGTTGTATTTAACTGTCTCATACCTGCATCAACAATAGGGTAACCCGTTTCTCCCCTGCACCACTTATCAAAATCATCTTTATCATTCCTCCATATAACGCTATCATATTTGGATTTGAAATTATTATCTACAACTTTTGGGAAATGAAATAGAATTTGCATAAAGAACTCTCGCCAAATAAGTTCAGATAGAAAAACATCATCTCTAGCAGAAAGTTTATTTATAATTTCTCTAACACTAACAGTACCAAATCTTAAATGGATTCCTAAGTAACTAGTTCTATTATGAGAAGGAAAATCTCTGGATACAGAATATTCATTAAGAATATCTAAATTATAATTCACGACATTAATTTTTGATTTTTTGAAACCAAAAACTTCAATATCATAAAATTCATTATCTTTTTTTAAGAAATTATTTAAGTTAGATTTTTGAAAAATAAATTCTTTATTACTAAATTTCTTTAACCATTTATTTTTATAAGGAGTATATACTGTATATGGATCTCCGTTATCTTTTAAAATTTCATGAGGTTCAAACACAACACTGTCTTTAGCTTGAATAAAGTCGATATAATTTTTCTTTAATAATTCATTGATATCATGATCGCGTGATAAAGCATAAGGCTCATAGTCTTTATTCGAAAAAACATTTGCAATTTGATGTTGTAAAATAAGATCATTAAAAATATTTTTTGGAGATCCTTTTAATACCAGTAAAGAAGAGCCATGAATCTTTAAATGATCATTAATATTTCTTAATTGATTATAAATAAATGTAATACGCGCATCGTCACATGCAAGTTTATCTGTGATATTTTCATCAAAAATAAATAATGCTAAAACAGGCTCTTTTTTAGACAAAGCAATGCTTAAAGCAGTATTATCTTCAATCCTTAAATCTCTTCTAAACCAAAATAAATTTATTTTCACTATAAAAACTTTCTAATTAATCTAGGTAAATATATTAAATCAAAAATGATTGCAATACATGCAGATATTATTGTTATTACGCTTAATTGACTTACAGATTTAAATTCAGAAAACATTAATGGAATTAAGCTTACAATTACAATAATCGTTGTTTTAATTACTGCTCGAGCAGTTACAGTTAACGATTCTTTCATAGACTTTTCTTTTGTCATACCTCTTTTAAGGTTAAACCTATATGCACTGATTATATGTATAGAATCATCTACAATGAGGCCAAAAACAATTGCAAAAATAAAAGCATTTGAGAGACTAAAATAAAAACCATTTAAACATAAAATTCCTATACATACTAATATTGGAAATACATTCGGTATTAAAGCAATAAAAAAATATCGCAAATTAAAATCATTAATTATTATAAAAAGAAAACCTATTGTTAGTATCGCAACTAAAAGGCCATATAAAATCTCCTTGGTTAACTTATTACTAACTTGATCAAATAAATAACCTGCACCTCCGATATTAAGAGGGATTCCTAATTTTAATGCTTGTGCCTTGATCATTTTAATTTTTACAAAGCTTTTTTTTGACCCTTCGTCTTTCATTCTTGCTCTTATTGTGTAATCATCCTTAACAATTGAACGAAACATTTTTCTATCAATTAAATCAGGGTTTTCTACAAATCGATTAAGAGAAAAATCTAAGGAGAATCCGCAAGAATCTAAAAAGTTTTCAAACTTTAATATTTGCTTTATATCTACATCCTTATCAATAGGTATTTTAAATGTCAGAGGTTTAATTCCCCCAAAGTTTTGATTAAAAAAATTCATTTCTTTAAACAATTGAGACTTAGAGTTAACCTCATCAGTAATATAATTATCGACAGTAATTTTATTAAATCCGTAGCATGCAAAAAACACCATAACGAATAATATGAGGCGTAAATATAACTTGTTATTGAACGATGTTATTTTTAGAATTAATGAATCAATCTTAGTGTTTAATCTTAAATTCCCTTTTAATAGATGAAAATTTAAATCTACACTAATTGCATATGTAACTAGAATAATAAATAATGAGATTAGAATACCAACGGTTGTGACAAGTCCAAACCTTGTGATCGGAACAACTTCAGAGAAACAAAAACTTAAAAAACCTATTGCTGTTGTAAATGAAGTGAGAGCAACAGGCATACCAATAATTTTAACTTTTTCAATAAAATAATTCTTTTTATTTTTTGTTGTAATATTATCTGGATTTAAAAGATGCATAAAATCTGACACACACACAATAAAAATAATTGCCGGCATAATAATCATTACTAGCTCTATTCCTCCATAGATAAATTGAGAAACAGAAATACTAATAGTAACACTTAGAATAACACTTAATAAAGTAAGAAGAACAAACTTTATATTTAATGTAAAGACCCACAACACCAAACAGCAAAGAAAAGCACTAAATATTGTGATAAATATTAATTCTGAGACAACCTTATCTTGCATATAAATTTCTGAAGAAATTTGACCAGAAACAAATGTTTGACTTGAGCCAGTTGATGCAAATGATTTCTTTAACTTATTAATAAAATTCTTCCAAGATTTTTCATCATAACCATTATTAATTTCAACTAAAAAAAATAATTTTTTAAAATCGTCAGAAAGATATAGGCTAGGCTTTTTTTTGAGTCTTTTAATAGACTTGTCAAAGGAATCACTTGTATTTAAATTTAAGATATTAAGAGGGTGAAAAAAAATACCAGTAAACAGCATTCTAGTATCAGAAAATATACTTTTTTCTGATTTAATTATAGAATCTTCTTTTATGTTTCTATAAATTGAATCTAGTAGAATAAACTCATTATAATTAATTCCATCTTCATATTCGACACCTAATAAAAAAAGATTTTTATCATCAAAAGACTGTGAAAGTTCAATTTCTATATCATCTGCATATTTTAGAATTCTTTCAGTTTCAAAGAAAATAACGGGAGAAGAAATAAGAAATAAAGAGTATGAAAATACAGCTAGGATTATTACTAAAAAGTAATATTTAAAATTCCATATAAAATTTAGCAATATTTCTAGATCTTTAATGAAGACATGCCACCATCAACATGTAGAATCTGTCCACTTACCCAAGAAGATTTTTCAGTTATAAGAAAGTCTATAGCATTGGATATATCTTCAGGCAAACCTGTTCTTTGTAGGGGATGCTTTTGATTCATAGCTTCTTTTTGATCTTCATTTCTAAAGAAACGCTTAGACATATTAGTTTCAACCAAAGACGGGGCAATACAATTTACTCTAATATTAGGAGCCCATTCTGCAGCTAAACTTTTTGCAAGACCCTCAACAGCTGATTTACTTATAGCAACTGAAGAATGAAAAGGCATTCCAAGTTTTGCCGCTACAGTACTTATAAAAACTAAAGATGATTTATCGGACAATCTACTTTCATAAAACTTTAATATTCTAACAAGCCCCAATACATTGATATCAAAATCTTCTTTAAAATTATCTAATTTTAATCTTTTGAATGGTTTTAAATTTATTGTACCAGGAAAATAAACTAATCCGTCAATTTCATTAACATCTAAATAGGTTGATTCATCTTCAATATTAAAACCTGAGGCATCACTAAACTCTTCATTAGAACTTAGTCTGACAAAATCGTGATGAGAATTATATTCATTGAAATATGTTTGGGCAATCGTGCTACTTGCACCTATAAGTAATATTTTCATTATCTAATTTTTAATTAATGCAAATAAAATATTTAAAAATGAAAACGATAAATAAATTAAATATTATTTATCGTATATCTACCGTTAGGGTATCTTTCTATCCATGTTTTTAATTGTTGTTCACTTTTTAGCACTACAACAAGATTTTTAGCATAAAAGACAATCTTCTTTGGAGAAGGCATTTGAGCATACTTCTTTTTTATTGACTCAATTATATTTTTCTTTTTTTCACTTAAATTCTTTGACATATCAATATATTTTTGTGCAAATATATAACAATTACATAAAAAAGCTATATATTTATGCCTTTAATTTTATTTATCTATTAAATATTATAAATTTGCAACAAATTCAATATAATGACAAAATATCCAGATAACATTGTTTTTAATTATGAGGAGAAGTTGTTTGATGCTTTTAAAAAAGACTATCCAACGACTTCATCATCTCCTAATTTTGGAGCCAGTACAATAGACAAAAATCTCCCTAATGAATGTAAGAAATATTTTTCTACACAAATTGAAGAACTAAAAGACCAATATCAAAAAATACAGGAAGAGTATGGCTGGACAGAACTAATCTATAAGTCCAAATATAGTTTTAAGCCAGACATAGGATCTATCTATCATCTCTACGAGGCTGACAATGGAGAAAATTTCCTAAGTATAATAGAGCCAGAGAACTGGAAAGTTAAACATATTGGAAGCTTTTTATTAAGCAGTAATGGAAGATGGACTAAACAGTAAAATTAACTTACCCAGTTATCCATAATATTCTTTTCTGCTCCTTCGACCATCTTTGTTGTTTGAAATAAAGAAATAAAGTGATTATCGTCCCTATTAAGAAAAATATATGGAGCCATAATAAACAATAACCATATATCTTTACTCATATTATTTTCAGATATCTCTTTAGTTATGTCATTAATCTTTCCTTCTAAAAGTGAAGATACAAATTTTTCATGCTCAGCAACATTACTTTTAACAGACCATACATAACCAATCTTATCTAATACCGGGTACATAATATTAAGATAAAATTCATACATACCAAATTTATTAAACCCTTGATAAATTGTTGAATCAAATAACTCTTTATCGTAATTTAAAGCGGCCCTAATTACTCTAGCAATATATATTTGAGGATTAACGTTAGATTTGTCATTAAACTTGTCATCAACAAGTTTTTGTATTTCTTCATAAGATTTTTTTGAAATACTTGAGATTTTAATTTTTTCACTTAAAAGCGCTTTAGTATTAATAGCGCAAATTAAATCATTCTTAGAATAAATTCTAATATTAGTCTCTGTTCGCTCTGCAACAAGAAAATTATAACGCTCTTCCCAAGATCTTAGAGTAATCTTATTAGTATCGCTAATTTTGGATAACTGACTGATATTGTAATTCATAATTTGTTTTTTTCAAATATGATAAAAAAATATAACAATTATTGAAATTAATTATAAAATATGATTAAATATAATAAATTTGTATAATTAATATTATGATTAACTATACATTAACAACAATATGTCAGTAAAAATAAAAAAATACAAAAGCAATCTATTTTGCATAGAATCTAAACAAAAGGTAATTGCCCCTCAAAACGAAATATGGGACTTTTTTTGTGACCCAAAGAACTTAAACCTATTAACACCTTCTGACATGAACTTCAAAATATTATCTGGTAGATCAGATGATTTTTATCAAGGAAAAATAATCAGCTATAGTGTTAATCCATTCAAATACTTTAATATTAAATGGGTTACAGAGATTTCAGTAATTGAAAATGGAAAATATTTTATTGACGAACAAAGATTTGGCCCATATAAAATGTGGCATCATGAACATCATTTTCTTAAAAATAAGGACAATACAACTTCAATTATTGATAAAGTAATTTATAAGATGCCATTTGGTATTTTTGGGAAAATTGCTCACCAGCTGTTTATCAGAAAAAGATTAAAAGATATTTTTCAATTTAGACATGAAGCAATTAACAAGTTATTTCCTGAAAATTAATCTTAAATTATATAATACTTACATTTGTTAATACAAATAAATGAAACTACTTTTATCATTAGCACTCATTATAAGCATAGAAACTATGACCGGACAAACTAATAAAGAAATCTATTTTGGAGGTGGCTGCTTCTGGTGTGTAGAAGCAGTATTTGAAGACTTAGTTGGAGTGGAAGATGTTACCAGTGGTTATGCAGGTGGATCAATAAAAAACCCTTCATACAGAGAGGTAAGCAGCTCCAGAACTAATCATGCAGAAGTATGTAAAATTACATATGACAGTAATCAAGTTAGTCTAAAAGTTTTACTTGAAGTTTTTTTTCTATCTCACGACCCTACAACATTAAACAGACAAGGAAACGATATAGGAAAACATTATAGGTCAATAATATTATATCAAAACGATATAGAAAAAAAGACGGTAAATGAATATATTACTAAAATAAATCAAGAAATTTTTGACAACAAAATAATCACCGAAGTAAGTCAATTCAATAACTTTTATAATGCAGAGGATTATCACCAAGATTATTTTAAACTTAACAAAGATGAACCATATTGTAAAATGGTAATCAATCCAAAAGTTCTTAAAGCTAGACAGAAACTATCCAAATATTATTAAATGCCAGAAGGACCAGAAGTTAAAATTGTTTCAGACTATTTAAACAAAGAGCTGAAAAATCAGATCATTACGTCATTTGAATATTGTTCAGCTCCCTACAAAGTAAAATACAGTGAACTTATTCATGAACTTAATAAATTAGTTCCATTAAAGTTCGATAAAGTTTTTTGTATAGGAAAAACTAGCTTTATAAAATTATCTAATGATAAATATTTTTCATATCATCTTGGAATGACTGGCAGCTGGTCTACAGAAAAATTCAAACATGCTCATCTAAAAGTTGATACCAAACAAAAAAAATCAATTTACTTCCATGACATAAGACGTTTTGGAAACATTAAATTAATAAGTCAGAAGGATTTAGAAAAAAAATACTTTTGTGAAGGAGATTTCTTAAATTTTAATACTGATTTAAACACGTATACAAATCTGCTGCATAAGACTATTAAGTCTGATATTGAGGTTTGTAAAATACTCTTAAACCAAAAATATTTTTGTGGAGTTGGTAATTATTTAAAATCTGAAATTTTATATTACGCAAATATTCACCCACACACTAAATGGCAAGCACTTGAAAAAGATGATATATATAATATTTGCAAATACACTCAAAAAGTAATACTTGAAGCTTATAAAAAAGGTGGAGCAGAATTAAGAGATTTTAAAAATCCTGATAAAGAATCTAAGCTAAAACTAGAAAGTTACGGGCAAAAGCAAGATTCAAAAGGTAGAGAAATCATTAATGATATAACAAAAGACAATAGAAGATCTTATTGGTGCCCTGAAATTCAAATTATAAAAACTAGCTAAAATAAATTACTAAACTAGACATAGCTAGAATTAAAACAGCTGGAAGAGATTTCATTGCAGGATCTTTTAGCTTTATGTGAACCAAAATAGCGCCCAACATTATTATACTTAGTAAGTAAAGACCAATTAATTCTATTTGATTAAAATCAATGCTGTTTAGAAAAGGCACATCTACAAAACTTGATAAAACACTACACAAAAGCAACAATGCTAAAATACATTTAAAGGATCCAATTGCATACATAAAGCTTCCGGGAAAACCATAACTATCAAACTCTTCACGCATATTATTAGAGTCACCTCCTCTATATTGAGTTGGTTTATTAAATCTCATTACCCAAACATTAAGAAGCCCTAGCGCTATTATTAATTTTAATACAAGAATTACAGAAGTTATCATAGGTTTATTTTTATTTCAAATATATATAATTTGATTTATTTAATCAAGGTTTAACATCTTTACAATTTCATCACCATTATAAAGTATTATTAAGCCTTTGGTTTTTTTCTCAACTTTTCTTCCAAAAACATCAAAATATTTATTTTTTTTTTGAGGAATATCATAGGTTTTAATATTTGTAGATGTTACAACTATTTGGCTAATAATAGAATCAACTAAGCAACCATTATTTGTAAAAACACTCAAACTTACATTATAAATACCATCCGACTGATAAGTGTGAGAAGGACTTTCAAAGATTGACTGATTGCCATCTCCAAAATCCCAAAGGCAAGTTTCAAAATTAGAAGAGGTATTGGAAAAATCAAATGTCAAACCATTATCAACATATTCATAACTAGAATTAAAAATATTCCAAGTAGCAATACTATCTAAGACAGTATTCGTAGCTATCTGCTGTAAAAAAGATGCAGTTAAAGAATCAATACCCAACGGAAAAAAACTAGACCCTAAACAAGGCTGTTTAAAAATTGTACTATAAAAAGTACAAGCAGCTAAATAACTTCCATACACACTTGGATGACTATTATCATTATTGTACAAATCAATAGTACTATCATGAGCTATAGAGTTTTTAAAAGCAACCCCAACAGGAGAAACACTTGCATTATTAGTATTCCCCATATTAATATAACTATCTCTAAGTCTTTGTTGCATTCCTAAATATGTACATACTGGAGGATAGTTATTACAATTTGATTGGTCACCATATTTCCTACCCCAAGTCATATAGAATAAAGGCTCAGAACAGTTATAGTTTTGTTCAATAGCATTTACTAATGATTGAGCATAAGGATAAACATTTGCATTAACATATGATGGACTAAGAGACGGGTTCTGACTCTGATCTTGTAACACTACATAATCCCAATCTTGTTGATTTATTTTATCTAATGTTGTTTGGTTCTGACTATGTCCATATAAAGAAGCTCCTCCTGGCGTAGATTGATCAAAACTAACAGTATCTCCAAAAGAGCTTGCAATATCAGCAACCATTTGAGGCATATTATTATAATAAGTATAACTGTTGCCAACGAATAAAATATCATAAGATTGAGCAAAAATAAGATTTGGAACAATAAATATTATAAAGAAAAATACTCTCATTACTAAATTTTTAATTGTAAAATTAATTCAGCCATCAATTTTGGCGTAGTGATATATGCATTATCCCCCTTATTAAATTGAGAGAAAGAAGTCATAAGTTTAAAGTTATCTTTGACAAAGTATTTAGCAAATGCAATAGATATTACTGAATTTTCTTGCACGACAGATGAAGTATTCAATTCGTATTCAGGATTAACTTTGGAATATCTTAAATCTATAGAATAACCATTTTCAAAAACATAACCAAGACTAGTGTTTAAGCCATTACCTAAACTTAAATAATTACTTATTTCACCGGGGGCCATCAGACTGATAGATAATGGGTCAATATAAATTTGATTAAGAGAGCTAGCGCTAGTCATAACATATTCAGCTAAAAGAGATGCTCCTCTAAATTTAAATAATATATCTGCATACACCTGTCTATAATCAGGCAGTTGAGGGCTTCTAACTAAATTCCATAAATAAAAATCACCATGACCTTCACCAACACTATTTGAAGCACCATCATTAAATGAGCCAGCAAAACCAATTACACATTTAAGATCATTCTCAAACATTACATCAGAAACTTTATTTTCATTTCCTTCTTTAAAAAAACCTAATGGATAAAAATCAATTCTTCCTCCATACTTAAAACCTCCAAGATCAACATCTCTTGAGTCAGAACCAAAAGAACTTCTTCCATCACCTGATGTTAGAGAAAGAGAAGAAATAAATCCGAAATCATGAAGCTTATATTTATAGTCAAGAAAAACACCAAACTCTCTACCAGTCTGACTAAATTCAGTACTTAAAATACTTCTATCAGCAAACTGGAGCATATCCTCCATCAGTAACATTTCACGATTATTACTTTTTGTTAATTTCTGACCAAAGGTCATTTTTAATGAATTAGTAAAACTATATGCGACCCATGCGTCAAGTAATGGAGTAGTGAGACTAAAATCTGTAAGAACTAAAAATGAAACGTTCTCTTGCTTAGCATATCCAGAAAAACTGAAAAATGTTCTTTTAGAATTAAAAAAATAATCTACATGATCTTCATAATAAAATTCTTTATCAGATACTTCAAGAGAAAAAGATGGTTGAATCATTCCGCTTAATTTAAAAAAGTAATTATCATTAGATGAAAAATTAACTCCATTACCAAGCTCAAAATCCTTTGTATATTCATTGATCATTTCTTGACTATAACTTGAATAAGTAAAAAGTATTAGAGTTAATATTATTATTTTTTTCATAGTATAATTATTATTTTTTTAACAATCTAAAGTAAGGTAAATCTGAATTTTTCTCTGTTTTTATCAAACCATAAGAAACAAAACTATTTGGAGCTTCTGGCTCAAGAACTTCAATGGCTAGATTAGCATTCTTTTGATCCATTTTTAAAACATACCAAAACTTATCTATTTCTAAGACAATATTTTCTGTTGAAGTTTGAACATTTTGCATAAAAACCCCTTCATATTTCATTTGAGAGCGTTCACATGAGTCAACTATATACTTTGCAGCTTTAACTGTGCGTGATGAAGTAACTGAACTAAGAGTAAGGCCAAGTATTTTAAGTTTTTCAAGAACTAATTTATTGTCCTGGTGAATCAGATACCCATGCGGCCTTTCTCTAATTAATTCCGCTTTAGCATTAAATTTATCATGTAAGATAACGTCCAAAACTATTTCTTGAGAAGTACCTAAATCTAAACATGTGATTTGACTATTTGAGATATTAGGAGCGCTCTTTAACACAGCATCATTTTTTGATTTTTTAGATTTTATTAGTATTTGCTTAATATTTTCAACATTATTATAAGCAGTCTCTAAATATGATAATGCAACAAGAAAAGTGCTATTAACTCTTCTTTTGAATGAGGTTTTTCCAATACCTACACCCCTTACTTCTACTAAAGAAGAAATTGAATTAGTTAATGCATAGGCCGTACAACTTGAACGAGAGCTATTAGATCCTTGATGAAAATGAATACTACCTTGATGGTTTCTGCTAACAATATAATCGTGATACCTTAAGTCATTCTTTTCAAGAACCTCACGAGCTTTTTCTACAAAAATATCATTAGTAAAATTTCTTAAAATTTTAGGCACATTTAAATTTCCAGAATACAAGATCATTACATCATAAATATTAGAAATACCAAAATCACCGATTTTAGCAAAATCTTTTCTAAAAGGAGTATACTCATGAAAATCAACTGTAATCTCAGCACCATAATTACTAAATGCATTTTTCAATGAATTACTTTCAGGGATCATAAGTTTAGTGTGATCTCTATTTAAGTCTAAACCGTTGGAAGCATATCTATTATTCTTTTCATAACCATCAATATTAACCATAGGAACAATTACTAATTCTATTCGATCAAATAAGTATGAGTATTTATCATTATTTAATAACTGATCCATTAAATACAGTATTCCCTCTGTACCAGCCGGCTCGTTACCGTGCATTCCTGCTTGAAACCAAATCTTTATTTTTTCTTTATATGAGTTTTTACTAATTTTAATCATTGGAATAGGTTTTCCTTTTTGACTTTCTCCAATAAAAGAAAGTGTAACGCCTTCCTCTTTCTCAATTAATTTATTTATAAAACTCATCATCATCTTATAATTAGTAAAACCTTTCTTTTTACTAAAACCAGGAGTATTTATTTCAATATCTAAATCAGGGAAAAATTTCTTTGTAATTTTTTTTGATTGAGGGTTTAGTTGACTAAAGGCAGCTAAAGGCAAAATGAATATTAGTATGAAAGTAAACTGTCTCATTTATTTTAAAAACTTATTGTTGTTATTAATCTAAATAGCACTTCGTTTCCTTTAAAATCGACAACTACATATGGCTCTGAATCTAAACCCGTTTGCTCATTGTATGTTGATCCTTTTAACACTTCAACATATGTTATAGCAGCTTGTATTTTAAAACCATAATTACGAGCAAAATACTTTGAAAAACCAAAAGTGTAATAATTTGGGCGATTATAAAATGTTCCATTATTTAAAAAAGAAAATTCATCACTTTCAAGATGAGTAAAACGTAAATCTGCAGATATGAGGTTCTTAAAAATATATCCAGCTTGAAGATTAAATGCATTTCCAAGCATTAATCTATTATTAATATAATTAGAAATATTCTCTTGATCATCTATAAGAAAAGATGAGGAAACACTACCATCATTTCTAACTCTTTGAGAAATATCTTCAGGAATAATAGAAGATGTTTTTTGAAATTCACCTAAGACACTTAAACCTCGCCATTTCATCAGAAAATCTCCACCAAATTTTATATAATTAGGTAGTAATTCATTATTATTATCATCTAAGTAAATAATAGAACCTCCTTCTCTTCCTCTTCTACTGCTTAAACCATGATTAAAACTATAGTTGATTCCAAAAACTAATTTAAGAGAATTCTCTCTTACAATATCAGCCTGCCTAAATTGTCCCTTATTAGTGAAAAATCCAAAAGGCAAAAAATCTACTCGCCCTCCATATTTCAGACCACCATGATCATTATTAAAATTATTAATACCATCTCCTGTAGTGATTTCAAGATAATTTCTAAAATAACTTCCATTTTTAAGTCTGACATCTCTTTGAAGAAAAAAACCAAAATCTCTTATACTTGCAAATACAGATGTCAACCTACTTCTTTCAACAAGCTGAAGAGTTGATGAGCTCATTGTTAATTCTCTATTATCAGATCTTTGTGATCTTTGGCCAAATGTAAGCTTTGTTCTTTTATTAAATTTATATGTTAAAAAAGCATCATAAAGAAATGAATTAGAAGCTGTTCCAACTTCTGACATACCACTAAGATCAAATTGAATACGATAATCTATTTTATGTTTTACTGAACTCCCAGACATTTTTAGCCTAATTCTCCTCATTCTAAATCTAGAATCAGAATAAGTTTGGTTTAATGAGTCATTTTCAATAAGCCTGTACTCAATAAAGGGTTGAATAAAACCACCTAAAATAAATTTATAATTATTTTCTGAGACAAAGTTTACCCCTTCACCAAAATTGTATTTATATATTTCTTGCGATTTACTTTCTACAGCTGAAAATAAAATAAACAGAAAAAATAATAAAGCATGCGTCTTATTCATTGGAATATATTTAGAAACTATCATTAACTTTTACGTTATAATTTTCCATCATAATTTCACCTTTAGCAATTACATCAGACAATTTCAAATCACTATCTAAAAAACACATATCAGCATCAGCACCAACCTTAACTCTACCCTTATTAGTTAAGCCTAAATTATTTGCAGGGTTAATGGTAATTAATTTGATGGCATCTTCAATTTCAAGGCCTCCTTCTTTAATTAAGTTCACTACCTCTAAATAATTATTCTCAATTGGTGCTTTTCTAAATCCTATTAATTTTCCGTTATCATCTAGTTTCTCTAAGCCGGCATTTCCATCACTACTAAAAGTAATATTAGATATATTAACACCTTTCTTAATGGCATATAAAACAGCTTTATAAGGATCGGTATACTTAGATGCACCAGTTGTTATATCTATCATCCCACCTAATAAAGCAAATTCTATTGCTTGGTCAAACAATTCTTTTGTTCTTCCAACATGGGTGGGAGAAATATGTGTAATTGGAAATTCTAAACTATTCACTAAATCAAATAAAAGATCCATTTTATCTGACAAAGCTCCAAGATGAATATGCAAAATACCTTTTTTATTTGCAAGCATCCCGCCAACTCTCACATCTTTTAAAATTCGTACTAAATCTAAAGAAGTAGGGTAAGAAGAACGAATATCAGCAATAGCAATTTTACAGCCTAAAACATTATCAATAAACATCATATCATCTTTTACAGATTCAGTTAAATGAACAGGATCTAATCCGTAATAGCCGGTATACATGTAAGCACTTAAACCTTCACGTGTTAAGGCCTTGGCTTTAGCATTTAGTGTTTTTATTGATCTTGACGAACCATCTGTTCCAAGTAAACCTACTACAGTTGTACTTCCACATTTCACTAAGCTAGTCATTTTGATTTCTGGTGTCATAGAATGAAATCCATGCTTACCTCCTGCTCCAATAATATGAACATGTTGATCAATAAAACCTGGAGTTAATATTTTTCCTTTCGCGTCCCAAATATTAGAAAACATAAGGTGATCTTCTATTTTATCTTCAATTGCCTGAATTTTTCCATTAGCAATTAAAATATCTTTTACCCCAATTTTCTGAGGAGCATAAATATTTGCATTTTTGATTAGTAGCATAAAATTATTTTTAAATAAAATGATATAAAATCATTACAAATAGACCGATGATTAATGGAATAATATTTCTCTTAACAATATCCACTGAAGAAACCTTAGCAATTTCTGAAGTTGCTATTAATACCCCTGAAACAGGAGAAACTGTTCTCCCCATAGAAGCCGCTAAATTCATTGGTAAAATAAAATCAAGAGCATTCACATTAAATCTCTGAGCAATTTCTGGTGCTAATGGACCAAAAGAGAAAAATGCCGCATTACCACTCCCCATTATCATCGCTGAAAGAAAAATCAATATTACCATAACAATTCCAATTCCTAATGCAACAAAACCTAAGTTTTCAGAAATATGAATCAATGCATTAATAAAATTTAGTGATAATAAACCAGAAGCAAAAACATCAGCAACAATAATAAGAGTAACAACAGATTTAAAAATATTACCCATGCCAGACCAAAATGTATTTAGTGAAGCAAAAACTTCTTTAAAATTTCTCTTAAATAAAAATTCAAAAGCTATTGCAATAAAAAGACTTAAAAACATAGCCGTAGATGTATCTAGAATAATCGTAGAGTTCATTATTTTAGAAAATATTATTAATAAAAAAAGAGGTAAAATAGGAATAATTGAATAAATCTTTGGAGCTATAAAATTTATATTACTATCAATAATTTCATCTTTTATATTGTTATCTTTTTTATCAAAATACTTATTTGTAAAATAATAAACAATAATAAAAACTAAAGTAATTGGAAGTGCTAATTGTATTTGATGTGAAAAATATTCAATAATTTGATCGGAAGAACCAAATGCAAATTCAGCTGCCTTATTAGACATTGCAGAGGCAGGCCCCATTCCAAGAGCAGTGCATGCTGTAATTACAGAAACAGCTGATAATCTACTTACTCCTAAATTTATTAATATCGGAAAAATAGATGCCATTAGTAATAAGCCTAAGCCAGCCGCAGAGGGAATACAAATAAAAAGTAGTTGGCCAATAGGAATAACTAAAACAGCAGCAATATCTGGATATTTCTTAAATATTTGTAAAGGCCTGGAAACTAGATTAACTAAAGAATATGATGCTCCAATTTTATTAATATAGGCAACAAAACCACCAATAGTCATTATTAAAATACAAACTTTAGCATGCTTAATCTGAAAAAGAAAAACAAGGTATTTAAAGAAATCTAAGATATTATCGAATGAATTATTTAATCCACTTGTAGATTTAAAACCAACTTTTGTCTTATTCTGCAAACTATCTAAGCCAAGTAATAAATCTATATCATATCCTATATTCCAAGAGATTAACATCATGCTTAAGCCCGAGAATAATAAAACTGCATGAGCATTATATTTTTTCAATAACAAGACCACTACTAAAACAATAAATCCAAATGCAATTAAAGGTCCTGTAAAATCCATTTTTATTTTTTAAAATGGAGAGCCATCAATTCTAGTTCCAGGAGAAAAAACACCATTTGATAAAGAATTATGCTGAACAAGTGCCCCACAAATATCGGGTATCCTTGAATAAGATTCATCTGGATTATTAGATAAGGCTTCGACATCAAAAACTATAATTACATTTCCAATATCATCTTTAATAGTTAATGTATCAGAAGAATTATTTAAATTTAAAAAAGCAGCAGAAGCAACATGTACAATAGCATTTCCAAATGAACCTGTTGGATTTCCTCCTCCAAAAAGAATATAAGCGGAATTTGAATTAATAATAGTTCCTGGTGGAACAACATGATTTGGCATACCCTGATCTAAGTTTGTATTGTCATAAAACTCATAACCACTTAAATCAATATCCGAATTTGAAACATTAATAAGTTCAATAAATTCATCCTCATTAGCATCTCTAACTCCATCTCCATTTGCATCTCCATCAATTCCTGATGGAGGGTCATATAAAACTTCATTAAGAATTAAATTTACATATTGGCAACATCCATCGTCTGAATTTGCTTGAGTGTTGTAATTAACAGCTGCTGCATCAGTACATCCTAAAACAGTACTTCCACCATTATTATTGTTATTATTTACAACAGGCTCAACATCTTCTGTTTTACAGCTAAAGCATAATATCGTAACTAATATTAATGATAAGAAATTATTGATTTTCATTTGTTTAATTTTTAATAAATGTTGTTCTAATATTCTTTGCACTTAAAAAATATACTCCCTTACTTAATCTACTGATACCTATCATATTTTCAAAAACTGTAATGTTTTTAATTTCTTTTCCAAGAGAGTCAAAAACTTTTACATTCTTAAGATTATTATTATCAAAGAAAAGAATATCACTACTAGGGTTTGGATATACTTTAGTATCATTAAAAATTGAAAAATTATTTGTAGATGATTGTGAACCACAAGAAGGATATGGACATGAAGAAGTTTGAGTAGTTATTGAACCTACCGTACATCCTACCCCACCAAAAATCCAATTTTCTCCCGAAAAAGAAACAGAGCCTGAAGGGTCTTTATATGCCCATGAGTCTAAATATTCCCATGGAGTTCCTGTTCCATCAACATTAACATCTCCAAAGGTTTCAATAATATTACCATTAAAAAATAATTCAACAGCATCATTTCCATTTTGGGAAATTGCATTTGATGCTGGCAAAATAACATCAAAATAAGTAAAACAATTATCAAAATAATTAGACATCGCTGTACTATCTCTAGCTAGTAATACATGATCACCATTATTAAGCGAGATTGAAGGAAACGTATATTCCTGCCCATCGCCACCATTTGCATTATTTGCAACTCCAATTCCATAAACACTCAAATCACTGATATTAGTATTAGCAACTAAGTGAATAGCTTTTCCTGTATATCCAGCAGAAACTAAATCAAAATCTATAACTCCTTTTAGAGATAGAGCATTTTGACCAAAAATTAAAAATGGCGATAAAAATATTATAATTATTAAATATAATTTTTGCATCATTTGTTTAGTTTAAAATTATTTTTTTGTTTATAATTCCATCAGTGGTAACAATTTCAATAAAATAAATTCCTTTTGAGCTATCAGCTAAATCAATCTGCTTAGTATACTCACCAATAAATTGATTTGCATTTTCTTTATAAACTACCTCACCCATTATGTTGACTACTCTAATACTTAAGTCTTGTATCTTCTCTGATATAAATCTTATGTTAAAGATATCTCTTGATGGGTTAGGGTAAACATCTAAGTTCTTAATCTGACTTGTAGACTCCATTCTAATTAAAGTTCCAGGTTGTGTCCATAGTACTGGCGTCGTCCATGTTGATCTATAAGAGGTGACATTAGAATCACAGAATGTTCTCCCCTGAGCTCTGTATGACTGTCCAGGAGTTAAACCGAACTTGTTCACAGATAAAGT
>CAJXYM010000013.1 GCA_913063045.1 uncultured Flavobacteriales bacterium | reverse complement strand
AAGGGTAAGTCTTGTACGACCAGCTCCCTATGAACTCCCCCAGGACAGGAATGTAGCAAGGGTATTAGGTTGTAGCGGTGCGATACAAATAGCTTACCCTTTATTTTAACTAATTCTACTCCAGCCCATTCTTTCTCTAGCATAGGGCCTATAAAATCTAGCTATATTTATATTTTCAGATTTTAAAAGTTCAATATCGTCTTTAAGTAATTCATCCGCCTCTTTTCTAGCAAAAGCTAAAATCTTGCCATCTGTTAATAAATCAGCAATTTTAAAGTCAAGAATTCCACTTTGCTTTGTTCCCATCATATCTCCAGGACCACGCAATTTTAAATCAACCTCAGCAATTTTAAAGCCATCATTAGTATCTACCATAGTTTTTAGCCTTGTCTTGCCTTCATTACTTACTTTATTTCCACTCATAAGAACACAATAAGACTGACTTGCTCCCCTTCCTACTCTTCCTCTTAATTGATGTAGTTGAGAAAGCCCAAATCTTTCAGCACTTTCAATAATCATCACAGAAGCATTGGGAACATTAACACCTACCTCAATAACAGTTGTAGCTACCATAATATTAGTAAGACCGGACACAAAACGATTCATTTCATATTCTTTATCTGCAGACTTCATCTGGCCATGCACAACACTTACTTGAAATTCAGGCAAAGGAAATTCTCTTACTACTGAATCATATCCTTCAATTAAATTTTTATAGTCTAGCTTAGCACTTTCATCAATTAAAGGAAAAACAATATAGATTTGTCTTTCAAGATTTATTTGCTCTCTCATAAACCTTATAATATTTAGTCTTGAACTATCAGATCTCCAAAGTGTTTGAATAACTTTTCTACCAGGTGGGAGCTCGTCAATTATAGATATATCTAGATCACCATAAATCGTCATAGATAATGTTCTTGGAATAGGAGTTGCTGTCATAACTAATATATGAGGAGGAAACTTATTTTTTTTCCAAAGCTTCGCCCTTTGAGCAACACCAAATCTATGTTGTTCATCAATAACAACAAGTCCTAAATTATTAAACTTAACATAATCTTCAAGTAAAGCGTGTGTTCCTACTAAGATTTGAATTTTACCATTTTCAAGATTCTCAATTAACTCTCTACGCGATTTTGTTTTTTTTGATCCTGTCAAAATATCAACAATGATATTCATCTCTTTTAATTCCTCGCTAATTGAGGTAAAGTGTTGTTGGGCTAAAATCTCTGTTGGTGCCATTATACATGCCTGAAAACCGTTATCTAAAGCCATTAACATACTTAACAAAGCAACCACTGTTTTACCACTCCCCACATCACCTTGCAGCAGCCTATTCATTTGTTTATTATTTTTAACATCTAATCTAATTTCTTTAATAACTTTTTTTTGAGCATTAGTTAATTCAAATTTTAAATGGTTTTTAAAGTATGTATTAAAATTCTCTCCAAGATGCGAAAGAGGGTATCCAATAAATTTATTATTTCTAATAATTTTAGTTTTAATTAGATGAAGTTGTAAGAAAAATAACTCTTCAAATTTTAATCTTTTTTGAGATCTTTCAAGTTCTTTTAAGTCTTTAGATAAATGAATATTAATTAAAGCATCCTGCTTTCTTGGTAACTTATACTTTTTCATAATAATATCAGATAAGCTTTCATCAATACTATTTTGCAGAAAAGGAATAAGATTTGCGATTAACTTTGAGAGACCTCTACTATTTAAACCTTTATTAATAAGCTTCTCTGTTGAAGAATACACACCATGTAAACCTCTAAAATCTTTAACCGAGTCTTCAATTACATCAAGATCAGGATGAACGAGGTTTACTTTACCTCCAAAAAATGAAGGTTTTCCAAAAACTAAATATTCCTTATCTAAATTTATACTAGACTTAATCCACTTAATGGACTTAAACCATATTAATTCAATTTCTCCAGAAGAGTCTCTAAATCTAGCTATAAGCCTTTTAGATCTTTTAGCGCCCTTTTCCTCAAATTTTACTATTTTTCCTTTAAACTGAACATAAGATATTTCCTCATTTACACTTGAAATAGAATGAATATTACTTTTATCAACATATCTAAACGGAAAATGCATAAGTAAATCTTCATAAGTAAAGATTCTCAAATCCTTTCTTAACAATTCTGCTCTAATAGGCCCAACACCTTTTAAATATTCAATTGGAGTTGATAAAACATGCATAATTCTTTAATATTTCTTAAGAAATGGACTTTTAAAAATAAATGGAAGTAAATCCTCAACTGAATCCGCAATTAATACTTTATTATTTGGGCTATGTAAAAGAATTCGAATTTTAGAATCTTGCTTTTCTTCGTACTCAGCCATTACTTGTCGACATGCTCCGCAAGGACTTATATAATCTTCTATTTCAAAAGACTTAGATAAAGCTGTAATAGCTATAGTCTTAATCTTGTGATTAGGAAATTGAGCTCCTACGTAAAAAAGCGCAACACGCTCGGCACAAAGCCCTGAGGGATAAGCAACATTTTCCTGATTATTTCCTCTAATTTTTTTTCCATCATTTAACAAAACAGATGCTCCAACAGAAAAACCTGAATAAGGAGAATATGCTGAATCTAGAGCAATTTTAGCATCTTCAATTAACTCAATCTCTTCAGAGTTAAGTTCGTTTAAATCAGCTAGATAAAAAGAGGTAGTTAGTTCTTGCTTAATCATTAGAGCTTATAGTTTAATTTCGTTTCAAAAATAAAAAGAGTTAATGGATCTGCAATATAAAATTCATTTTGAATTTTATAAATAAAATCTAAATCTAACTTTTTAATAATAGGGTAACTCATTGAAACAGCTGTTCTTATTTTATTAATTTTATTAGAGAAATCATAAAAGTACTCGAAAGAAACAGATGGTTCTAATTTTATTTTTCTAATATTATATGATATTTTTATTCTTTGTCTAAACAAAGAATTAAAGCCATTTATATTGCCTTGAGTTAAAATTCTATTTCTAATGTCAAAATAGTATCTCTTTTTCTTTTTAGAAAGATTTAGGTCAATATAAAACCTGTTTTTTTTTTCTAATGATGAAGAGATATCATATTCAATGATATTTCTATATCCTAAAGAAAGATTTATATATTTCTTTAAATTATGCTTGAATCTTAAATCAATAAAATCTTTATAATTAATTGTCGCATTTTCTCTATACCTAATGCCTAGTTTAATATAAAAAGAGTTGTCTTTATTAATTTTATTCTTTAAAGAAATTGAATTCCATAATTGAAAGTCTTGCTCTTGAGCTCTGGATGAGAAACATAATAAAACAATAAATATTAATATACTACTTCTTTTCATTCTCGTAATAGAAAATACGCAGATGTGCTATATCCTTTAAAAAGTCAATTCTTCTTACCTCAACTCTGACAACATCTATACCTGTTCTATTTTTTAAATCAGCAATAAGCTCCTCTCTTTTTTCTGGCTTAATAAGATCTATTTTTTCATATATCACATTTTTTCTACTCTCATGTCTTAGTAACCATATTCTCTCCAGGCCAAGAGTAACACCAATAATCATAAAATTTGCAAATATAAGCTCAGCGTAACTAATTTTTTTATTTGCTAACGCATTTACAACTGAGATACCAATCACTAAAAACAAATAAGTCATTTCCTTAATAGGGATAGGGTCTGTTCTATATCTTATTATTCCAAATATTGCAAATAGTCCAAGAGCAAAACCTAATTCAAGCTTAACACTATCTAACAATACACAAAGGAGAAATACAGTTAAACTTATTAAGAAATAGGTAAATAAATAATCTTTATTTTTAGTTACTGGGTAGTATATGTATCTAACAATAATTAGAATCATTGTTAAATTAAAGGCTGTCTTAACTAATAATTTAAAAAAATCTTTTGAATCAAAAAGTGGAGTTCCTAAAAACTCAAAGCTATCTAGCAATATTAATAATATGGACATTTTATTCTTGTTTTAGTTTATTTATATACATTCTTTTTTCTTTGAACCTGTTATGCTTTAATGAATTATCTAATTCAAAAGACGAGTAACAGTATTTACTAATTCTAATAGGATGAATCCCCATTTCCTTAGACAATCTAATAAAGTCAGACTCTCGACTCATTCTTTCTTGCTTAACCTCTGCAATAATCACTTCTTTTAGATCTCCTTTAGACTGATCATTATAAAAACTTAAATCCAAATCTAATGTTAATCTTTCTTTAAGTAACTTGTGAACTAGAGTGATTCTTTTAAAATTTATCCACTGACAAGCAACCATATCATGTGAGGAGCCAACTATTTTATTAATAAACTCTTTACTCTCTATGCTTAGTTCATTATCAATCTGCTTAACTTTAATACGTTTTTTTACTGTTTTTCCTTTATTTGTTTTATGCTTAATTTCTAAAAATTTCAAACCAGAGTCTACATACTCTCTAAATCTAACTTTATGTCTATTTACTCTTTGATTATGATGATCATTATAAAACTTACGGTCACTAGTGTCAAAATATAAAGATCTGTAATAGTGAATTCTCTTATTATCAATCTCAAGAATATTATAAAAAGGAATAATCTTATTAAATAAATCTGATAATTTTTTTACACTAAAAGCAAATTTAGTATCAGTTCTATTCATAAGCTTAACATTATCCATATCTTTTAAGGAAACAGATGTAAACTTATCAGTGTTATTAGTTATTAAATTCACTTATTTATAACAAAATCACTAAGGTTATAGTTCGCATTATTAGCATCTACATTAATATGTTTAAATATGGGATAGTCATAACTTACATTTAATGCATCTGAGCTATCAGCATAAGTGAAAAGTGTATAATTACCCTTTCTTAGATAATCAAACTGATACTGACCATTCCAATTGGTTTCTACTTTGTCATCATAAAAGTCGGACTCATTATCTGAATAAATAATATAAATATCTTTTCCTGAATCAAGTTGATAAAAAATAGTATCCATCAAACCTGTAATTGCATTTTGATATGTTGATAATTTATAGACAGAGCCTGTGATTGCAGAGGTCCCACCTTCTCCTTCTTGCTTTTCACAACTAAAAAACATAAATACTATTACTGTGAAAAATATAGGCTTAATCGATAGTTTAAATAAATTCATGTTTTTTTTTAAAATATATTTATTGCTTTACAAGCTTGTATGAGAAATAATTATTTTTAACAAAATAAACTCCAGCTTTCAATCCTGAAGTATTAATAGTTGTAGAAATATCATCTATTTTTTTTGTTAACACATTCTGTCCACAAATGTTAAAAATACTAATTTCTTTAATATCTAAACCAATAATTGTTAAATTATCATTTACAGGGTTAGGGAAAATTAAAAAACCTTCTTTTTTATTATCTTCATAAACACTTGAAATAGAATTATTATTTGAAGAATAAGTTGGAAGTTGATTTTGAAATGGCCCTTCTCCGTTTGGCACTCTAGAATATGATATATCCTCTGGCATATTAACATAATGAATTGCATCAACAACAACACCTAAAGGATCTGTTAAGTAGACCTCTTCTTGATCGGAAGAAAGTCTGTAATTAGTATGTAATCCACTTTGAGAATTTCCAGCGGTATCACACCAAACCACAAGATAACTATTAGGAGCAATATTAATATTAGGAAATGACCACTTAGTAAGGTCATTTTCATTATCAGATAAATAATACCCATTTAAATTAATACTAAAACTATTATTATTATATAACTCCACCCAATCATCATATTCTCCATCTTGATCTGCCACTGAATTAACATTAGAAGCCATAACCTCATTAATAACTAAACCTCCAGCCACTACAAGTTTATGAAACTCTTTTTCTGCTCTTTGCGGCGAAAAAATTGCTGCATCATTATTTTCAGCATAAATATAATATTGCATATCTCTAGCATCAACATTAAGACTAATACCAAAAATATTATCTCCGGAAGCCCCATCATTATGCATTCCATCATCAAACATTTCAACTTTCTCAAATTTATCAGAATAATTATACCTGTAAGCCAAAAAGGCATAATTTGAATTTATAATATTTGATGTAAAAAACACTGTAGAGTGAGGTAAGACATTTTGTGGGCTTGTAACTGTGTTAGAAATACTTGGTGAAACAGATGAAAAATCAGGTAAACTTTGTAAAAATATAATTCTATCTTCCATCAACTCTGAAAGACCAATTATATTATCTACGGTATTAGTTGTTGCTGATAAAATCTCAGAAAAAGAATAAAATAAATTAGGATCAGACAAAATAGAATTATTAATCAGAGACTGATATGAGAGGGCCATTGAATTATACAAACCGTTAATAAAAAACTCATTAAGTATTGTTTTCATATGAGCAATATACATTTTCTTATATCTTACTGAAGATAATATTGTAGATGTAAGCTTATTCTGATTATTTGAATTTTCATGAAATACATCTAATTGTTGTAAGTCTTGATTTGTTACAGGATTTGGAAGTCCCATTGTAAAACCACCGAGACTCATATTCATATCCCAGATAATTGGAGAAAATCTACCGTTATTATCCTTAAATAAATAGAAATTATGAGGAATAGAATGTATGGGCCCATCAAGAGCAACAATTAAGTTTTCAAAAGCCATCATCCAAATTGCTCTGTCTATATCAAACACATACTCAATTGATGAAAAATCATTATTTAATGTATCTAAAAAATCATCTAACTGCCCCCAATCGTCTGTAGACTGCATTTCATATGATTTCTGATAGCATAATGTATCAGAATATTTTTTTAATATGCCTAGAGGACCATTATTACAATTAGGAACAACAGCGCCAGTATTTTCAGCTTTAAATAAAGGGCCTTTTCTTTCATAAAAGTTTTCATTAGTAAAATCATCATCAATTGATTGAATACAAGAGTATAGACCTATCAAAACACCATTAACAGATACATTAGCAAATGAAACTTTTGGTGCTGGCATATATTCTCTTGCAATATCATAACTAAGAATTTCTCTTACTAATGAAGGATCTCTAAAACCATTAGATAACTTTAAAACGTTATAACCATCGATCGATTGACCATTATTAATATAATCAAGTTTAATATTTAGAGGGTTTTTTATGTTATTAACGTTGTAAGAGCTATTCCCTTTATATTTAACACCAACATCTTGATCAATATTTCCATTAATTATTATAGAATCTGCTATTAATCTTTCTCCAATATTATTTGCATAAAAAATATCTAGAGAATCGTCCCAATTAGTAGTGTTAAAATAAATGTCAATAGAATGAACAATTGGGTCAAAAATATTTTGCGCATTAGTGAATAAAGTAAACATAACACAAGTAATAATTAAAGAAATTCTTTTCATATATAATTTTAAAAATAATTTTTTGTAAAGATAATTATTTAATCAAAATATTCTAACAACAAAAAAACTGAAACTTATTTAGCTAAGGTTATATTTTTCTTTTGCCCAAATCCAATAAACATCCATTTCTTTTAATGACATTTCTGAAAGATCAAGTCCTTCTTTTTTTATTTTTTTTTCCATTATTTGGAATCTTTTAATAAATCTTTTATTGGTTCTCTCCAAAGCATCCTCCGGATTAACATTAATAAATCTTGAATAATTAACTAATGAAAATAAAACATCTCCAAATTCAGATTCAATTTTATCTTGATCCTCTTTATTTTCTTCAACTTTTAACTCATCTATTTCTTCTTTTACTTTATCCCAAACCTGTTGTTTGTTGTCCCAATCAAATCCAATGCCTCTAACCTTCTCTTGTATTCTAAAAGCCTTAACAACTGCAGGTAAAGATTTAGGAACTCCTTCTAAAACAGAGTTTTTTCCTTCTTTGAGTTTTAATTTTTCCCAATTTTCTTTTACTTGTTTCTCATCTTTTACTTTAACATCACCATAAATATGCGGATGACGATGAATTAATTTATCACATATTCCGTTTAATACATCAGAAATATCAAACTTTTCTTGTTCAGAGGCAATTTTGCAATAAAAAACAATATGTAGCATTAAGTCTCCAAGTTCTTTTCTTATTTCATCGCTATCTTTATCTAAAATAGCGTCTGAGAGTTCATACATTTCTTCAATAGTTAAATATCTTAAACTTTCCATAGTCTGTTTTTTATCCCATGGACATTCTTCTCTCAATTTATCCATTATAGAGACTAAACGAATAAATGCGTCAGCTTTTTTTTTCATTTTTAAAGATTTTCAGCAAACATAATTAAATTAAATATAGAAAGTAAACCTTATATTTGGCGCATGAAATTATTTCTAATCACAGTTGTAATGATGGCCTTTGTATTTGCTGCAATTGCAATTAAGATATTACTCAAAAAAAACGGAGAATTTGCTGGAACCTGTGCAAGCCAAAGCCCTTTTTTAAATAAAGAGGGAGAATCTTGTAGCTATTGTGGTAAATCTGCTGAAGAAATGTGTCCTAATGATTAACTATTCTTCTCTTCAAATTTGAAGAGATAAAAGTTTTAAACGCTCCATTATTTTCTGAATAAATTATGTAGGCTTCAATTTCAGGATGATTTTCTAAAAACTGTTTTGTTTTATACTTTCCCATTACCATAAAAGCTGTTGCATAGGCATCAGCAAGCATACAATCATCATGAACAACGCTAACTGACAACAAACTATTTCTAGATGGAAATCCAGTAAATGGGTCTATTGTATGTGAATACTTAACCCCATTCTCGATAAAAAATTTTCTATAATTTCCCGAGGTTGCTATTGATTTATCTTTAAGATTTAAAATGAATTGAAAACGATCATATTCATTAATTTTCTCCAAAGGCTTGTCTACCCCTACCTTCCATATTTCTTTATCCGCATTTAAACCTTTTGCTTTAATTTCTCCTCCAATCTCAATTAAATAATTACTAATCTTCTTATTATTAAACATTTCAGCAATAAGGTCTACTGTAAACCCTTGAGCTAAAGCATTAAATTCCAGCATCATATTTTTTGGCAAATAAATAGAATCATTTTTAAGCTTTACTTTATTAAAACCAATATTCTTTAACATCATGTTAACTTTATTTGAATCCAGATCTTCTTTAGATTCAAACCCAAAACCCCAGGCATTAGTAAGTGGCGCAATAGAGCAATCTAAAGCGCCTTGAGTCTGCTCATAAACAGTTTTAGCACATTTAAAAACAACACTAAAAAGAGAATCAACAATAATATCTTGACGAAAATTAATTTTAGAAATTACTGAATTAGGAATATATGTTGAGAGACTATTATCAATGAGATTAAGAACGCTGTCAATTTCGATTCCTAGATTAGTACCGTTATGACTTAAATATTTTATTTGAAAATAAGTCCCTTGAGTTTCTCCAATATTCGAAACTAGTACTGTAGTGTTTTTCTCAGAGGAACAGGATGATAAAATACTAAGAATTAGTATATAAATCGCTCTCATAAATTTCATATAATTAACGAATCAAATGAATTTTCCCAACTTCTTGATGCTTCCAACCTTCAAAATCTTGAAAATAAATTTCATATATATATGTTCCCATCGGAAGTTCGTTTCCTGTTCTAAAGTTAAGCCCATTCCACCCATTAGTATTTGACAAACATTTTAAATCGTCTATATCATTAGTTTGATAAACTAAATTTGAATATCTATCAAAAATATTAAAATAAAATGTTTCTGTTAAAACTCCATTATAGGACAAACAGAAATAGTCATTAAATCCATTATTATCTGGTGTAAAGCTATTTGGAATATAAATCCAAAACTCATTTTCTATCCATATTTGTCTAACTGCAGTATCACGACATCCAGCAGCATCAATAGCTATAAGCTGGACCTCAACGATACCAATTGAATCGTCATACATATGTGAAGGGTTAGGCTGATTATATTTTAATGTTTCATCTCCAAAGTCCCAATGCCAATTAACGATATCTCCTATAGATTGATCAATAAATTGTATAGTTGTGTAAAGAATATCTAAAGTATCTGAAGAGGTGCTGAATATTGCTTGTGGAGCTATTTGAGTAGCAACAAATGCAGAGCCAGAACACCAACCAATTTCATTAGCATCATAAAAGGAAGAAAGCGTATACACACCATTTAAATTAGAAGAAATAATATATGGATTATTACTAGTTATTATTGGAACCTGATTCTGACCATCAATAGCGTAAGTGAATGAAAAAGGTGCAACTGCATCGGTAAATGAAACCTTAATTTGAGCATTGTTATTAGTATTTGAACATAAAGTATCACTACCAGAAATAAATGCTGTTAATGGGGGTTTTGGATAGGTCTTTAAAATACACGAATCATTTTGATTAGCAAAAAAACTAGTTGTAAGAGAATTAATTGTAATTAAATTATTGTTAGTATGCCATTCTTCAAATAACCAGTTAGGATCAATTTGAGCAGCTATGTTCACTAAATCTCCAACAATAAATTCTTTTTCTATAGGAGATGTTAAGTTTTGACCATCTATTGTAATATTTCCAGATCCAACATTATTTATAGCAAAAATAATTTTAATACCAAGTTGCTTTGTAATTACAGAATCTGTAAAAAGAGTATCACAACCATCAGTCACAAATGATGATTGAAAAAACACACCAGTGTCTAATGGGTTATATACTACTTCACTCGAGTATACTGTATCTATAGAATTGTTATATGTAAAACTTCCTGGAATCATACTCATTTTCCAAACAAAAATATCTTTCTTGCGATTTGTAGCATCTAGATTTATCCCGTCAAAATCAGCAATATCTTCAAAGAAACCTACAGCATAAACATTACCAAAACCATCAGCACATATATCATTAGCTCGATCGTCATCATCAGTATTAGAGCCTGCTAATTTAGCCCATAACCAATCTCCAGTATTTGTTGAACCATCAAGTTGAGCTACCCATGTAGACATAGTGGTATCTGCTAAAATTTGCGGTGGAACAATTAAATTATCAGAAAACTTGGTAGAATCTCCTGCAGAACCTCCAGTTGTTCCACAAACAAAAACTTGTTTATTATTATCAACAGACATTTGATATGATTTATCTGTCCCAGAACTTCTTGCTCTTTTTGCCCATTTCCACTGACCTTGATTATTCATTTTTGCAACAAAAACATCTCTCTTTTGTTTATGACTTAAAGTATCACTTCCATTAGAGGCATTAGCACCAGAAAAAACCATAGGGTTTCTATATTCTCCTGTTATATATACATCGTCACAAATATCTATTGCTATACTATTAGCTCTATCAGATTTATTACTTCCAATCTTATCTGCCCAAAGCCAATTACCATCTTTATCCATTTTAAATATAAATGCATCCCATTCTCCATTTGAAGTTAATGAATAGGGGCCATAATCTGCAGTATTCTCAAAACCTCCAACACAATATATATTAGAAAAGTTATCAATTGCTATTCTATTATCTCTTGACCCTCTTGCATCTTTAATTCCATCAAATTTATCTACCCATAGCCAAGTACCATTTGAATCTAACTTTCCAATATACCCCATAGGTGTACAATCATTCCCCCAGTCTGGGTTTGATATTGAGAAACTATCAAAATCAGCATCATATCCGGAGAAAAATCCCGTAACATAAATAAAACCATCATCATCTACTTTAACATCATAGGAATGATCATCTGCATCATAAATAGGATAAGGACATCCTCCTGATGTATTATCTCCACCAAAACCAATTACCCAAGCAGGGTTCCCATCCTTATCAATCTTTGCTAGCAAAGAGTTATCATGGTTATTTCGTTGAGCTCCAGGAACATTTATAGTATTTGGCCCACCACGTACACCTAAATAATAAGAGCTCCAAAAGGTTCCAGTAATGAAGACATCACCTCCAGGGGTAACATGCATCCCTAATGCTCTATCATCACAACAACTATTTTCTTGATTACCACCAGGAACGACCCATAAAACATTTCCATTTGAGTCTAATTTAGCAACAAAATTCTCCTTATTAGTACCATTATTTGGATTATTTACCAGAGAAATTTGAGCAAAATCTGCAGCCGAATTATAATACCCACTGATATAAATGAAACCAAGTGAATCAGTACCAATTGAAATTCCTTTATCAGATTCTATACCACCAAAAGATTTTACCCAATCAGTTGTTTGAGCACTTGAATAATTAAAAAAAATACTAAAAAATATTATTAAATAATACTTCATGAAATTAGTATATCACTTGTATTACTCCGGTTTTAGAGAAAGGAAAGTTATCATCTCCAATAAGGTCAATTTGATAGATATATTTATCCTGTTTGACTTTATTGCCTTTGTAATATCCATCCCAAAATTTATTGATTTCATTTGATTCAAATAATAGCTCTCCCCATTTATTTAATATTTTTAAATTGAAAGATTTAATATATTGGCCATAAATTACAAATAGTTCATTATGCATATCTGAATTAGGACTAAAAGAAGTAGGAATATATAATTCTGATCTATTTGCAATATTTATTATAGATATTTCAGAATAATCTGAACATCCATTAAAATCTACTACTAAAACATAATATTCTCCTTCGTCGGTAATATTAATAAAAGCATCGTTACTAATTATCTCTTCATTAATATTATACCATTCATATGAAGAATATAGTTCACTAAGCTCAAGTCTTAAAGTATCTCCTTGGTATAAAAGATAATTATCAATTAAAATATCAGGTGATGGATTTTCAGAAACAGAAATATTTGCATTTCCACTAATCTCAGCAGTACACATATTATTATCTTTAGCTAATAATATCTCATAATTTCCTGGCTCTGAAGAATTATAACTAAAATAATTTGTTAAAATATTAGACTCAGTAATAGTATCATTTTGGTTAATAAAAACAAGACTCCAAGGAAGTAAACCAATATAATTAACCTCTATACTAACACTACCATTATTACAAATATTCCCTCCTCCACTCATAATGGCAGATGGGGGACTATCCTCAATAATCTCAATAGTATCACTAGCAATACATCCAGTGTTATTATCAGTTACTGTTAAAGAATAAACACCCTGGCTAGCAGAGAGCGATGAAGAAGTTAAAGAATTATTCCATTGAAAACTATAATTTCCAGATCCTCCTGAAACAATAGGGTCTAAAAGAAAAGTTGTATTACAAGGAATTGATTGATTAGTTCCAAAATTAAATGTTGGAGCAGGCTCGGAAATTACTGTTATGGTATCTGATATTACAGGACACCCCAATGATGTAGCTGTTACCCAATAGACTCCATCGGCTACATTAATATTAGAATTAGTGCTTATTACATTCCCCGTGTTATCATACCACTGATATGTAGCTCCAACTCCACCATCTGCTGTAAGAGTAACCGTAGAGTTACAAGGGATATTCATTGTAGTAGAATCAATTCCTAGATCATCAACAATATTTAGAATTGGAGAGGCAAAACTACCAGCTTTTAGCCAAACGAAAGAACTTAATCCAGAATCTGAACCATCAGCTATAGCAATTCTAATATGATAAGATTGTCCACATTGTACCAATGCCTCAGCAGTTAAAACTGTAGTATATCCATCAGCACTGGCAATTGTATCTAATCCATTAGAATTATCTACAAAATATTGATCGTTAATAGGAGTTACACTGTTAACTGATGAAATTGTTATTGGAAGTGGGGGATTAGAACCTGGAACAATAGCTAAATTTACAGAACCATTTGGATGATTTGCAGGCGAAGAATATGGACCTGTTATTCCTGGACCAGAGAGAAAAAAACCGAAAACATCATTATAAACTGAATTTTCAAAGGCAAAATACTCTTCAGATCCAAAAACATAATCAAAACTAAGTGAATCTGAAGTGGTAATAAAATCAAATTCTAATATTGCTACATCATTAATACTACTAACAGTAAAAGAATTTGTGTATGGGGCTGGCAATAATGGTGGCACAGAATTAGCTACAGCTAATAAATCGGGGTCCGTTACAACATTAGCAGGCATACCACCAAAACCTGTATAGTTTGGGTCTAATTCGTCAATATCTCCAGTAGACATAACAATACCTTTATTTAAACCAAGACTTGTATTAATAGCTCCAAAAAATCCAATTTGCATACTATCGCCCTGGTATGCATGGTTAGAAGCAACAATACCTCCTCCTAATAAAACATTGTCAATTAAAAAAGTTGAGTTATCATAAGGTGCTGTCTTATCAATTGTAATTTGAGCATATGAAAGCTGACAGCAAATTATCGTGAAGAATAGAATATTTTTCATCTTAAGGCAAATTTAAGAAATTTATAAAAATATTCAATCAATTACTTAGACAATTACTTAGATAAGATTATTACTTACTTTTCGTTTGAGGACTGATTTTTATACATTTCTGAATATGAGCCATTTTTATCTATCAGCTCATCATGACTTCCTTGCTCTAAAACAGCACCATTTTTTAAAAGGATAATTTTATCAGATTGAATAATTGTAGATAATCGATGTGCTATAATAATAGTTGTTCTATTTTGAGATAATTTAGCAAGAGCTTTTTGAATTAGCTCCTCAGTCTCCGTGTCTATAGAAGCAGTAGCCTCATCTAAAATTAATATTTTTGGATTTCTTAAGTAAACCCTTAAAAAAGCTATTAGCTGTCTTTGACCTGAAGAAAGCGTCACACCTCTTTCTCCAACAATATAATCATATGAATTTGGCAGAGATTTAATAAAATCATGAACTCCTATTTGCTTAGCAGCATTTATAATATCTTCTTTTTGAATTGTATCATCATAGAGCGTTATATTATTAAACAAGGAGTCAGAAAATAAAAAGACTTCCTGCTGAACAAGAGCAATATTTTTTCTTAAAGAAGATAGTAACAAGTCTTTTATAGGGATTCCATCTAGAGTTATAGAACCTTTATTTATCTCATAAAAACGATTTAAAATTCTAATAATTGACGATTTTCCAGAACCTGTCTGCCCAACTAAAGCTAACATTTTTCCAGATTCAATATCAAAATTTAAGTCTTTCAATACCCAATTATCATTTTTATATGCAAACCATACATTTGAAAAAGAAATACTTCCTTTTAGATTTCCTATTTCAAGAGTTCCTGTGTTAGTGATTTTTTCTTCTGTATCTAAAATTTTAAAAACTCTTTCAGAACCAACAATTCCCATTTGTAAAACATTAAACCTATCAGCAAGTTGTCTTATTGGTCTAAACATCATATGAATAAATAAAATAAAAGCTATTATTTCACCAGGTGTAATTGTATTTTCAGATAAAATATTTTCTCCACCATACCAAACAATTAATCCGATTGATATAGCAGAGAGCACCTCTACAATAGGGAAAAAAACAGCATAGTAAAAAATAGATCTCAAGTGAGCATCTCTATGCTCAACATTAATTTCTTCAAACTTTTTATACTCAGCTTTTTCCCGATTAAATATTTGAACAATGTTCATGCCAACTAAATGCTCTTGAACAAAAGAATTTATATTAGAGACTTGAGTCCTTACATCTTGAAAAGATGTTTTAATATTTCTTTTAAACCAACTTGTAGCAATCAGCAAAACAGGGATCGTCATTAATGCTATTATTGTTAATCTCCAATCAGTATAAAACATAACAGCAATAACGATAACAAGCTTTAAAATCTCAGCAATAATTACAAGCAAGCCTTGAGAGAAAATATCTGCAATAGTTTCAATATCAGAAACAGCTCTAGTTACTAAAGTACCAATCGGGGTGTTATCAAAATAAGTCATTTTGAGAGATAAAATATGTTTAAATATTTTCTTTCTCAAATCTAAGATTACATGCTGCCCTATCCAATTAGAGAGATACATATAAAAAAACTGAATAAAACCTTCAACAAATAATAAAGAGACTAGTAAGATTGTAATTCTAAAAAGATTTTTCGAGTCTTCTATTAAAATAAAATTATCAATAGCGTAATTAATAAGCATTGGTCTTGCTGGCCCTAAAAAAGATAATATTATAGCAGATAAAGCTGCAATAGAAAATTGTAACTTATAAGGCTTTGCAAAGACTATAACTCTTTTTAAAAGAGGGATATTTAAAACCTCTCCAGTCTTATTCTTTTTCATCTAATATACTTTTTGGGTATTCAACATTTGTTAAAAACAATCCTTTAGCTTGAACAGAAAAGCCTGCAGAAGATCTGTTTTTGGATAAAATAATATCTTTTATATCGCCTGGCTTTATCTTCCCCTCACCTATATTAATCATTGTTCCAACGATAGCTCTAACCATATTTCTTAAAAATCTATCAGCCCTAATTGTAAAACATAATTCACCTTCAACCCTTTTCCATTTAGCTAGATCAATTTTACAATTATTAGTATAGTTTTGTGTGTGTAATTTAGAAAAAGAGGTGAAATCTTTTTCTCCTATTAAGTATTTACAAGCTTCTTGCATTAATTCAACGTCTAGTTTTCTAAAATAATTCATTGAATTTTTATTAAAGGGATCCTTTGTTGTTGAAATATGATATTTATAAGTTCTTCTAAGCGCTGAAAATCTAGCATGAGAATCTTTATTAACCTTGAAAATCCTTTTAATAGTAATATCATCATTTAAGAAACCATTAAGTTTATTTTTTAATAAAGAAATTTCAAAATCAGCACTAAAATCAAAGTGAGCATAAAGCTGATTAGCATGAACTCCAGCATCAGTTCTTCCAGCACCTACAACTTCAATCTTAGTATTTAAAATCTTTGATAAAGCTGTATTTATTTCTTGTTGTACAGTATTAGCATTAGGCTGAACTTGCCAACCATGATAATTAGTGCCATCAAAAGCTAGTTCGATAAAAAATCGCATCTTTATAATTTGAATACAAAATTAAAAAAACGAAGCTATTAAATACTAATATTAAAAATTGTTCGTTGAATTTTGATAATTAAATTCTCTACACTAATTTTGCAGCCTTAAAAAAAAATTTATAAATGATAGACAATATTAATACGGATATCAAAATCCTTAATGAAAAGATCAATAAAGAAAGTGCAATTATTGATTTACTAATGCTTGAAATGAATAAAGTAATTGTGGGTCAAAAACATATGACTGAAAGACTATTAATTGCTTTATTATCAAATGGCCACATACTACTCGAGGGCGTTCCGGGTCTGGCTAAAACATTAGCTATTAGTACATTATCTAAAACAATAGATGCTAACTTTAGCAGACTGCAATTTACACCAGACCTTCTTCCTGCAGATATTATAGGAACACAAATTTATAGCCCTAAAAAGGAAACTTTCTCAGTTAAAAAAGGTCCTATTTTTGCTAATTTTATTCTTGCTGACGAGATTAACAGAGCGCCTGCAAAGGTTCAATCTGCTCTTTTAGAAGCTATGCAGGAGCGACAAGTTACGATAGGCGGACAATCTTATGAGTTAGAAAAACCGTTTTTAGTAATGGCAACTCAAAATCCAGTAGAACAAGAAGGCACCTACCCTCTTCCAGAAGCACAAGTTGACAGATTTATGCTTAAAGTTATTATTGACTACCCTAATAAAGAAGAAGAAAAAATAATTGTCCGTAATAATCTTGCTAAAAGCTTCCCACAAGCAAATGCAGTTCTTAAAACTGATGCTATTATTAAAGCGAGAGACTTAGTTAAAGAAGTATATATGGATGAAAAAATAGAACAATATATCATTGATATTGTTTTTGCAACTAGATTCCCACAAGAATATGGACTTGAAAACTTAAAAGACATGATATCATTTGGAGCCTCTCCACGTGCAAGTATAAATCTTGCATCAGCTTGCAAGGCATATGCATTTATTAAACGAAGAGGATATGTAATTCCCGAAGACGTTAGAGCTTTATGCTATGATGTTTTACGCCATAGAATAGGCTTAACCTATGAAGCAGAAGCGGAAAATATTTCTTCAGAAGATATTATTACACAAATATTAAACTCTGTAGAGATTCCATAAATGAGTACAGCAGCATTACTAAAAAAAGTTCGTAAGATTGAAATAAAAACCAAAGGCTTATCAAATCACATTTTTGCCGGTGAATACAATACAGCTTTTAAAGGAAAAGGTATGGCTTTTTCCGAGGTTAGAGAATATCAGCCAGGAGATGATGTAAGATCAATTGACTGGAATGTTACTGCGAGATATAATTCCCCTTTTGTTAAAGTATTTGAAGAAGAGAGGGAAATGACTGTGATGCTTTTAGTTGATGTATCCTCATCGGGAGATTTTGGATCTAACAAACAATTTAAAAGGGAGCTGGCAAGTGAATTGTCTGCTTTACTTGCCTTTTCAGCAATTAAAAATAATGATAAGGTCGGTGTTATCTTTTTTTCAAGTATAATTGAAGAATTTATTCCTCCAAAAAAAGGAAAAACTCATATTTTAAGAATCATCAGACAGGTACTATCATTTAATGCTGAAAATAAAAATACAGATCTTAGCCAAGCTCTAGAATATTTTAATGGAGTAATTAAAAAAAGAAGTATCTGCTTTATCATCTCAGACTTTATTAGCCCTAACTTTGAAAGACCTTTAAAAATTGTTGCTAAAAAACATGATGTTATTGCAATAAAAATTAATGACAAAAGAGAAGAAACACTTCCTAATATTGGAATAATACCGATTCAAGACTCTGAAAGCAATAAAATATTGCATATAGACTCATCCAGCAAGATAGTAAGAGATACATTTTTTAAAAATCAAAAAACAAAAAAAGAGTATTTAGAAAAACTTTTCCCAAAGTCAGGTGTAGATATGATAAATATACTGACTGGTACTGATTATGTAAAACCAATGATTAACTTCTTTAAAAGTAGAATAAAAAGAAGATGAAGAAATTAATAATTTTTATACTAATAATTCTTTCTAATAAAATATCATTAGCAGAAAATTTTCAAGCAACACTTGACACAAATGCTATTTTAATTGGTCAACAAATTAAATTTAGCTTAAAGTGTAGTGACCTCAATTCAGAAATTAACTGGCCTATTTTAACCGACTCTATTTTAAATGGGATTGAAATAATCAAATTCTCCAAGATTGACACTATTTATAACAAAGATACATCAATAACCTACTATCAAGAGTTTATAATTACAGCTTGGGATAGTGGAGCCTACTATATACCCCCTATTAAATTAAACAATAATCTTGTAAGTGAAGGATTTTTATTAAACGTATTTTCTATAGATATTAAAGAGTCTGACTCATTAAAAGATATCAAAGAGCAAATAGAAGCTAAGTTTAGTTTATTAGATTATTGGATATGGATTCTAGTTTTATTAATAGTTCTTTTAGGTATTTATCTATTTAATAAATTCTTTAATAAATCAAATCAAACAGCTACCACTAAAAAAGTAGTTATTAAAATTGCTCCAAATATTATTGCCACTAATGCTTTAGATAAACTTGAAAAAAAGAAATTATGGCAGGAAGGAAAAATAAAGGAATACTATTCTGAAATTTCTGAAATCCTTAGAACCTATATAGATTCTAGATTTAATATTATTGCCCTTGAGTTAACAACTGAAGAAATTATCAATAAAATCTCTAAAAATATTTCAAGTGAAAGCACTAAAGAGTTAAGAACTCTATTGTTAAGGTCTGATCTAGCAAAATTTGCAAAGAGCAAGCCAATTGATGTTGAAAATAATGAGAGCATGCTTCTTGCAAAGAAGTTAGTAGATCAAACAAAAGTTGAAATTCATGAGTAATAGTAATTTCATAAATCCAGAATATTTTTATTTACTAATTTTCTCATTAGCATTTACTATCTGGTACTTTATAAAAAAGGATTCTTTTGATGCAAAATTAATGTTCTCAGATACTAACGCCTTTACAAAAACAAAAACTGTAAGGCTATATTTGAGACATTTACCAATGTTATTAAAAATTATTGCATCTATATTTTTAATAATTGCAATAGCAAGACCTCAGTCATCCACAAACTGGGAAGAAAGCACGAGCGAAGGAATTGATATTATATTGTCTATGGACATTTCAGGAAGTATGCTGGCCGAAGACTTAAAGCCTAATAGACTTGAAGCATCTAAAAATGTTGCGATGAATTTCATTTCTAAAAGAATTAACGACAGAGTTGGATTAGTAATTTTTAGTGGAGAAAGCTTTACTCAATGTCCACTTACCACAGACCATACTGTTTTAATCAATTTATTTAAAGATGTAAAAAGTGGCATGGTTGAAGATGGAACTGCTATTGGAATGGGGTTAGCAACAGCTGTTAACAGATTAAAAGACAGTAATGCTAAAAGTAAAATAATAATTTTATTAACAGATGGAGTGAATAATAAAGGAGTAATCGCGCCATTTACTGCAGCAGAAATCGCAAAGGAATTTGGCATAAGAGTTTATACAATTGGAGTTGGAACTGAAGGGTTTGCTCCCTACCCTTTTCAGACTCCTTTTGGCGTTCAATATCAAGATGTAGAAGTTAAAATAGATGAAAATACGCTGCAAGATATAGCTTCAGTTACTGATGGAAAATACTTTAGAGCAACTAATAACAATAAATTAAAAGAAATTTATAAAGACATTGATAAATTAGAAAAATCAAAAATTGAAGTTACTGAATTTCATAAAAGATCAGAAGAATTTACTGATTATGCATTTATCTCGCTATTTTGTCTTGTTCTTAGTTTTTTTTTAAAAACAACTTACTTAAGACAAGTACCATAAATGCTGAAATTTGACAACATAGAATTTTTATATTTTTTATTAGCTATACCTGTAATAATTTTAGGTATGATATTATATGCACGCTGGCAAAGATTATCTCTTCTGAAATTTGGGGATAACACATTAGTAAGTGAATTAACTAAATCATCATCCTCAAACAGAAAGAAAATTAAAAATATTTTATTAATTATTATTTTATCTTTCTTAATTGTTGGTCTTAGTAATCCCCAGATTGGAACTAAAATGGAGGAAGTAAAAAGAGAAGGTGTTGACCTTATGATTGCTATTGACCTTTCATATTCCATGATGGCTGAAGATATAAAGCCGAATAGATTAGAACGAGCTAAGCAAGCTATTTCTAGACTAATAGATGAATTAAAAGGGGACAGAATAGGTCTGGTTGTATTTGCAGGGCAAGCATATGTCCAACTTCCTATTACTACTGATTATTCTGCAGCGAAACTATTCCTGTCCACAGTAAAAACTAATCTTATTCCTACTCAGGGAACAAAAATTGGTAATGCTATTGATTTATGTATTAATTCTTTTGATAAAGAAAATACTCAAAGTAAAGCTATCATAATAATTACTGATGGAGAAACTCATGATGATCAAGCTATTGATTTAGCAAAAAAAGCTAATGAAACAGGGATTATTACACATACTCTGGGGATGGGATTAAAAAAAGGAGGACCAATTCCAATTTATAAAAACGGAGATTCCAAAGAATATAGAAAAGATAGAGATGGTAATACAATTGTAACTAAGCTTAATGAACAAATGTTAAGAGATATTGCAAATGCTGGAGGAGGAGCATATATAAGAGCTAATAATTCAAAGTCGGGTTTAAATACTTTATTTAAAGAAATAAATAAGATGGAGAAGAAAGATATAGGGACGATGGTATTTACACAATACAAAGATCGTTTTCAAATATTTCTATTCATATCCTTATTGTTTCTAATCTTTGATTTAATATTTTTGGAAAGGAAAAATAAATGGAACAAGAAAATTAATTTCTATAAATAATGAAAATATATTTTTATCTACTTATTATATTAATTGGTGTGACCAATATTACTGAAGCTCAAAATAAAAAAAGTTTCTTAAAAGAGGGTAATAAACTTTTTAGTGATAGCAGCTATAACGCATCTGAAATTAAATATCGCAAGTCACTGGAGAAAGACCAAGATTATTTTAGTGCATCATATAATTTAGCTAACTCTATATACAAACAAGAAAGATTTGATGAATCCTCTTCTTTATATGAATCGTTACAAGATAATGCCAGAAATAATCATGAATTATCTCAAATATATCATAACAAGGGAAATTCATTAATGAAGCAACAAAAAACAGATCTAGCAATTAAAGCATATAAGGATGCTCTAAGAGAAAATCCAAATGATGAGGATACAAGATTTAATTTAGCGTATGCTAAAAAAATAAAGCAAAAGGAAGAAGAAAATAAAGACAAGGAAAATAAAGACGAGGAAAATAAAGAAGAAGAAAATAAAGAGAAAAAGGATCAAGAAAAGAAAGACGAGAAAAATAAAGAACAAGAAAATAAAGACGAGGAAAATAAAGAACAAGAAAAAGAAGAGAAAAAAGATCAAATGAGTAAAGAGGATGCCGAAAAAATGCTAGAAGCTCTTGAGCAAAAAGAAAAAGAATTGCAAGAAAAATTACAAAAAAAGAAGGTTAAGGGAAAAAAAATAAAAATATTAAAAGATTGGTAGAATGAAAAAAGCAATACTCCTTTTAATTTTATTTTTCTCCAGCTATCTAAATGCTCAGGAACTGAATGTCAGTTCTAATAGAAATCCAGCAATTTTAGGTGAACAGATAATTTTAGATTTTTCAATTAATGCTAAAGCAAATAACTTCCAATCTCCAAAATTTGAGGGCTTTAGAGTAGTAAGCGGTCCTAACTCAAGCTCATCCAGCAGCTATAGCTTTGCAAATGGCAAAAGTGAATCAAAAGTAACTTCAAAATATAGTTTTGTTTTACAAACTACAAGAGTAGGAGAATTTATTATTCCATCAGCTACAATAAAGGTAAAAGGTGTCACAATTAAAAGCAAGCCTCTTAAAATAAGAATTGTTAAAGGAAATACTAAGCAACAAAAACAAAATAAATCTATAGCAGAGAATTTGTTTATTAAAGTTAAAGTTAATAAAAAAAATATTTTTGTAGGAGAACAAATTATAGTAAGCTATAAACTATATACAAGAGTAGATCTTGAAAATACAGAAATAAGCTCTATTCCTAACTTAAATGGATTTTGGAAAAAAGATTTAGAAGCATCAAGTAGATTTAAGCGAGAAATAATTGATGGAGTTGCATATAACACAGCAACAATAAAAAAAGCTGTACTTACTCCTCAAAAAGCTGGAGACTTACTTATTGATCCAATGGAAGTGAAATGCAGTATAAGAATTAAAACTCAGCAAAAAAGCAGAGATCCTTTTGCAAATTTCTTTAATAGCTATAATGTCAAAGAAGAGTTAATAGCATCAAAACCTATATCTATAAAGGTTAAGAAACTTCCAACGCCTAAACCAAAAGGATTTTTTGGAGCTGTAGGTGACTTTACCATAAATTCATCAATTGATAATAGAAGTATTAAAACAAATGATGCATCAACATATAGAGTAAAAATAATTGGAACAGGAAATATTGATCTTATTAAAGCATTTGATATAAATTTCCCATCTGATTTTGAAGTTTATGACCCAAAAATAGATGATCGAATATTTCAGGGAGGAATCAAAAGAAGTACTAAAACATTTGAATATCTTATAATTCCAAGAATTACTGGTAATTATGATATCCCGAAATATTTATTTACTTACTTCAACCCAAAGACAAAAAAATATGTAACGAAATCAACAAGTGTATATCCTATTAAAGTCTTAAAAGGTGATGATTCTGAAGATAATCAAGTAAATAACATTAATCAAAGTGTTAAACAAAATATTGTAGATATTAATTATATTAAAAATAAGACAGAACTTAAAAGTTTAAATGAAAAGGAATTGGATCAAAATATTTATTATTTTATATGTCTATTAATTATTTTAATCATTTTATTAGTGCTCTTAGCTCCACAAATTATAATAAAAAACTATCAAAAAACAAGAATATTAAAAAACAATAAAGCGGATAAAATAGCATCAAAAAGACTAAAAAATGCACAAAAATGCATAAAAGTAGATGATTTTGACGGATTTTTTGAAGAAACTGAAAAAGCACTATGGGGTTATTTTGCTGACAAATTTAATGTTCAATCAGCCGACTTATCAAAAGAAAGTATATCCAAGTATTTTAAAAAATTAAATATTGATAATAAACTAGAAGAAAACTTTATTCAATTAATTAACGATTGTGAGTTTGCTAGATACGCTCCGTCAAAAAATAAGAATAAACAAATGGGAGACACTCTTAATAGCGCAAAGGAGATTATAGTAATGGTTGAATCTAAATTAAAATGAAAAATATATTTTTAACACTTTCTCTTTTCTTGAGTATTAATTCATTTGCTAATGATTCAATTTTTGAAATAGCAAATCAATTGTATGAAAAACAAGAATATCAAGAAGCTCAAATAACTTTCTTCTCTATTTTAGAAAACAATTTACATAGCAGTGAGCTTTATTTTAATTTAGGTAATTGCCACTATAGACTGGATCAATATGCAGAAGCTATTTGGTATTATGAAAAAAGTCTCAAAATAGATCCTGGATTTTCAGATGCAAATGAAAACATCAAGATTGTTAAACTAAAAATAGTAGATAAAATTGAAATTTTACCAAAACTACTCCACCAAAGATGGTGGCACAACCAACTAAATGCTACCAGCCTTTTCAGATGGAAGCAGTTAACTATAGTGCTACTATTAATTTCTTTACTGCTTTTAGTTTTATCAAATTTCTTTAAAATTAAGACAAAAAAATTGGGCGCTACCCTTCTTGGATTTTCTTTAATATGCCTATTTATAACATTCTCAATAAACAATGATATCTTAAATAGAAATCATGCAATTATTTTTAGTAGCTCAACAAATGCCATGAGTGCCCCCTCTGAAAGTTCACTAAATTTATTCACACTTCATTCTGGAACAAAAGTTTTAATATTAGATAAAATTAATAATTGGTCCAATATAAAGACATCTAATGGGAAAAAGGGATGGATTCTTTCTGAAGGCATTAAGAATATTTAAATTCTCCTGAACTTCTTAAATATACATTATTTCAAACTTATTTAGAAACAATCTAAATTATCTTGTTCACTGGAAAAGATAAAAGGTTTTTCACTCTTTTTTATTTATATTTGTGAGGTTCAATAAATACCAACTACAACATGACGTATCTTAAAAACATTTTAACTCTAGTAATATTAGTTTTTTTCAACACCAGTTTAATTGCAAGCAACCCTTCTAATTGGACAAAATATGTTGAAGACAATAATCTTTTAATAGAATACAGGTACCAAAACTGTCAACTTTCAAGATTTGATGAAGAAAAAGTTATCCTAAGACTAACTAATAAATTAAACAAGGATATTTCAGTCAGCTGGAAAGAAGAAATGTGGTATGACAATGAATGTATTAACTGTAATCTAAAAAACGAAAACGAAATGTTTAAAACTATCCAATTAAAAGCTAAGGAAACTTTAGCTGGTGAATGCGATAGGAACAATCGACTAACCATTTTTTCAAAATTTAGCGAAAAACTTATTGATATGCCTGGAGTCAATAAAATCATTGAACTCACAAAATTTGAATTAAAGAAAATAATTATTAGCTATGAATAATATATTTACTAAAACAATAGAGATTAAATTCTCTTTATTAACTTTATTTATTTTACTGATAAATGTAGAAATAAACGCACAATGTAGCTCAAATATTGTTGCAGTCAGAGATACTATTGCCTGTGGTGAAAGCGTAACGCTTCAAACAATTAATTTAGGAGGAGGTCAAGATGATGATTTTAACGGAAACACATTAAGTGGGCTTTGGTCTGCTGTTTCTGCTAATTACACAATTGGAGGACCATGCGGCTCTAACCCAAATGGAGGACAACATCTCTGGTTTGGTAATGGAGCAAATCTTCCAAGATATGCTAGAACAATTCAATTAGATGCTTCTTGTGGAGGAACAATAAGTTTTGACTTTAGACAAGAGACTCAAGGTGGAAATTGTGACGGTCCTGATTTACAAAATGAAGGGGTCTATTTAGAGTATAAAGTTCCTGGAGGAGCTTGGGTTACAATAAATTATTTTAATCCTGTTGGATTCCCTTATACTGGATGGCAAAACCATTCCTTTCCTATTCCTCCTGCTGCAATAGTACCAGCCGTTCAATTTCAATGGATACAATTAAATGCATCTGGAATTCAATGGGATTACTGGGGAATTGACAATGTATCTATAAACAGCTGTAGTAATTATGGAGCACAATGGTCGGGAGCGGGTATTCCTGGAGGATATGCTTTAGATACTGTTACAGTTAATCCTACAGACTCTACAACTTATAGTGTTTTATATACAAATCAGACAAATGATTCTTGTTATAGTGATATAACGATTTATGTAGAGCAACCAACTATTGTTGCCACAGTTTTACCGTCCATATGTTCAGGCTCTGACACATTATTTGCTCAAGCAACTATTCCTTCTAATTGCTATTATGATTTAGAGGTTTGGAATTACCTTCCAGGAGCGGGAGCAGCAAATTTAGGATGGAGTGCAGGAACAACTCCACAAACATATCATAATCTTGATCTTGTATTAGATGGTAATTTTATCACTAATTACACAATGGTTGGTGGTGGTAACTTTACCTCTCAAAATTATCAAGTACCAGTTACTAATGGTGATATAATGGATTTATTATTTACGTCTTTAGGAAATGGTGCTAATGAAGCTATGTATCGACTATATGATAGTCAAGGAAATCAAATTACAGTAAATGGATTCCCAGGTTCTGTACCAATAAATTTTACAAATCACACCGCATATTGTCCTGAACTCGCAACATACAACTATTCTTGGTCTAATATTACTAGTGGAGGTGTAGCCGGCTTAAACGATCCAAATATTCAAAACCCTTTAGCAACAGTTGCTCAGGTAACAAATTTCCAAGTTTTTGCATATGACTCATTAAACCCTGCATGTTCTGTAATTGATACTGTTACTGTTCTACCTAACAATAATAATATTAGTGGAACTTTATCAGGAGCAACAAATATATGTATAGGCGATTCAATATTACTAAATTTTGCTCTAATTGGAGCGCCACCTTTTGACTTAGTTTTAGATGTAGCAGATGCTAATGGATCAAGTGTTCAAAATTTCCAGTTAGATCAATTTGGTTTTCTAACTTCTACACCTGGATTACCAATAACGTTTTACCCAACTATTAGTACAACATACTCAGTACTTAGTTTGTCAGATAATTCAGGATGTCCAGGCTCTATTACTAATCCTGCTCTTACTGTGGTTGTAAACCCTTATCCTGAACTCATTGTATCTTCATTAAACACTAATTTATGTGAAGGACAAAGTGCTGACTTAGATTTTGTATTAACAGGAACATCAAATTTCATATTAACAGAATCCTCAGGCTCTACACTTTTACTAGATGCTAATGGTTTATTAGTTTCAACAGGTAATCCTGTTACAGTAAGTCCAAATATTACAACAATGTATAGCTACACTTCTATTGAAGGGGCTAACGGATGTATTACTAACTATATCAATCAAAACCCTGCTACTAGTCAAGTCATTATTACAATTAATGTTAATCCAAGCCCAAATGCAGGAAATGATTATGTGTTAGATGTGTGCTCAGATGATGTTAATACTTATGATTTAGAAAACTTAATTGGTCCTGGCCAAGATTTGACAGGATATTGGACTACTTCAAGTAATAATCAGCTCCCTACGAGTCCAAACTTTACTTATGACCCTCAAAGTATGCCTGGAGGAACCTATACTTATACTGTTGTTGCTGCACCATGTCCAGATGCTGTTGCTGGTGTTACTATTAATTTACAAAACCCTCCTTTTTCTGGCTTTGCAAATAATCAATCTGTTTGTGTTAATGATTATAATCCAGGAACTCTTTTTGATCTAAGTGGCTTAATTACTAACGGAGATATTGGAGGAGTTTGGAGTTTTAACGGAAATATAATAAGTAGTCAAGTTAATCCTGCAACATATGGAGTGGGTACACACCAATTTGATTATACAGTTTTTGGTATTCCTCCATGTGCAAATACAACTACAACAGCTGATCTAGATGTTAATCCATCTCCCGAGGTAAATACATTTACTACTAATATTCCTGTTGTAGCTCAAGGATTCCCAATTAACTTAGAAGTTGACATGCTAGTTGGAACACCTCCATTTACAATCAACTTACAAGACGATGATTCTCCGGCCAATGTATCTACCATTCAAATAAACCCACCTTCTATGATGGGAACTACTGCTGCTCTTCCTGCTGTAATCCCTATTACAACATATTCTATTACAAGTATTGTGGATGGAAATGGTTGTTCTGGAAGTTCAATTTTAACTGCTGGTGTAACTGTAGACCCTTATCCAATTATTGATCCATTTACTACATCTACTCCAGTTATTTGTGATGGAGATGCTGCTTCTATTGGAGTTCTACTTATTCAAGGAGAGGCTCCTGTTGTAATTGATTACTCTTATAATGGTCAAAACTATACGTATACTTTAGGTGTTGTAGCGCAAAACACTCCTATACTTGCTAACATCCCTGTAGATATTAATAATCTAAATGTTGGTGCAAATATTATTACAATAAATAATTTAACTGATAATAGTGGAATTAGTCCTCCAAACTCATCACTACCTGCGCCAGTAAACATTACTGTAAATGCTAATCCAATTGTTGATTTTAATACATCAACTCCTGAAATATGCCTTAACAATCCAGCTATTTTAACATTTAATTTCTCTTCTGGAACTGCTCCTTTTAATATTGATTATAAAATCAATAATAATGGACAAACACCTTTAGTAATTAATGGTTCTGGTAATCAACAATATACTATTACACCGAATCCAGCTGTGGGAGTTAATAATTATGAAGTTATTAATATTACTGATCAAAATGGATGTACTGGAGTTCCTGTAAATCCAAACACAACAATTGTAGTTAACCCAACTCCAGATATTGATATTACTGTAAGTGGAACAAACCCTATTTGTGTAGGTCAATCTTCAGAGTTATTCTTTCCTGTTATTTCAGGAACACCTCCTTTTAATGTAAGTTATTTTGCTGGAACAGTTAGCTTAAGTCAAGATATTGATGCTTTTGGAAATACACTTGCTTCTGGCTCTCCACTTGTTCT
>CAJXYM010000012.1 GCA_913063045.1 uncultured Flavobacteriales bacterium | reverse complement strand
GATAAGAAAGCCATACAAATAGCAATAATACCAACTTGAGTAAAGACCGTGGTATAATTAACTAAACTTTGAACTCCTTCAACAGTAGATTCTGAGTATCCTCCTGTAAATCCAGTGACTTTTTCAATGATACTAGTCATTAATCCAGGCTCAGGTACTGCGCCAGCTTCAGAGCCAGAAGTTAATTTTGCAATTGCTCCAGAAATATAATGTGCATATGATGATGAAAGAAAGTATACCCCCATCATAAAGGCTGTCATACTTTTAGGAGATAATTCTGTTACTTTACTTAACCCAATAGGGGATATGAATAACTCACCAGTAGTTAAAAGTAAATAACCAATCATTAAAAACATAAATGGAGTTCTTCCAGCAGCATCCATGAATTGTGCGCTCATTGCAAATACTAAGAACCCTATTCCTAATTGTAAAATACCTAGAGCAAATTTAATTGGTGTAGTTGGATTTCTTTGTGTTTTTGATAAATACACCCACAGCATAGAAAAGGGGATTGCTAAAAATATTATATAGCCTGGATTTATTGCATTTGTTTGCGATGCATTTAATAAAGTTAAGTTTACATTTCTTTCAGCAAAAAGAGTGATTGCAGTTCCTGCTAACTCGAAGAAAGACCAGAAGACAGTAATTAATAGAGTTAAAACTAAAATACTTAATAAACGGAATACTTCAATTCTTGATAATTCAGTCATTTTCTTAGCTAAAATACCTAAAATTACAACTCCAAGTAATGACAGCAGAGAAGAATGGAGCTGCATACCATCTAATATTTCCATAGCATTATTTTTCACTAAAAAAGCAGAAATAGGTACCATTAAAAGAGCAACAATGTAAAAGAAGTAGTCAGTACGAATACCATACATTTTCTTATCAACATATTCTACTGGCTGCTCTCCATTATCGCCAAATACACCAGAATTCATTCCTCTCATAAAAACTACAAGACCAGCTAACATACCAATACCAGCTGCCCCAAATCCATAGTGCCAGCCATATTCATATCCAAGATATCCACATGCTAAGGGAGCTATAAAAGCACCTGCATTAATTCCCATGTAAAAGATCGTGAAGCCAGAGTCTCTTCTGTCATCACCTTCAGGATATAAACGGCCAACCATAGTTGAAATATTAGGTTTGAAAAAACCATTACCTACTATTAAAAGAGCCAAAGCAGTATAAAAGAAAAAGTTATTTATCGCAGAAACCTCAAAGCCAGCAAATCCACTTTCAAAGTAAAAGGCCATAAAAAAGTGTCCCAGTGCCATTAGGATACCTCCCAGCATTATAGATTTTTTAAAACCAATAAATTTATCAGCAATCATACCTCCTAGTACCGGAGTTGCATATACTAATGATCCGTATGCAGCAAAAATTCCAAAGGACATTTCTTCTCGATAGGCCTCATCAGTAATATAAGTAAAAAACTCATTTACCATGTAAAGAGTCAGTAGGGCACGCATTCCATAATAAGAGAAACGTTCCCAAAGTTCAGCGAAGAATAAATAGAATAATCCTTTAGGATGTCCAAATAATTGTTGCTCTTGATTTGTCATATTTTTATAATAAAATTAGGTCTTCGAAAATAGTAAAAATTTCTGTTATAAATTACTCTTAATAAAGTCAGTCATCTTTTTATAAAGATGCAATCTTGTATTGCCTCCATATATTCCATGATTCTTGTCTGGGTAAATAAACAGATCAAATTGTTTATTTGCTTTTACTAATGCTGAAGTCATTTCATAAGTGTTTTGAACATGAACATTGTCATCTGCAGAGCCATGAATAAGTAAGTATTTCCCTGTTAATTTATCCACAAAATTAATTGGAGAATTTTCATCATATCCGCTAGCATTTTCCTGCGGAGTTTGCATATATCTTTCAGTATAGATATTATCATAATACCTCCAATTAGTAACAGGTGCCACTGCAATTGCTAACTTGAAAAAATCAGAGCCTTTGGTTATAGCAAGAGAAGACATATAACCGCCATAGCTCCATCCTTGAATCCCAATTCTTTTTGAATCTATATAATTTAATTTTCCAAAATATTTGGCAGCTTCTATTTGATCAATTAATTCATATTTGCCTAACTCTTTGTAAGTCATTTTTTTAAATTCTGATCCTTTTCCTCCAGTTCCACGATTATCAACGCAAGCAACAATGTACCCTTGCTGAGCTAGCATTTGATGCCAAAAGTAATTACCAGATTCAAATTGATTAAGAACTTTTTGAGAACCGGGACCACCATAAAGAAACATGAAAAGTGGATATTCTTTGTTTTTGTCAAAATTTGGAGGTTTAATAATCCAGCTATTTAACTCATAATCACCTATTGGAATTTTGAAAAATTCTTTTGCTGTAATATTATATTCACTAATAGTCGTTTGAAAATCTTTATTATCTTCTAAAATTTTCAATTCTTTTCCATCAGATTTATGTAAAGAATAAACTGGTGGAATATTAGCATTAGAGTATGAGTTGATATAATATTTTAATCCTTTACTAAACTTCACGGAATTAGTGCCAATGTCTTTACTCAGTTTTTTGCGTTTTCCAGTCTCTAAATCTAAAACATATAATGTTCTGTTAATTGATCCTTCTTCAGTAGAACGGTAAAATATTTGCATATTATCACTATCAAGCCCATCAAATGAAGTTACCTCCCATGCGCCATTTGTAAGCTGTTCTTCACTTCCATCTAAACCCTTAAGATATATATGATTATAACCATCTTTTTCAGATGTCCAAATAAAATAATTGTTTGGTAGGAATGTAAGATTATCATTAATATCAATGTAATATTTATCTTCTTCACTAAACAGAACCTTATTTGTCCCATCGCTATAATTTGCTAGAATAAAGTCTAATTTGTTCTGATGTCTATTTAACCCTGTTAAAGACAGAACATTGGGATCTTCTGTCCATTTTATTCTTGGAATATATTCGTAATCTTTTTCAGTGAATATTAGTTTATTAATCTTATCATCAGTATTGTAAAAATATATGTTGACAGTTGAGTTTTTTTCACCAGCTTTTGGATATTTAAATTCTTCTTGTTGTGGGTATAATTTATTTTTAAACAGATCCATTGAAAACTTTCTTACATGAGATTCGTCAAATTTATAGTATGCAATAGTCTTACTATTTCCAGACCAAGCAAAGCCCTTAACTAATTTAAATTCTTCTTCATAAACCCAATCAGATGCGCCATTTATAATGTAGTTTTCTTTTCCATCATTAGTTATCTGATTAAGATTGCCGTTTGTAATATTTTTAATGAATAAATTATTTTCAAAAATAAAAGCAATTTTTTTTCCATCAGGGGAGAATGATGGATATCTGACTTTTTTATCATGAAGTTTCTTTATTTTATTATTATGAACATTATATACATAGTATATTGCTTCTCTTGAATATCTATAAATAGATTTAGACTCTGTTGCTAATAATATTAAATTTTCATCTTCACTAAATTTATAATTAGAAATTCTCTTTATATCAAAATCTTTACTTTTAAATACTGTTCTATTTTTTTTACCTGTTTTGAAATTATATTTAATTATTTCTTGACCTTTATCTACTCTTTCAAGCATTGAATAATGTTCTCCAGAATTCAAGGAATTTAGATTACTATAGCTTTTTGGAAATAATGAATAATTTAACCAAATATCTTCAAGGGTTATTTGCTTGTTTTGACTAAAACAAATAATTGAAGCTAGAGCTGAGAAAATAATTAAAATTGTCTTTTTCATAAATTTTAAACTTAAGAACTGCGAATTTACTTAAATTTGTTTATAATAATTTAATAATGAGATATACCAAAGTATCTAAAAATGATATTGATTTTTTTAAGAAAAATTTAGATGAAAATTGTGTTTTATTTGATTCTGAAAATCTTAATGAATACTCTACTGATTATACAGAAGATTTAATTTTTAGTCCAGAAGTTGTTTTAAAGCCTAAAAGTTCAGAGCAAGTATCAATGATTCTTAAATACTGTAACAAAGTTAATATTCCTGTAACACCCTGTGGAGCAAGAACTGGTCTTAGTGGAGGATCATTACCTTTATTTGGAGGCGTGGCTTTAAGCTTAGAGAATTTAAATAAAATTTTAGAAATAGATGAGAGAAATCTTCAAGCTACAGTAGAACCTGGCGTTATTAATCAAAAATTTCGAGATGCTGTTGAAGATAAAAAATTATTTTATCCTCCAGACCCTGCTAGTAAAGGAAGTTGTTTTTTAGGGGGAAATGTTGCTGAAAATGCTGGAGGACCTAAAGCTTTAAAATACGGAGTAACAAAAGATTATGTTTTAAATTTAGAGGTTGTTTTATCATCTGGAGAAATTATTTGGACTGGAGCAAACGTTTTAAAAAATGCTACTGGGTATAATATAACTCAACTTATGGTTGGAAGTGAAGGTACTTTGGGAGTTATTACTAAAATAGTATTTAAACTAATTCCACTTCCTCAAAAAGATATAAGTATGTTAGTGCCATTTAAATCAGCAGAAGATGCTTGTAAAGCTGTTTCTGCAGTATTTAGAGCAGGAATTACTCCTTCAGCCTTAGAGTTTCTTGAAAGAGATGCTATAGATTGGGCTCTTAAGTATTCCACTGATCAAATAAAGGTTGAAGATGATATTAATGCTCATCTTCTAATTGAAGTTGATGGTGATGATTTGCAAAATTTATATTCTGATTGTGAGAAAATCTCTGATGTAATGACAGAGTTTAATTGCAGTAATATTTTATTGGCTGACACAAAATTTGAAAAAGATAGACTTTGGAAAATGCGTAGATCTGTAGGTGAAGCTGTTAAAGCAAATTCTATTTACAAAGAAGAGGATACAGTTGTTCCTAGAGCAGAGCTTCCCAAACTTTTAAAAGGAGTTAAAGAAATTGGAGATAAATATGGTTTTTCATCTGTTTGCTATGGCCATGCTGGAGATGGGAATCTTCATATTAATATTATTAAGGGAAAAATGAGTGATATTAAATGGAATAAAGAATTAAAATTTGGTATCAGAGAGATTTTTAATTTGACTAAAAGTTTAGGAGGTACTATAAGCGGTGAGCATGGAATAGGTTTAGTTCAAAAAGACTACATGGATATTGTATTTTCAAAAAAAGAAATTTCAATACAAAAAGAAATAAAAAAAATATTTGACCCAAATTATATTCTTAATCCTGGAAAGATTTTTAACTAGTTAAAATATCTAAAATTATAAATATTGCAAAGATTATTGATGCAATACCATTTGTAGTAAAAAACGCTATATTAATTTTAGAAAGATTATTTGAACTTATAATACTATGTTGAAAAATTATTAAACAACAAAAAATAATAGATCCAATAGTATGAAGATTAGAAAAATCATTTAGGTATCCTAGATAGGAAACTACAATCATTGCACTTAAATGCAATATCTTTGATAGTATTAATGCTAATTTTTTGCCAAAAAATACTGGTATTGAATTTAAATTATTGAGACTATCGAACTCTTCATCCTGCAAAGAATAAATAATATCAAAACCTGAAACCCAAAACAATACCACTAAAGAATATAAGATAGGAACAATATTAAATTCTCCTGAAACTGCTAAATATGAACCTATTGGAGCAAGAGAAAGCCCCAGTCCCAAAATTAAATGACATAAAAAGGTAAATCTTTTTGTATAGCTATATCCAAGAATTATTGCTAGAGCAATAGGGGATAAGCTAAAGCATAGAGTATTTATAAAATATGTAGTTAAAATAAATAATATTGAATTTAAGATAACAAAAAGTAGAGCGTTATTAGGTGTTATTCTACCTGTTGGTATTTCTCTAGTAGTAGCTGTTCTAATATTTTTAAGATCTATGTCTCTATCAATATATCTATTAAAAGCCATTGCTGCTGATCTAGCAAATATCATACAAAGTATAATGTAAATTAGAGTAAACCAATCAAATTGATATTCTTTTTGAGCTAAAAAAAATCCAATAAAAGCAAATGGCATTGCAAAAATTGTATGACTAAATTTGATTAATGAAAAATATTTTCTCATAATTCAAATGATAATGTAGAATCTTTTGTGATTAACCAATTATCTTTAAATTTTTGAAGTTCTAGCCAAAATAAACCATTTGGATTGTCATCTTTTCTTATTATTTTCCACTTCCCTTTTAGTTTTGCTTTTTTTGGTGCAGTTAAATTTATGTTCAATATCTTAAATTTTAATTCTCCCATTTCTAATTTAGAAGGGTAGCTTTTTTTATACCTTTCAAGTGTGGCTTGCCAACCATATGTAGGCTGATTTTTTGAAGAAGTAAAGATAAGATCTTCCGAATTCCAGTAACCAAGCATAAAATTATCAATATCTCCTATATTCCAACTAAGTTGTTGGCGCGAAAGAACCTCACTAATAGCATCTATATCTTTTTGATCTTTAAATATTTTTTTTTTACTGGAATTATTCATATTGCATGACGATAAAATAAATGATAAAATTATTAATAAACGCATAAGACAAAATTACCAATTTTATCTATTATATTTTGCGATATTTGCATTTGTTATGAGTATAAAACCTACAATACCAAAAGGATCTAGAGACTTTACTTCAGATGTAATGTATAGAAGAGAATTTATTTTTGAAAATGTTAAAGCTATTTTTAAAAATTACGGTTATTCCCCTATTGAAACACCAGCTATGGAAAATCTTGAAACATTAACTGGTAAGTATGGTGATGAAGGAGATAGATTAATTTTTAAAGTTTTAAACTCTGGAGACTTCCTTTCATCAGTTGAATTAGATGGTAGTATGTCGTCAAAATTATTAACTAAAAAAATAGCAAAAAAAGCTTTAAGATATGATCTTACTGTGCCTTTTGCTAGGTTTGTTGTGCAAAATCAAGATAAAATTACATTTCCTTTTAAACGCTATCAAATGCAGAATGTATGGAGAGCTGACAGGCCTCAAAAGGGAAGGTTTAGGGAGTTTTTTCAATGTGATGTTGATATTGTGGGTACAAAATCTCTTTTAAGTGAAGTAGAACTAATACAATTAACGGACGATGTATTTTCTTCATTAAATATCCCAAATATTGAAATTAATATCAATAATAGAAAAGTTTTAGTAGCAATGGTAGATATTATGGGAGCTAATAATTATTTTAATGATATTGTTATTGCTTTAGATAAAATTGATAAAATAGGTTTTGATAATGTTAAATCAGAAATTATAAATAAGGGAGTAAGTGTTGATGCATGTAAGATTATGGAACAGTTCTTACTTTGTAATACTATTTCTGAATTAGAGTTATTACTCGTAAAGTCTGAAATGGGTATTGAGGGAGTTAAAGAGTTAAAATTTATTTTTGATAACATTGAAAAAATTGGATTAAAATCTTCAATAATTAAATTTAATATTTCATTAGCTAGAGGATTAGACTATTATACAGGATGTATTTTTGAAGTTATTTCAAAAGATTTAGATATTGGAAGTATTGCAGGTGGTGGTAGATATGATGATCTTACTAGCGTATTTGGTAAAAAAGATCTTTCTGGTCTTGGTATTTCATTTGGAATTGATCGTATTTTTCTAGTGATGGAACAACTTAATTTATTTGATGATCAAATTAAAAAACAAACAAGTGTGATGTTCGTTAATTTTGGAGAACAAGAAGCTTTACAATGTTTGCCAATGTTAAGTAAATTGCGATCTAATGGTATAAGATCCGAAATTTATCCTGATTGTTTTAAGATTAAAAAACAAATGAGTTATGCTAATAATAAAGAAATAGATTTTGTTATAATGTATGGCGAAGATGAAATCTCACAAGGATTATTAAATATTAAGAACATGTCAGATGGTAGTCAAGAAAATATAGATATAGATAGTTTTATGAAACAAATAATTAATCATGTCTGATATATTCATTTTAGGAGATAAAAATCTTTCAATTGCACAAATACAGCATATAATAAGTAGTGAGATTAGTGTAGCCTTAAGTGATGAGGCAAAAAAGAGAATTACTGATTGTCGTGATTTTCTTGATAAAAAAATAGCAAAATCTGAAAATCCTATTTACGGAATCAATACAGGCTTTGGCTCATTATGTAATCATGAAATATCAAATAAGGACTTATCAGAATTACAATATAATTTAGTTGTTTCACATGCCTGTGGTTTGGGAGAAGAAGTTCCTCATGAAATAATTAAAATCATGATAATTTTGAAAATCCAATCATTATCTTATGGTAATTCAGGAGTTCAGCTATTAACAGTTGAGAGACTTCTTGAGATGTATAATAATAATATTCTTCCTGTAATTTTTCAACAAGGCTCTTTAGGGGCTTCGGGAGACCTTGCTCCTTTAGCTCATCTTTCTTTAGCTTTACTTGGATTAGGAGAAGCATATTTTAAAGGAAAGAAGATGCTTGTTTCTGATATTTTTAATATTGTAAAATGGGAAGCTATTAACCTTCAGTCTAAAGAAGGGCTTGCATTGTTAAATGGAACACAGTTTATGGCAGCTTATGGAGTATGGTCATTAATAAAAGCTAGAAAGCTATCATATTATGCAGATTTAGTTGGAGCTATTTCACTTGAAGGATTTGATGGTAGAAGTGAATGTTTTGATGAGCTTTTACATAAGGTTCGTCCTCATAAAGGACAAATTAAAACTGCTGAGAATTTTCGTGAATTTTTAAATGGTAGTAATATTCAAAATACTTTTAAAGAACATGTTCAAGATCCTTATTCTTTCAGATGTATTCCTCAAGTTCATGGAGCTACAAAAGATGTGATTTCTTATGTAGTTGATATATTCACTACTGAAATAAACTCAGTGACCGATAATCCTACTATTTTTATTGATGAAGATAAAATTATTTCTGGCGGCAATTTTCATGGTCAGCCTTTAGCTATGTCATTAGATTACTTAGCAATAGCAATGTCAGAATTAGCATCAATTTCTGAAAGAAGAACCTTTCAGTTGATTTCTGGTTTACGTGGATTACCTCCTTTTTTAGTTGCTAATGCAGGTCTTAATTCTGGCCTAATGATTCCCCAATATACTGCTGCAAGTATTGTTAGTCAAAATAAACAACTTTGTACTCCAGCCTCAATAGATTCAATAGTTTCTTCTAATGGACAAGAGGATCATGTAAGTATGGGGGCAAATGCTGCTACTAAATTATTTCATGTTATTAATAACGTAGAAAAGGTGTTAGCAATTGAGTTAATGAATGCTGCACAGGCTTTAGCATTTAGAAAAGATACTTCCTCTGAATTTATTGAATCTATTATTGATTTATATAGAGCTCAAGTAGATTTTTTGGAAAACGATAGATTACTAAATATTGATATTCTTGAATCTATTAAATTCTTACAGAATTTATCAATTGACGAAGATCTTCTCTAGTTATCCCCTTTAAAAATATATTCAATAATATTTGAGCCCATTTTTAGTGCTTTTTGTCTTGTTTCATAACTATCATTATGTACCTCTTTGTCTTCCCAGCCATCACTTAAGTCACTTTCAAAGGTATATAAGCAAACTATTCTTCCATCATGAATTATTGCTAATGCTTGAGCAGGATTTCCATTATGTTCATGGATTTTTGGAAGCCCATTTTTAAATTCAAAACTTTGATTAAAGATTTTATGATTTTTTGGAAGTTCTACTAAATCTAATTCTGGAAATACCTTCTTCAGTTGAGACCGTATATATATATCCATTCCATAATTATCGTCAATATGTATAAAACCTCCAGCTATTAAATATCTCCTAAGGTTTTCTGCTTCTTGATTATCAAATATTACATTTCCATGACCTGTCATGTGTATAAATGGATAATTAAATACATCAGGATCTGAAGCCTCAACTGTTTTATATTTTTCTTTAATATTAGTTCCGATATTTTTATTAGTAAATTTTATTAGATTTTTTAATGCCGTGGGATTTGCGTACCAATCACCTCCACCATTATATTTTAAAACTGCAATATCATATGTATTTTGAGCTGTACATAAGCTGCTTAAAAAGATAAAAAAGATAAAATAAATTATTTTAGACATATTTAAAATTTCATATTTATGCAACTTACTGCCACTATTCCAGCAGTTTCAGTTCTTAAACGACTTTTCCCTAGTATAATATGTTCAAAGTTGTTTTTTATTGATTTTGACACTTCATCTATTGAAAAATCCCCCTCTGGACCTATAAGTATTGTACAAGATTTGTGAGCATCTTCATTTTTTAATTCTAAATTGTCGAGATCATTACAAGATGCAATATACTTTTTATCGTGATTTTCTTTTTTGACAAAGTCATTAAAAAGAGTAGGAGGGTTGAGTTTAGGTTTGTGAAATTTTAAAGATTGTTTTAAAGCAGAAATAATAATTTTCTCACATCTTTCTATTTTTATTTTTCTTCTTTCAGATTTCTCGCAAATTAATGGTGTAATCTCATCAATTCCAATTTCGGTTGCTTTTTCAAGAAACCATTCAAATCTTTCTATATTTTTTGTAGGGGCTATAGCAATATGTAAATTATATTTATGTTTTTTTTTCTTCTTTTTTTCTACTAACCTAAGTTGACATGCCTTGGGATTGTCATTTATTATTTCTGCTATATAAAGATTCCCAATTCCATCAGTTATATTAATTATATCATTATTTTTTTTTCTTAAAACCTTTATAAGATGCTTACTTTCATTCTTGTCTAAAAAAATGTTATCGTGAAAATCAGTATTATAAAATAATTGCATTATATCAAAAGTATAAAAAGACTTTTAACTTGATCTTTTAAATCTAAATTAATTAAACTATAGTGTTATTTGCCCTTTGGTGCAGCTTTAAGAATTTCTTCATTAGCATTCGCTGAAAATTGAACAAAGTTTTTATTAAATGCATTGGCTAATTCACTTGCTTTATTATCGTATTCTTTTTTGTCTTCCCATGTGTTTTTAGGACTCAAAATTTTATCAGGAACATTAGGACAGCTTGTGGGCATATTTAATCCAAATATATCATGAGTTTTAAATTGAACATTATTTAATTCATCATTTAAGATTGCTGTTATCATTGCTCTTGTATATTTAAGAGGAATTCTTTCACCAACACCATATACTCCTCCTGACCAACCTGTGTTTATTAACCAAACATTAACATTATGTTTTTTCATTCTTTCTCCTAACATTTCAGCATATTTTGTAGGGTGGAGCGGCATGAATGGCGCTCCAAAACAAGCTGAGAAAGTTGTTTGTGGTTCTGTTACGCCTTCTTCAGTACCAGCAACTTTTGCAGTATATCCAGAGATAAAATGAAACATTGCTTGACCCGTAGTTAATTTGGATACTGGAGGTAAAACACCAAAAGCATCGGCTGTAAGAAAGAAGATATCTTTTGGGTTTTTACCAAGAGAAGGAGTTGAAATATTTTTAATGAAATTAATAGGGTAACTAACTCTTGTGTTTTGGGTAATTGAATAATCTTCATAATTAACAATATTTGTTCCATCCTTAAAGCTTATGTTTTCAAGCAGAGCACCTTCTTTAACAGCTGCATAGATATCTGGCTCTTTCTCTTGCGAGAGATCTATACATTTCGCATAACATCCTCCCTCAAAATTAAATACTGTATCATCACTCCAACCGTGTTCATCATCACCTATTAAATTACGTTCAGGATCTGCAGATAATGTAGTTTTTCCTGTTCCAGATAATCCAAAGAATATCGCAGTATCTCCTTTTTCGCCAGTATTAGCACTACAGTGCATTGATAAAACATTTTTCTGATGAGGTAAAATGAAATTTAAAGCAGAAAATATGCCTTTTTTAATTTCTCCAGTATAGCCAGTTCCCCCAATTAATATAATTTTCTTTGTAAAGTTTAAAATAGCAAAATTATGTTTTCTTGTTCCATCTAATTTTGGATCTGCTAAGAATCCTGGAGCATTTAATATTGTCCATTCTGGAGTAAAGTTTTGAATTTCTTCATCATTTGGTCTAAGAAACATATTATAGGCAAATAGATTAGACCAGGAATATTCATTTACTACTCTTATATTCATTTTATATTTAAGGTCAGCACATGCATAGGCATCTCTTACATATAATTCTTTATCATCTAAATAATTTATTACTTTTTTGTGTAACTGATCAAATTTATTTTCATCAAAAGATTGGTTAACATCTCCCCACCAAACGTGATTTTTCGTCACTTCATCTTTGACAATAAATCGATCCATTGGCGATCTTCCAGTAAACTCTCCTGTGTTAATAGCTATAGCTCCTTGTGATGTGATTTTGGCTTGGCCTTTATCTAATGCTATTTGGGATAATTCTTTTGAAGATAAGTTCCAGAATACTGTAGCATTATTAATTCCTAAATCAGTGATGGTAGCTGTTTTTGCTCTCTTGCCCGTTTCAGTCATAAACATTATTTAATGTATTAAAGCATGCAAAGTTATATTTTAATACAAATAATCAATTATATTCTTTGTTTTTTATTGAAAACAATATTATAATCCAGGAAAATGTTAAAAATAGTCCTCCTACTGGAGTTACAGGCCCTAAGAAAACAGTATTTAAACCTGTTAAATTTTGAGTTGATAATAGGTAGATAGAAAAAGAAAATAGTATAATGCCTACTATCATAATCCCTAATCCATAATTTAAATATTTATTGAATTTTTCATGATTAAAAGTAAATAATAGTAAAGCAAGTGAGTGATACATTTGATATCGAATACCTGTTAAAAAAGAGTTTAGTTGAACTGATGTAAGATGCTCTTTTAGCCCATGCGCACCAAATGCTCCTAAAATTATTGAGCTAATAGCAAATAGTATAGCTATTCTAATAATATTAATTTTCATTTTTATTTGATTTATTTTAATAGCAAATTAAATAAAATAATAAATTAGCCAAATATAAAAATAGTATTAAATGAAGAAAATTTTAATTATTGGATCAGGCAGGTCTGCTACAGCCCTTATCAACTACCTATTAAAAGAGAGTGAAACACACGATTGGTTTGTAACTATTGCAGATTATGATTTAATATTAGCAAAGAAAGCCTCAAAGAATCATATAAACTCTCGCGCAATTCAATTTGATGTTAATAATTCAGAGCAAAGAATTCTCGAAATAAAAAATTCAGACATTGTTGTTTCTATGCTTCCAGCAAGTCTGCATTTTTTAGTAGCAAGTAATTGTGTGGATTTAAAAAAGAATTTAGTTACCGCATCTTATGTTTCTAAGGAAATCCAAAGTTTGAATAATAAAGCTGTTGAAGCAGGTGTAATTTTATTAAATGAAATTGGATTAGATCCAGGAATTGACCATTTATCAGCAATGAAAGTTATAGACGAAATAAAAGATCAAAATTATGAGATGAAATCATTTAAATCATTTTGTGGAGGTTTAGTACATCCTGATTTTGATAATAATCCATGGAATTATAAATTTACTTGGAATCCTAGAAATGTTGTTTTAGCCGGTCAAGGTACTGCTCAATATTTGATGAATGATGAATATAAATATATATCGTATAATAAATTATTTGAAAGAACTGAATGTATGTCAATCCTTGAAGCTGGAGAGTTTGAGGCTTATGCTAATAGAGATTCACTAGGGTATATGAAGGCTTATGGGCTAGAAAATATTAGCACAATGTTTAGAGGTACTTTACGAAAAAAAGGTTTTTGTAAATCATGGAACATTTTTGTGGAGTTAGGAATGACCGATGATTCCTATCAAATTAACTGTCACGATAACTTTACGAATAGCGATTTTTTAAAATTATTTTTACCTAATACACAAAGTTTATCTGTTGAAGATAATTTTTGCTCTTATCTAGGTATTGATAAAAAATCTATTGAATTCTCAAAAATTAGTTGGCTTGGTTTATTTTTAAATGAATTAATTGATGTTAAAAGAGCTTCTCCTGCTAAAATTTTACAAATAATTACAGAAAAAAAATGGACATTAGATAAAGAAGATAAGGATATGATAGTAATGCAACATCAATTTGAGTATTTAGTTGGTAATAAATTAAGTAAATTAAATTCTTCTTTAGTTGTCTATGGTGATGATTCTGTGAATACTGCTATGGCAAAAACTGTAGGACTACCAGTAGCTATTTCAGTTAAATTAATTTTAAATAATGTCATAAATTTAAAAGGAGTTCAAATCCCAACGAGTAAAGAAATATATAAGCCCGTATTAGAGGAATTAGCAAATAATGGCATCGCTTTCACTGAAGAATTAATTTAATTTAATAAGCTCTAGAGGAATTTTAACTAGGATTTCGTTTTTTGAATGATTAATTTGAGAAATGAAATTTTCATGAGATGGAAATGAAAAGTCATTAGTCTCATTTCTAACATAAATTAACTCTTGTAAAGTTTGATTGCTAATTTTATAAACAATGCCTAATATGCCATGTTTCTTATCAATAACTTTATAATTCATTAAGCTATTATCCTTTGTATTAGTATCTTCTATTGCTAATTTTGAATCAATAAAAACCTCTTTCTTTAATAATTTAAGTGCACTTTGTTCAGAGTTAATATCAGATAATTTAACAAGAAAGTGATTGTTTTTTACCATTCTTATTTTTTCAATAAAAAATGGGATAATATCATTATCAATATTAATTAACAAAAATTTTGTGTTATCTAAATCTAAGGTGATTTCTTTTGAATTAAAAATAAGAATATCTCCTTTGTATCCATGAAGTTTAAAAATTGATCCAATTAAGAAACAATCTTTATTTTCCATACTTAACTAGTCTTCTTTAGATTTTACTTCTTCTGTAGCAGGAGCTTCTTCAGCAGCAGGAGTTTCTTCAGCAGCAGGAGTTTCTTCAGCAGCAGGAGTTTCTACAGCAGCAGGAGTTTCTTCAGCAGCAGGAGTTTCTACAGCAGCAGGAGCTTCTTCAGCAGCAGGAGTTTCTTCAGCAGCAGGAGTTTCTACAGCAGCAGGAGTTTCTTCAGCAGCAGGAGTTTCTTCAGCAGCAGGAGTTTCTACAGCAGCAGGAGTTTCTACAGGAGCAGGAGTTTCTACAGCAAGTTTTTCTTGAATAGCTTTAGCTCTTTCAGAATTAACTAATTTTTCAGCATCAATTTTTGCTTTGTTTGTATCAGCAGTTAACTTATCAATATTAGTTTTTTGATCTGTAATTTTTTGTTCTTTTGAATCCATCCATGCTTGGAATCTTTTTTCAGCTTCTTCCTCATTAAATGCTCCTTTAGCAACGCCAGTTAAAAGATGCTTCTTCATATATACTCCTTTATAAGAAAGTATTGCTTTAACAGTATCTGATGGTTGAGCTCCTTTCATTACCCAGTCAACAGTTTTATCGAAATTTATATCAATTATTGCCGGATTTACATTAGGATTATATAAACCCAATTTTTCGATAAATTTTCCATTTCTTGGTGATCTTTGATCAGCTATAACTATGTGGTAAATAGGATTTCCTTTTCTACCGTGTCTTTGTAATCTAATTCTTGTTGCCATTTTGTTTTAATTTGGTTAAACCAACTCTGTGGTTATTCCTCATTATTGAGGGGCTGCAAATTTAATAATCTTTTTTTAAACTTATAAAGGTTTTTTGTAAATTTATATCCTTTGCTTTCTGTCAAGTAAAAAAAGCTAATTTTTAATAAATATTAATTAATTTTGTGGCCTGATTAAAAAAATAAATCAATGAGTAAAAATGTGCCTAATAAAGATAAAAAAGTAATATCTAAAGATGATTTTAAAAATGTTATTTTATCTGATTATAGAATAGTTAGAGAAGTTCGTGAGGCTTCTGCTCTTGGCAGAAGAGACGTTCTTTCGGGGAAAGGGAGTTTTGGGATTTTTGGAGATGGTAAAGAATTAGCTCAAATTGCTTTAGCAAAGGTTTTTAGAAATGGAGATTTTAGAGCTGGATATTACAGAGATCAAGCATTAATGATGTGTTTAGGTCAGCTAACAACTAAACAAATGTTTGCCCATTTATACGGAAACCCAGAATTATCTGCTGAGCCTAGCTCTGGATCTAGACAAATGATGAATCATTTTGGTACACGCTTATTAAATGAAGATGGGACTTGGAAAAACCTTATGGAGCAGAAGAATTCAACTTCTGATATGGCTTGTTTAGCCTCTAATTTTCCTCGTTTAGTTGGATTAGCTCAAGCTTCGCAAGTTTATAGAGATAATAAATCTCTTTCTCACAAGAAATCATTTAGTAATAATGGTTCTGAAATTGCATTTGGAACTATTGGTAATTCTTCGTGTGCTGAAGGTCATTTTTTTGAAGCAGTTAATGCAATAGGTGTTTTACAGGTTCCTGCAATTATTTCTGTTTGGGACGATGGTTTCGGTATTTCTGTTGGAAATGAATATCAGATGACTAAATCAGATGTTTCAGAAGTTTTAAAAGGTTTTCAAAGAGATGAAAAAGGTGAGGGATTTGAAATATTTAAAGTTAAAGGGTGGGATTATCCAAGTCTTGTTGACACTTATGAGAAAGCAGAAAAACTTGCTCGAGAAAGTCATATTCCTTCAATAATTCATGTTATTGATATGACACAGCCAACGGGGCATTCAACATCTGGATCTCATGAAAGATATAAAACTAAGGAAAGATTACAATGGGAGCAAGATTATGATTGTTTAAAACAATTTACTTCATGGATTCTTTCAAATGATATTGCTTCCCAGAAAGAATTAGATGAAATTGATGTTGAGGTTAAGGATTTAGTAAAAAGATCTAAACAAGAAGCATGGAAAGAATATCAAGCTCCAATAAAGGAGGAGTTAAATGAGCTTTTAGTGATTCTGAATAATATTTCTGCTCAAATAGATATCAAAGAATTACCCACTTGGATAACAGAATTAAAACAAGCAGCTTCTTTTGGCCTTTTCAGAAGAGATTTTTTATCTATTGCTAGAAAAGTATTAGCAAAGATTGCGAAAAAAGACATGCTTGAAAAACAAACTTTAATTAATTATATTAATAAAAGTAAATCAGATAATTCTGAAAGATATAATACCTTTTTATATAACGAATCAGAGTTTTCATCTAGAAATATAAAGGAGGTTGCTCCAAAATATAATTCAGACTCTGAAGAAGTTGATGGAAGAATTGTACTTCGAGATAATTTTGATAAAATGTTTGCAGATATTCCTGAAGCTATGATCTTTGGTGAAGATGTAGGTAAGATTGGGGGTGTAAACCAAGGGGTTGAAGGATTACAAGAAAAATATGGTGAACTAAGAGTTTCTGATACTGGTATTAGAGAAACTACTATTCTTGGTCAAGGTATTGGTTTATCATTAAGAGGTTTAAGGCCAATAGCAGAAATGCAATACTTAGATTATCTGCTATATGCATTCCAAACAATGGCTGATGATATTGCATCTTTACATTACAGAACTCACGGTGGACAGATATCTCCAGTGATTATTAGAACAAGAGGACATAGGCTTGAAGGAATATGGCACTCTGGTTCTCCAATGGGAATGATTATTCATGGAACAAGAGGAGTGAATTTATGTGTTCCTAGAGACATGACAAAAGCTGCTGGTTTTTACAACACTCTAATGGCTTCTAACGAACCAGCTATGGTTATAGAATGCTTAAATGGTTATAGAGTCAAAGAAAAACTACCAACAAATATGGGTGAATTTAGAACTCCTTTAGGAATCCCAGAAACAACTAAAGAAGGTTCAGATGTTACTGTAGTTTCATATGGATCAACTTGGAGGATAGTAATGGAGGCAGCTAAGCAGCTAGAAGACTTAGATATTAGTGTTGAGGTTATTGATGTTCAAACATTAGTTCCACTAGACATAAATAAACAAATGGTAAATAGTGTCAAGAAAACTAATCGTTTACTAGTTGTTGATGAGGATGTTCCAGGAGGAGCAAGTGCATATATTATGCAGAATATTATTGAAGATCAAAAAGGATTTTTTCATTTAGACAGTGAACCTCAAACTCTTGCTGCCAAAGCACATAGACCAGCTTATGGTAAAGATGGAGATTATTTTAGTAAACCATCTGTTGAAGATGTTGTTGAAAAAGTTTATAAAATGATGAATGATGTTAATCCTGAAAAGTTTCCTAATATTTATTAATAATGAATAAAATAACTGAGTCTGATTCTAATTATAATAATTTAGAATGTATGAGTACAGATGAGTTGTTATTGAATATAAATAAAGAAGATAATAAAGTTCCAAAGATAATTAAGAACCATATTAGTCAAATTAGGGATTTAGTAGATATTATTTTTACTAAATTACAAATGGGAGGTAGGCTTTTTTATATCGGTGCAGGAACATCAGGAAGACTTGGAATATTAGATGCCTCAGAATGTCCACCAACCTTTGGAGTAAATCATGACCTAGTAATTGGATTAATTGCTGGAGGAGATAAGGCAATAAGAAAAGCTGTAGAATTTGCTGAAGATAATAACGATCTTGGATGGCATGATTTGGAATCTTATAATATTACTTCAGCAGATATAGTAGTTGGAATTGCAGCGTCAGGAACAACTCCCTATGTGATAGGAGCTCTTGAAAAATGTCAGCTACATAAAATCGTAACTGGATGTATTGTGTGTAATTCTAATTCTCCTGTTAGCCTAGTTGCAGATTACCCAATTGAAATAATTGTTGGTCCTGAATTTGTTACAGGCAGTACAAGAATGAAATCTGGTACTGCTCAGAAACTAGTTTTAAATATGATTTCAACTTCAGTTATGATAAAGTTAGGTTATATAAGTGATAATAAAATGGTAGATATGCAACTCTCTAACAATAAACTTGTTGATAGAGGAGTTAAAATGATTATGAATAAAAAAAATATTTCTTATCCTAAAGCTCAAAAACTACTTGAAAAATTTGGGTCTGTTCGTGAGGTGTTAAAAAATATTAATGAGTAATATAGATAAAGATAAAATAGTTAAAGGAGCCATGTGGTTGTCTGCTACAGCAATAGTTATAGCTCTTGATGCATCTCTTTTGTTTATTGGTTTTAATAATCTCAGACATGATAGCTATACTGTTATAACTATTGCATTACTACTGTTGCCTGTTTTGTTTTTTTGTGCGTATAAGGGTCTTAAAAATGTTCTAGATGCTATTTTTTCTTAGCCTGTGTGATTTCTCTTTTCCCCATAGGCCCTGCTAAACTTTCTATTTCAAAACCTATTTTTTTAAGTCTTCGTTTAATTATTCCTTTAGCGCAATAGGTAATTAGAAATCCATCCTTAAGAAGGAAAGAATACATGTTTTTTAATATTGCTTCCTCCCAAACTTTAGGTTGTTTTTCTGGTGAAAATGCATCAAAATAGATTATATCAAATTTTACTTTAGTTCTAAAATTTAGCACATCTTCTTCTAATTTGGTTAGTGTGAAATTAGGAGAAATAATTTGTTCTACATTCCATTCAACATCATGTATTTTATTAAAAATAGTTTCATTTATTTCTAATTTTTGACAATAATTAAGTTTGCTTATTAACTCTCTTTTTACTGGAAATTTTTCTAAAGTGTAGTAATGACACATCCTATTTTCTTTCTCGCATTTAATCTGTGTTAATAAGGCGTTTAAGCCAGACCCAAAGCCTATTTCAAGTATTTTTATTTCTTTTTTAGTTGTTCTATTTATCCCGTTTTTAATAAAAACATGCAGTGATTCACTAATTGCTCCAAGTTTTGAATGGTAATGTTCATCAGCTTCTTCAGAAAAAAGAGAATGGGACCCGTCGTTAGTTAAAATTATTTTAGTCATTTATTCTAAGCGTTTGAATTTTCTTTATAGCTCCTAAGCAAAATTGATTATGACACAATATACATTCATTTATCATGTTGTTATACGATTCTTTGGATATATTTTTATTATCAATGAATTTAGCAACTGAATAATTATATTTTTTTGTAAAATCACTATAGGTATTTGTCTTTTTTAGGCTTTTATCTGTAGGGCTTGCTTGATCTAAATAAATTCGATTTTTGAGAAGATTATCAAAATATTTAAATTTTTCTAAGTTATTGAAATTAATATTTGAAGTAACAATTTCAGATTTGATAATTAATGTTTGGTCATATAATTCTCGCATTAGTAATGCAAGTTCACTATCTCCATTTGGATTTAATTGCTTTACAATTTTTTTATCTTTTTCAATACAACTGTTTAGTAATATTAGTACTGAGATAAGAAATATTCTATTAAACATTCATTATTTGATAATTACTGCAGTCGCTTCATTTATACTAAATATTATTTTAGGAGATGTAATTGACTCAATTTCTTCCTGAGAAGCATTAGCATCTTCTTTTAAGTGTTTTTGCCACGCTATAGATAATGTATCAACTTTGGCTAACCCTTGTATTATTGCAGTGTCTCCTTCTGAATTCATAGGAACAAAAAAACCATAATCTTTAAACCTTATAAGCATTTCGTTATTACTATCTAAATCAACATACATCCAACATCCTTTTTTTTGACAAACTGATGTGATTGGAGCTTCTACTCTAACTATCGCAGAATCTCTAACACTTAAAATATTTAATAATTCTAAACCGCTTATTTTGCCTTTTTCATTCATTGTAGAATCCCCATAGATTTGTGGTAAATCACTAAGTTTATCATTAGGCAGATCGGTATTTGCACAGCTAATACTGAAGATTGTTGTTAAAATAATAATTAAATTTTTCATTGTTTTTTTTTCAAATGTATTTTAAAAATTTGTGTTACTATACTTTTAAAGAATTAAATATAATTTTAGTTGTATCTTTGTAGTATAAATTTTAAGATTTGATTACCATTAATCCTTCTTTAAAATCTAGAATTCATTCTATAGATTTTAATAATCTTCCTTTCGGACAAGTTTTTTCTGATAATATGCTGGTTTGCTCTTACAAAGATGGTAAATGGGGTAGCACAGAAATTAAAGAATATGGTAATATTTCTATAAGTCCAGCTGCACAAGTATTACATTATGGTCAAGCTGTTTTTGAAGGAATGAAAGCTTTTAAAGATTCTGATGAAAACATATTGTTTTTTAGAAGAGATGAAAACTTTAAAAGATTAAATCAATCTGCCAAAAGAATGGCTATTCCTGAAATTTCAAAAGAAACTTTTTTTAATGGTTTAGATCAATTATTAAAGTTAGATGAAAAATGGTGTAAATCTGAAAATGGTTTTTCTATTTATATACGTCCCTTTTTATTTGCATCTCAATCTTGTATAAAAGCCTCTTCTTCGGAGGAATATACTTTTATGATAATTCTCTCTCCAACTAAAGAATACTATACAGACCCAATTAATCTTGTTATTGAACAAGAGTACTCAAGAGCTGCTAGTGGTGGTGTAGGGTTTGCAAAAGCAGCAGGAAACTATGGTGCTTCTTTTTTCCCTACTAATCTAGCAAAAAAGAAAGGTTTTACTCAAGTAATATGGACTGATTCAAATACTCATGAATATATTGAAGAATCAGGAACAATGAATATTTGGTTTGTAATTGATAATATTTTAGTTACTCCCGCATTATCAGACAGTATACTTGGTGGTATTACTAGAGACTCTATTATAAAAATAGCTAAAGATTTAGGCTATCAAGTTCAAGAAAGAGAAGTGAGTGTTAATGAGATTTTAGAAGCTCATAAAAGTGGCATGTTAGATGAATCTTTTGGTACAGGTACTGCAGTTTCTGTTTTACCTATTTCTTCTATTACTTATAAAGATATTAAAATTAATTTTCAAAACTCTAATTTAATTAGTTCTAAATTAAAAGATAAATTATTATCAATTCAAAAAGGTTTATTAAAAGATAACTACGGTTGGATTGATTGCTTGAATTATTAATTTTTTATTTTCTCTTGAAGTATCATTTTATAGTGCATAATTCCTACTTCATCAAATTTATCTCCAATTTTTTCAAATCCTTTTTTTTCATAAAACCCAACTACTTGTACCTGTGCATGTAGATATTTTGTCACTTTAATATTCTTTAGGTCTTTTAGCATAGCGTTTAATATCATATGACCATATCCTTTTCCTCTATGTTCTTTTAAAACTGCAAACCTCTCCATTTTTATGCCTTTCTCTGTTTTTCTGTATCTTGCAGTAGCATAATTTTTATTTTTTTCTGAAATTAAAAAATGTATTGATTCTTCTTCATTTTCATATTCATCTTTAGGGTCACATTCTTGTTCTTTTACAAATACTTCTTTTCTAATTTGAAAGCATTTTTCAATATTTAATTTATCAGAAAAAAGAAGTTTATTTATTTTAATCATATTAATTTCTTATTGTAAATTTATGTAAATTTGAAAAAAAAAACTTTTAAAATGAAAAAAATATTCCTTCCTGCTCTAATAGTGCTATCATTCTATCTTTTTAGTGCATTTACTATTACCCATACTAATGATGTTCAAGTAAATACAACTAACTCTAATGTAATTTGGACTGGAAGTAAGCCTACTGGCTCACACACTGGAAAAATAAGTATTTCTCAAGGACTATTATCTTTTGATCATGGTAATTTTGTGGGAGGTAATTTTTCTTTTGATATGACAACAATTATTTGTACTGATATTGAATCTAAAAGTAAGAATGAATATTTTGTTAGTCACCTTAAAGATGAAGATTTTTTTGATGTTAATAATTTTCCTGACGCTAACTTAAAAATCATCAAAGTAGATAAAAAAGATGATAAGAATTATAGTGTTATTGCTAATTTAACTATTAAAGGAATTACTAATCCTATTACTTTTGATGCAGAGGTTACATCAAATGAAAATTCTTTTGTAGCTGTTTCAAAATTTACTATTGATAGAACTAAGTGGGGCGTTGAATACAAATCTGGTAGTATATTTAAAAAGCTTGGAGATAAAATTATTTATGATGATATTGAGTTTGACATATTCTTAATTTCTAATAAATAGTATCCAATCGTTTAATTTCTTGCGCTAATAACATTGCTGCTTTTGGAAAGTTTCTAAACCATAATTCTGGTTCTATTAGCTCCAGTTCATTTAAGCATATTCTTCCTTTATTGTCATAGATTATATCAACTCTAGCATAAACTGGTTTTTCAGGACATAATGTAATACAATGTTCTGCAAAGAGGACTTCTTCTTTTAAAGCATTGTATTTTTCAACTGTTCCTCCATGATCATCTTGAACTCTGAAATCTCCTTTCCTTGCTTTTTTTCTTACTGCATGTGTATATTTCCCTGCGATTAAGACTAATGAAATCTCTCCATTTTTCTCTATGTCATGTATAAATTCTTGAAAAATCATATTCTCAGTTATGATTAATTTTTTAAAAATATCTTCATATGATGATGCTTCTATTTTTTTAATCTTGTAAGTATGTCTAGCGGCTCCTGAAATATTTGGTTTTAAAACTGCAATTTTAAAATTAGTTTTTTCAAATAATTCTTTAACTGTTGTTAATTTATTTTTCTTTATAAAAATAGATTTTGGTATGTTAATTCCTTTAAGCTTTAAATCTTTGAGATATATTTTGTCAATATTCCAGTCAATTAACTTTGATGAATTTACAAAGAAAAGTTTATTCTTTATTTTCTCTTTCCATAAAAAAAACTCATCAAATCTATCAAAATAGTCCCATGTTGATCTAAATATTGCTATTCTAGAATTACTCCAATTAAACTCTTTGCTATTCCAATCTTTTTTGCAAACACTTAGACCAGTTTTTTTTATTTCATCTATTAGTAGCTGATCTTCTTCTAATACTTGATTTATATACCAATTCTTATTTTTGGGATTTTCATATCTTGAATCTGTTAATATTACTACATCATACATTATTCAGATTTGTATCTTTTAATACTACATCCTACTGCTTTTGTTGAATTATTTTTTATTTTCTTTTTTTGTGAATGTTCCAATATTGCATCTTTTAAATAAAAGTTTTTAACTTGTGTAATATCTTTATAATTATCATCTATTGCACCTTTATAAACTAATTGATATTTTTCATTAAACATAAATATATGAGGTGTAGTTTTTGCACCAAATGAATTAGCAAGTTTACTTTGAAAATCTAAAAGGTATTGATATTGATAATTCATATTTTCAGAATGCATCTGCATTTTTATAAATGAGTCATCACCATCTCTTTTTTTAAAATTTGAATTAATATAAACTAAACCAAATTTGTTTTTTTCAGCTATTTTCTCAGCTAGCTTATATCTATCCTCCCACATTACAACAAAAGGACAAGTATTAGATGTGAATATAACTATCAGACCATTATCTTCAAATAAGCTTTCAAGAGAATAATACATATCATCCACTGATTTTAATTCTAAATCAATAAGAGGTAATCTATCATTTATTTTTAAAGTTGAGTAATCTTGACTGTATCCAAAAAGCGGAATCAGTATTGCAAGTATAAGTATCTTTTTCATTTTGAATTAATTTATTATTATTGTTTTATTTATTGTGCCATCACTCTTTTTTTCTATCGTAATATTATTTTTATTAGTGTTAACTTTTTTGCCTAATATATTTAATTTCCCTAGATAATTTTGGCTTATATTTTTTTCATTTATTCCAACAAAGCTAAGTGGAACTAGCTGAATGTCTTTTACAGTTGAATTATTATTTAAAATTGATATATTTTTTATTTTAGTATGATAACCAGCTTTAGAGAATTTAATCTGATAACTTCCCTGATAAAGATATCTGTGGTAATTACCTATTGGTAAACTTGAGTAGACCTGTGAGCTATCAAAATCATGATTTATAACCTCAACAAATGCTTTTATTGGTAACCCATTCACACTATCTGTTATTATTCCTGTAAGCCCGTATAGAGATTGTTCCATGAAATTATAAAAGGAATTAACATTAGCATTCCAGTAATATGGCAGTGTATTAGAATTAGGAGTTTTATTATTTGAGAGTTCTAAAGTGAATTCTCTAGAATGTTTGAAATAATTTGAATAATCTTGACGTCCACCATCTACTTCATACCAGTCATACCCATTTGTAATGCCATTGTCAAATCCAGTAAAATAGTTAGAGTTTCCATATTGTTGACAGGTGTCGGCATATTCATTACAAACATGCTGCCACCAGATTAAATCTGCAGGTAAGTTTGACCATGTGTCCCATGGGTAATTAGCTACTACTGATCCAGTATGTAAGTTAGACGCTAAATTGAAATTTACTGTATCAGCTAATCCCATAAAAATTACTGTTTCCTCTTGCCAAGAGTTTCCATCAGGATGTTGTCCATCTTGAGGGTCTGGATAGTTCCTGTTTAAATCAATAAAATTTGCATTAGATCTAGTAGCACCTAACACATTACTATTTCCTCCGGCATATGCTCCATCCGGATTTGCTAATGGATTAATCCAAATATCAATATTATCTACAAGACTTGTTATGTATGTATTATTTCCATAAGAGTTTAGAATATCATCTATAAGTCTTAACATCAAAACATATCCTGTTAATTCATCTCCATGCATTGATGAAGTATATAAAAATGAAGGCTCATTTTCTTTAATTCCAATATTTTTTGAAATTTCAATAAATAAAATTTCTCTACCAGAATTTAACATGTCTGTTCGGTGTAATTTGCAAATATGTGGAAAAGAGTCAGCAAAGTTTTCCATCATTTCTACATATTCAGAATAAGTAGGGTAGTAGTCCCAATTATTCTTACTCTTTTCTAAAACAACTTTTCGTTTGTTTAGAATTTTATAATCAATATTTAGCTCTAAAAATTTACTAAATTCTCTCTTATTAGCATATGCAAAACCTTCTTCTTTATTTATTTTGTGATCAAGAGAAACAATTTTTGATATTTTATTCAGAATATTTTTATTTTTATATTCAAAAGAGAAATAAATTTCTCCTTTTTCAGAAAAAATTTGGTTTATGTCTTGGGAGAATAAGCATATAGGTAAAAAAATAAGTGCAAAAAGAAATTTCATTTTAAAACTTACTCAATATTTCTTCTACAGCATCTTTATGAATAGTAAAAGACATCATTTTCAATTTTATGTAATCTTCATGATAAAAATAATATCCAGGAAATGCACCATTTCTTGAGCCGCTACCACTATCTTTAATTAAAAACCACCATCCTTTTACATCTTTCTTATATCCAATAAGATGTATTGCGTGATCATCTGTTGTAGTTCCATTTGAAAATCTAAATTGTCTAGCATTTTCATCAATAAATTCAGAAGGAATGTCATAAGATGGAATCATCGCTACATCATTGGAAGCAGAATATCCACTTTCAGAAACATCCCCACCTATCGCTATAGAATATCCTTTTTGAATGGATGACTTTATTATCTCCATAAATGTATTAAGAGGGACATTATGATATTCACTACTTTTCCACCAATTATCAGGAACTTTATATTCAGCTTTAGTCCAATATTCTTTTTGCATTAAAGACATAAAATCAACATAATCCTCAGTGTTTAATTTTGTAAATTTTTCTAGAAATGATAGAGGAGTATATGTTTTTCCTTTATATTTAAAATTCTCTGGAGGAGTGCCCATATAATGATTTAATATTCCTTTAATATTATTAAGTATAATTTTTTCGTCCCAATAATTATCTCTCTTACAAGAGTTCATGTAGGTTTGGATTTCAATAAACATTTTTTCATGGTTATAAAAAGGCTGCTCAGATGGTTTTCCCTCATATGCTTCATATGGAACAACTCCATATTTCTTCATCATTCTTTGTACTGCATTACTTTCTGACCCTTCACTTAGATATGAGTCTCCTCTTTTTTTGATATATCTTCTTACTTTTTCAATGTATTCAAAATAAACAGGAAATAATTCAGAAAGATTAATTGTTTGATTACTCAATCTTTTAATTTCACTTTCATAAAAAGATGTAGTGGAAAAACACCAACACGTTCCAGTATTACCTTGTGATATAGGATCAGCAGAAGAAACAATTGTAAAATCCTTTATATCATCTGGTATCTCTTTATTGTCAAATACCATTTTGAAAGATTTTTTTTCTTCTTTTTTATTTTCATTATAGTCTTTAGACTCTTTAACTATTGAATTATAAAATTTATTTGAATATGATTCAAAATTTCCTTTGTCTTGAGCAATTAGTGATGAGCTAATAAGCGATAGTATAATAATTTTTCTCATTTTTTTTTACATGTTTCTTCTATATTGCCCTCCTACTTCAAACAACGCATTTGTTATTTCTCCAAGAGAACAAACCTTAGATGCTTCCATTAAAATAGAAAATATATTTTCATTATTAATAGATGCCCTCTGAACTTTTTCTAGAATTAATTTAGATTCTTTTTTATTCCCTTTTATTAATTGTTCAACCATAGATATTTGATATTTCTTTTCTATAGTTGTTGCTCTAATTACTTCTTCTGGAATAATTGTTGGAGAACCTTTTTTATTTAAGAAAGTATTAACTCCAATTATAGGATATTCTCCAGTATGTTTAAGTGTTTCATAGTATAGAGACTCTTCTTGTATCTTACTTCTTTGGTACATAGTTTCCATGGCACCAAGTACTCCACCTCTCTCGGTTATTCTGTCAAATTCTAAAAGAACCGCTTCTTCGACTAAATCTGTTAATTCTTCAATAATAAATGCACCCTGCAGAGGGTTCTCATTTTTGGTTAACCCTAGTTCTTTATTTATTATTAATTGAATTGCCATCGCTCTTCTTACAGACTCCTCTGTTGGTGTTGTAATTGCTTCATCATATGCATTAGTATGAAGTGAATTACAGTTATCATATATTGCATAAAGAGCTTGTAAAGTAGTTCTGATATCATTAAAATCTATTTCTTGAGCGTGAAGAGATCTTCCTGATGTTTGAATATGATACTTTAACATTTGAGCTCTTTTATTTGCTCCATATTTAGTTTTCATTGCTTTAGCCCATATTTTTCTAGCGACTCTTCCTATTACTGCATATTCGGGGTCTACACCATTACTAAAAAAGAAGGATAGATTAGGTCCAAATTCATTAATATCCATACCTCGACTTAAATAGTATTCTACATAGGTGAAACCATTTGCCAATGTAAATGCAAGTTGAGAAATAGGGTTTGCTCCAGCTTCAGCGATATGATAACCTGAAATTGATACAGAATAGAAATTTCTTATTTTTTTATTAATAAAATACTCTTGAACATCTCCCATCATTCTTAAAGCAAATTCAGTGCTGAAAATACATGTGTTCTGCGCTTGGTCTTCCTTAAGAATATCTGCTTGAACTGTACCTCTAACAATTGAAAGAGTATTGGCAGCAATTTCATCATATATTTCTTTAGGTAAAACTTGATCTCCAGTAACACCTAAGAGAAATAAGCCTAATTGATTATTTCCCTCAGGTATTTTTCCTTGATACTTAGGTCTTTCAATATCTTTTTCAGTAAAAATATTTTGAATTTTCTCTTCAACTTTTTTTTCTAGATTATTTTTGAATATATATTTTTCACATTCTTGATCTATTGCGGCGTTCATGAAGAATGCTAAAATCATAGGTGCCGGTCCATTTATTGTCATACTAACAGACGTCATATTATTTGTAAGATCAAAACCAGAATATAATTTCTTTAAATCATCTAAACAGCATATTGATACCCCTGCATTTCCAATTTTACCATAAATATCAGGTCTATTTCCTGGATTATTTCCATATAGTGTGACAGAATCAAATGCGGTAGATAGTCTTTTTGCAGGCATTCCAAGACTTACATAATGAAATCTTCTATTTGTTCTTTCAGGACCGCCTTCTCCTGCAAACATTCTTGTTGGGTCTTCACCTTCTCTTTTAAAAGGGAATAATCCTGAAGTAAAAGGAAAGCTACCAGGAACATTTTCTTGTAATTGCCAATTAAGTATATCTCCCCAAGATTCATATCTAGGTAGTGAAATTTTTGGAATATTATTATTGGAAAGAGATTTTGAATGAGTTTGAATAGAAATTTCTTTGTCTCTTACTTTAAAAGTAAAAAACTCTTGTTTATATTTTTCTTTTAATTGATTCCAATTATCAATTAGCATCTTGTTTTTTGGATCTAGATTAGTTAAAAGTTCGTCAAATTTTTCCTTTAATTCTTTTTTTAATAAGGAGCTAGAATCATCTAAAATCTTCATTGTCTTATCAACTGCAAATAATTTACTTGCTATAGCAGTTTGTTCACTTACCCAGACATCATAGCTTCTGTTACTATCAGAAATTTCTGATAAATATCGAACTCTTTTGGGTGGAATTACAAATATCTTCTCGGACATTTGATCAGTGATTTTAAAAGATGAATTGAAATGTGCTATTTTTTCTTTTTCAAACTTATTTATAATAGCCGTATATAATGTGTTAATACCAGGATCATTAAATTGAGAAGCGATACTTCCGTATACAGGCATATCTTTTACATCTTCATCGAATCTTAGATTATTTCTTTGATATTGTTTTTGCACATCTCTTAATGCGTCAAGACTACCATTTTTATCAAATTTATTTATTGCAATTAAATCAGCAAAATCTAGCATATCTATTTTCTCTAGCTGAGTAGCAGCTCCATATTCTGGCGTCATTACGTATAGGGATATATTAGAATGTTCAATGATTTCAGTATCTGATTGCCCTATTCCTGATGTTTCTAGAATAATTAAATCATATTCAGCAGCTTTTAAAATATCTAAAGCATCATTGACATGTGCCGATAAAGCTAAGTTTGCCTGACGTGTTGCAAGTGATCGCATGTAAACTCTATCTGATTTAATAGAGTTCATTCTAATTCTATCTCCTAATAAAGCTCCTCCTGTTTTTCTTTTAGAAGGATCAACAGAGATTATCGCAATTTTTTTATCAGTAAAATCAAAAATAAATCTTCTAACTAATTCATCAACAAGAGAAGATTTTCCTGCTCCTCCTGTACCTGTAATTCCTAAAACAGGAGTTTGTGATTTTTTGGCAATATCATGAATTTTCTTTAAAATACTTTTATGTTTTTCTGGATAGTTTTCTGCAGAAGAAATTAATCTTGATATTGTATTTGTTTTTTTATTTTTAAGATTCTCTAGAACAATATTTGGGGACTCTAAAGAATTTATGGAATCAATAATCTCATTATTTCCTAATGCGTAATCAGATTCTTTCACTAAATGATTAATCATCCCTTGTAAACCCATTTTTCTGCCATCATCTGGATGATAAATCTTGGTTATGCCATATGCTTCTAGTTCTTTGATTTCAGAGGGTAGAATTGTTCCTCCTCCTCCAGCAAATATTTTAATGTGATGTGCATTATTTTCTTTTAAAAGATCATACATGTATTTTAAATACTCAATATGCCCTCCCTGGTAGGATGTCATTGCTATTGCGTTAGCATCTTCTTCAATAGCACAAGACACAACTTCTTCAGCACTTCTATCATGACCTAAATGAATAACTTCACAGCCAGTTGATTGAATAATTCTTCTCATGATATTAATTGCTGCATCATGACCATCAAAAAGACTTGCAGCAGTAACAATCCTTACTTTATTCTTTGGAGAATATATTTTAGTTTCAATCATACTTCAATTTTATTTATTCGCAAATTTACAATTTTACTAATGATTTCACCAAAAGGAAATAAATTGATATTTTTACAAAAACAATTCTTATGAAAATTACTTCTATTCTATACCTTTCCTTTTTTACTATTTTAATTTCTTGTAGTGAATCTACTAAAAATACTATTTATTATGCCTCAGATAATCCTCTAGAAAGAGCAGAATTTGAGAAGAGTCGTATTGTTGATCCAAATACTGGTGAAGTCCCTTTAAACATAAGAAAAAAAGAAAGAATGTTTGCTCAAACTCTTCCAAAAGCAAAGTCTTTCTCAAAAAATAGTTGGCAAAGTAGAGGTCCTTATAACGTAGGAGGTAGAACTAGAGCATTATGTTTTGATATCTTAGATGAAAATACAATTCTTGCTGGAGGAGCATCTGGAGGCATGTTTCGATCAACTGATGGCGGTCAGTCATGGTCTATGACAACCAATCCAAATCAAGAACATAAGATAAGTTGCTTAACTCAAGATAGAAGAGATGGAAAAGAAAATGTTTGGTATTTTGGTACTGGAGAGAATAGAGGCTCATATCTTGGGGATATCTCTATTTATGGAAATGGAATTTTTAAATCTACTGATGGTGGTTTAAGTTGGGATTCATTATCAATTACAACCACAAATACTCCAACTTTATTAGATGGAGATTTTGATTTTACTTTTAGTATTAAAACAGATGAAAGTAACGATACATTAGATGTTGTTTATGTTGCAACTAGAGGAGATATTTATAGAACAGAAGATGGCGGAAGTTCTTGGGATAAAGAACTAGGTGGGCCCAATAATTCTTACTATCAATATACTGATGTTGAGGTAACAACAAGTGGTGTTGTTTATGCAACTCTGAGCAGTGAGAATACCCAAAAAGGTATATGGCGCTCATCTGATGGTCAAACTTGGAAGAATATTACTGATTCATTATTTGCGCCTAACTATAGCAGAGTGGAGATAGGAATAGACCCTTCTAATGAAAATATTGTCTATTTTATAGCTGCAGAAACAAATAATTTTGGTCAATATTCTGAAACTTTTTTTAATGGAGGTACTTGGACTTCTTTATGGAAGTACGAATATGTTTCAGGAGATGGTTCTGGTAATGGGGGCATTTGGACAGATTTATCTGCTAATATTCCTGCTGGAAATTCTTCATCATTCGATAATTTTAATGCTCAGGGTTCTTATGATTTATTAGTTAGTGTTCATCCTTCAGATCCAAATTTAATTATACTAGGTGGAACAAATTTATGGCGTTCAACAGATGGTTTTACATCTGATAGTAATACCACTATTATTGGTGGTTATTTACCGGGTTCACAAGAGGGAGATGGGAATTGGGGTTCATATACTAACCATCATCCCGATCAGCATGAAATAATATATTATCCATCTAATGATAGTATTTTATTAAATGGAAATGATGGTGGGATTTATAGAACTGAAAATGTATATGAAAACAATGTTAGTTGGACATCTTTAAATAATGGATACAATACCACCCAGCTTTACACTGCAACAGTAAGTAAAAATGCTAACTCTGAGGTTATGCATGCTGGATTACAAGATAATGGGTGTAGAGTAACATTTTCATCTGCTTCTAACAGTTTTTGGGAAATGCCATTTAATGGTGATGGAATGCTTGCGGCTATTTCTGATAATGAGGAAGATTTTTATATGTCTATTCAGAGAGGTGTTTTATATAAAATGAAGTTAGACAATACAGGTGCTCGATTAGATCACCAAAGAATGGATCCTATCTCATGTGATAGTACTAACTACATGTGGAAGAATCCTTTTGCAATGGATGCAAATAACGACAATGTTGTTTATTGGGCTGAGAAAAATAAATTATGGAGAAATAATGATATTGTTAATATCCCATACAATAACTCACATCAAAAATCGGATTTTGGTTGGCATAAGTTTACAGATACTCTTCAGTCTCAAATGAAAATATCAACAATAACAACTTCTGTAAATCCTCCTAATATTGTTTA
>CAJXYM010000011.1 GCA_913063045.1 uncultured Flavobacteriales bacterium | reverse complement strand
GATGTAAGTGCATGTCTAGCGGATGATGGATTTATTGATATAACTATTAATGGAGGAACATTGCCTTTTACATATCTTTGGAGTAATAATGACACCACAGAAGATCTTAATAATCTAGGAGCTGGAATATATACTCTTAATGCTATAGATAGTAACGGATGTAATATTACTATAGCCGATACAATTAGTGAACCTCCTGCCCTACTACTTAGCTATACCCAAGTAGATGCAAGTTGTTTTGGCTCAAATGACGGTAGTATAGATATAAGTGTGCTGTCTGGAACTGCTCCGTTCTTATATATATGGACAAATAATAATACTAATGAGGATATAAATAACTTAAACGCTGGATTATATACAGTATCTGTAACAGACTCGAGTGGGTGTAGTGAAAATATAAGTATAACTATAACAGAACCAACCGCACCTATTATTACTTATAGTCAAATTAATGTAAGTTGCTTTGGGGGTAATAATGCTAATATTAATACCGCTATTAGTGGAGGAACAAGTCCTTATAATTTTTTATGGAGCAATAGTGATACTACACAAAATATAACAAATCTTTCAGTAGGAACATATACATACAGTATAACAGATTCTCAGAGCTGTATCTATTCAGGAGATATTACTATTACTCAGCCAAACCCTTTACTAGTACTTTCTGTAGAAGCTAATGTATCCTGTAATAATGGCAATGATGGTTATAGTCTGTTAAATTCCTCTGGAGGAGTATCTCCGTATATTGAAAACTGGGGAATATATAACCCTGCAGCGCTAAGTGCTGGCAGTTATCAATATTCAGTAATAGACAGTAATGGATGTACATATATAGACTCCATAACCATTACAGAACCTCAAGAATTAATTATAAATACAAGCACGCAAGATGCGCTATGTAATGGAGATAATAGTGGATATGCATCCGTACAGATAAATGGAGGAACAGCACCATACAGCCAAGATTGGGGAACTAATAATCCTAATAACTTAAGTGCTGGATTATATAATTTTACGATAAGTGATTTTAATAACTGTAACGTACAAGCAAGTGTCATTATAGCAGAGCCTGCTCCAATACTGTCAACAGAGAATAATGTTGGAGTGAGTTGTAAAGGTCTCTCAGACGGAACAGCTAATCTAAATATCACTGGAGGATATGCCCCATATATACAAGACTGGGGTAGTTATGATCCACAAGCCTTAAGTGCTGGAATATATTACTACTCTATCACGGATACTAATAGCTGTGTCATAAATGATAGTATCATAATGACAGAGCCTGATCTGTTGCAAGTAAATGAATTACTTACTGATGTAAGTTGTTATGGTTTATCAGATGGAGTAGCCTTCCTAATGATAGTTGGAGGAACAGCTCCATATAATGAAGACTGGGCAGGGTCTAACAACCTTGCTTTAGCTCAAGGAAACTATGGCTATACTATAACAGATAATAATGGCTGTGTAGAAACTGATTTTATAAATATTTACGAGCCCAATCCTATCCTACTTAACATAACCGTTAGTGATGCTAATTGTTTTAATGGTAATAACGGGAGTATATATATAGGTGTAAATGGAGGGACAGCACCATATAATGAAAACTGGTTTGGTGATGACCCTCTAGCGCTAAGTGCTGGTAATTATAACTTCTCAATAATAGATGATAATGGTTGTAGAATAGATAGTAGTGCAACAGTAAATCAAGCAGATCAGATATTTGCTAACTATAGCGTACAAAGCCCAATATGTGAGAATGAAATATCAAACATAGCGATAGAGATAATTGATCCACTGGCTAATCAATATACAGTAGTAATAAATAGTCAATCATATACAATAGACTCTATGGGAGTATTAGCAACAGGGCTGCCAATACAACTAAGTCCAGCAGCTACCATTAATACCAATCTAACATCAATAATGGATAGTGATGGATGTATAAGTCCTGCTAATAATAGTGCTACAATTGTTGTTAATACACCTCCTGTTTTAGATATTACTCTAGATGATATCTGTGAGACATACCCTTCTTTTATACTTAATCAGGCTACACCACAGGGGGGAGTATATTTAATAGATGGACAAATAAATAGTCTATTTGATGTAGAAAATCTAGAAACAGGAGACTACCTAATAAGTTATGAGTATACCGACCCAAATACTAGCTGTAGTAACTCTATAAATGAAATCATTAGTATACTACCATCACCTACAGCAATTTTTGCTCTAGGACCACAACCAACAGATCTTGAAAATCCTAATATTATTTTTATAAATCAAAGTGAGGATATGGTAGCCATTTTATGGAATATGGGAGATGGGCAAATAATAACAGATAGTATGAGTTTTACATATACTTATAGCGATACAGGAGAATATGTAGTAGCACTAATAATTACAAATCAATATGGCTGTGGGGATACGCTACAAAAAAATATAACTATAAACCCAGTATATACCTGTTATATCCCTAATGCTTTTACGCCAAATAATGATGGAGTAAATGATACTTTTGGACCGGTGATGACAGCAATGAAATCATATCAAATAAGAATATACGACAGATGGGGAGGATTAGTCTTTAACCAAGAAAATAAACAGTGGGATGGAGCAGATTATCCAACAGGAATATACAACTACAATATAGAGGCTATAGATTACAAAAATAAAGTCTTCAGATATGCAGGTAAAATTACGCTAGCAAAATAAATGAAGACAATAGCATTACTGTCAGACACCCACCATAAACTTGACTCTCGCTTAGAAAAACACCTCAGAGAATGTGATGAAATATGGCATGCAGGTGATATTGGATCAATAGAAATTATTGATGAATTAAATAAAATCACAAAAGTAAGAGCAGTAACAGGAAATATAGATAATCATATTATAAGAAGAAGCTTAAAAGAAATAGAATTATTTAGGTGTGAGGACGTAAAAGTAATGATGATACATATAGGAGGTTATCCAGGAAGATATACAAAAGGAATAAAAGAAAGATTAAAAGAATACGAGCCCGATTTATTCATATGTGGGCATTCTCATATTTTAAAAGTAATGTATGACAAAAAACTTAAAATATTACATATGAATCCGGGAGCAGTAGGAGATTATGGTATACATAAAGTTAAAACAATGCTAAAATTTAAAATTGACAATAAAGATATAAAAGATCTAAAAATAATTGAAATTGAAAGATAAAATTATCTTAATCTATCAGCATCTTTGATAACTCTTTCGTCCTTTCTTATAAAATATGTCGCTAAAAATAACGAAGTATAAGGAATTATTAGCAAGAAAAGCCCGACACCAATATCTTCACTTTCTCTGTAAAGAAAGACAAGAGAAACAAATGCAAGTGTTATCATTAATCGAGAAACAGAAGAAATTAAAATCTGGCGTTTTCTATTTTTATACTGTGAAATAGAAAACAAAGAAAGCCCAGCAGATAAAAAGATAAAAAGTCTTACAAATGAGAAATGATCAGCAAGTAATAAAAAAATCTTTTCTTGATCATCAATATTTACTACTAAAACAGGAAAATAAAAAACTATTATTAATAATGTTAAAAAAGCAAAGAAAAAGAGTAAAGATTGAAAACGCTGTATCATATAAAAATTTCTCCAAAAATAAATTAAAATTCACAAATCTTATCTGATAAAGGAAAAAATTGTATTTTTGTTAGATCTTACCAAGAATAACTACAAAACTTTTTATTTGAATTTCATAATACTCACCCAATAAATTCAATTAAATAAAATTAAAACAATTTTCCAAAAAATTAAAATTAAATGTACAAATTAGAAGAATTAAACGACTCAAAAGTTGCTGACTTAAGAGATATTGCGAAAAAATTAAATATACCTAAATCAGATAAATTAAAGAAATTAGATCTTGCTTATGCTATATTAGATCATCAAGCAGAAAATAATGCAAAGGTTGAAGAAAAGCCAGCTGTTAAAAAAGTTGAAAAGAAAAAAGAAGTGAAATTACAGCAAAAAGACAAACCTTCTAATACAACTAATATAAAAGATGCGGAGAAAAATCCTGATGAAAAATTAAAGGAAACAGAAGTTAAAAAACCTAATAATTTTAAAAAACCTGTACACAATCATCAGAAAAATAAAAATCTGCCTAACAAAACCAATACTAACCCTAATAGTAACCCTAATAGTAACCCTAATAGTAACCCTAATAGTAACCCTAATAGTAACCCTAATAAACCAAACAATCCTAAGCAAAGCGTTATACCACATAGTAAAAACTACAAGGGAAACAAGCCTGAAAGAGCAGACTTAAAACCTAAGTCTGACTATGACTATGATTTTGATGGTATAATATCAACTGAGGGGGTAATAGAAATTATGCCTGATGGATATGGATTTATGAGATCTTCTGATTATCATTATCTTTCTTCTCCTGATGATGTTTACGTTTCACATTCTCAAATTAAACTATTTGGACTAAAAACTGGGGATACAATACTTGGAACTGTTCGACCTCCTAAAACTGGTGAAAAATACTTTCCATTAATAGAAGTGAAAAGCATTAATGGTAAAGACCCTGGAATAGTAAGAGACAGAGTACCTTTTGAACACTTAAAACCATTATTTCCAAATGAAAAGTTTCATTTAATTGATAATGGTCATAATAATATATCTACTAGAATGATAGATATTTTCACCCCTATTGGAAAAGGGCAAAGAGGACTTATTGTTGCTCAACCTAAAACTGGTAAAACAGTTCTTTTAAAAGATATAGCAAATGCTATAGCTGATAATCATCCAGAAGTATATATGATTATTCTGCTTATTGACGAAAGACCAGAAGAAGTAACTGATATGGAAAGAAGTGTAAATGCTGAAGTAATTGCCTCGACATTTGATGAACCTGCAAGTAGACATGTAAAAGTTGCTGATATAGTCTTAGAAAAAGCTAAAAGAATGGTAGAGTGTGGTCACGATGTAGTGATTCTTTTAGACTCTATTACAAGACTAGCTAGAGCTTATAATACGGTACAACCTGCATCTGGAAAAATACTAAGTGGAGGTGTAGATGCAAATGCTCTTCACAAACCAAAAAGATTCTTTGGAGCTGCAAGAAAAATTGAAAATGGAGGATCATTAACAATTCTAGCAACTGCTCTAACAGAAACAGGAAGTAAGATGGATGAAGTTATCTTTGAAGAATTTAAAGGGACTGGTAACATGGAACTTCAATTAGATAGAAAAATTGCTAATAGAAGAATATATCCAGCGATAGATCTAGTATCATCTAGTACAAGAAGAGAAGATCTTCTTTTAGATAAAGAATATATTCAAAGAATATGGGTACTTAGAAATTATCTAGCAGATATGAATCCTGTCGAAGCTATTGAGTTTATGAAAGATCGCCTTCAGAAAACAAAAGATAATAATGAGTTTCTAATAACAATGAATGGATAATTTTATTTAGAACTAAACATTCCATAAATAACTGATCCACTTCCAGTCATACTTGCATAAACCGCACCATTAGAATAAAGATTTTTTTTAGTTTCTGCTAATACTGGATATTTTAGAAATAATTTTTGTTCAAAATCATTTTTAATAGTTTTTTTCCAACTATTAATAGGGTGAAAAATCAGATCTTCAATTGAAACTTCTGAAGAATAAACTGAAACATTATTATAAGCTTCTTTTGTACTAATATGAATATCTGAGTTCATTAATATAATCTTATAATTAGATAAATCTAAATCTATATTTTTCATAACATCTCCAATTCCATTAATAATCTTTGGTCTATTTTCAATAAAAAAAGGACAATCAGCACCAAGTGATATTGCTAATTTTTCTAATTCATCATTAGAGATATTAAGATGAAATATTTCATTAAGAGATTTTAAAGTAAAAGCTGCATCAGAGGAACCTCCACCAAGACCTGCTCCTATTGGAATATTTTTATGCAAATGAATGTGTACTGGATTAATTGCATATTTAAGTTGAATAATATTAAAGGCTTTTTCACATAAATTTATTCCCTTAGGAATAGTAATTCCTGATGATGTGAATTTAAATTCACTAGATTCTATAATTTCAAGAATATCATAACAATTATGAATAGGATAAAATACAGAAGAGATATTATGATAACCATCTGATCTTTTAGATTCAATATTTAAGCCAATATTAATCTTAGCGTTAGGGTAATTTATCATAATAAAAATAGTTTTCAACAACAAAAATAATCATCTCATTTTTTATATGCGTTGACAAATCATTTTATTTAACTTTGTTAGTCTTTAACATAATAAGTATGCAATATTTAGAATTTGAAAAACCAATTGAAGAATTAGAAAACAAGCTAATTCAAGCCAAAGAATTAGCTGAAGTTGACAATTTAGATACAACAAAAATTGTTGCGGATATTGAAGAAAAAATTCAGATAACAAGAAAGAAAATTTATAACAATTTATCTCCCTGGCAAAAAGTTCAACTATCTAGACACCCTAAAAGACCTTATACTTTAGACTATATACATGCAATTACAGATGGAGACTTTTTAGAAATGCATGGAGACAGAAGAGTAAAGGATGATAAAGCGATGATTGGAGGCTGGGGAACTATAGGTAAACAAACAGTCATGTTTATTGGTCAACAAAAGGGAAGAGATACGAAAGAAAGACAATATAGAAATTTTGGCATGGCTAACCCTGAAGGATATAGGAAAGCCCTTAGACTAATGAAACTTGCTGAAAAATTTAACAAACCAGTTGTAACTTTAATAGATACTCCAGGAGCTTTTCCAGGGCTTGAAGCAGAAGAGAGAGGTCAAGGAGAAGCAATAGCTCGAAATATATTAGAGATGTCAAGGCTAAAGACACCAATAATTTGTGTAATTATTGGTGAGGGGGCATCTGGAGGTGCGTTAGGAATTGGTGTTGGTGATCATATAGTTATGTTAAACAATTCTTGGTATTCTGTTATTTCTCCTGAAAACTGCTCTACAATTCTGTGGAGAAGTTGGGACTATAAAGAAACCGCAGCGGATTCTCTAAAACTTACTGCTAAAGAAATGAAAGAATTAGGGCTAGTAGATAAAATTATTGAAGAACCACTAGGAGGTGCGCACCATAATACCGTAGAAATATTTAAAAAAGTAAAAAAAGAAATTAATCTTAGCTTAAAGAGCCTAAGTAACTTATCTAAAGATAAACTTATTGATCAAAGAATGGAAAAATTTGCCAATATGGGAGTAGTTAAAGAAAAATAATATGGCAAATACAATAGGGAAAAGAACAATCAAGGCTACATCAACACAAAAGATTGATGGTAAACTTCAACCTCAAGCAATAGAACTTGAGGAAGTGGTCCTCGGAGCTTTAATGATAGATAATGAATCATTATCAGATACTATTGATAGCTTACAAGCAGAATATTTCTACAAGCCTGATCATCAAAAAATATTTGAAGCAATTGTCAATCTTTTTAATAATAGTAAGCCTGTAGATATTTTAACAGTTTCTGAAGAACTTAAAAGATTGGACTGCTTAGAGTCTGTTGGAGGTATGTTATATATCAGCCAACTAACTAATAATATATCATCTGCGTCTAATACAGAATTTCATGCTAGAATTATTGCAGAAAAGTTTATAAAAAGATCTCTTATTAGTATTTCTAATAATATTATTGGAGATGCTTTTAATGATACAATTGATATTTTTGACCTTCTCAATACAGCTGAAGAAAAACTATTTACCGTTACTGAAGGAACCTTAAGAAAAAGCTATGATAAGATGAGTAGTTTAATAAAGGGAGCACTTGACAATATTGAAATTCTTAGACAAAAAGAAGATGGTCTTAGTGGTGTCCCTTCAGGTTTTACAAAATTAGATAGAGTTACTTCAGGCTGGCAAAAATCAGATCTTATTATAGTTGCTGCAAGACCTGGAATGGGGAAAACAGCTTTTGCATTAACAATGGCTAGAAATATTGCTATTAACCATAAATGTCCAATTGGGTTTTTCTCTCTTGAAATGTCTTCTGAACAATTAGTTGGAAGATTAATTGCCAGCGAAGCTCAATTACCTGCATCTAAACTCAGGAAAGGAGATCTTGAAGACTTTGAGATGATACAACTTCATGAAAAGATTAAAGAGCTTACAGATGCGCAAATATATATTGATGATACTCCAGCCTTAACGATATTTGAACTTAGAGCAAAAGCTAGAAGACTAGTTAAAAATCATAATGTCCAAATCATAATGGTTGACTACCTTCAGCTGATGAGTGCAGGAGGAAAATCTGGAAATAGAGAACAAGAAATCTCTACAATTTCAAGATCATTAAAAGGGATTGCTAAAGAACTAAAGATTCCTGTAGTAGCCTTGTCTCAAGTAAATAGAGGTGTTGAGAGCAGAACAGGAACAGGTAGTAAGCGCCCAATGTTATCCGATCTTAGAGAATCTGGTGCTATTGAGCAAGATGCTGATATAGTTACATTTATTTATAGACCTGAATACTATAAAATTTATGAATGGGATAATGGTGATGATTCAAGAGGCCAAGGTGAAATAATAATTGCTAAACATAGAAATGGGGCTTTAGAAAATGTTAGACTAAAGTTTACTGCTGAATTTGCTAAATTTTCTGACTTAGATTATTATGATAATTCTGAAAGTGATATTACGAATGAGTCTATGATTTCAACAGCATCATCAAGTATGAATACTGATAATGGCGATAATGATCCATTTTAATCTCAAAAAAACTTTTTTATTATTAATTCTTTTAATTTCATTTAAAACAATTTTTGCTGCATATATTTTGATCCCTATGGATCAAAGTCAAACAAATCATCTTAAGGCATATGGAATTGCTTTTCTTGCAATTGAAAATGAAATAAATGTTAACTGGCTACTTAATTATAAAGGGGGGAGCTTTATGATAAAGAGTAACGATTTAATTAAAAATGAATGTGTTGTTAGAGATGTCTCATATAAAATTATTGCTGACTTGCAATCAACATCAATATTACAATCGATAAGCAGTAATGAGGTTAATCAAGAAGTCATTAAATTAGAAAAAATACCAAGGATTGCAATTTACTCTCCAAAGAATAAGCAACCTTGGGACGATGCAGTTACTCTGGCCCTAACATATTCAGAAATCCCATATGATATCATTTACGATGAAGAAGTATTAAGTAATATACTTCCTCTATATGACTGGCTGCACCTACATCATGAAGATTTTACTGGTCAGTACGGAAAATTTTATGCTGCATTTAAAAATGCAAAATGGTATAAAGATCAAAAGGTTTTATATGAAAACAATGCAAAAAAGTTAGGTTTCAAGAAGGTATCTCATCTTAAATTAGCGGTAGCAAAGAAAATTAAAGAATTTGTTAATGGAGGTGGATTTCTTTTTGCAATGTGTTCTGCTACTGACTCCTATGATATATCACTTGCGTCTGAGGGAATAGATATTTGTCAACATATGTTTGATGGAGATGCTATAGATCAAGATATTAATAATAAAATAGATTTTACAAAAACATTAGCTTTTAAAAACTTTAGCCTTATTAAAGACCCTAATAAGTATGAATTCTCCTCAATAGATGCTACTCAAACAAGAAGAGTTAAACCAAATATAGATTTTTTTACACTTTTTGACTTCTCTGCTAAATGGGACCCTGTCCCAACAATGCTTTGTCAAAATCACACACAAGTTATAAAAGGATTCATGGGGCAAACAACCTCATTTAAAAATCAGTTCTTAAAATCTAGTGTTATTGTAATGGGAGAAACTAAAGCTAAAAATGAAGCTAGATATATTCATGGGAAGTTAGGAAACGGAACATGGACATTTTATGGCGGACATGATCCAGAAGACTACCAACATAAAGTGGGAGATCCTAAAACAGATTTATCTCTTCATCCAAACTCTCCTGGATATAGACTAATATTAAATAATGTTTTATTTCCAGCAGCTAAGAAAAAGAAATTAAAAACTTAATTAATTAGTATTCTATTTGCCTCATACCATTTTTGGTAATTATCACTATATTTCTTTTCAATAGAATTTCTTTTAATTTTCATCGAAGGAGTTAAAAGTTGATTTTCTATAGTCCAAATATCTTTTACAACAATTAAGTTATGAAGTAATTCATGCTTTTCAAGAGTATTATTTACACTATCAAGTGTTAACTTCAAACTATTATATAAATCTTTTGAATTAAGTTTTCTTCCAATTTCTGATGTAACAATAATTGCAATAGGTTGAGTCAGGGTTGAACCAACAACACAAACTTGTTCAATATTTTTATTTTCAGATAGTTTCATCTCTATAGGCGAAGGAGCTATATATTTTCCTTTTGAGGTTTTAAAAAGATCTTTAACTCTTCCTGTAATCTTTATAAATCCATTATCAATTACCCCTTCATCACCAGTATATAACCAACCATCTTTGATCATTTCATTAGTTTGCTTGGCGTCTTTATAATACCCAAGCATTAAAGCATCATGTTTAATCAAAATTTCATTTCTATCGCTAAGCCTTACTTCACAAAAAGGAAGAGCGGGGCCAATATATCCAATTTTAATATTCTCTTTTAATGTAGCATGTGAATAACATGTATTTTCAGTCATAGCATAGGCTTCCTGAATATTAATACCCAATCTTGCAAACCATTCTAGAGTTGATGTTGGAGTTGGCGCTGCTCCAGTAAAAGTGTTTTTACTTCGACTTAATCCTAAATTATTTTTAATTTTTCTCTTAATCAATGTAGATATAAAAGGAATATTTAATAAAAAATCTAATTTTTTTTGTGGTATTTTAAGTAAAATTGCTTGTTGAAATTTAGTCCATATTCTTGGCACTCCTAAAAATACCGTTGGACTAACAGAAGATAAATTATCAGCAAAAGTTTCTAGACTTTCAGCAAAACAGATTTTACCCCCATTATACAAGCAACAAAACTCAATTAAGAGCCTCTCCGCTACATGACTTAATGGAAGGTAAGAAAAGAAGACTTCTTTACTTGAAATACCTAAACTTTTACTTGCATTAACAGTAGCAAAACTAAAGTTAAAAAAACTATGCATTACTCCTTTAGCATCTCCTGTGGTCCCGGATGTATATATTATTGAAGCTAAATCTTTAATAGGTATTATAATATCATCTTTAATTGGATCAACATCTTTAATAACCTCATCCCATATCGGGTAATCTTCGCTATAAAAAGGAAATGTAACACATTCAATCGTATTAGGAACACCATCTTTAATAAGTTCAAATTTATCTAATTTTCCAATGAATAAAAACTTTGTCTCACTATGTAAAAGAATTTGATTTAATGATTCTTTATTAAGGTTTGGGTATAAAGGAACAGATACATTACCAGAGAGCATAATAGCTAAATCACTCATAACCCAATGAGCACAATTTTTAGAAATAATTCCAATTTTTGATTTATCATCAAAGCCTAGAGATTGTATATATGCTGCCATTTTTCTAACCTCAAGCCCGACTTGTTTAAAAGTCCAATTATGCCAAACACCATTAATCGGTTGACTTAAAAAAACGTCATTAGGTTTTTCTTTTTCCCATTTATAAAATATTTCTAGAGGAGATGGATAGTTCATTGTGATTTTTTTTTTAAAGATAGTATAAAAAAAAGAGATTCAAAATTTAACAAATACTACGCACATATGTTTTAGTATATTTGTTAGTCTAAATTTTAAAAATATGGAGCCTGAAGAAACAGTTGATTATAACATAAGAAAGACCTGGTATAATATTACTAAGATGTATAATAGAAAAGCATCAGATTATATGGTAAGTATGTCATTAGGTAAAATTATTTTAAATATTGATATGTTTGAAGGAACCCCATCTACACAGCTAGGACCTAATATGGGTATGGAATCTACATCTCTTGCTAGATCATTAAATAAGTTAGAAGATATTGGAATAATTATAAGAAAAACAGATCCTAATGATAAAAGAAAGTCTATTATCCATTTAACCAAAATAGGCTTAGAGTGGAGAGAGATAGCAAAAACAGAAGTTTTAAAATTTAATAATAAGGTATATGAAGAATGTGAAAAAGAAGAAATAACAATCTTTTTTAATGTACTTAAAAAAATTAATAAGATTGTTAACGATGAAAAATAAATATGAAATTTACTAAAATAGGCTTAAGTAGTCAATTAGAAGAAGGGTTAGAAATGATGGGATTTGAAGATGCGACTCCTGTCCAAGAGCAAGCAATACCATTAATATTAGAGGGAAAAGATCTTATAGCCTGTGCACAAACTGGAACAGGTAAAACAGCAGCATTTGTATTACCTATATTAAGTATTTTATCAACAAAAAAACAAGAAAATAAGGTTAAAGCATTAATAATTGCTCCAACAAGAGAACTTGCTAAGCAAATTGATATGCAAATTGAAGGTTTTTCATATTATACTAATTCATCATCGTATCCAATTTACGGAGGTGGAACTGGGCCTGAGTTTGAAAATCAAAAACAAGCTCTAGTAAAAGGTGCAGATATAATAATTTGTACTCCAGGAAGATTAATGGCACATCTAAAATTCGATTACTTTGACACAAGTTCCGTTGAATACTTAATCTTAGATGAGGCAGATAGAATGTTAGATATGGGTTTTTATGATGACATTGTAAGCATTTCCAAAAAACTTCCAAAAAAGAGACAAACTCTACTTTTTTCAGCTACAATGCCTCCAAAAATCAGAAAATTAGCTGAGAATATTTTAATAAACCCTTCTAGTATTAGTTTAGCAATTTCTAAGCCAGCCGCTGGAATCACACAAAGTGCTTATTTAGTGCATGATGAACAAAAAGTAAGATTAATAAGAGATATACTTAAAGAAAAGTCTAAAGAAAAAGAAATTAGCCATGTTCTAATATTTGCTTCAAGCATTAAAAGTGTAAAAGCAATTAAAAAAACTCTTAACAATTCAGGTCTTAGGTCGAGTGATATGCATTCCGAATTAAATCAAGAACAAAGAGAGGATACAATAAGAGATTTTAAAAATAAAAAAATAAAAATATTAGTTGCGACAGATATATTATCGCGAGGAATTGATATCAAAGGAATTGAATTAGTAATTAACTACGAAGTTCCACACGATGCAGAAGATTACGTTCATCGAATAGGAAGAACAGCTAGAGCAGATAGAACTGGAGAAGCAATAACACTAATTAATCAAAAACAAGTTTCAAATTTCTTAGATATTGAGAAACTAATTGAAAAAAGTGTGACTAAAAACAATCTTCCAAATGGGTATAGTCAAGGGCCTAAATTTGAAATACTAAAAAAGAATAAGAAGAAAGTTTGGAAAAAAAATAGATAAATTATCTTTTTAAAACCGGTGCATGATGAGCTTTAATTCGAGCATCAATAATTGGTATTGAGCAGGAAAAATGTTTATTAATCATTTTAGAGTGTAAGCCAAAAATATCATGTGAAGGATTTGAGCGTGTGAAACATACCCATAACCAATTACTAAAATCTTCTGAAACAAAATTAGCATCATCAACAACAGTAATTAAACTAATACCTTTCAAATTAATTTTTTCTAAATACTCAATCAAAATATTAATATCACCATTTCCATCAATTGACAAAACTCCATCACACACCATAAATGAATGATTAAAATGATTAGGTAAATCTAATGTAGGTTTAATACTTAATAAACTTCTTTTTTTAATACCAGCAGCAGCAATTATCACCTTTGACCCTTCATTTAAACCTTCCCCACTATAGTCTAAAGTATCCATTGTAGTTTTAGTTTGAAAATGAAGATCCCTTGACCAATTAACTCTTTCAAATAAATGCTTAAAAAAAGCTTCTTTATCATTTATATCTGGAGCATTTTCTTCTTCGATAATAAATAGATATTTTGCTAATGATAACTGACCCGTACCTAAAATATGATTTGCAATAGTTAAAATTTCTTGAGGAACTCTAGTTGGGTTATAAGGAGTATATCTTTCACTTCCTATTGCTAATAATAATGGATGCACTCCAGATTCATCAACTGCATTAACAGATTTAAGTCCTGGAATTTCATTTTCAATAGCCTTGCCTGTCATTGAATGAATTAATTTACCAAACTGTGAATCTTCCTGAGGAGGTCTTCCAACAACTGTAAAAGGCCAAATAGCATTCTTTTTAGCAAATACTTTTTTAACATTTATGAAAGGAAAGTCATGAGTTAAACTATAATACCCTAGATGATCTCCAAAAGGGCCCTCAGGCTTTAATTTAGCATCTATTTCTCCACAGATTACAAAGTCAGCATCTGAAGAGATAGTATAACCATCTAAAAGTGAGTATCTAAATCTACGCCCCTCTAATATTCCTGCAAATGTAAGCTCAGACATATTATCTGGCAAAGGCATTACAGAAGAGAATGTGTGTGAAGGAGGACCTCCTATAAAGATAGAAACTTTTAGTGGAATACCTTTTTTTATTGCATTTTTCTGATGAACTCCAATACCTCTATGAATTTGATAGTGAATGCCAATTTCTTTATTTTGAATGTAATTATTTCCACTTAACTGAATTCTATACATCCCTAAATTTGAATTCATAATTCCAGGGTTATTAATATCTTCTGAAAAAACTTGTGGCAGTGTGATGAAGGAACCTCCATCATCAGGCCAACATTTAATTTGTGGAATATCAGAAATTTTTATTTCTTCAAAAGATTTAGGAAAAGGAACCTTCATAGGTAATGCTTTAATCGCATAAAAAGCACTTTGCAATGAAGATAATGGGTTTTTAAAACCATTAATTGGATTTAATTGTAAATCAATAATTTTTTTTACCTTATTAATAGATTTCCTAAAAATAAAATTACTTCTTTCTAACGTTCCAAATAGATTAGAAACTGCTGGATACTTACTTCCTTTAATGTTTTCAAAAAGTAAAGCTTTGCCAGATTTTTTGAACTCCGCTAAGTGAATGGAAGCCATTTCTAAATTAGGATCAACTTCTTTTTTAATTCTTTTTAAAAAACCATGATCTTCTAGATCTTTAATACACGCTTGTAATGATGAATAACTCATGCAGTAAAATTAAAAAAAGGCAACTTAAAAATTGCCTTTTTAAATATATATTTAAAATGAATTATCTAGTAATAATATCTGAATAACTTCTTTGATTTGCACCAGTATATACCTGTCTTGGTCTACCAATAGGCTCAGTATTCTCACGCATTTCTTTCCATTGCGCAATCCAGCCAGGAAGTCTTCCTAAAGCAAACATAACTGTAAACATATCTGTAGGAATCCCTAATGCTCTGTAAATTATACCAGAATAAAAATCAACATTGGGGTATAAACCTCTTGACTTAAAATAATCATCATTAAGAGCTACTTCCTCTAATTTCATAGCAATATCTAATACCGGATCTTGAATTCCTAACTGAGATAATACATCATCTGCAGCTTTTTTAATAATTTTAGCTCTTGGATCAAAATTCTTATAAACTCTGTGACCAAATCCCATTAATCTAAATGAATCATTTTTATCTTTTGCTTTAGAGATGTATTTATCAACATCTCCACCATTAGATTTAATTTCTTCAAGCATTTCTATAACTGCTTGATTTGCTCCACCATGTAAAGGACCCCATAGTGCAGCAATACCTGCAGAGATAGATGCATATAAACTTGCATGAGATGAACCAACTATTCTAACTGTTGATGCAGAACAATTTTGTTCATGATCAGCATGAAGAATTAAAAGTTTATCAAGAGCTTTTGCAATTATAGGGTTTATTTCAGTTTCATTAGTTGGTAACCCGAACATCATATGTAGAAAATTACTAGTGTAATTAAGTTTATTCTTAGGATACATAATAGGCTGCCTCATTCTATTTTTATAACTCCAAGCAGCAAGGGTAGGTAGTTTAGCAATTAATCTAATAATAGTTCCATTTACTGCATCTGAAGACCTATTTGGATCTAACGATTTCGGATAAAAAGCAGTGAGAGAAGAGACAAGAGATGAAAGAACTCCCATTGGATGAGCTCTTGAGGGGAAACCGTCTAAAATAGCTTTAACATCTTCATGTACTAAAGTATGAGAAGTTATTTCACTGATAAAATCATCTAATTGAAGCTTAGTTGGTAACTCTCCATAAATTAATAGATATGATACCTCTAGGAAATTTGATTTCTCAGCTAATTCTTCAATAGAATACCCTCTATATCTTAAAATACCTTCTTCTCCATCTAAAAAAGTTATAGCACTTTTAGTTGAACCTGTATTCTTAAAACCTCTATCAAGAGTTATTAGTCCTGATTCTGATCTTAATTTACTAATATCAATTGCATATTCATTTTCTGAACCAACAATGACTGGAAGATCATATTTTTTTCCTTCGAAATGTAATTCTGCTTTTCTACTCATACTAATAAATTATTTTATGTAAATATACTATCTTAAAAAAAAATTACCTAACAAACTTGAATCCTTTTCCTGTAAATAATGCTTTTTCACCTAATTCTTCTTCAATTCTAAGTAACTGATTATATTTTGCTACTCTATCTGATCTAGATGCTGATCCAGTCTTAATTTGACCACAAGATAAGGCAACTGATAAATCAGCAATTGTTGTATCCTCAGTTTCTCCAGACCTGTGACTCATCACTGATGTGTAGGAGTTCTCATGAGCTAAATCTACTGCTTGAATTGTCTCAGATAAAGTTCCAATTTGATTTACTTTGATCAAAATTGAATTTGCAATACTCTGATTAATTCCTTTGGAAAGCCTTTGAACATTTGTAACAAACAAATCATCTCCAACTAATTGCACCTTATGACCTATTTTTTCAGTAAGATGTTTCCATCCAGTCCAATCGTCTTCATCTAATCCATCTTCAATTGAAATAATTGGATATTTATCTACCCATTCTTTCCAATAACTCACCATCTCATTAGGAGATAACTTATCGCCTGTTGACTGATGAAAATGATATACATTTTCATCCGATAAATAAAACTCTGATGCGGCTGCATCAATTGCAATATACACATCTTCTCCAGGTCTATATCCCGCTGATTCAATGGCACTAATAACAATTTTTATAGCCTCCTCATTAGACTCTAAATTAGGCGCAAACCCTCCCTCATCACCTACATTTGTTGAAAAACCTTTACTCTTTAATTCTTTTTTTAAAGCATGAAATATCTCTGTTCCAATTCTTAATGACTCAGAAAAAGATTTAGCTCCTATGGGCATAACCATAAATTCCTGAAAATCAATACTATTATCAGCATGAGAACCACCATTTAGAATATTCATCATAGGAATAGGTAATTCATATGAATCTAGACCACCTATATTATGAAATAAGGATTTATTGTTTACTTGTGCTGCAGACTTTGCACATGCTAAAGAGACTGCAAGCATCGCATTTGCTCCAAGATTTTCTTTATTTTCTGTTCCATCAAGTTCGATTAATTTATTATCAATACTTAATTGATCTAAAACAGACATACCAAAAAGCGCTGAGTTAATCTTATAGTTAATATTCTCTACAGCTTTTAAAACCCCTCTTCCTAAATACATAGATAAATCACCATCTCTTAATTCAACAGCTTCATGCTTACCAGTAGAAGCTCCTGAGGGGACAGAAGCTCTTGAAAAAACTCCAGAATCAGTTGTTATTTCAGCTTCAACTGTCGGGTTTCCTCTAGAATCTAAAATTTGCCGAGCATGTATCTTTTTAATTTTACTCATTAATCCTTAAATTTATGCATACGTTCAACAAAAGAGTCAAAAAGATATCTAGAATCGTGTGGTCCAGGAGAAGATTCTGGATGATACTGAACAGAAAAACAATTTTTGTGGTTTAAGCTTATTCCCTCTATTGTATCATCATTTAAATTTATGTGTGTAACTTTAATATTCTTATTTGCATTAACATCTTCAGCACTTATACCAAAACCATGATTCTGCGAGGTAACTTCAGATTTACCATTTTCAAGATTTTGTACAGGATGATTAATTCCTCTATGACCATTATGCATTTTATAAGTCCTTATCCCTTCAGACAAAGCTAACATTTGATGTCCAAGACAAATACCAAACAAAGGTTTCCCGTCATTAGTCATCTCCTTTACTGTTTTAAGCACATCAGGCATTGTTGCTGGGTCACCAGGACCATTAGATAAAAAGAATCCATCAGGACTCCATTTATTTATTTCAGCAAAAGAAGTATTCATTGGAAAAACTTGTAAATAACAGTTTCTTTCAGTCAAGCAACTTAAAATGTTTTTTTTAATACCAAGATCAAGTACAGCAACTTTAAAATTAGACTCCTTGGTTCCCACAAAATAACTTTCTTTGGTTGAGACCTTAGAACATAATTCTAAGCCTTCCATAGAAGGAACAGATTTTAAAATTTCTTTAAGTTCAGAGATATCTGTTGATGTGTTAGAAATAATAGCATTCATAGCTCCTTTATCTCTTATGTGTCTAACAACAGACCGAGTGTCAATATCAGAAATAACTACTTTATTAGATTTAATAAAAAAATTATTTAAATCGGATTCAGCAGATGTTCTTGAAAAATTTAAATTAAAATTTTTACATATTAATCCAGATATTTTAATATCATCGGATTCAGCTTCATCAGAGTGAATTCCGTAATTACCAATATGAGCATTTGTAGTAATCATTAGCTGACCATAATAAGAGGGGTCTGTGAATACTTCTTGATATCCAGTCATACCAGTATTAAAACATAATTCACCAGTAGCAATTCCACTAAAACCAGCTCCAAAACCATAAAAAACAGTACCGTCTTCAAGTAGCAAAATTGCATTATTTTTCTTATTATATTTCATATTATCATACTATTAAAAAAAAAGGACAAAACACAAATGCTTTATCCTTTTAATTATTTATTCATATTAAATTTTAATTTTCAGATGAAGTCTTTTTTTGCTCATCAATAGTCTCTTTTACTTCATTATTTTTAGAAGTATCTTCAACTACATCAACATCAGGAGTCTCTTCAGCCAAATCTACTTCAATAGCTTCTTCTACAACATCTGCTTCAATAACTTGCGTATTAGAAACAGTTTTATTACCACCTCTTCTTCTAGACTTTTTAGTCGTAGAAGTGTTAGTCGTATACTCTGTATTATAATCCACTAATTCTATAAATGACATTTGAGCATTATCTCCAAGTCTATTACTTAACTTTAAAATTCTTGTATACCCACCATTTCTTTCAGCTACCTTAGAAGAAATATCACCAAATAACTCAGTAATAGCTTCCTTTTGTTTTAAATAGCTAAACACTACCCTTCTTGAGTGAGTAGTATCATTTTTTGATTTAGTAATAAGAGGTTCTATATAAACTCTTAGTGCCTTAGCTTTTGCTAAAGTTGTTTTAATTTTTTTATGCTCAATTAGGGAACATGCCATATTTGAAAGCATTGCTTTTCTATGTGCAGCTTTTCTTCCTAAATGGTTAAACTTTTTTCCGTGTCTCATTTTCTAGTCGTTATCTAAATTATATTTTGAAATATCAAATCCAAAATTTAAACCTTTTTCATCTATTAATTCTTCCAATTCTGTTAGAGACTTTTTTCCAAAGTTTCTAAACTTTAACATATCACTCTTTTTAAAAGAGACTAACTCTCCAAGAGTGTAAACTTCAGCTGTTTTCAAACAATTTAAAGCTCTTACTGATAAACCAAAATCTGTTAGTTCAGTTTTTAAAAGTTGTCTCATATGTAAAGTATCCTCATCAAAATCATCTGCTATATCAGCTTCTAAATTAATCTTTTCATCAGAGAAAAGCATAAAGTGTTGAATAAGAATTTTAGATGCTTCAGTTAGAGCTCTTTTAGGATCAATTGAACCATCTGTAGTAATATTAATATTTAATTTTTCGAAATCTGTCTTTTGTCCAACTCTATAATTTTCAACATTATAGTTAACATTTTTGATAGGAGTAAAAATTGAATCAATAGCAATTGTTCCAATTGTAGCTTCTTCATCTATATTTTCTTCAGCTGGAACATACCCTCTACCTTTATTTATTGAAAATTCCATTGTAAATTCAACAGAAGAATCTAATTCACAAATTAACTGATCAGGATTTAAAATCTGAAAACTAGAAAGTCCATTAGCAAGATCAGCACCAGTAATTTGATCTTGACCTTTAACTGTAATTTTTGCATTTTCAGAACTTACTCCTTCAATTTGTTGCTTAATTCTAATTTGCTTTAAATTTAAAACAATCTCAGTTACATCCTGAACAACTCCTTTAAGTGAAGAGAATTCATGATCAGCTCCTTTAATTTTAATAGATGTTAAAGCAAAACCTTCTAAAGAAGATAATAAAACACGTCTAACAGCATTACCAATTGTTAATCCATAACCAGGCTCAAGTGGACGGAACTCAAAGTTACCTTGGTTAGCTTCTTCATTTATCATTATAACCTCATCAGGCTTTTGAAAATCTAATATCTGCATATCTTTAATTTTTTAAATTTTTATTTTTTATTTTGAATAAAGCTCAACAATTAATTGCTCATTAATATTTTCTGGAATTTGAATTCTCTCAGGAGCAGCAAGTAATTTCCCTGATTTAGATTCAGAATTAAATTCTACCCATTCTAAAATATCAGATGAATTTGATAATGAATTATGAATTGCTTCTAAAGATTTTGAACGCTCTCTTACACTAATTTTATCTCCAACATTTAATGCATAAGAGGGGATGTTAACTAAACTACCATTAACTAATATGTGTCTATGCGTAACTAACTGACGAGCAGCTCTTCTTGTTGGAGCAATACCCATTCTATAAACTATATTGTCTAATCTCATTTCACACATTTGAAGCAAAATTGCTCCAGTAATACCTTTTCTTCTTAAAGCTTCTTTAAACAAATTTGAAAATTGTTTTTCTAGTATACCATAAGTAAATTTAGCCTTTTGTTTTTCATCTAATTGAACTCCATATTCTGATTTTTTCCCTCTTCGTCTAGCATTACCATGCTGTCCAGGAGCATAGGCTTTCTTAGCTAAAGCTTTGTCTGGCCCAAAAATTGCTTCTCCAAATCTTCTTGAAATTCGTGATGTAGGTCCTGTATATCTTGCCATGTTATATTAAATTATTAAAATATTAAACTCTTCTCTTTTTAGGTGGTCTACACCCATTGTGTGGTAATGGAGTAACATCAACAATTTCAGTCACTATAATACCATTATTATGTATAGTTCTAATAGCTGATTCTCTACCTGCTCCAGGTCCTTTAACATAAACTTTGACTCTTTTTAATCCTGCATCAAGAGCAACTTTAGTGCAATCTTCAGCAGCTAATTGTGCAGCATAAGGAGTATTCTTTTTAGAACCTCTAAATCCCATTTTTCCAGCTGATGACCATGAAATAACCTGACCATTATTGTTAGTTAGAGAAATTATAATATTATTAAAGGATGCTTGAATGTGAGCTTGACCCTCTGATTCTACTCTAACCTTGTTTTTTTTTGTTGTTTTAGCCATTATCTATTATTATTTAGTTGCTATCTTTTTGTTAGCGACAGTTTTTCTTTTACCTTTTCTAGTTCTTGAATTATTTTTTGTTCTTTGCCCTCTTAAAGGGAGACCTGTTCTATGTCTAATACCTCTGTAACAACCAATATCCATTAATCTTTTAATATTAGTTTGAGTTTCAGCTCTTAATTCTCCTTCAACAGTATAATTATCTCCTATTATAGCACGTATTTTATTAGCTTCGTCGTCTGTCCAGTCTTGGACTTTTTTGTCGTGAGAGACTTTAGCTTCTTTTAATATTGCAGTAGCAAATGTAGATCCAATTCCATAAATATAAGTTAATGAAATGATCCCTCTTTTATTTTTTGGTAAATCAATACCTTTAATTCTAGCCATAATTTTTAACCTTGTCTTTGTTTAAACTTTGGATTCTTTTTATTAATTACATATAGTCTTCCTTTACGTCTTACTATCTTGCAATCTGCGCTTCTTTTTTTTACTGATGCTCGTACTTTCATTTTTTTATATATTTATTAGTACCTATACGTTATTCTAGCTTTAGTTAAATCATATGGGGACATCTCTAATTTAACTTTATCTCCTGGTAATAGCTTAATATAAAACTTTCTCATTTTTCCAGAGATATGTGCAGTTACAATATGCTCATTTTCAAGTTCAACTCTAAACATAGCATTTGATAATGCCTGTGTAATTGTCCCATCTAATTCTATGTTAGCTTGTTTAGCCATTTATTATTTTTTCAATTTCTTTAAAACTTGACAAAATTTCTGCTTTTCCTTCTCTCACCACAATAGTGTGTTCAAAGTGTGCAGACGGTTTTTTATCAAGTGTTGTTATAGTCCATCCGTCATTATGTTGCAAAATTTTTCTTGTACCCATATTTATCATTGGTTCAATAGCAATTACTAAACCTTTTTTAAGCTTTTGTCCTGAACCTCGTCTTCCGTAGTTTGGAACTTCAGGACTTTCATGAAGACTTTTTCCAAGTCCATGACCTACAAGTTCTCTAACAACTCCGTATCCATTTAATTCAGCATGATTTTGAATAGCAAAGCTAATATCTCCGATCCTATTTCCTACAACTGCCATATCAATACCTTTATATAATGACTCTTTAGTAATCTTCAAAAGATTCTTAACTTCAAGATCAACCTCTCCTACTTCATATGTATAAGCAGAGTCACCATAGTAATTATTCATTAAAACACCACAATCTACTGATAATATAGAATTTTCAATCAAAGCTTTTTTATTAGGAATACCATGAACAACTTGTTCATTTGGTGACATACAAAGTGTACAGGGAAAACCATTATATCCCTTAAATGCAGGTACACCTCCGTTATCTCTAATAAACTCTTCAGCTATTTTATCCAGCTCTAATGAAGAAACACCTGGCTTTAAAAAGCTAGCAATTTCTGCATGAGTTTTTGCAACAAGTAAAGAACTTTCTCTAACTAAATCAATCTCCTCCTCAGTTTTATAATGAATCATCTAAATAGATAATTACATTATATTACCAGAAGACTTTCCTTTTATCCTTCCTGATTCCATTAATCCATCATAATGACGCATTAAAAGATGACTTTCAATTTGCTGAAGAGTGTCAAGAATAACTCCAACTAAAATTAAAAGTGATGTACCTCCATAAAATTGAGCGAATTGCACATTAACTCCTCCTTGCATAGCAAAGGCAGGTAAAATTGCAACTAAACCAAGAAATAGAGATCCAGGAAAAGTAATTCTTGACATTACATTGTCAAGGTAATCTGCTGTGGATCTTCCAGGTTTAATTCCAGGAATGAAACCACCATTTTTCTTCATATCGTCTGCCATCTGATTAGGATTTACTGTCATTGCAGTATAAAAATATGTGAATGCAACAATCATTAAAAAGAATAATACATTATACCAAAAACCTTGAAAATCAGTAAGAATAGCAGCAATGCCTTGAAGTGATTCGTTTTCAGAGAATCCAACAAGTGTAATAGGAACAAACATAATTGCTTGGGCGAAAATAATTGGCATCACACCAGCAGCATTAACTTTAAGAGGAATAAATTGTCTAACTCCACCATATTGTTTATTTCCTACCACTCTTTTTGCATATTGCACGGGTATTCTTCTTGTACCTTGAACAAGTAATATTGTAACTAAGATGACAAATAATAATAAAACCATTTCTATTAAAAACACAACTAAACCACCACCAGTACTTCCAAGAGCAGATACAAACTCTTGCATTAAAGATTGTGGGAAACTAGCTATAATTCCAATCATAATTAATAAAGAGATTCCATTGCCAATTCCTCTATCTGTAATTTTTTCACCTAACCACATTACAAACATAGTTCCAGTAACTAGTATAATTATAGAAGACACCCAAAAACCACCAGCAGGCAATAAAAATGCTGTTTCAGGTAATGTTGCTTGAAGATTAGCGATATATCCTGGAGCTTGACCACCAGTAATTAAAATCGTAAGATATCTAGTAATATTATTAATTTTTCTTCTACCACTCTCTCCTTCCTTCTGTAATTTTTGAAAGTAAGGAATTGCCATTCCTAGTAATTGAATTACAATTGAAGCCGATATATAAGGCATAATACCTAATGCGAATATTGAAGCTTGTGAAAAAGCTCCACCAGTAAACATATTTAATAGTCCTAATAAACCATCAGCAGTTTGATCTTGTAAAGCAGATAATTGAGCTGGATCAACTCCAGGAATTACAACAAAAGAGCCAAATCTATATATAGCAAGAATACCAAGGGTTACTAAGATTCTACTTCTTAGATCTTCAATATTCCAAATATTCTTTATTGTTTCAATTAACTTTTTCATATTTCTATTTACTTAAGTTGGCAGTTCCTCCTGCTTTTTCAATTGATTCTTTTGCAGAAGCAGAGTATGCATCAACAGTTACAGTTAATTTGGCACTAAGTTCTCCTCTACCTAAAATTTTGACTAAATCTTTTTTCTGAACTAGACCGTTATCAATAAGTAATTGTTTATCAACTGTAGTTTTAATTTTCTTTATATCTACCAGAGCTTGTATTGTGTCTAAATTTACTCCATTATATTCAACTCTGTTAGGGTTAGTAAAACCAAATTTCGGAAGTCTTCTCTGAATTGGTTGCTGACCACCTTCAAAACCTACTTTCTTTGAGTAACCAGATCTTGATTTTTGACCATTATGACCTCTAGTAGAAGTTCCGCCTCTTTTAGAACCTTCACCTCTACCTACTCTTTTGCCATCTTTAGTTGAACCTTCTGCAGGTTTTAAATTGTGTAATTCCATATTATTCTACGATAGTAATTAAATGTTTAATCTTATGAATCATTCCTAAAATCTGAGGAGTTGGCTCATGTTCTACAATCTGTTGCATTTTCCTTAAACCAAGAGCGTCTAATGTTCTTTTTTGAACTTTTGGTCTACCTATTCTACTTCTTGTCTGCTTTATTTTCACTTTACTCATAATAATTTAATTATCCATTAAAAACTTTATCCATCGTGATACCTCTTTCCATAGCGACTGTTCTTGCATCTCTTAATTCAAGTAATGCTTTTAAAGTAGCTTTAACTAAATTATGAGGATTAGAAGAGCCTTTAGACTTTGCTAGTACATCTTTAACTCCAGCACTCTCTAGTACGGCACGCATTGCTCCACCAGCTTTGACTCCAGTACCATTAGATGCAGGCTTTATAAATACTTGAGATCCACCAAATTTAGAAGATTGCTCATGAGGAATAGTACCTTTTAAAATAGGAATCTTGACTAAGTTTTTCTTACCAGCATCTATTGCTTTAGAAATTGCAGTAGAAACATCTTTAGATTTACCAAGACCTATACCAACAATACTTTTTTCATCACCAACAACAACAATAGCTGAAAAACCAAAAGCTCTACCTCCCTTGGTAACTTTAACAACCCTTTGAATACCTACAAGGCGATCTTTCAATTCAATATCTGATGATATCTTTACTTTTTTATCTTTTGCTGATTTTAACATATATTTTTTTTCTTAAAATTTTAGTCCTGATTCTCTTGCTGCATCTGCTAGTGCTTTAACTCTTCCATGATATAGAAAACCTCCTCTATCAAATACCACAGATTTAATTCCAGCCTCATTAGCTTTTACAGCAATTAATTTACCAACTTCTTTAGCCTGATCAATTTTATTAGATTTAATATCCACTAAAGATTTATCTCTGGATGAAGCAGCTCCTAATGTAGATGAAGAAACATCATCAATTAATTGAGCATAAATTTCTTTATTACTTCTAAAAATAGCTAACCTAGGCATCTCTTTAGTTCCAGAAACTTTCTTTCTGATTTTAAATCTAACTTTTTGTCTTTTATCTTTTTTTGACTCTATCATTTTATATCAATTTTTAACTAGCAGATGTTTTACCTGCTTTTCTACGTACATATTCATCAACATATCTAATACCTTTTCCTTTGTAAGGCTCTGGTGGTCTGAAAGATCTAATCTTTGCAGCAACAGCTCCTAAAAGTTGTTTATCATGAGATGTTAATGTTACTAAAGGAGCTTTTCCTTTTTCAGTTTCTGCTACTAATTTAACATCGGAAGGAATTGAAAGAACAATATTATGAGAAAACCCAGCAGAAATATCTAAATTTTGTCCATTTGCCGCAGCTCTATAACCTACTCCAATAAATTGTAATTTCTTTGTATAACCAACACTAACTCCTATACACATGTTATTAACTAAAGATCTATATAGTCCATGCATAGATCTGATATCTTTTTGATCACTCTTTCTACTAAATGATACTAAATTATCATTTACTAAAACAGTGATACTTGGAGATATCTCTTGAGTTAATTCTCCAAGCTTTCCCTTAACAGTTATTATATTCTCTTCAAGTGTCACTGTGACACCTTCTGGAATTGTAACTGGATTATTTCCTATTCTTGACATTCTTCTTTTTTTTAATAAATATGACAAATAACTTCACCACCTATTTTTAAATCTCTTGCTTCTTTATCAGTTATAACACCTTTGGAAGTTGAAACAATGGCAATACCTAAGCCATTTATCACTCTAGGTAGAGTTGAAGAGCTAGTATACTTTCTAAGACCAGGCTTACTAATTCTTAATAATTTTTTAATTGCTGGTGACTTAGTTTTATGATTATACTTTAAGGCAATTTTTATATTTCCTTGGTAATTAACCTCATCCTCTATTTTATAATTTAAGATATAACCTTTATCATGAAGAATTTTAGTTATTTCTTTTTTCATATTAGAGGCTGGTATATCAACAACTTTATGACCTGCCATTTGAGCATTTCTTACTCTAGTTAAATAATCTGCTATTGGATCTGTAAACATCGTTTCTTTTATTTATAAATTACCAGCTTGCCTTCTTAACGCCAGGGATTAAACCAAAATTTGCCATTTCTCTAAACATAACACGAGAAAGACCAAACTGCCTCATGTAACCTTTAGGCCTACCAGTTAACTTACACCTATTATGCATTCTTATAGGTGAAGCATCTTTAGGTAACTTTTGTAAACCTACAAAATCACCAGCCGCTTTAAGTGCAGCTCTTTTATCAGCGTATTTAGCAACGCACTTAGCTCTTTTAACCTCACGAGCTTTCATTGATTCTTTTGCCATATCTTATTGTTTATTTTTTTTAAAAGGAATACCTAATTCTTTAAGTAAAGCTAATGCGTTTTCATCAGAATTTGCATTAGTTACAAATGTGATATCCATTCCAGTAACCTTTAGGATTTTATCAATACTAATTTCAGGAAAGGCTATCTGTTCTTTAATTCCAAGAGTAAAATTCCCTCTTCCATCAAAACCTTTATTTGAAATTCCTTGAAAATCTCTAATTCTAGGAAGTGTAGAAGTAACAAATCTATCTAAAAACTCATACATTTGATTACCTCTAAGAGTAACCATCACTCCAACAGGCATGCCTTTTCTAAGCTTAAAATTAGATATATCTTTTTTAGATTTAGTTAAAACTGCTTTTTGACCAGTAATAGTTGACATCTCTTTTTGAGCAGCCTCAATTTGCTTTTTATCAGTTGTTGCACTTCCAACTCCTTGATTTAAACAAATTTTTAATAGTCTAGGAACTTCCATTACTGACTTGTAGTTTCCCTTAAGATTATTAATAATCTCAGTTTTATACTTTTCTTTTAATCGTGGTATATATTCCATTACTTTATTACTTCTTTTGTTGTTTTAGCAAATCTTTCAATTTTACCAGTTTTTTCGTCTCTAACTCTTCCAACTCTTGTTGGTTTATCAGTCTTAGGATCTATTAGTTGAATATTAGAGATATGAATAGAGGATTCTTGTTTAACAATACCACCTTGTGGATTAGCAGCATTAGGTTTTGTATGCTTAGAAACCATATTTACTCCTTCAACAATTGCTCTATTCACTCCAGGCATAACTTTAACTACTTTTCCCTTAGTTCCTTTTGATGTACCAGCAATAACAAGTACATTATCGTTTTTCTTAATTTTTATTTTCGCCATTTTCTTAATTTATAATACTTCAGGTGCTAATGAAACGACCTTCATAAAATCATTATCTCTTAACTCTCTAGCAACAGGACCAAAAACACGAGTACCTTTCATTTGACCATTCTCATCAATAATAACGCATGCATTGTCATTAAATCTAATATATGAACCATCTGGTCTTCTCACCTCTTTTTTCACTCTAACTATAACAGCCTTAACAACTTGTCCTTTTTTTATAGTTCCAGAAGGCACTGCATTTTTAACACTCCCAACTATTTTGTCTCCAACAGAAGCATAACGTTTACCAGTACCACCTAAAACTCTTATACAAAGAATTTCTTTTGCTCCGCTATTGTCAGCTACTTTTACTCTTGATTCTTGTTGTATCATTATTTCGCTCTTTCAATTATTTCTACTAATCTCCAATTCTTATTTTTACTTATTGGACGTGATTCCATGATTTTAACAGTGTCTCCTTCATTACAATCATTCTTTTCATCATGAGCTGTTAATTTTGAAGTTTTCTTTAAATACTTACCATAAAGATCATGTTTTACTTTTCTTTCAATTGAAACTACAATAGATTTTTCCATCTTATTGCTAGTAACAACTCCTACTCTTTCTTTTCTTATATTTCTATTCATTATAAAATAATTATTTTGTTACAAGCCTTCTTCTACTAATTTCAGTCATTATTCTAGCAATTTTTTTTCTTGCAAACTTGATAGACAATGGGTTCTCTAAAGGAGAAACTGCATGACTCATCTTTAATTTAACTAATCTATCTTTTTCTGAATCCAGAAGATCGTTTAATTCGTTTAAAGGCATATCTGTTAATACTAATTCTTTCATCTTATTTTTTTTATTGTACTAAATCTCTTCTCATTACAAACCTTGTCTTAATTGGAAGCTTCTGAGCTGCAAGCCTAAGAGCTTCTTTAGCAGTTTCAAAATCAACACCGTCACATTCAAAAAGCATTCTTCCAGGACTAACACAAGCAGCCCAATATTCTGGAGCTCCTTTACCTTTACCCATTCTAACTTCTGCTGGTTTTTTAGTAATAGGCTTGTCAGGAAAAACTCTAATCCATACTTGACCTTGTCTTTTCATGTACCTTGTAACAGCAATTCTTGCTGCCTCAATCTGACGTGCAGTAAGCCAAGTTTCTTCAAGAGCTTTGATACCAAATGACCCGAAAGCTAAAAGGTGACCTCTATTGGCATTACCTTTCATCTTTCCTTTTTGCATTCTTCTATATTTTGACTTTTTTGGTTGTAACATTTCTTTATTATTTTCTTATTTCTAAACTACTTTCGTCTTCTTTGTGAGTTATTTCCAGATTTCTTAGGAGCTTTAAAGTGTAACATTAAATCTCTTTTACCATAAACCTCTCCTCTACATATCCAAACTTTTATTCCAATTAAACCATAAGTTGTTTGGGCTTCAGCTAGTGAGTAATCAATATCTGCTCTAAATGTGTGAAGAGGAGTTCTTCCATCTTTAAACATTTCAGATCTTGCCATCTCCGCTCCATTTAATCTACCTGAAATCTGAACTTTAATTCCTTCAGCACCATTTCTCATAGATGAGGCAATTGCCATTTTTGTTGCTCTTTTATATGAAATTCTACCCTCGACTTGCCTAGCAATACTATCAGCAACTAAAGTAGCTTCAAGGTCAGGTTTTTTTACTTCGAAAATATTAATCTGAATTTCTTTACTAGTAATTTTCTTTATTTCTTCTTTTAAATTTTCAACTTCTTGACCACCTTTACCAATAATGATTCCAGGTCTAGCGGTATGAATAGTTATAGTTACTAATTTAAGAGTACGTTCAATAGCAATTTTTGATACACTTCCTTTAGAAAGTCTAACATTAAGATACTTTCTAATTTTATAATCTTCAGCTAATTTATCACCGAAATTATCACCACCGTACCAGTTAGATTCCCATCCTCTTATTATTCCTAACCTATTACCTATTGGATTTGTTTTTTGTCCCATAAATTAATTTATTTCTATTTTTCTACTATCAACAACAAGCGTTACATGATTTGATCTTTTTCTAATTCTATGCGCTCTTCCTTGAGGAGCTGGTTGAACTCTTTTTAACATTCTTCCACCATCAACTGTAACTTCAGAGACATATAAATTACTTTCATCCATTTTCTTTCCTTCATTCTTAGACTCCCAATTAGCTAGAGCAGAAAGGAGTAATTTCTCCATTCTATTTGAAGCTTCTTTTGGATTTAATTTTAATTCAGACAATGCTCTATCTGCGTTCATTCCTCTGATTAAATCAGCTATAAGCCTCATTTTTCTTGGAGATGTAGGACAGTTATTAAGTTTAGCAAAGGCGATATTTTTCCTTGCTTCCTTCATACTATCTGCTTTTATTCTTTTTCTAGATCCCATTTATTTATTTTTTTCTGTTACCACCATGACCTCTAAAGGTTCTTGTTGGAGAGAATTCTCCTAATTTATGACCTACCATATTCTCAGTACAATAAACAGGAATAAACTGTCTTCCATTATGAACACCAAAAGTTTTCCCAACAAAATCAGGAGATATCATTGATGATCTTGACCAAGTTTTAATTACTGAATTTTTTCCTAAGTCATTCATTACATCAACTTTTTTCTGTAGTTTGTAATGAATATAAGGTCCTTTTTTTAATGATCTAGCCATAACTTATTTCTTTTTTCTTCTTTCAATTATAAACTTATTAGAAAGTTTTTTCTTATTTCTTGTTTTATACCCTTTAGCTGGAACACCATTCTTGTTTCTTGGCAATCCACCAGAGTGTTTTCCTTCACCACCACCCATTGGATGGTCAACAGGATTTTTAACTGTTGCTCTAACATTAGGTCTTCTTCCTTGCCATCTACTTCTTCCTGCTTTACCAGAAATTTGAAGTTGATGTTGAGAATTTGATACAGTTCCTATAGTAGCTAAACAAGTAACGAGGACTCTTCTAATTTCTCCTGAAGCTAATTTAACAGTAGCATACTTACCATCTCTTGCCATCAATTGAGCATATGACCCTGCACTTCTAACCATAATACCTCCTTGACCTGGCTTTAATTCAACATTATGAATAATAGTACCAAGAGGAAGAGCGCTTAAAGGAAGTGTATTTCCAACATTAATTGGAGCACTATCTGATGAAATAACTTCCATCCCTACAGTTAGACCTTCAGGAGCGATAATATATCTTTTTTCACCATCAACATAATTAAGAAGAGCAATATTAGCTGTTCTATTTGGATCGTATTCAATAGTTGCAACCTTAGCTGGAATATTAAATTTTTCTCTTTTAAAATCAACTAATCTATATTTTTGCTTGTGCCCACCCCCAACATTAGCAATAGTCATTTTACCAGTATCATTTCTACCGCCTGATCTAGTCTTAGTAACTAATAAGCTTTTTTGAGGCTTAGAAGCTGTAATTGTGTCAAAAGAGATTGCTACTTTATGTCTTTGACCCGGTGTTGTTGGTTTAAATTTTCTTACTGCCATTTTCTCTTAATTAAATATTACTGTAAAAATCAATTGAATCTCCAGGAGAAAGTTGCACAATTGCTTTCTTATATGTGCTTGTCATTCCTGTAATTTGACCTGATTTAGTACCTCTAACTCTTTTTTTACCAATACAGATCATCGTTCTTACTGACTCAACAACAACATCATATTGTTGCTCAACAGCTTTTTTAATTTCGATCTTATTAGCTTTTTTTTCAACTACAAATGCATAACGATTAAACTTCTCACTATCGTTAGTCATTTTTTCTGTAATTACTGGTTTTTTTATAATACTCATTATATTAAATATTAAAAATTATTTTCTAATTCCTTAATTGAAGACTCTACAAACAACATCTTATTAGCATTCATAATGTCATAAGTATTTAGTTCTGAGGCTAGTACTACTTTTGCCCTACTTAAATTTCGGGATGACAAAAATATATTTTTATTTGGTTTATCAAGAACTAATACAGTTTTATTATTTAGTACTTCAAAATTAGCTAAAGTACTACTGTAGTGCTTAGTAGATGGGCTTTCTAAATTAAAGTCTTCAAGAATAATAATATTCTTTTGAGTTAACTTGTAAGAAAGCGCAGATTTTCTAGCTAATCTTTTTACTTTTCTATTTACTTTAAAATCATATTTTCTTGGTCTTGGACCGAAAACACGACCACCACCTCTAAATAAAGGATTCTTAATATCACCAACTCTTGCTGCACCACTACCTTTTTGTTTTCTTAGTTTTCTTCTACTTCCTTTTACAGCTCCTCTTTCCTTTGAACTGTGCGTACCTAATCTTTGGGAAGCTAAGTATTGTTTAACATCAAGATATATAGCATGATCATTTGGCTCAATACCAAAAATATCTTTGCTAAGTTCTACTTTCTTAGTAGTTTCTTTTCCTTTTAAATTATGTACGGCTATTTTCATTATTTCTCTATTATTATATATGAGTTTTTTGCTCCAGGAACAGCTCCCTTAACAACAATTACATTACGATCAGTCATAATTTTCATGACTTGTAAATTCTCAACTTTAACTCTTTCATTACCCATTTGACCAGCCATTCTCATTCCTTTAAAAACTCGTGCAGGATAAGATGCAGCACCAATAGATCCTGGAGCTCTTAATCTGTTATGTTGACCGTGCGTTGCATCACCAACACCAGCAAAACCATGTCTTTTAACAACACCTTGAAAACCTTTTCCTTTAGAAGTCCCAACTACAGTAACAAAATCACCTTCTTCAAAAAGATCAACTTTCAAAACATCTCCTAAAGCAACTTCATTATCAAATGATCTAATTTCAACTAATTTCTTAGCAGCAGTTGTTTTTGCTTTTTTCAAATGACCCATTAAAGCTTTAGACATTCTTGATTCTTTTTGCTCGTCATAAGCTAGTTGAATAGCACTATAACCATCAATCTCCTCAGTTTTAACTTGAGAGACCACACATGGTCCAACTTGCAAAATAGTACAAGGGATGTTTTTTCCTTCTTCAGAAAACATTGACGTCATACCTATTTTTTTACCTATTAATCCTGGCATCTTTCTAATTTTTTAAATTACTTTAATTTCTACTTTAACACCACTTGGCAATTCTAACTTCATTAATGCATCAATTGTTTTTGATGATGATGAATAAATATCCATTAGTCTTCTGTGATTAGCAAGTTGAAACTGCTCTCTTGCTTGCTTATTTACGTGAGGTGATCTTAATACAGTATATATTCTTTTATGCGTAGGCAGTGGAATTGGCCCACTAATAATAGCTCCAGAATTTTTTACTGTCTTAACAATCTTCTCAGCGGATTGATCAACTAAATTATGATCAAATGATTTAAGCTTTATTCTAACTTTTTGTGCCATAAGTGTTTTTATTTATCTCCTTTAATATTAGCTATAACTTCTTCTGAAATATTTTTTGGTGCATTCTCGAAAGAGAAAAACTCCATTGTCGATGTTGCTCTTCCAGATGTAATTGTTCTAAGATCAGTAATATATCCGAACATTTCTGAAAGAGGTACTTTAGCATTAACAACTTTAGCACCAGCTTTATCTTCCATTCCTTCAACCTGCCCCCTTCTTCTATTTAAATCTCCAATTACATCTCCCATATTTTGCTCAGGAGTAATAACTGTTAGTTTCATTATTGGCTCAAGTAAAACAGGTGTAGCTAGTTTTGCTGCTTGCTTAAAAGCTATTTGAGCACACAATTCAAAAGACAAGGCATCTGAATCTACATCATGATATGAACCGTCAGATAAAGTAACTTTCATTGTGTTAATAGGGAATCCAGCTAAGATACCATTAGTCATCGACATCTTAAAGCCTTTCTCAACTGAAGGAATAAATTCTTTTGGAATATTTCCTCCTTTAATTAGATTGATAAATTGTAAACCTTCTCCTTCAAAATCTTCATCAACAGGAGATAATTCAAATTTAATATCTGCAAATTTACCACGACCACCTGATTGCTTTTTAAAGACTTCTCTATGGTTAACTGCTGTTGTAATAGCTTCTTTATATGCTACTTGAGGGGCTCCTTGATTACACTCAACATCAAATTCCCTTTTTAATCTATCAAGAATAATATCTAAATGTAACTCACCCATCCCAGATATAATTGTTTGACCTGAATCTTCATCTGTTTTAACTGAAAAAGTAGGATCTTCTTCTGTTAACTTCGCAAGAGCTACACCTAATTTATCTAAATCTTTTTGAGTTTTTGGCTCAATAGCTATTCCAATTACCGGCTCTGGAAAGTCCATTGATTCAAGAACAATAGGAGATTTCAAATCACATAGTGTATCTCCAGTTCTAATATCTTTAAATCCAACAAGCGCTGCAATATCTCCAGCTTGTAGCTTATCAATTTGATTTTGCTTGTTAGAATGCATTTGGTAAATTCTAGAAATTCGTTCTTTTTTACCCGTTCTAGTATTTAAAACAAAAGTTCCTTGATCTAACGTACCCGAGTAGGCTCTTGTAAAGCATAAACGACCAACATAGGGATCCGTAGCAATTTTAAAAGCAAGAGCTGCAAAAGGATCTGTAGCAGAAGGCTGTCTAGTCTCTTCAGCGTCTGTGTCAGGATTAGTTCCTGTAATCCCTTCAACATCTAAAGGAGAAGGAAGAATTTCCATTACCATATCAAGCATAGCCTGAACACCTTTATTTTTAAAAGCAGAACCACACATCATAGGAACAACTTTACCTGAAATAGTTGCTTCTCTAAGTGCAGATAAAATTTCTGCTTCAGTTAATGAATTTTCATCTTCAAAATATTTCTCCATTAATGACTCATCAAATTCAGCAACAGCTTCTAAAAGCTGACCTCTGTATTCTCTAGCTTCATCAATAATATCAGCAGGTATTTCTACTTCTTTGTATGTCATACCTTGATCATCTTCATTCCAAACAATACCCTTGAAATTTATTAAATCTACAACACCTTTAAAGTCATCTTCTGCACCAATTGGAATCTGTAAAGGAAGTGCATGACTTCCAAGCATTTCTTTAACCTGAGCTGAAACCTTAAGGAAATTTGCTCCCTGTCTATCCATTTTATTTACAAAACCGATTCTTGGAACATTATAATTATTTGCAAGTCTCCAATTAGTTTCAGATTGAGGTTCAACACCATCAACAGCACTAAATAAAAAAACTAATCCATCAAGAACTCTAAGAGATCTATTAACTTCAACAGTGAAATCTACGTGACCAGGAGTGTCTATAATATTAACATGATAATTTGTACCTCTATAATCCCAACCTAATGTAGTAGCGGCAGATGTAATAGTAATTCCTCTTTCCTGCTCTTGTTCCATCCAATCCATTGTTGCAGCACCATCATGAACTTCACCAATCTTATGATTCACTCCACCATAGTAAAGTATCCTTTCAGTAGTAGTAGTTTTTCCAGCATCAATGTGCGCTGCAATTCCTATATTTCTTGTGTATTTTAAGTCTCTTGCCATGTCTAAAATCTAAAATGTGAAAATGCTTTATTAGCTTCAGCCATTCTATGAGTATCTTGCTTTTTCTTATAAGCAGTTCCTTCTTCTTTATAAGCAGCTAGAATCTCTCCAGATAACTTCTGATCCATTGTTTTTTCGTTTCTTTTCCTTGCAGCACCAATCATCCATTTCATCCCTAATGAAACTTTTCTATCTTCTCTAACAGGATGAGGGATTTGAAATGTAGCTCCACCAATTCTTCTACTTCTTACTTCTACGTGAGGGCTTACATTTTCTAATGATTTTTCGAAAACCTCTAAACTAGTTACATCTTCTATTTTCTCAGCAACATTTTCTAATGCTGTATACATAACTTTGAAAGCAGTATTTTTTCTACCATCTAACATTAAGTTATTTACAAATCTTGTAATTAAAGCACTACCAAACCTTGGATCTGGAAGTAATATTCTTTTTTTAGCTTTTTTCTTTCTCATTATCTATGTTTTATTTCTTTGGACGCTTAGCTCCGTACTTTGATCTACGTTGAGTTCTTTCATTAACTCCTGATGTATCTAGAGCACCTCTAACAATATGATACCTTACTCCAGGCAAATCTTTTACTCTACCACCTCTAACTAACACAACTGAATATTCTTGTAAGTTATGACCTTCACCACCAATATACGCATTTACTTCGTTACCATTAGTTAATCTAACTCTGGCAACTTTTCGTAAAGCTGAATTTGGTTTCTTTGGAGTTGTTGTATAAACTCTTGTACACACTCCCCTTCTTTGAGGACAGCTTTGTAGTGCTAAAGATTTACTCTTTTTCTTTACTGTAATCCTCCCTTTTCTTACTAATTGGTTTATTGTTGGCATATATATCTATTTACTAAAATGGTCGGCAAAAGTAGCAATTTATTACATAAAAGTGAAATAGTTGGGTCTTTTTTTTAATCTGAAATATCTGATAGAACAACAAAAGAACAAAAAAAGATAATAAGTACTGATATTCAATTACTTATAATTTTCTAAAGAACTAAAAAAAAAGAAATATATTATAGATTGAGAGCAAGTATATTATTCTAAAATAATCTTGTGATTGATTAGCTGATTTTCAGTTTCTATTTTCAAGAAATAAATTCCACTTGCTTTATCTTTATTGGTGATTATGAAGCGATCACTATTTACTATGT
>CAJXYM010000010.1 GCA_913063045.1 uncultured Flavobacteriales bacterium | reverse complement strand
ATATATTGCTGGAATAAGATTAATTGACAACATTATTTTATAATTTTACATTAATGAAAATACTCAAATCATTATTCTTTCTTGCACTAGGTTTTGCTCTTATTTATTATGCATTTAAAGATCAAAATCTTATTGAGTTAATCCAAAGATTACAAAATGTAGAAATCAAATGGGTATTATTATCAATGGTTTTTGGAGCTCTTGCTATAATCTCTAGAGGTGTAAGATGGACATATATGATTAGATCTTTAGGATATAAAAGTTCAATTACAAATAGTATTAGCGCAGTAGCAATTGGTTATGTTTCAAATATAATCATACCAAGAGCTGGTGAAATAACAAGATGTACAACAATTACAAAAATTGAAAAAACTCCTTTTAACAAACTCTTTGGGACAATAATTTTAGAAAGAATTATTGATTTAATAATACTAATTCTTTTGATTGGACTAACATTCATTTTTCAATTTTCTAAGATTAGCGTCTTTTTTAAAGATCTCTTTACTTCAGGCCAATCCAACAATAACAATCTTATTTATATTATTACAATCTTAATCTCACTTACTTTTACTACATATTTTTTTAGAAAAAAAATAAAAAAACTATCTATTTACCTAAAAATAGTTAATGCTTTAGATGGATTAAAAAAAGGACTAATGAGCTATAAATATATTTCCAATAAAAAAGTTTTTTGGCTACACACAATTTGTATTTGGACAATGTATATTATGATGACATATATTTGTTTTTTCTCTATTGAGGAAACAAAACATTTAAGTATTGGAGACGGATTCTATATGCTTGTTATTGGAGGACTAGGAATGATTGTTCCAACTCAAGGAGGTATTGGTTCGTATCATTTAGCGGCTAAACTTGGATTAGTAACTTTAGGAATTGCAGCACAGCCAGCCTTATTATTTGCATTTACAGTGCATACCGCTCAAACATTGATGACTATCTGTTTTGGTTTATTTTCTTTTATATTAATTCTATTTCAAAATAAAAATGAGTAATATTAAAAATATTCAAAATAAGATTATGCAATCAAATAGTCTTAAAGAGCAAGTTGATTTATGGAAAAAAAACAAACAAAAGATTATTTTCACAAATGGGTGTTTTGATATAATTCATGCTGGACATATAGATACACTTGCAAGATCTGCAGATTTAGGACATAAACTAATTGTTGGTGTAAACTCTGATTCTTCAGTAAAAACACTTAAGGGTAATAAAAGACCTATTATTGATCAGAAATCAAGGTCTAATTTAATTGCAGCTCTGGGTTTTGTCGATGCTGTTTATATTTTTGATGAGCTCACTCCAGAACACTTGATAAAAACAATTAGACCTGATGTTATTGTTAAGGGAGGTGATTACTTAAAAAAAGATATTATAGGGCACAAGATATTAGCTGAATATGGAGGTGAAGTTATTATTCTTCCATTCACAAAAGGATTTTCGACAACTCAAATTTTAGAAAAGATATCCAATGGCTAAAAAAATTCAATCTGCTTTTTTCTGCCAACAATGTGGCACCCAATCACCAAAATGGCTAGGGAAATGTCCAAGTTGTAATGAATGGAATTCTTTTGTAGAGGAAAATATCAAAAAAGAAGACAAGTCCTCTAAAGGATTTAAAAGCAAAAAAATCAATACACCTAAACTTATAAGTGATATAAATTTTAGTGATGAAAAAAGAATCATCACTAATGATAAAGAACTCAATAGAGTACTTGGAGGCGGTATTGTTCCAGGTTCTTTAATTTTGCTTGCAGGAGACCCTGGAATAGGAAAATCAACTTTATTACTTCAATTTGCACTTAGCTCTAAGTCAAAAAAAATCCTTTATATTTCTGGTGAAGAAAGCGAAAAACAAATTAAAATGAGAGCTGAGAGAATCAATAAAGATTCTGATCATTGTTTTATTTTAACAGAAACATGTACCCAAAATATTTTTCAACAAATAGAAAATATAGAACCTGATATATTAGTAATTGATTCTATCCAAACGATACATACTAATAGTCTTGAATCTACCCCAGGAAGTATTTCACAGATAAGAGAATGCACCTCTGAACTAATTAAGTTTGCAAAAGAAACAGGAACTGCTGTTTTACTAATTGGGCATATAAATAAAGATGGTGCTATTGCAGGGCCAAAAATTTTAGAACATATGGTGGATACGGTCCTTCAGTTTGAAGGCGATAGAAATTATGTTTATAGAATATTGAGAACTATTAAAAATAGATTTGGATCTGCTTCTGAGTTAGGAGTTTATGAAATGAATCAATACGGATTAAGAGAAGTAAGTAACCCTTCTGAATTATTGATTTCAGAAAGAGATGAGGCAGCAAGTGGTGTAGGAATTGCCGCAACAATTGAAGGCGCTCGACCTTTACTAGTGGAGATCCAGTCATTAGTTAGCTCTGCAGTGTATGGCACACCTCAACGCTCAGCAACAGGATTTGACACTAAAAGATTGAATATGTTACTTGCTGTACTTGAAAAAAGATGTGGTTTTAAATTATCGTCTAAAGATGTTTTCTTAAATATTACTGGGGGAATTAAAATTAATGATACCGCTATTGATTTAGCAGTAATATGTTCTATTCTCTCATCTGATCATAATATAGAATTAGACACGCTAATATGCTTTGCGGGAGAGATAGGCTTATCTGGTGAAGTTAGAGCTGTCAATAGAATTGATGCTAGGATTGCTGAAGCTGAAAAACTAGGATATAAGACTATTGTAATTTCAAAATACAATAAAATTGATGCTAAAAAGTTTACTATTAACATTAAGAAGTTTGGTAAAATAGAAGAAGTCTTTAGATTATTATTTTGAAAATAAAACTGAGAATTTACTAAATAATTTGAGCTGTATGTTCTTTAGTGTTTACTTTTGAAATAATATCAGAAATTAATCCTTTTTCATCAATTATAAAAGTGGTCCTTACAATACCCATATATTCTCTACCCATAAATTTTTTCAATTGCCATACACCATAGTCACTTACTACTTTTTTATCTTCATCAGAGATTAAATTAAATGGAAGGTTATGTTTCTCAATAAACTTTTGATGTCTTTTGACACTATCGCATGAGACTCCTATCACTTCGTAACCCTTTTGTTGTAACAGCTGATAATTATCCGACAAATTACAAGACTGAGCAGTACATCCAGGAGTCATATCTTTAGGGTAAAAATATAGCACTACTTTTTTTCCTTTATAAGATTCTAAGTTAATTGATTTTTCATTTTGATCAATTGCATTAATTTCTGGAGCTCTATCTCCTATTTTTAAATTTGACATAATATATATTTTTTAAAGTGTTCCTCTTTTTGCCTGTTCTCTTTCAATGGATTCAAATAAAGCTTTAAAATTTCCAGCACCAAAACCTCTTGCTCCTACTCTTTGAATAATTTCAAAAAATACTGTTGGCCGATCTTGAAGCGGCTTTGTGAAGATTTGTAATAAATAGCCTTCTTCATCAGCATCAATTAATATCCCAAGACCTTTTAAGGTTTCAATATCCTCTTTTAGTTTATGATCATGTTTTTCTAGTCTAAAAGGAACAGCTTTATAATATTCATCGGGAGGTGTAGATAAGAATTCTATTCCTCGTAAACGTAGCTTACTAACTGTAGTAATTATATCATCTGTAGCAACGGCTATATGTTGAACGCCAGGACCTTCATAAAAATCTAAGTACTCTTCTATTTGCGATTTTTTCTTTCCTTCTGCAGGCTCATTAATTGGAAACTTTATCCGTCCATTACCATTACTCATAACCTTACTCATTAAAGCAGAATAATCAGTATTAATTTGTTTATCATCAAAAGATAAAAAGTTAACAAATCCCATAACATCTTCATAGAACTTCACCCATTTATTCATTTCATTCCACCCAACATTCCCAACCATATGATCAATGAACTTTAAGCCTGTTGGCTCAGGGTTATAAGCTGATTCCCATTTTTGATATCCAGGAAGGAAAGTACCATTATAATTTTTACGCTCTACAAATACATGAACTGTTTCACCATATGTATATATTCCAGAGCGAACAACCTCGCCATGTTCATCTTTTTCTATTGTAGGGCTCATAAAAGATTTGGCTCCTCTAGATGTGGTTTCCTTCCATGCTTTTTCAGCATCTTCTACCCAAAGTGCAATGATTTTCACACCATCACCATGCTTTACAATATGATCATTAATTGGTGATTTTGAGTTTAATGGAGAAGTTAGAACAATTTTGATTTTATCCTGAGTAAGGACATAGGAAACATAATCTTTATTATTTGTTTCAAGACCTTTATATGCATAAGATTGAAAGCCAAATGCTGTTTTATAAAAATGGGCAGCTTGCTTTGCATTTCCAACATAAAACTCAATATAATCTGTGCCTAGTAAAGGAAGGAAATCTTTTGCATCTTTAAATATTTTTTCCAATCCATATTCAACATTTTTGATATCACTCATGTAATTTTTTTCTATTTATTAATGGTTTACAGCCAAGATTTATGATACTTACCGTCAGAAAGTGCAATAGCAGACTTTGTTAATTTCAATGGAGCAAATGTATCAACCATAACAGCGAGTTCATCCGTTGATTTTTTACCAATACTTCTCTCTGCAGCTCCAGGGTGCGGGCCATGTGGTATCCCAGCTGGATGAAGTGATATATATCCTTCGTCAACATGGTTTCTACTCATAAAATCACCAGCAACATAGTATAAAACTTCGTCAGAATCTATATTAGAATGACTGTATGGCGCTGGTATTGATTCTGGATGATAGTCATACATTCGAGGGCAAAAAGAACAAATTACAAATCTTGATGTCTCAAATGTTTGATGAACAGGCGGCGGCTGATGTACCCTTCCAGTGATCGGCTCAAAGTCATGAATAGAAAAAGCATAAGGGTAATTATATCCATCAAATCCAGCTACATCAAAAGGATGTGAAGCATATGTGTACTCATGTATCATATGCTCTTTTTTTATTTTAATTATAAAATCTCCTAGCTCATCGTGTGTTTCTAAATGATCCGGCACTCTAATATCACGTTCGCAGTACGGAGAGTTTTCTAGCATTTGGCCAAAATGATTTCTATACCTTTTAGGGGTATACACTGGCGTATATGATTCAACAATGAATAGTTTATTATCATTACTATCAAACTTCATAGTATATATCACACCTCTTGGGATAACAAGATAATCTCCAGCAGAAAACTTTAAATTACCTAAAACACTTCTAAGAATACCAGAGCCTCTGTGAACAAAAATAACTTCGTCACCATCTGTATTCTTATAAAAGTACTTTTCTTCTAGATTCAACGGTGAAGAAAGCGAAATGTTTAAATCATTATTTAACATTAATGAAATTCTACTTTCCAAATGATCTTTAACTTTTGGAACATCAAAGCCTTTCATCAAATATGCTTTTAAGTTTTTTTCAACTGCAATTTCAGGCTCTACAGAATAAGCAGGCTTAATTGATTTTACCTGAGTAGGTCTATGCAGGTGATACATCAATGAAGACATCCCTTCAAAACCTATAGTGCCAAATAATTCTTCGTAATGAATATTGCCATCTTTTTTTCTAAAAACAGTATGTCGCTTATGAGGAATATTTCCTAATGTATGATATCTAGGCATTGTGTATTTGTTTTATGCAAATATAATATATATGTATTATAGATAAAAGTAAACTAATATTATTAGAGAAAAATTAAAAATGATAGCTTTGCAGTAAGATGAAATTATGCACTTACAAAATAAAGCAATCGGATAAAGAGTTAATAGCTTTAGTATTAGAGAATAAATTATTAAATCTCAATAACTTATTTGGAGATATTAATTTGACTGAACTCGTGCAAAAAGATAAGTGGCAAAATAAAGTTGATAATTTTTTAAAAGATGGCAATGGAACCTTTCATAATCTAGAAGATGTTATTTTAAAATCACCAATACCAAAACCTAATTCATTTAGAGACGCTTATGCATTTCGTCAACATGTAGAAACATGTCGTCTAAATAGAGGAGCTGATATGGTAAAAGAATTTGATGATTTTCCGGTTTTTTACTTTAGTAATCATAATGCAATTTTCGGACCAAATGAAAGTATTAAATGTATGCCTAGCCATTTTACGCAACTTGACTATGAGTTAGAATTTGCCATTTTAATTGGAAAAGAAGGTGAAAATATTTTAGCTAAAGATGCGGGAGATTATATAGCAGGATTTATGATTCTTAACGATTTTAGCGCTAGAGATCTACAAAAAAAAGAAATGAAATTAAATCTTGGTCCTGCTAAAGGAAAAGATTTTGCTTCAGTTTTAGGCCCTTATTTAGTAACACCCGATGAAATTAAAGATAATTTAATTTCTAAAGATAAAAATGGAAGTAAATATAGTCTTGAAATGAGGTGCTATGTAAATGGAGAGTTATTATCATCGGGTAACACAAAGAACATGAACTGGACCTTTGAACAAATAATTGAAAGAGCATCATATGGCGCTAAACTATATCCAGGAGACATAATTGGTTCAGGAACAGTTGGCACTGGATGTCTATTAGAATTAAATGGGACCAGAAAGTTGGAAAACGCAAAGCACAAGGATGTTTGGCTGAAAGAAGGAGATGTTATAAGTTTAAAAATTGATGGACTTGGAGAAACTTCAAATAAAATTATTGCAAAATCAACTAAATACATGATTAAGTAGTTATGAAAGAAATAGATATTAAATCAATAAGCACTAAGAATCTGTATCAAATTTTAACCTCAGCAATCACTCCAAGGCCTATAGCACTGGTTAGTACCATAGATAATAATGGGACAAGTAATCTGAGCCCATATTCATTTTTTAATGTTTTTTCAATTAATCCGCCTATTTTAATTTTCTCACCAGTTAATAGAGTAAGAGATAATACGAAGAAAGATACTTTACACAATATAAATGATATGAAAGAATGTGTAGTTGGGCTTGTTTCTGAAAATATAGCACAACAAATATCATTAGCTTCTAGTAATTTCCTTCCGCATGAGGATGAGTTTAAAAAAGCAGGTTTTTCTAAATTAGAATCTAAGTATGTGAAACCATTTCTAATAAAAGAATCTCCGATAAATTTTGAGTGTAAAGTTAATTCTGTTATCAAACTTGGAGAAGAAGGAGGTTCAGGAAATCTAGTAGTTTGTGAAATAATAAATATCCATATTAATGAGGAAGTCTTAGATAAGGATGATCAAATTGATCCATTTAAATTAAAAATAGTATCAAGATTAGGTGGAGATTGGTATGGCAAAACAACAGCAAAAAGTTTATACCAGATATCAAAGCCAATCTCTAAAATTGGTATAGGTATTGACAATTTACCTGAAGAAATTAAAAATAGCAAGATTTTATCTGGAAATGATCTTGCAATACTGGCTTCAATAGAAGATATTCCATCAAAAAAAAATAACACTTCAAGTGATTTAAACACAGAAGAAAAACATATTTTAGCAAAACAATTACTTGAGGAGGGAAAAGCCAAAGAAGCTTGGCAAAAATTAATATAAATTAAAATTAAATATCATGTCATTTGAACTACCTAAATTAGAATATAATTATAATGCATTAGAGCCTAATATTGATGCAAAAACAATGGAAATTCATCATTCTAAACATCATCAAGGCTATACAAATAATTTAAATAATGCTATTGCAGGAACTGAGCTTGAAGGAAAAAGTATAGAGGAAATATGTAAATCAGACAACCTTTCTGCAGCAGTAAGAAATAATGGTGGTGGGTATTTTAATCATTCTCTTTTCTGGACGATTTTGAGTCAGAATGGTGGTGGTGAGCCAAATAATGAAGTAGGAAAAGCAATAAATGAAAAGTATGGAAGCTTTGAAAACTTTAAATCTGAGTTTACGAAAGCAGCAGGAACAAGATTTGGTTCTGGATGGGCTTGGCTATGTCTAAGTAATGGAAATCTTTCAATATGCTCAACAGCAAATCAAGACAATCCATTAATGCAAGAAGGGTGTGGAGGACAGCCTATACTTTGTCTTGATGTTTGGGAGCACGCGTACTACCTAAATTACCAAAACAGAAGGCCTGATTATATAAATGCATTTTTTAATGTTATCAATTGGGAAAAAGTTAATAACCTATATTTAGAGGCTTTATAATATTTTTATAAATTTGCGCTTCTTAAATTAAACAATCATCAAAATGAAAAAAATTTTTACACTAAGTATATTATTGAGCTTCTTACTAATCTCTAACCAAATAGTATTTGCTCAATCAGAATTATCAGACTCTACTGAATTATCTAATACAGAATTAGATTCTAATGCTAATGAAGAGGCAAATTTAGAGACTGTTGTTGAAGAAGTTGTTAGTACAGAGTCTGCATCTTTTCATCAAGTTATCAAGCAAAAATTCATAGAAGGAGGACCTGGATTTATGGGTATTGTACTTTTATGTTTAATTTTAGGTCTTGCCTTAGCAATTGAACGTATTATCTATCTAAATATGGCTACAACTGATACTGATAAACTTCTTAATGATGTTGAAAGCGCAATGAATAATGGCGGTGTAGAAGCTGCAAAAGAAGTTTGTAGAAATACAAAAGGACCTGTTGCTTCAATCTTTTATCAAGGTCTAGATAGATCTAATGAAGGGGTAGAAATGGTTGAAAAGTCTATTATAGCATATGGAAGTGTTCAGATGGGTCTATTAGAAAAAGGATTATCTTGGATATCTCTTTTTATTGCTCTTGCTCCTATGCTAGGATTTATGGGAACAGTGATTGGTATGATTGGAGCATTTGATGCAATTGAAGCTGCTGGAGATATTTCTCCTTCATTAGTTGCTGGTGGAATTAAAGTTGCTCTACTAACAACAGTATTTGGTTTAATTGTAGCTATGATCTTGCAAATATTTTATAATTATTTAATTGCAAAAGTTGACTCAATTACTAATTCTATGGAAGATGCTTCTATCTCTTTAATAGATTTATTAGTTAAAAATAAATAAATATGGATAGCTTAATCAATATTGGAATTATTCTAACATACGTAATGGTTGGAGCAGCTACTTTGACGACGATTTTATTCGGCTTAAAAAAAATGTTGTCTAATACGAAAAATGCAAAAAAGACATTATATACTATTGGAGGCTTAATTGTTGTTTGTATTTTGTCCTATATAGTTGCATCAGGAGATGTTCTATCTTCATATGAAAAATATGAGATTAGTTCAGCTCAATCTAAGAATGTTGGCATGGGCTTAATAATGTTCTACATCCTTGCAGCAGCAGCTATTGCTTCAGTTTTATTTGCAGAACTTTCAAAAGCTTTTAAAAAGTAATGGCAAGTAAAAGAAGAGGTCTTCCTGAAATAAATGCTGGTTCAATGGCTGATATTGCCTTTCTTTTATTGATTTTCTTTTTGGTTACCACTACAATGGATGTCGATACTGGAATATCTAGAAAACTCCCTCCAATGCCGGAGGCAGACCAGCCAGAAGATGACTCTCAAATTAATGCTAGAAACATTTATGTTGTTCTAATTAACTCTAATAATCAACTACTAGTTGAAGGAGAGTTAATGGATGTTTCACAACTTAGAGAAGGGGCTAAAAGATTTATAAATAATAATGGTGTCAGACAAGATTTATCAGAAAACCCTGAAAAAGCTATTATCTCTTTACAAAACGATAGAGGAACTGCTTATAAAACCTATATAAGAGTTCAAAACGAGCTAGCAGCAGCCTATAATGAGTTGAGAAATGAAAGTGCCTTAACAAAACATGGAGAAAGATTTATTGATCTTAACAAATCACAACAGAAAGAAATTAAAAAATTATTTCCTCAGAAAATTTCTGAGGCTGAACCAAAAAATATAGGAGGAGATTCATAATGAGTAAATTTAAAAAAAACGGAAGTAAAGGTATGCCTGCAATATCTACAGCGTCACTGCCAGATATTGTGTTTATGTTATTATTCTTTTTTATGGTTACTACTGTAATGAGAGAAACAACATTATTTGTTAGCGTTGTTACTCCAAAAGCAACAGAGATAAAGAAAATGGAGAAGAAATCACTTGTAAGCTATATTTATATAGGAGCTCCAGTTAAGAGAATGCAAACCTCATATGGAACTGCTGCTAGAATTCAACTTAATGATGCGTTTGCAGAAGTAGGAGAAATTCAAGAGTTTATTGCCACTGAAAGGGAGGCAAAAGATGAAAAAGAAATTCCATACATGACAACTTCAATTAAAGCAGATGAAACAGTAAAAATGGGAATTATTACTGATGTTAAGCAAGAATTAAGAAAAGCAAATGCTTTAAAGATTAACTACTCTACAAGAAAAGGGGAGTACTAAATTTTATCTAACTTATTTTCTAAGTTATTCTTCAATAAATAAAACAACACTATTGCTGCACTTAAGCTAAAAAGAGCTTGCTCAATAGTTATTAGTTTATCCATATTAAGTAAATCTATATTTATCTTACTTGCTAAGGCAGGATAACTTAAAAGGACAATAAGTGAGTTATTAATAAAATGGCCAATAATAGGCAGCCATATATTAGATGAAAAGTGAAAAAAGTAACCTAATACTAAACCTAAAAAAAATCTTGGCAGAAAACCTTGAAACTGCATATGTATTGCGCTAAAAATAAAAGCAACAATGATAATAGATAAGTGAGGATTCTTAGAGAATAAAATTAATCGCTTTTGTAAGAATCCTCTAAATACTAATTCCTCACCAACAGCTGGAAGAATTGCCAAAATCAGCATATTAATAAATAAATCTGGGAAAGAATTCATCACCAGAAATGCCTCTGTAATTACTTGAGCATTTTGATCATTAAAAAGCATCCATTCAGGCAGATCGATACTTTGATTTAACAAATAAGTATAACTTACAAATGGATTAATTAATATTATGATAGCGATGGCAAGAAAGACAGATCTTCTATCAATTTTCATATTCAAATCAAGTTTCTCATCGCTGATATAACCAAATAAGAAAGGAGGAAGAATAAATAAGCCAATACAGCTGAAAAACTGAAGAAACTTTAAGGCACTGACAGAGGAGGAATTACTATAATCATTAAGAAAAACACTAAGATTAGACCAATCAACCTCAAAGAAAAGTGGCAACATTAAGAAAGAGATTATCGTAAAAAAAACAAAAGAGATTAATGTTACCGCGAAATAAGAAAAAATATATCTCGTAAAATTATTTTCTTCTAAGAATTTTTTTAAAATCATATATTAGTATTTTTGTGAATAATATGGGTATAAAGATAGGGAATATAGATATAGGAGATTTTCCATTATTATTGGCTCCAATGGAAGATGTTAGTGACCCTCCATTTAGAGCACTTTGCAAGCAAAATGGTGCTGATGTTATGTACACAGAATTCATATCTTCTGAAGGTTTAATCCGAGATGCATTCAAGAGTACTCAGAAATTAGACATCTATGATTTTGAAAGACCAATTGGTATTCAAATATTTGGAAATGATATAGAGTCAATGAAGCTAGCAACTGAAATTTGTGCTAAAGAAAATCCTGAATTTATTGATATTAATTATGGGTGCCCGGTAAAAAAAGTAGCAAATAAAGGAGCTGGAGCTGGAATACTGAAAGATATTCCAAAGATGATTGCTATGACCAAAGAAATAGTAAAATCTACCTCGCTTCCCGTAACTGTAAAAACACGATTAGGATGGGATGATGATACTAAATATATTGTAGAGGTTGCGGAAAGACTTCAAGATATTGGCATACAGGCAATATCTATTCATGGGAGAACACGAAAGCAAATGTATAAAGGAGATGCAGATTGGACATTAATTGGTGATGTGAAAAACAATCCAAGAATGAATATTCCTGTGTTTGGCAACGGAGATGTTAATAGCCCCGAAAAAGTATTGGAAGTAAAAAACAGATATGGTGTTGATGGAGTAATGATTGGTAGAGGAGCTATTGGTTACCCTTGGATATTTAATGAAATTAAGCATTTTCTCAAAACGTCACAACATCTTAAAAAACCTGACATAAATGAAAGAGTAAGGGTTTGCAAACAACATCTAGACCACTCTATTGTCTGGAAAGGAGAAGGTCTTGGAATTGTTGAAATGAAAAGACATTACAGCAACTATTTCAAAGCTATACCCAACTTTAAAGAATATAAAATGAGAATGGTAACATCTAATTCAAAGGATGAAGTTTTAGAAATTCTTGAAATAGTAAAAGAAAAATTTCAATCTATAGTATTTTAAACTTTTCTAAGAAGAGTTCTTACAGTAAAAAAAGTAGATAGAATTCCAATAAACGTAACAGTAAGAAAAACTAGAAAAACATCTAAAGGCTTGATTAATACTGGGTATGAATTTATTACAAAACTACCCTCGCCCATGCTAATCAAACCAAATTCATATTGAAGAAAGGCAAATAAAACTCCTATAAATAAGCCAAAGAAAGCACCACTTATTATTGTAAAAGATCCCTTATAATAAAAGATATTTCTAATTTTTTTATTCTCCAAACCAATACTTTGTAAATGACGAAGATCATTTGTTTTTTGTGTAATTAACATCGTTAGCGATCCTATCATATTAAATGTAGAAATAATAAGAATAAAAATAAGAATCAATAAAACAGCCAGCTTTTCAGTATTCATAATCTTATATAAAAATGCTTGCTGCTGAAATCTAGTTTGAACAAGATATTTTGCTCCTAATTTATTTTGAATTTCATCAGCCACCTTATCAATCATATTACTATTATGAAGTTTTAAGTCAATTGAAGACACCTGACTTTCTTTATTAATTAGATCTTGAACAAAGCTTAAGTCAGCTATCAAATACTGGTTATCTATCTCTTGCTGTACACCAAACACCCCTACAGGAGCTAAGTTAGATTGAGAAAAGGATGATTCTGGATTCAACAAATTATTTTTTTCTCTATTTGGAATAAAAATATTTATTTGATCAAATAAAGAACCAATATTAATAGATAAAAAATAAGCAACTCCTCTACCAACAACTGTTGTGTTTTTCTGAGGATAATCTTCAAAATAAACTCCCTCAATCATTAAAGAATCAAAATTTGTTAATATTTTATATGATGAATCAACCCCTTTAATTATACCAATAAATTCTTTTGAATTATATTTTAATAACACTTTTTCTTCTAAAGTTTTTGAGAACACTTCAATATTCTCATTAGATACTAAAAAATCTGAAACAACTTTTTCATCAAAAGTCTTTCCGGTATTTGAAGATATCTTAATGTGAGGATCCATAACATTATACATATCTAACACTAAAGCTTCAAAACCGTTAAATACGGAAAGAACAATTATTAATGCTGCTGCACCAATAGCTATAGCAAATTGAGAGATACGAGAGACTAAGTTAACAGAGTTGGCTTCATTCTTAGAAAAAAAATATCTTTTAGCAATAAAAAAAGATAAATTCTTCTTCATTATTTCTTTAACAACCTATCTATTTCTTCAGCATAATCTGAAGAATCATCAAGATGAAAATTTAATTGTGGCACAATTCTAAGTTGATTTTTCACAACAAGAGCAAGATTTTTTCTTATTGAAACACCTTGTTTTTTCACTTTATCTAAAGCATCAGCTGGGTCTATTACAGGAAACATACTTAAAAAGATATTGGCATAAGCAAGGTCTGGTGAGATTCTAACTGCAGTAACACTAACTAATACTGCGCCTAAAAAGTTTTTAGATTCTTTATTGAAAATTTGAGAAAGTTCCTTCTGTACTAACCGTGAAACTTTTTTTTGTCTAGTTGATTCCATATTTTACAAAAATAAACAATCCTTTGTTATATTTGCCTAATGAGCAATTTGCTGAAGATTTTAAAATACATCAAACCATATAGCTCGTATGTGATTTTAAATATCTCATCTAATATTCTATCTATACTCTTTTCTCTTTTCTCACTAACCATGATCATTCCTTTTCTTGGGGTTCTCTTTGAGACTGAAAAAAAAACATATAGCTCCAGTGAAATTTCTTTATCTCTAAGCTCTATTAAAGAAAATTTCTATTCTTTTTTAAGTTCAACTATTGATGATAAGGGAAAAATAGAAGCATTAATGTTTATGTGCTTATTAGTTCTTGTTATGTTCTTTTTAAAAAATCTCTTCAGATATATTGCATTATTTTATTTAACACCTATTCGAAATGGAATCATTCATGATATTAGAATGGATTTACAGCGAAAAATGATGTCTTTACCTGTCTCTTTTTTTACAGAACAAAAGAAAGGTGATCTTACCTCAAGAATGACATCTGATCTTGTAGAAATAGAGTGGTCAATTATGGGAGTACTTGAAATGATTTTTAAAGATCCAATTAATATTGTAATTTTTCTTAGCACATTAATAATTATTAGCCCACAACTTACACTATTCGTGATTATTCTATTTCCATTGGCCGGATTATTAATTGGATATATTGGGAAAAGCCTAAAAAACGCCTCTCATAAAGGACAAAAAAAAATGGGAGAAATAATGTCTGTAATAGATGAAAATATTTTTGGAATTAAAATTCTAAAAACATTTAACGCGGAAGAAACAATAAATAAAAAATTTGGTAAAATAAGTAATGAGTACAAAAATATAATGACTAGTATTCTAAGAAAAAAAGATCTTTCATCACCTATGAGTGAGTTTTTAAGTACAATTGTCATGGTAATTGTAATGTGGTTTGGGGGACAACTAGTTTTAAATGAATCATCATACTTATCACCTGAAGAATTTATCGGATATATTCTAATTTTCTCTCAAATAATACCACCTGCAAAATCACTTACTACCTCGTATTATTATATTCAAAAAGGAAGTGCGGCTGTAGAAAGAATTTATGAAGTCCTGGATACTAAAAATACAATTACTGATAATGAAAGTTCTAAGATTGTTAAGCAGCTTAATAATAAAATTGACTTTAACATTAAATCTTTTAAATATGAAAATATTAATATTCTAAGTGAAGTTAATTTCTCTATAAAAAAAGGATCTAAAATTGCTTTAGTTGGAAAATCTGGAAGTGGGAAATCTACAATAGCAGATCTTTTAGCACGATTTTATGATTTAGATGATGGAAATATAACTATAGATAATTTAGATATAAAAAACATTAAACTATCATCATTAAGATCGTTAATGGGAATAGTTAGTCAAGAGTCTATTTTATTTAATGATTCTATTTATAATAATATTAAACTAGGTGATTCTCAAGCAACAGAAGAAGATATAGTAAATGCAGCAAAAAATGCAAATGCTCATGATTTTATCATGCAATCTGAAGATGGATACCATACAAATATCGGTAATTTAGGAGAAAAACTTTCTGGAGGTCAAAAGCAAAGAATAAGTATAGCAAGAGCTATATTAAAAAATCCAGAAATTTTAATACTTGATGAAGCTACATCGTCATTAGATTCTGAATCTGAGAAATTAGTTCAAGAAGCTATTTCTAAGCTAATGAAAGATAGAACATCTTTAGTGATTGCACATCGACTATCGACTATTATTGATGCTGATGAAATTATTTTTCTTGATAAAGGACTAATCTTAGAAAGAGGAACTCATTTAGAGCTTATTAAGAATAATATGAGCTACAAAAAACTACATGAACTTCAGCTACTAGCTTAGTACAGGAAATTGTTATAGGGATATCTCTTTAGGTGTAACTCTTTAATTCTATCATAAAGGCGATCTCGTAAATCTTCAAAATTGGTTTTATTTAACGCAGAAATAAATAATGTTTCTGAGTCTAAATTAGCCATCCAAGTTTTTTTCAAATCATCAAGAGATAAGTTTTCCTTTGTTATATCTGTCAGATCATCCTCCTCTTTTTTAATATAAGTATATGCATCAATTTTATTAAAAATAATGATTAAAGGTTTATCACTTACTCCAATTTCTGATATTGTAGAGTTAACAATATGAATTTGATCTTCAAAATTTGGATTTGAAATATCTACAACGTGGATTAATAAATCTGATTCTCTCAATTCATCTAAAGTAGATTTAAATGACTCAACAAGTTGGTGAGGTAGTTTTCGGATAAAACCAACAGTGTCAGAAAGCAAAAAAGGCAAGTTCTGAATAACAACCTTTCTTACTGTAGTATCTAATGTGGCAAAAAGCTTGTTTTCAGCAAAAACATCTGACTTAGAAAGCTTATTCATTAATGTTGACTTACCAGCATTTGTATATCCTACAAGAGCAACTCTAATCATATCTGCCCTACCTTTCCTTCTTGTAAGACTTTGCTTATCTATTTTGACTAATTTTTTCTTTAATAAAGCGATCTTATCTTTTATTATTCTTCTATCAGATTCAATTTGGGTTTCTCCAGGACCACGCATTCCAATACCCCCTTTTTGTCGCTCAAGGTGTGTCCACATTCCAGTTAATCGAGGTAATAAATACTCATACTGGGCCAACTCTACCTGAGTTCTAGCTTGAGCAGTTTGAGCTCTAGAAGCAAAAATATCTAGTATTAAATTACTTCTATCTATTATCTTACATTCAACAAAAATCTTTTGAATATTACGTATCTGAGATGGGCTAAGATCATCATCAAAAATAATAAGCTCCGTACAATTCTCTTGTGCAAAAAGACGAACTTCTTCAATCTTTCCTTTACCTAAAAAAGTAGCTTTATCGGGATGAGGAAGTCTTTGAGTTATTTTTTTTATAGGCTTAGCTCCTGCTGTTTCTGCCAAAAAGGCAAGCTCATCCAAATACTCATTAACTTGCTCTTGAGTGACATCGGGAGTAATTAAGCCAATTAATATTGCTTTCTCCTTCATAGATAATTTCTAGAAATTATTTGTTTTTTCTGTTTGCAATAAAGCTTTTTATAAAAGTAACCATTGCAATTGTAGAAGTTGATATCATAGCAATCACTCTAATAAGACCTAAACCTCCAGAGTCTAATGATTTTGGCAATCTCATTCCAACCAAAGCTACTAAAAGTAGGAGAGTTAATAGCACTACTATGTGAGCAATAACCTTATTTTCTTTTTTAACACCACCATTACATAATAATAAAACTAAACCAAAAAATACAGGAATAAGTGCCGTAGGAGATACGACTTCAAAATACCCCCAAAGTCCAATAATAATTAGAACTATACTGTTTAATAAATTTGCTTGATAAGTCTTCATATGAATAAAAATTAATTTTTTGGTTATCTAATATATTCTTACTACAAATAAACAAATAAAACTCAGAAAAAATTGATATTTTTACGACTTTATAATTATTACATGAGAATATATTTATTATTATTTTTCTGCATATGTTTTAGCTTTAGCCAGGCTCAAGAAAGTTTTCCAATTAATGGAGTGAAAGAAACATTTAAACCAGTTCATGCTTTTATAAACGCTAATATTTATATTTCTTATAACCAAATAATAAAAAAAGGAACATTATTAATTCAAGATGGTAAAATATTAAATGTTGATAGTAATTTATCCATTCCTGAAGGATCTATTGTTCATGATCTTCAAGGAGATTATATCTACCCCGGATTCATTGATTTGTATAGCAGTTATGGTGTAAAAACCATTGCTAAATCTAAAAGCAGTTCATATCCACAGTACGAAAGCAATAAAAAAGGAGCGTATCATTGGAATGAAGCAATTCATCCAGAAGTAAATTCATCTGAAATTTTTGAGGTTAATAAAAAGGATGCTATTAGATATCTTGAGATGGGCTTTACAACAGTACTATCTCATTCACAAAATGGTATTTTTAGAGGCTCAGGGTGTTTAGTAAATCTCTCAAGTAAAAATGAAAATGAAAATATTATACTTCCCAAGGCCGCATCATTCTATTCGTTTAAAAAAGGAACCTCTAAACAAAGATATCCAACATCATTAATGGGGAGTATTGCACTTATTAGACAGACTTTACTGGATGCAGAGTGGCACGAAAATACTAACAACAACACTAATTTGTCGTACAATGACTACAATAATCAAAAAGACCTGCCCCAAATTTTTGATATTAAAAATGTTTTAAGCTATTCAAGGTTATTTAAAATTTCCGATGAATTTGAAATTGATTTTATTGCAAAAGGAAATGGTAAAGAGTTTTTAATAGTTGATGAAATTAAAAGTGTAGGATTTCCTTTAATTGTTCCTGTCAATTTCCCTAAAGCATATGATGTTACAAACCCTGAGGATGCTCAAGAGATTAGTCTTCAAAACTTAAAAAATTGGGAAACAGCACCTTTTAATCTTAAAATTTTATCGGATAATGATATTCAGTTTTGTATCACATCATCAGATCTTAAAAATAATAAAGAGTTTTTAACCAATCTTCGAATAGCTGTTACAAAAGGATTATCTCAAGAACAAGCATTAAAAGCTTTGACAGTAACACCTGCTAGAATTTTAGGCGTTGAAGAAAAAATTGGAAGTTTAGAAAAAAATAAATCAGCAAACTTTCTTATAACTTCAGGTAATATTTTTGAACAAGGATTTATATATGAGACTTGGTCACTTGGAGAAAAAAATATTATTAAACAGAAAATCAAACATGAATTTAGAGGATATTATACATTAAATTCTGATCAATTTAAAGACTATTTTGTGGAGATTTCTGGATCTAAAAGCAAGCCTAAAGTTAAGATAGATCAAGTCGATTCAATGGCTTTCATTACAAAAATTGATAAGGATAAAATTATTATAAGTAACACTAATAAATTTAGATCAACAGGCAAATTGTCAGACAATTATATTAAGGGTAAATATCAAGACAGTCTCGGTGATTTTCATACCTATATTATGAAAAAAGACTCGAGCTTAATTAATAAAAAAGAAAAAGAATTTATTTTAGAAATTGATAGTGTTGTCCCAAAGGTTTGGTTTCCTAACAAATCTTTTGGAATGATTCAAAAACCTGAGCAAGGCAAAATTATTTTTCAAAATGCAACAATTTGGACAAATGAAGAATTGGGAATTCTAAAAGAATCTGATATTGCTATTTATAATGGAAAAATTATTGCAGTTGGTAAAGAACTAAAAATTAATGAGGTCTTTAAATCAGACACATCAAATGTTAAATTAATTAACTCAGAAGGAAAACATATTACATCAGGGATAATTGATGAACATTCACATATTGCTATTAGCTCAGGAGTAAATGAATCGAGCCAAGCGGTAACTGCAGAAGTAAGTATCGCAGATGTAATTAATCCATTTGATCATAATATATATCGTCAATTAGCTGGAGGAGTAACCAGCTCACAACTTTTACATGGTTCAGCTAATCCGATTGGGGGGCAATCCGCAATAATTAAACTTCGATGGGGACAATCCGCAGAAGAGATGAAAATCAAGAATAGTGATGGTTTTATTAAATTTGCTCTAGGAGAAAATGTAAAACAAAGTAATTGGGGAAGCAATAATACGACTAGATTTCCACAAACTAGAATGGGTGTTGAACAAGTCTTCTTTGATGCTTTTTATAGAGCAAAAAACTACAAAAAAAAGTGGGACACTTATAATAAACTAAGTCAAAGAAAAAAAAGATCCATAAATCCACCGAGAGAGGATTTAGAGTTAAATATACTTGCTGAAATCTTAGATCAAAAACGTTTTATTACTTGCCACTCATATGTAGAGTCAGAAATAAACATGCTTATGCACGTAGCAGACTCAATGGGTTTTAAAATAAATACATTTACACATATATTAGAAGGATATAAAATAGCAGATAAATTATTTAAACATGGAGCAGGCGGATCTACTTTTTCAGATTGGTGGGCTTATAAATTTGAGGTAAATGATGCAATCCCTTACAACGCTACTCTTCTTAATAATGCAAAAGTTATAACAGCTATTAACTCTGATGATGCTGAGATGGGTAGAAGATTAAATCAAGAGGCTGCAAAAGCAATAAAATACGGAGGAACAAGTGAAGAAGAGGCTTGGAAAATGGTTACTTTAAATCCAGCAAAACTTCTTCATTTGGATAAAAAGATAGGATCGTTATCTGTTGGGAAAGATGCAGATATAGTTCTTTGGTCAGACAACCCTCTTTCTATTTATGCTAAAGCTGAAAAAACATTTATTGATGGACGTTGTTATTTTGATATAAATCAAAATAAATTTTTGGAGAGCAGAGATAAAAAAGAAAGAGCAAGGATTATTAATAAGCTCAATCAGTCCAAAGAAAAAAATAAAATAAAAGTTACAAAACAAAAAAAAGACAAACTATATCATTGTGACACCTTAGATCATGAATAAATTAAAGTTAATAATACTCATACTTACAGTATCTTGTTCTATTTCGAGTGCTCAAGAAAAAACACTTTTTATCGGTGGTATTGCTCACTTAGGCAATGGTGAGAAAATATCTAATTCTGTTATTAGTGTAGTGGATGGAAAATTTGATATTGTTGCGAATTTATCAGAGATAAGAATCGACCCGCAAGCATACGATACTATTTATAAAATATATGGAAAACATGTTTATCCTGGCTTTATTGTTCCAAATACAACATTAGGAATTACAGAAATTGATGCAGTAAGAGCAACACATGACTTTGATGAAACTGGAAGTATTAACCCAAATGTCAGGTCTGTAATTGCTTACAACCCTCAGTCTAAAATAGTAGAAACAGTATTAACAAATGGAGTTCTTCTCGCGCAAGTAACTCCCAACGGCGGCTTAGTTTCTGGTCAATCATCATTAATGTATCTTAATGGCTGGAATTGGGAAGATGCTATTTGTAAAATAGATGACGGAATACACTTACACTGGCCATCATCATATTATAATACTGGCTGGTGGGCAGAACAGGGGGAAACAAAAAGAAATAAAAAATACCAAGAAAAAATTAAAGAGATTCATTCTCTCTTTGAAAAAGCATTAGCATATTCAACATCAAATAATCTTTTAGATTTAAAAATGGAAAGTATGAAAGGACTATTTAGTGGTGAGAAAAATTTATATATTCATGCTAATTACGCAAATGATATTCGCGATGCAATAGATATCAGCAAACTTTATAAGATTAAAAAAATTATTCTTGTTGGCGCTGAAGATGCTTTAATGGTAAGTGATAAAATAACTGAAAATAATATTCCTTTAATTCTAAACAGGATTCACAGACTGCCAAAAAATGAAGATGAATCCATTGATGCTCCATTTACTCAAGCACAGAAACTACTTCAAAAAAATATTCTCTTTAGTTTTAGCTATGAAGGTGATATGGAGGCAATGGGGGCAAGAAACCTTCCCTTTACTGCTGGTACTGCAGTAGCATATGGATTGGATTATGAAGAGGCCGTGAAAGCCATTACACTTAACCCTGCAATTATCATGGGTGTTGACAACAAAATTGGCTCTATTGAACAAAATAAAGAAGCTACATTTTTTATCTCTGAAGGAGATGCTTTAGATATTAGAACAAATAATGTAACTCATATATTTATAAAGGGAAATAAAATAAGCACAGATAATCATCAAAAAAGATTGTTTAATAAATATAAGAAAAAGTAACTATTGCTGCCAAATTAGCTTCTTCCCAAAACCTTTAGAATTATCAGTCATTTTAATAAAAGTATATTTTAAGCCCCAGAGATTCAGTTCCATATCTTTAGCAATTGGAAATTTTTGAATATATATTTCTTTTGCATTTACCAAATCATCCCCTTCAATTAAAGTGATCTCACCAGTAATCTGTAAGCCTTTAATTTTCTTAACATCATCTGTACAAAGTGAAATTGTAGCTGAAACATATTTATTTTCGATAAATTGCTTAGCATGATTAGTTTTAGGGTCAGAAGCAAAAATTAGTTCATCGTTACTTAAGCTTGGGACATAATAACAATTAGCGGAGTAGGGATGATTATTTTTTGACGTAGCCAAGGAAAATACGAACTGACTTGAGATAAATTCAATGATTTGAGCAGGAAGCTTATTCATTAATAACCAATATTTTTTCTTACTCGAGTAAGAACATTATTTGCTATTTCTCTTGCTTTTTCGGCACCAATGATTAATTCTTTTTCAATAATAGTCGTGTCCTTCATGTAAAAGTTAAATTTTTCTCGCTCAACCTTAAATTTTGCACATATTAAATCAAAGAGCTCTTGCTTAACTTGACCATATCCATATCCACCGGAAATGTACTTCGTCTTTAAATTTTTTATTTGTGTTTCATCAGCAATTAAACTATACAGTTTAAATACGGTACATTGGTTAGGATCTTTTGGGTCAGAAATATCTAAACTATCAGTAGTGATACTCATAATTTGTTTTCTAAGCTTCTTGTCAGATAAAAATATATCTATAACGTTATTATAAGATTTACTCATTTTTTGACCATCAATTCCTGGAACAATCATTACTTTCTCATCAACTTTTGTAGAGGGAATAACAAATGAATCTTTATATGTATGATTAAAACCGCCAGCTATATCTCTAGTTATCTCTAAATGCTGTACCTGATCTTTCCCAACAGGAACGATATCTGCATCATATAGTAGAATATCAGCAGCCATTAAAACAGGGTAGGTAAATAATCCTGAATTTACAGATGCTAGTCTATCAGATTTATCTTTAAATGAATGTGCGTTAGCTAACATCGGAAAAGGAGTAAAACAATTTAAGTACCAGGATAATTCACAAACCTGTGTTACATCAGATTGTCTATAAAATATATTTTTCTTGGTATCAAAACCGAAGGCTAGCCAGGCTGCTGCAGTAGCATATGTATTTTTTCTTAAAAGATCTTTATCTCTAATAGTAGTAAAGGAATGTAAGTCGGCTATAAAAAATAAACTCTCATTATTCTCATCTTCAGACATATTAATTGCAGGAATAATAGCGCCTAGTAAATTTCCAAGATGTGGAGTTCCAGTACTCTGAATTCCAGTTAATATTCTAGCCATTTTATGATATTTTTTACTCTGCAAAAATAGGATTTTTATATTTGCAAAATGAAATGGACAAATTTTTATACTCAGACCTTTGGAAAAATTTTAAGTTCTATTTGGAGACTATGGTTTTTTATTGTTTTTGTTGGTGTCTTTTTGCTTTTTATTCCACCTATGTACTTTTACACTAGAATTTATAAAAGTCAAAAAAAAGTATGTAACCTAACAAGATACTGGTCACTACTAACTCTTTGGTTTTCAGGAGTTTTTATAAAAATCAATAAAGAAGAAAATTTAGATCCAAATAAAACATATATAATTTGCCCAAATCATGTTTCATCGCTAGACATCCCCATAATCCTTGCATCATTTAATATACCAGTGATGTTCATGGCAAAGCAAGAATATGCAAAAATTCCAATTTTTGGTTGGTTCTATAAACACAATACAATACTTGTTAATAGAGCTAATAAAAGAGATGCTTATTCAGCATTTACCAATTCTATAGAAAAACTTGATAAAGGTATAAATGTGTGTATATTTCCCGAAGGAGGAATCCCAAAGTCAAACGTAAAACTAAAAACTTTTAAAAATGGGCCATTTAAATTGGCACAAGAAAATAAAAACATGATATTACCTGTGACAATGCCAGATAATAAAAAATTATTTCCTTGGAGCTATTTTTCAGGAAGACCGGGGATAGCTAATGTTTGTATTCATAAAGCTATTAATACAGATTCTTTAGAAAAATTAGATGTCAAAAAATTGAATAATCAAGTTTACAATATTATTTTTGAAGAATTAAATAAATATGAAAATTGACGATAAACTGATCCAGGATCTTTCCAAATTAGCTAAACTTGAGTTTGATGAAAAATCATCTATAAAGATGCAAGAAGATTTAAAAAAAATAATTGGCTTTGTAGATAAACTTTCTGAAATTGACACAAGTAATATTGAGCCTTTAATCTATTTAAGTGAAGAAAAAAATGTATTAAGAGAGGATGAAATTGGGGAGATGCTAAGCCAAACAGAAGCACTATCTAATGCTCCAAAAAAAGATTCAGATTACATACTCGTTCCAAAAGTAATTAAAAAATAGCTATATTAGTTCTTGATCAAACCAGGACTCTGCTCTTTTCCTGTTATTAAGAGAAAACTGCTTCTCTTTATAAACAAATTCATTTGTTTTATTATTATAGATATAATCATCTGTCCATTGCTTGTGGTTATCAGCCACCTCTTCGATAGCGCTAACAATAAACTCAACTTCATGATCTGTCATTGTGGGATGCACAGACATTCTAACCCATCCAGGCTTTAATGTCAAATCACCTGAATCAATATTATTTGTAATATTATTTGATTTTTTTTGATCAACTCCAAGTAAAATATGCCCATAGGTTCCTGCGCATGAGCACCCTCCCCTTACTTGGATACCAAATTTATCATTTAACAACTGAACTACTAAGTTAAAATGTAAATTATCAATATAAAAAGAATAGATTCCTAACCTGTCTGAGATATTTTCAGCTAGCACATGTAAGTTTTTTATTTTTTCTAGTCTGGGCCAAACAATTTGATGGATCTCATGTTCTCTATCTAAAATATTCTGTATTCCAATCTGATCTTTTAATTGAATACACAATGCAGTTTTAATAGTTTGTAAAAAACCAGGAGTACCTCCGTCTTCTCTCAATTGAATATCATCAATATACTTATGCTCTCCCCATGGGTTTGTCCAATCAACTGTTCCTCCTCCAGGTGTGTCAGGAACTTTATTATTATATAGATTTTTATTAAAGACTAATATTCCGGATGCTCCTGGTCCTCCTAAGAATTTGTGGGGAGAAAAATATATAGCATCGAGATTTCTTTTATCATTTTCTGGGTGCATATTAATAGAAACATATGGAGCTGAACATGCAAAATCTACAAAACATAATCCATTATGTTCGTGAATTATCTCAGCAATTTCATAATAGGGAGCATAAACACCAGTTACATTAGAAGATGAAGTTACTGCAGCAATTTTTAATTCTCGGTCACTATATTTTATAAGGTCATTCCTAAAAGCATCTAGATCAACTCCTCCTTCTTGCGTGTGTGGAATTAATTTAACTTCAGCAATTGTTTCTAGCCATGATGTCTGATTAGAGTGATGTTCCATATGGGTCACAAAAACAATAGGCTTATTTATAATATTTATTTGATCACTAAACTTTTCATGTATTTTTAGACCTAATATCCTTTGAAATTTGCATACTAAAGATGTCATTCCAGAGCCAGAGGAGATAACAACATCATTCTCATTAGCGCCAACATGTTCCTTAATACATTCAAGTGCTTTCTCTAGAGCATAACTCATTGTAGCTCCTGTTGTAGAGGTTTCAGTATGAGTATTTGCAACAAATGGAAAAATCTGATCTCTTAAAACATCTTCAATTGGTTTGTAAAGACGTCCACTAGCAATCCAATCAGCATATATTAATTTCTTCTCACCAAAAGGAGTAGTAAATTTCTGATTATTACCAATAATATTCTCTCTGTATTTAGTAAAATAAGTCTCTAGTGACATGATTTAAAAAAATTTATTGCAACAAAGTTACACTATTATTATCTATTTTAAGTATGGATTCTTTTCCTAGAATTATAGAATTATTATCATCAATATGTCCGGCAGGAAAATCAAAAATTACTGGATAATTACTATCTTTTGTATGCTCTAGAATAATTTCTTTAGCAGTTAGCCCAAAGGGAACTTTATTATCATGCATATTTATCATTGAACCAATTATCAAAGCTTTAAGGTTTTGCAATTTACCATTTCGCTTAAGTGCAATGACCATGCGATCAATATGGTATAAATATTCATCTAAATCTTCGAGGAATAAAATTTTATTATCGGTTTGAATGTCTGAAAAAGAGCCTAATAAACTATATATAATTGAAAGATTACCTCCAACAATTTCTGATTTAATAGGACTTATAGCTTGTTGTTTGGAGGTTATATATTGTATTTTACTTTCAGATTTAAATAAACAATTATGAATAGAATCTAAAGCACCTTTAGTATTATTAGGAAAATTAATAGGCATACTAGCGTGTAAAGAGGAAAGACCAAGGGAATGTATATGAGAATGAATAACTGTGATATCGCTATATCCAATCAACCATTTTGGTTGTTTTAGCAAATTGGTAAAGTCAATCTTATCAATTACTCGTACAGCTCCATAGCCTCCCCTAACAAAGAAAATTGCTTTAATCAAATCACTATCTATAAGCTCTTGTAAAGCATTTGATCGTTCAATATCAGTGCCAGAAAACTGATTATGCTTTTTAAAAATATTTTTAGCTAAAACAACCTTTAAGCCCCAACTTTTTAATAAAATCTGCGAAGCGGATAATTCATTTGGAGAAATAGACCTTGATATTGAAATAAGCCCGATAGAATCTCCATCTTTTAAGTTATTTGGAATAATCATTTTTGCTTTTTTAAAACTTATATTTGCAAAACTATATATTTTAAACCTTTTATGCCTAAAAAAACCTTCACAGTTACATCAGCACTTCCATATGCAAATGGCCCTTTACATATAGGTCATATAGCTGGAGCGTATCTACCTGCAGATATATTTGTGAGATATCAAAAATCAATTAGTAATGATGTTATTTTTATTTGCGGCTCTGATGAGCATGGTGCCGCCATCACTATACAGGCAAAAAAAGATAATATTTCTCCTCAAAAAATTATAGACAAATATCATGAAATGAATAAAAAATCTTTTTCAGAATTCGGAATAGATTTTAGTATTTATGATAGAACATCCTCAGAGCTTCATCACCAAACAGCAAAAGAAATATTCTCTACTTTAGAAGAGAAAAATGTATTTACAAAAAAAACATCCGAACAATTTTATGATGAAAAAAATAAACAGTTTTTAGCAGATAGATACATAATTGGTGAATGCCCAAAATGTAATTCAAATGATGCTTATGGAGATCAGTGTGAGAAATGCGGGTCAGCATTAAGCCCTGATGAGTTAATTAACCCAAAATCCACTTTAAGCGGAGAGATTCCGATTCTAAAAGAAACTACACATTGGTATTTGCCAATGCAAAAACATGAGAAATGGCTAAAAGAATGGCTTAACGAAGGTATTGTAGATGGGAAAAACACACACGACCCAAAAACATGGCGAAGTCAAGTAATTGGCCAGTGTAAATCTTGGGTTGATGGAGGACTTAAGGAAAGAGCTATGACTAGAGATTTAGATTGGGGTGTACAAGTGCCAATAAAAGATGCTTTAGGGAAAGTGTTATATGTATGGCTTGATGCCCCAATTGGATATATTTCTGCTACAATAAAATTGGCACAAGAAAAGAAATTAGATTGGGAGAAATACTGGAAACATGGCACTAGTGAAGTTATCCATTTTATTGGAAAAGATAATATTGTATTTCATTGTATAATATTCCCAATAATACTAAAAGAATTAGGAGGATATAATCTTCCAACAAATGTCCCTGCCAATGAATTCTTGAATTTAGAAGGCAGAAAGCTATCAACATCTAAGAAATGGGCAATTTGGCTTCATGAATATTTAACTGACTTTGAAGACAAACAAGATCCCTTAAGATATGCTTTGTGTTCTACTGCTCCTGAAAATAAAGACACCGATTTCACGTGGAAAGATTTTCAAGCAAGAAATAATAATGAATTAGTAGCAATTTTTGGTAATTTCATTAATAGAGTTGTTGTATTAACGCATAAGTACTGGCAAGGGAAGGTTCCTGAAACACATAATTTAAGCTCTGAAGACCAAGAAATTCTTAAAAAGCTTGCTTTATTTCCAACTCAAATTAGCTTAAGTATAGAAAAATATAAATTTAAAGAAGCGCTCAGTGAGGTTATAAATTTAGCTAGAATGGGAAATAAATTCTTAGCAGAAACCGAGCCATGGAAACTAATTAAAACTGATATCGAGAGAACAAAAACAATAATGAATATTGCAATTCAGATCTCAGGAACTCTTGCTATAGTTTGCGAACCTTTTCTACCCTTTACCTCTAAAAAACTATTCAACATATTAAACCTTTCACCTGTCAACTGGTCAGAAGCTGGCAAAAGCTTTATCAAAAACAATCATGAAATTAATCAAGGGACGCATTTATTTAGCAAAATTGAAGATGAGGAAATTGAGTTTCAACTTAACAAGCTTAAAAACTAAAAAAAAATGGCAAAAACAATAGCACTTATTGTACTAGTTTTATTTAGTCAAGCTCACTATGGGCAGTGTGGGGATAGATATCAAAATGAAATATTTTCTTCTATTTCTATAAGTACTGTGAATTATTCAGATGTATACAGTGATAATGCTCATATGATGGATATTTACACTGCAGATAGCGATACTTTTACTAATAGACCGGTAATTATTTTTCAACATGGAGGATCGTATTATTCTGGCTCAAAGGAAAGTCTAGAATGTGTCGAGGTTTGTAACTATTTTGCTAAGAGAGGATATGTAGCAATATCTATGAATTACAGACTCGTTTCGCTATCAAATCTTGCTAATTTCTTATCAAGCAATACTCTTCAATATGAAGAGGTATTAAAAGCAACAGCAGATATGAAAGGAGCTATAAGGTATATGAGAAAAGATGCTACTAACGGAAATAACTTTGGCATAAATCCAAACTCAATATTTGTTGGAGGATTCTCTTCTGGAGCTATTACCGCTATTCATACAGCATATATAGATAATATTTCTGATCTTCCTACAACACCAATTAACGCACAAATTATTGCTAATAATCTGGGTGGAATAGAAGGGGATGTTGGTAATATAGGCTATTCATCTGCTGTAAATGGTATTATTAATTTTGCGGGAGGAATACATTTACTGCAATGGATTGACTCTAATGATGAGCCTATTTTTAGCGCTCAAGGAACTAATGATCTTACTGTCAATTTTAATTGTGGGCCTGGATTAAATATTCCAAATGTACTTGAATTGTGCGGTCTTGCTAAAATTCATCCAATATGTGATAGTTTAGGGATAAATAATCAAAGTCTTATCTTTAATAATACCGATCACTTATGGTCACAAAATCAATTTAATCAAGCATTAGATCAGTCAAATTCTTTTTTATACCCATTGCTCCCTTGCAATAACATTTCAAGCTTTAAAGATATTTACAAAAAACGTGTTTTATTAAAAACCATTAACTTACTCGGTCAAGAAGCTTCACCTAAAAACAACGAGCCCTTATTTTACATCTATAATGATGGCAGTGTTGAAAAAATTATTTACATTAAATAAGCATGAGAAATAAAGAAAATAGTTCTAAAAGATTTAATAATAAACAGTCTTCATTTAGAGAAAGACAAAATGAAAAAAAATCTAGTAATGATGGGCTAACGCGTCTTAACAAACATATCGCTAACGCTGGAATCTGCTCGAGAAGAGAAGCTGATCAATTTATTGAAGCTGGAGTAGTAAGTGTAAATGGAAAAGTAGTAACCTCAATGGGTTTTAAAGTTTCTAAAGAAGATGTGGTGAAATTTAATAATTCCACAATTAGACGTGAGAAAGAACAATATGTTCTTTTAAATAAACCAAAAAATTATATAACTAATACAAAAGATCCTAGCAAACAAAATTCAGTTATTAGATTGGTTGAAAGAATTTGTAAGGAACAAATACTTCCAATTGGTAAGCTAGATAGAATTAGCACAGGCTTAATGTTATTTACTAACGACAGTGATCTTCTAAAAAAACTATCTTCAAAAAACAAGAGAATTAAAACTATTTATCAGGTAAGCCTAAATAAATCCCTATTATCAAAAGACTTAAAAAACATACAAGATAGAATAAATAAGGAGAAATCTCAATCAAATATTACTAGTGTAAACTATGTGGAAGGTAAAGATAAGAATGAAGTAGGTATAGAGGTCACGCTCATTAAGAGTCAAATAATTTACCAAACATTTGAAGATTTAGGATATAAAGTAATGAAGATAGATAGAGTCTATTTTGCAGGATTAACTAAGAAAAATTTACCTCGTAAAGAATGTCGCTTTCTCACTAAAGAAGAGATCACAATCCTTAGAAGAATCTAATTACATAAGATAAAGCTTTTTATTTCGTTAATATTAGTAGAACAATGAAAGTAACAATCAGAAATATATTATTTTTAATAGCTTTAGCACTTATAGTATCTGTATCTACCATAACTATCTTTTTTGGGGGAAATATAAAAGATCGAGCTATAGCTCATTTCACAAAGGGCATAGATACAGAGATAAAATTCTCAAATGTTACATTTTCTTTAGTAAAAAATTTTCCATACCCATCAATAACTATTTCTGAACTACTAATCTTAGAATCAGAAAAATTTTCATCAGACACATTGATATATTCTAAAAATGCAACTATAAAAATTAGTCCATTAATATTATTCACAAATAAATTTGAATTAAGTGAAATCAATGTTTTTAATGCAAAGCTATTTATCAAAAATGATATTAATAATAATAAAAATTATAACATAACGAGTAATGAAAATAATGAGAATAATTTAAATTTTGAAAATTTGTCGATTCAAAATTCTGAAATCATCTATACTAACGATATTTCTAACATTAACTTTCATCTAAAAGAAAATAACATCTCTATAGAAAAAAAAGATGCGCAAAAGTATTTACTAAAATGTAATTTTCTGTGCCAGCGCTTAAACTATAATAATAAAAAACTCATTGAAAAAAAACATATCAATTTTAATGGTCCTTTCTTTTTAAAAGAAAATAATACGAGTATAAAAAATGCTCACATTAAAATTGATCAACTAAGCTCATTATTTAGCTTAAACTTTTTTGATGAAAACAATTTCATATTAGATTTTAAAGGTGAGGGACAAGAGATCTCGCAAATAATATTGAATACGCCCTCATACCTAAAAGATATATATAACTCAATTCTAATTAATGGAAAAATTCAATACTCAGGAGAAATAAAAGGAGAGGCAGAGAAGGAAAACCCGTCAGTAAATATTGACTACTCAATTAGCTCATCAAGCTTTGGTCTAAAAGACAATCCTTTTTATCTTAAAGAAATTTCATGCTTTGGAACTATTTCTAATGGATTAGAAAATAATTTTGAAACTTCTTCGATAACTTTAAAAGATTTTATTGCTAAAACAAATGAAGGGACAGTTGAGGGAAAAGGAACTATAACAAATTTAAATTCATACAATTTAACAACTGATTTAAACTATAATCTTAGTCTAATAGAAACTAATTTCTATAATCAAGATAGTCCTTTTTACAAAATGACTGGGCGTATTAATGGCGATATTCAATACAAAGGAAAAGTTAGCTTTAATAAAGGTTTTATTTACGATTTAATGAACGCTGAAATTTACAGTAGATTTAACATTAATGAAACTTCTTTTTTATATAAAGATTTTGCTCAAAAGATATTTATAAAAAATGCTGAGGGTATTATTGATAGTAACAAAATAAATATTTTAAACAGCTTGATTAAATATGGGCGAAGTAATCTTGAGTTTAGCGGAGATATTATAGATTTATTTCCAAATATATTTAACCAAAAACCCTCTTTTCTTGTATCTGGTGATTTATTATCTAAAGAAGTATTTGTTGAAGATTTCATAACAAATAATGATCAGAATTATTCTAAAGAAAAGCTGATTAACAATATGCCTGATTATATAGAGGCTGATATTAATATAAATCTTGCAAAAATTAATTACTCTAAAATTAAAATAAGTAAAGTAAGTGGGGATTTAAATTATAAAAATAGAGCATTTAGTACTGATACGATTTTTTTAAATGCTTTTGGAGGTAGTGTTAAGTTAAGTGGGAAGTTTTATCAAAGCTTTGAAAATAATTTTAAAATTTCTACAAATACAAAATTTGATAATCTTGATATCTTTAACACGTTCTATACATTTGAAAACTTTGGTCAAAGCTTCATTCAGGCAAAGCATCTAAAGGGAAAAATATCTTCGCAATTTGTTTGTAATGCTTCATGGAATAATACGTTTGAATTAATACCTGAGAAATTACAACTAAGTTCCAACCTTCAGGTTAATGAAGGGGAGTTAATAAATTTTAAGCCACTAGAAAGCTTATCAAGTTTTGTAAGTATTGATGATTTAAAACATATAAAATTCTCCACATTAAAAAATAATATAGAAATAAAGGATATGCGTATTAAAGTTCCTACAATGGAAATAAAATCAAGCGCTATTAGTCTTTTGATTTCTGGTTACCATGATTTTAACCAAGAATTTAAATATAAAATAAGTTTACTTCTTAGTGAATTATTAGCAAGTAAGTTTAGACTTAAAAATAAAGACTACAGCGCTAATGCAGACAGTACAGAAAAATTAATTACAAATGTGCAACTTACAATGTCTGGAGATAAAGATAAATTAGATATTAGTTTTGATAAACTGAAGATGAAAGAACATATTCAAGAAGGTGTAAAAAAAGAAATACAAAATATTAAACAAATAATAAAAGAAGATATAATACAAAAAAAAGAGAACTTAATTGAAGAAGAATTAGAATTAGAATGGGAAGATGATTTTTAAATTATCTATTTTTACTACAGCTTATGAATATTTATAATCAGAAACAACGTTGGAAACTTATACTTGCTATACTTGCTGTAGCTATCAGTTTGTTTTCTTTATTTGTAACAAATTTTTTAGTAGATGAGTTAAAGCAAGAAGAAAGAAAAAAAATTGAAATCTGGGCACTCGCAACAAAACAGCTTGTAAGCTCATCAATTATGAGCGACTATTCTCTAGCTCTCAAAGTTATTTCTGAAAACCAAAACATTCCTGTTATTCTAGTAGATGAATGTGATAGTGTGCTAGAGTCTAGAAATATTGTTTTCTTTAGTAAAAAGGATAGCGTAATATTAGAAGAGTATTACGACGAAATAAGTAAAGATTCTCTTGCTAATAAAAATCAGATAAGCATTAGAAAAGGAGAAAAATTAGTTAATGATTTTAATATCTTTTTAAGAAAAGAGTTGGAGAATATGAAGGCTAGCGAAAACTCTGGTATTGAAATTACATTTTCAGGAGACAAACAGTGGATTTACTATAAAGACTCCCCTACTCTTACAAGTTTAAAATATTACCCTTTTTATCAACTTTTACTAATTTCTCTTTTTGTTCTAATTGGATATTTTCTTTTTAGTTATTCCAGAAGATCGGAGCAAAATCAAGTATGGGCGGGAATGGCAAAAGAAACAGCTCACCAAATTGCTACCCCTTTGTCATCTTTAATGGCATGGATAGAGATAATGAAAGATTCTCCTATCTCAGAAGATATGATTATTGAAATGCAAAAAGATCTAACCAGACTTGAAACTATTACTGAACGATTCTCGAAAATTGGATCTCAGCCGGAACTAAATGAATATAATTTAAACACCGTCATTGAGCAATCAATCTCTTATCTTAAAAATAGACTTCCTTATAAAACAGATTTTATTTTTCAAAAATCAACTCAAAAAACACAAGTAAAAATCAACAAAACTCTAATAGAATGGGTTTTTGAAAATATTTGCAAAAACTCAGTTGATGCAATTAAGGGACAGGGGGTTATTACTATATCAATAACATCACAACAAGAGTGGATTAAAATAGAAATCAGTGACTCAGGAAAAGGAATTAATAAAAATATTATTAAAAGTATTTTTGAGCCAGGTGTTACAACTAAAAAAAGAGGATGGGGGCTAGGACTATCACTATCAAAAAGAATTATCGAAGACTATCATAAAGGAAAGATTTATGCAAAAAACTTAAAAGAAAATAGTGGGGCTCAATTTATAGTTCTCCTGCCAAGTGCCTGAATCACCTAAAGTTATCCTATTTTTTTTTAGCAATAAACTTTATACTTAAAGAGTTGACACAATGTCTTGTATCCTTAGCAGTGATTTTTTCACCATGAAAAACATGACCTAAATGTCCATCACAATTTGCACAACAAATCTCTACTCGAGTTCTTAATAAAGAGGTATCTTCATATCTTACAATTGCACCACTAATTTCATCATCAAAAGATGGCCATCCACATCCCGAATCAAATTTTGAATTTGATTTATAAAGATTATTTCCACAGGCTTTACATGCGAATACTCCTTCCAAAAAATGATCGTTATATTTTCCAGTAAAAGGTTGTTCTGTTCCTTTATTTACAATAATTTCTTTTTCTTGCTTAGTAAGCTTTTTAATCAAATCTTCTTTCATATTAAAATTTTATTTTAAAAATGTGTAAGACTTTATATCCATAAGTAATTTTAAGATTATACAAGTCGCAAATTCGTTTGACAATAGATAAACCAATACCTAAGCTCTCTTTATTAACTTCTGTTCTAAAAAATCGTTTAAAGACATCATGGCTATCTCCTTTAATTGGAGCTCCATTATTTTTAATAATCAGAGTATCCTTGTTTAAGTTAATTTCTAATATCCCACCTTCAATATTATGCATAATAGAATTCTTTATTAAGTTTAAAAATAAAGTATCTGCTAAATATTTATTAATACGAATATCAGTTTCATTATCCATATTAAGAGTAACTATAATTCTCTTCTCATCAATTAAATCCTTAAAGAAAGATAATTTTTCATTTAATAACTCGGAAATGTTTAAGTCTTCCTCATCTGTATAAAAGCGATTATCAATTTTTGTTAAGAATATTAGAGATTGATTAATTTTTGCTAGCCTATTAGTGGTATTCATAATAATCCCCACCTGCTTCATCTCAAATTCATTTAAATGATTAGACTGTAATAATTCCTCGGCTTTAGAGCTAATAATTGCTAATGGAGTTTGTAATTCATGCGATACATTTTCTGTATATTCTTTCTGCTCATCAAAGTCAGTTCTTATTTTACTTGACATCTGCTTGAAAACATCATTTAGTTTCATTATCTCATCAATTTCTGCATTCTCCAAATCAAGTGATTCTGCTTTACTTACATCAAAGTTTTCTAATCTACTTATAGTGCTATAAAAAACTTTTAATGTTCTTTTTACTGTTAGATGATTTACAAAAAAACTAATTAAGAAAAAAAGCATTGCTAAGCCAACATTTAAAATAACAATCCTCCAAATCAGCAAATCTGTTTGAGATTGGGATTGCAAAATCTCTATTCGGTAAATTTTATTTTGGCTGTATTGTGAAAAACTTATTTTTCTAAAAAGGTTATAGCTTCCAGATTTAATTAATACGGTGTCTGTAAATAAAGTGTGAGAATATTTCTCTTGAGCTGTTATGAAAACTTTATTATTTTTTAATAATTCAATATCATCAATTAAAGATAAGTTAGAAATGAAATTAGACTGCATATCGAGCAGCCTATCTTTTAAATCTTCAGCTAAAATTATTCTTACCGAAAAATACATTAGAATACTACCAAGAAAAAAGAAAATTGCACTCGCTGAAATAAAGCTTAAGCCAGTTTTAGTAGTTAGTCTCATGAATCAATAAATTTATATCCAACTCCGTATACATTTTTAATATAATCCTCACTTCCTGCCTTTTCCAATTTTTTCTTTAAATTTTTAATATGTGTATAAACTAAATCATCGGAGAAGCTATAATCATGATAATTAGAAGACATATAATCTGCTAAATTTGTTTTACTTAAAACTCTATTTTTATTTGTAATAAAATATAGAAGTAAATTAAACTCTGTATTAGTTAAATCAACATTTTTATCATTTACTAATAATTGCATTTGTTCAGGAATAACTTTAAGACTTCCAATAACTATCTCATTATTACCTTCGAAATTTAATCGTCTAATTAAAGAGTTTATCCTAGCATTTAACTCAGGCATGAAAAATGGTTTAGTAAGATAATCATCAGCCCCCAAGTCTAAACCATTAACCTTATTAGATAGTGCATCTTTAGCAGAAATAATAATTACTCCTGTTGTGTAGTCTTTTTCTTTAACTTCTTTAATTAGTGATAAGCCATCTCCATCGGGCAAGCCTAAGTCTAGAAGAATAGTATTAAAACTTTTATTTTTTAAAATTTCTCTTGCACTTTTCAGACTATCAACATGAGTACATACATAACCACTCTCATCTAAATATTTACTCACCGAAGCAGCTAATTCAGCCTCATCTTCAACAAGAAGAATTTTATTTTTATTATGCATTTTTAAGCATATTCATGGTTAGGGATATTAATATTAGAATAAAAGACAAGCCAAAATAAAGAAGATTCTTCTTAAATTTAATTAATGAAATTTTAAGATTCTTAGCATAAAGAAGTCCTAAATGACCAAAAATAATGGCAAATAACATTAATATAGTGTGTTCTATTGCCCAAAATCTATACGAAAAGTACGCATCTGCATTAACTTGACTAATAAAGTTTTCAAGTTTATTGATATGCAAAGCGTATAATAATAAACCTAAAATTAGCTCTAAGTAAAGTAAGATCACCGCAAATGAAGGGATATAATAATCATATATTTTAGAAAAACTAAGTTTAGCAAAAATGCCATAAGAGGACCTAATAACTATATAAAAAGCAACAATTGAAACAATAAAGCTTAAAATAATATGTGATATTAAAATAGAGAAGTACATTATAATACAAATTTAGGTAAAATTTAGATGAAAATATATTTATATATTCTTGTTTATTTATAGTGCTTGAAGCTCAAATTTAGGAAACCCTTTTTGCCTGTTATTATAATATAAATCAATAAAATAAAGTTTAAAATATTTGAAATTGTAAGGCTCTGAGCAAACATCTGTCAACTATATATACTTAATAAGATATATATATGGCTTAAATAAATAATTTCCTTCTTTCATAAGATCTTGAAATTTGGCTAAAAAGCTATGTTTTTTTCCAACTTTATAAATAAAAAAATAAATAAATTTAATTTTAAAAAAAAAAAACAACCTATAAATACTAGTTTAAATAACTTAAAAACAAAGCGTTAACTATTATTTGTAATGAATCTTAATAAACACAATATTCTTATTAAGATTAATTATAAATAATAAAAAAAATAATATATTTGCCAAAAAATTATAACAATTAAAATTTAGAAAATGAAAACAACAAACTTTATTCAAGGATTATTATTAAGCTCTGTAGTGATTCTTTACTCTTGTAGCTCAGATACAGATCCGGCACCACTTACAATTACAGATTGTAATGGCATAGAGAATGGAACATCTTTAGTGGATGATTGTGGAGATTGTCAACAAGCATATGCTTATAATTATGTAATGCATACTGTAACCCTATTAGATGATACCGCTGGATATGTTTTATTACAAAATGAAATGCTTGTAATGGCTAATGACCCGACAAATCCTTACTGGAATGCCGGATGTGCTCCAACTGTTGCTCCAGATACTTATAAGTTTGAAAGAGACGGAATATCAACAGTGAGTCATGGTGGACAAACTGCACGATTACTAATGGGAGCTCAATTATATAGTGCTCTTAAAGACCCTTCAAAAACAGAAGCAGAATTACTTGCAATGTTTAATGATGGTACAGGCTTTGGTAGTGTAGATTTCAATGGCGAAACTATAGACTTAGATGCTAGTGGAAAAAAACTAGGAAATAAAACAGCTGCATATGGATCTGCAACTGTAAAACCTTTATATGATGCAATGATTGCTGAAGCTGCTAATGTTGTTTTTCCTGCATGGAATAATGGTGATCTAGCTTCTGCTGGTGTTGCTGGATACCATCAAGGTGCCGGAGGAAGAGAGGTTTATGTTAATGCCAAAGGATTAGAAATAGTTCAAGGATTTACAAAAGGTTTAATTGGAGGACTATGTGTTGATCAAATAGTTAACGGCTACCTAAGTGAGTCTAAATTAAATTCTGGAGCTAATGATGCATCTGCATTAAGCGCTGGTGAGTATACGGACATGGAGCACTACTGGGATGAAGGATTTGGATACTTATACGGACTAGAAGCTGATAGAGAAATGCCTTCATACTCTGGAAATGGTTCTGTTCTTTTAAATAAATATGCTGGTAAAGTAAATACTTCTGGTGATGTAGATATGACTGCAGTATATGATGCTTTTAAATTAGGAAGAGCTGCAATTGTAAATATGGATTATGTAACAAGAGATGCTCAAGCTGCAATAATCAAGGAGCACGTTTCTAAAATATTAGGAGTAAAAGCTTCTGACTATTTAAGAGATGGGGCTACTGAACTTGGAAACTCTTCACCTGATATGGCTGATTTCTTTCATGCTGTTTCTGAAGGTTATGGATTTGTTTTAAGTCTTCAATTTGCGCTAGATGGAACTGGAAATTATATTTTATCTAACTCACAAGTTAATACAATGCTAGACGCACTAAATGCTGGAAACGGTCTTTGGGATGTTGATGCTGCAACATTGACACAAATGGCAGATGATATAGATGCTGCTTTTGGTCTGTAATAAATAAGGCTCAGATAAATTCAAACACTCAGGGGAAAATTATTTTTCCCCTGAGTGTTTTAAATAAATTATAATATGATAAAAAAAATAATTACAATATTCTCAATTGCAGTATTACTGTATAGCTGCGGAAGTGAAAGTGGTAATAATAATAACTATGACGATGGTTTTAATAGATCAGAATTACTTGCTAATTTAACTGACAATATTATTATTCCCTCATATAATAATTTTCAACAAGAATTAATTAATTTAGAGCAATCAGCAATAAATTTCACGAATAATACTGATCAAGATAATTTAGAATCATTAAGAAGTTCATGGTTAGATGCGTATATGGCTTGGCAACATATTGAAATGTTTGATATTGCTAAGGCTGAAGAAATTGACTTTAGAAGAAAAATGAACGCCTATCCTTGTAATACAATAAGAATAGATATTAATATTTCATCTGAAAATTATGACTTAAATAATTCTAATCATTATTCAGCTCAAGGGTTTCCAGCTTTAGATTATTTGTTAAATGGGCTGACAGATCCAATTATATTATTTTCAGGAAATGATGGACAAAACTACATTAACTATTTAAATAGCCTTGTTCAATACATGCTCTTAAATACTAATGAAATAATTAACGAATGGAATAATAATAGAGATCTATTTATTAATTCTACCGAAAATACAGCCTCATCTAGTTTAAATAAATTAACCAATGATTTCATATTTTACTATGAAAAAGGATTTAGAGCTAACAAAATCGGGATACCTGCAGGTGTTTTCTCTGGCTCTCCACTTCCTGAGAATGTAGAGGCCTACTATCATAATCTTAATAATAATACAACTTCTAAAAACTTAGCTCTTGAAGCGTTTGTATGCATACAAAAGTTTTTTGTTGGACAATATTTTGACAACTCATCTGAAGGCACTGGTATTTCAGATTACTTAAATCATTTAAACGCTCAAGAACAAGGGAATAATTTAAGTGATTTAATAATCTCAACATTTGATGAAGCTGAATTAGCAATTACAGAGCTTGACCAAGATCTTATGAGTCAAATTAATACAAATAATTACGACATGCTAGTTACATATGATAAAATACAAGCTGCTGTTCCTCTACTTAAAATAGACATGCTAGTATATCTTAGTATTGACGTTGATTATATTGATGCTGATGGAGACTGATTTATTAATAACCTAAAATATAATTAAGATTCTCCATATATTTGGGGAATCTTTTTTTTTATGATGTCAACTCTTAAAAAATACATTAATAGCTATACAGATTCATCACCTCTTGTAATATTTAGGATTGGTTTTGGGTTAATGATGTTTTTTAGTATACTAAGGTTTTGGTCTAAAGGATGGATAGATAAAATTTATGTCAAGCCTAGTTTCCATTTTACATATTATGGTTTTGAATGGATTGAACAATTGGGGGAATACACTTATATTTTATTTTTAATCTGCGCTATATCAGCTTTTTTTATAACAATAGGACTTAAGTATCGCATCTCTATCATAATATTTTTTTTAAGTTTTACATATATTGAACTTCTGGAGAAAACGATATATTTAAATCACTACTACTTCATATGTGTCCTCAGTTTTCTTTTAATATTTATTCCACTAAACTCCTCTTTTTCAATTGATAATATTTTAAGTAAGCACCGATCAACAAAAGTTCCAAGATGGACAATTGATAGCATAAAACTTTTATTGTGTATTGTTTACATATATGCAGGGCTAGCAAAAATAAATTCAGACTGGCTCTTAGAAGCTCTTCCTCTTAAAATCTGGCTACCATCAAAATATGATTTACCAATAATTGGAGATACATTAATGCAAAAAAATTGGGTGCATTACGCTATGAGTTGGGGAGGGATGATTTATGACTTAAGTATTCCTTTTCTTTTAATTAATAAGAAAACAAGAAACTTTGGTTTCTTTATGGTAGTCTTCTTTCATGTATTTACACGTATATTGTTTCCTATTGGTGTTTTTCCCTACATCATGATAATGAGCGCTACAATTTTCTTTGATTCCAAAGTTCATGATAGAATTATCTTGGCACTAAAAAATGTTTCTAAAATTAAATTTAAAGATTATAAAATCAAAGACAGAAATAGTCTTAACAATAAATTCTCCATTATAATTTTATCGTTATTTTTTATTTTACAGCTAACAATTCCTTTAAGGAATCTAGCGTACTCTGGTAATCTGATGTGGCACGAACAAGGTTATCGATTTTCTTGGAGAGTAATGCTTATGGAAAAAATTGGCTATACTACATTTAAGATTTTAAATAAAGATAATGGTCAATCCTTTATTGTAGACAATGATGAGTTCCTAACATCGTACCAGAAAAAACAAATGAACTTCCAGCCAGATTTTATTTTAGAATATGCTCATTATCTAGGTAGACACTTTAAAAATAAAGGCCTAAAAAATATTGAAGTATATGCTGATAGCTATGTCTCTTTAAATGGCAGAAAAAGCCAGCGCTTTATTAATCCAAATATTAATCTTTTAGCAGAAACTGAATCATTTGCTAATAAAAACTGGATATTGCCTCTGAAAAATGAATAAGAAAACTAAAATATTAATCCTATTATTTTTTATGTCTATCAGCTTTACTAAAGCTCAAAATAGTATTAGTGGAAACATAATCTCTTCAGATACTCAAGAGCCAATCGCAGGCGTTGAAATCTATGAAAAAAATATAGGGAAAATAGCACAAACAGATACTAAAGGGTTCTTTGAATTCAAAACATTAAAAAAAACAGCTACACTTATTTTCTTTGCGTATAACTATAATGTTGAAGAAGAGAATTTTCAAATCTCTGAAAACTTAATAATTAATAAAAGCCTAAGACCTCTTTCAAGGCAATTAATGGAAGTAGAAATTAACTTACGCAAACAAAAATTATTTGAGATGAAGCGTCTTAATGACATTGAAGGGACATCAATTTATGCTGGTAAAAAAAACGAAGTAATCTTGGTTAACCAATCTATGGCTAACCTTGCATCCAACAATGCTAGACAAATATATAGCCAAGTAGCTGGTCTAAATATATACCAAAATGATGATGCTGGTCTACAACTAAATATTGGCGGTAGAGGATTAGACCCGAATAGAACTGCCAACTTTAATACTCGTCAAAATGGTTACGATATTAGTGCTGATGTTCTCGGTTACCCCGAAAGCTATTACTCACCAGCTTCAGAGGGTCTCTCTGAAATTCAAATTATACGCGGAGCTGCTTCGCTACAATATGGCACACAATTTGGAGGTCTGGTTAATTTTATAATGAAAAAGCCTAATCCTAATAGACAATTTGAAGTGATTAGCAGAAACACCTTTGGAAGCAATAAGTTATTCACTAATTACACAAGCTTTAGTGGGACAAAAAATAAACTTAGCTATTTAACATTTATTAATTATAAAAAGGGAAATGGCTTTCGAAATAATTCGCAATTTGAAGCCACAAATACGTATAGTCATCTATCTTATAAATTTAATGCGAAATTTAAATTATCTGCCGAATTTACATATCTAGAATACTTAGCTCAACAGGCTGGGGGTTTGTCAGATATTATGTTTGAGCAAGACCACCTTCAAAGTAATAGAGAACGGAATTGGTTTAATGTTGGCTGGCTACTCTATAACGTGAATTTCTCATATAAAATTAAAAAAAATAATGCGCTGTCATTCAATTTCTTTGGATTAAATGCTAATAGAAATGCCCTAGGATTTAGATCTAATAGAGTTAGTCAAATTGACTCTTATGAGGCAAGAGATCTAATTAAAAGTGATTTTAATAATTTTGGGTTTGAAACTAAATATCTTACAAATTATAAACTATCAAAATACACTTCAAACTTTTTACTTGGTCTAAAGTTTTATAAATCATCAAACTCCAGCCTTCAAGGACCTGGTTCTAATCAATCAGAAGCAGATTTTAACTTTGACTATAGCAATTATCCAAACTATAATAATCAATCCAACTATAGTTATCCAAACCTAAATATTGCCTTTTTTGGAGAAAATCTTATTAGAATAAATAACAAACTTTCTATAACACCTGGTTTTAGAGTAGAGCATATCAAAACAGAGAGTATCGGATATTATAAAAAAATAAATCTAGACGGGGCAGGAAATGTAATTCTAAATAACACTATATATAATAACAATGAAAACGAGAGGTCATTTATATTAATTGGATCAGGTGTTAGCTATAAAAGTGATATAGAAATATACGGTAATTTTTCACAGAACTATAGATCGGTAACCTTTGCTGATATCAGCATAATTAATCCAGCATATACAATAAATCCAAATATTCAAGATGAGAAAGGATATACAATAGATCTTGGGTTAAGAGGGAATTATAATGACTATATATCATATGACTTAAGCGGGTTTAATCTTTATTACAATCAAAGAATTGGATTTATTCAAAAAGAAGATAGTAATGGGAATGTGAAAAGTGAAAGAGGAAATGTCGGGGATGCTGTAATATATGGGTTAGAAAGCTTAGTTGATATTAACCTAAATAAGATTTGGCTAAAAAACCCAAACAACATCTTCAATATCTTTGCCAACACATCATTTATAAACTCTAGCTACATAAGGTCAGATAAAAATGGTATTGAGGGGAATAGAGTAGAATTTATACCAAATATTAATATAAAAACAGGTTTAAAATTTGGATATAAAAATATTCTTACTAATATTCAGTATACCTTTTTATCTAAGCAGTTTACAGATGCTTCTAATGCAGTCGAGAGTAACCTTAGTGGAGTAATTGGAGAGATTCCTTCTTACAATGTTTTAGACTTTTCATGTTCTTATAAATATAAAATAATTAAATTCGAGTTTGGGATTAATAATATACTAGATCATAAATACTTTACAAGAAGAGCAACAGGTTACCCTGGCCCAGGGATAATACCATCACCTACCAGAAATATCTATACTACTATAGAAATAAAACTATAATAAATGAACGCTTCTAAAATCAATAAGAAAATAATTTTATTTGACGGAGTATGTAATATGTGTAATCAGTTTGTTTATATAATAATCAAATTGGATTATAAAAACCAATTTGTGTTTACATCTATACAGGGGGAAAAAGGACAAGAGATAATTAGTTCATTTAAAATAGATTCTAACAAATTAGATTCAATTATTCTTTTAAATAAGAATCAGCTAGAGTCTAAGTCTCAAGCTGTCATTAGTATAATTACTTCTTTAAATATTATCTTTAAATTATTATCTATTTTAAAAATTATACCAAAAAACATATTAGATATTGCTTATGACTTTATAGCTAAAAACAGATATAAAGCTTTTGGTAAAAGAGACAATTGTAGTATTCCAGACGAAAAATACAAATCTCGCTTTATATAATATTTGTAGATTTACATTTTATCAAAACATATTCTCATTGGCAGGAATTTATATCCACATCCCTTATTGTAAACAGAAATGTAATTATTGTAATTTTCACTTTTCTATAAAAAAAGATGATATTAAAGAGATGATTGATAGTATGATTTTAGAATTAGAAACTAGAAAAAATTACCTAAATAATGAAATAATTCACAGCATCTATTTTGGCGGAGGGACTCCCTCAATTATTAATTCAAAATATATTATTAAAATTATAAGTAAGATTAAATCTTTATTTGTAATTAATCCAGATGCTGAAATTACGATGGAGTTTAACCCTGATGATTTAGATAAAGACAAACTAATAGAGATAAAGTCTGCAGGTATAAATAGATTAAGTATTGGTATTCAGTCATTTCATGATGAAGACTTGACCTTCATGAATAGAAGTCATAATGCTAAAGAAGCAATATCTTCGATAAAACTTGCAAAAAAATATGGTTTTAATAATCTAAGTATCGACCTTATATATGGTGTCCAAAACCAAACCTCAAAAATGTGGAAGGCAAACTTAGATCAAATGAATACACTAGATGTAGATCATTTCTCTGCATATGCTCTTACTGTTGAACCTAACACCAAATTAGATTACCTTATAAACAAACAAAAGATAAAGCCAATAGATGATAAAAAAACAGCAGAACATTTTAAAATATTACAGGAAAATGCAAAAAAAATGAATTATACTCAGTATGAAATTTCTAATTTTTGCAAGAAAAATAAATTTGCTCTTCATAATACATCTTACTGGAAAAATAAAAATTACTTAGGGATAGGGCCTTCTGCTCATTCATATAATGGTGTTAGCCGACAATGGAATATGTCTAATAACACTATATATATCTCATCTATAAATAATGAAAAAATAGCTTTTCAAGAGGAATTCTTATCAATAGAACAAAATTATAATGAATATATATTAACAGCTTTGAGAACAATTTGGGGAGTTAATTTAGATTATGTGAATAATCATTTCAGTGAAAGTATAAATTCTCATTTTATAAAATCTTCTAAAAAATGTATCAATAATAAAGATGCCAAGATAGACGACAATCATTTAATACTCACAAATAAAGGAATGCTATTCGCAGATTCTATTTCAGCAGATCTATTTATTATCTAAAATTTTAAGAAAATATTTTTCATACTTATCGACAATAATATGCCATCTATAATTTTCATCAATTCTTTTTAAACTAAACTTTACACAAGCGCTTCTTTTTTTAATTGATTCCTTATTATCAAGAATGGCTGTTAAAGATTCTGAATTGTTAAAATAAAGACCTCCTTCTTGCAAAACTGATTTATTAAATTCATTATTGTGACAAATAATAAATGATTGAGATGACATGGCTTCAATAAGTGCAGGATTTGTGCCTCCGACTGAATGCCCATGAAGATAAAACAACGAGTAAGACCTAAAGGCATCTAGTTCTTCTTTATTAAATATAGCTCCAAGAAAATAAATCTCTGTACCTTCATATTTATTCTTTAAAAACTCTCCATAGCTTGTTGCATGATTTCCAATAATGTAATATGGGATCTTGCTTTTTGAGTTAATAAAAGCATCACACATTAGCTCTAAATTATTCTCTGGCTCAAGTCTAGCAATAGTTAAGACATAGTCCCCTTCTTTTTTTAAATACTTAGTAATAAGTGATCGTTGAGGATTATCTACCTTTCTTGCTCCATATGCAATAAATTCAGATTCTTTATTATACTGATCTAAAATGTATTTTTGAATTGCTGTATTATCTGAAATAATAAAATCGGAAAAATAAACGCCAAATCTTTCTAAAGATTTAGTAATAAATCTAATGAAAGGATTCCATTTAGCGCGCTTCCACTCGAGTCCATCTAGATTAGTAACAATAATATTCTTTCTTTTTCTACAAAAAATAATTGATGGTGCTGCGGTAATTAGGCCGAGTTCTAAAATAATATCATAAGATGAAGAGAGAGCGTCATTTAAGCATAAATAATCAAAAACAAAATTAGAGCCAGCTGTGCCTAAAAAATTTTGAGGGCTATGTATATGTTTAATCTTTACGCCATTAAAATCATTTTTTGTGTAAGGATGAAAGTCGGGGTTATATACTGTTACTTCATGACCCTTAGCAACTAAACCAACAGATAAAGATTCGGCGCACTGTTCAAAACCTCCATAATTATTGGGGATTCCTCTAGTGCCTAAAATTGCTATTTTCATAAAATTTCTTTATTAATCAAATTTAATAATTTGTCGTATGAAACAACACCTTTTCTCCTCCATTGTTCAATATTATTTTCAATAAATATAAGTACTGGTACAGATTGAGAATTAAATTTAGATAATAAACTAGGATTTATATCTGCATCTATATAAATAACATTAATATCATTCTTTAAAAAAATTTCAAGGCTTTCAACTATAGGACGCATCTTTCTACATGGACTACACCATTTGGTTGAGATATACACCAGAGTAGGATTATTCTTAATTATAGAGTCAACATAATTTTCATTTATAATGTTTTCGATATTTTTTTCATCTGAATCTAAAGTTTGATCTGGCATAACAAATGGGTAACCCTTCGAATTCCATTTATCAAAACCACCATCAAGATTAAAAATATTTTTAAAACCATTTTCGACTAATAACTGAGCTACTTTTTTACTTCTTCCACCGCTTTTACAATAAATATGAATATTCATATCCTTGTCTAATAATTGAATCTTATTATTAAAATTACTACTATAAAAATCAATTAATGTTGCTCCTTTAATATACCCCTTACTAATTTCTTGATCAGTTCTTACATCTATAACAAGAGCGTTCTCGTTAGAGATAGAACTACTAAACTCATTAGCATTAAGACTTGAGAAGATATAAGTGGTATCGCTAGAATCTTTGCATGAAAAACTAAATAAAAACAAACTAATTATAAGGATTCTAAAACTCATTCTTTAATTGGGAGGATTAACAAGTATGTGTTAATATCTAAAAAAATATAATATTTAATTACTTTTATTATGCATTAATTTTGGAAAATCGTTGAAACTTGTTTTTAGTTGCATCTCTTTCCAAAGATTTAATCGTGCAACAGTTTAAAGCCCTCTTTTAAGGGGGCTTTTTTTATTTTACAGAATTGCTAGATTGTGAATTAAATTTAACTGCAATCATAAATTCGTGAGAGCCATTTGAGTAATCAGAAAGATCAGCATTCAATACATCATACGAATAACCAATCATATACCTGTCCTGAATAGAATAGCCAACTAAAGCTGCAATATCACCATTTGTTCTATAGTCAGTACCAAACCAGAGCTTATCATCATAAGTAGCTTTAATTCCAAAATCCATCTGTGCCTCAACAGGTTCAACAGATTTAACCAATATGGAAGGTTCAATAGTCCAACTCTTATTCAGGTTGTGCTTATACGCTGCTAGCACAAATAAATGACGAGATAAATTACCGCTTTGCTCAGAAGTCAACTTGTCTGCAAAGTCATTATCTAATAAGTCTAAATTACTTGTTAAAAGTTGAGGAATAGAAAATCCAACATACCATTTCTTAGAGTATAGATTAAATCCGAATGTTGCATCAGGCACTGACTGAACAAGTATATCTCCTTGAGTTAATGGATCATTAGTGTTTTCAACATTCCATCCAGCTTTATCTATTTTAAATTGTGTAAAACCTCCAGATAATGCAAGAGCTAATTTTACATCTTTAGTAAGTGGGAAATGATAAGTATAAGATGCAGAAGCCCCAACTCTACTAGTTGGTCCTGCTTGATCTGTAAAAACCACTCCTCCTAAACCCACATTTTCATCTTTTTTACCATACATACTAAGCACTGTTGTGCTAGGTGCATCAGCAATTCCAACAAATTGATTTCGAATACTAGTTCTTACCTGGTAGTAGTCGTCCATACCTGCTACTGCTGGATTAACTACATAATTATTCATCATGTATTGAGTAATTTGTGGTAATTGTTGTGCATTAGTTAATATACTCAACAAACATGTTAAAACTAAAAGAGTTATTTTCTTCATCATCATTTTTTTTATCTAATAATTGTTATTGGGCCAGTTAATGGCTCGTCTCCGTTGTTTAAATCAACAACATAATAATAGGTTCCTACAGGTAGTAACTCAGAATTATATGTTCCATCCCATGCAATATAATTATAACCCCCACTACATTGATGAATTACCTCTCCCCATCTATTAAATACTTTGACATCAGCATTTGGGTAACTTCTAATATCCATGATCTCCCAAACATCATTCATACCATCTCCATTAGGTGTAATTGCATCATATGGAGTAACGCCAACTATAACATAAATTGAATCTATGCCAGAACATCCTGCTGAATCAACGGTTAAAGTATACCATGTTGACACAGAAGGACTCTGATAGAAACTATTGTTTATATTCTCTCCATTATTCCATGTCCATGTCCATGAATCACAACTGCTGTTATCAGAATATAATTCAATATCATTTCCTAATGCAATAGTTGGATATTCAGATCCATTTGAAGGGTTAGACATTAGCATTGGGTTTACAGCTTTAACATTAATATTAGCAGTAATACTATATGAATTTATACAATTTGGATCTGTGATCTCCAAAGTATAAGAAGTTGTTGTCAAAGGACTTACATCTCTATCAGATTGATTTAATCCATCTGACCAAGTATAAGATAAGCCTGCCTTTTCTTCTATCTCAATACTAAAGCTCTGTCCCAAACATATATTTTCATTAATCTCACTTTGATTTCCAGGTAAGAAAACATTACTCACTCCATTAACAAATGTTGAAGAGGTAACCTCACAACCATTATCATCTTTAACCTGTACAGTATAAAGACCTGGAGAAAGTCCAATAATTGGATTTGAATTAGCTCCATTATTCCAAGTATATGAATATGGAGGTGTTCCTCCTAAAATCGTAGCATTGGCCTCTCCATCATTTAAAGCGCAAGTTTCGTCAATTGAATCAACATTTATTACTAGAGGATTTGTTGGCGAACTTATATTAATAGACTCACTAATAATAATACAACCATTATTATCAGTAACAGTAACTGAGTAAATATCTGGTGATAATCCTGTTGCTGTTTGTGTAGTTTGTCCACTAGGTGTCCAAACATAATTATATGTAGCAGGGATACCAGGAGTTGGAGTTCCTCCAATTACGCTAGCACTTATTTCTCCATCATCAAATCCATAACAACTAATATCTTTTTCAATTATTGAAACAGCCAATTCTGTTGGCTGAGAAATAGATAGCTCTGTTGTATCTACACAATCATTATTGTCTCTTACAACGACAACATAACTTCCTTCTGAAAGATTATTGTTTATAGGGTTTGTATTCCAATTAGTCCAGTTATTCCAATAAAATTCATTGTTACCGTTTCCTCCTATTGCTGAAGCTGTAAGTTTACCATTATCTCCACTGTAGCATGAGATTTGGGAAAGAGTAGTTGCTGAAACAATTAATTTTTCTGGCTGACTTAGGACATAAGATAATGTATCACTACATCCTTGACCGTCCATAACAATACAAGTATATTCTGTTGAATTAGAGTTATTATTTACACATAACCCTAATGCTTGAAAACTTGTCTGTTGTAATGTGTCGTTCCATAAATAAGAATAGCTAGCAGTACCATTAGAATTGATATTAGGAAGGCCTCCAATAGTAAGAACAGTAATTTCTCCATCGCAATAATCAAAACAACTTACCTCTGAGGTAAGACTAGAATCTAATACAATATTAAGAGCATTATTGTTATTTATTATAAATGAATCAATAGAAATACAATTATTTTCATCGGTAACATTAATTATATATTGACCAACTCCTAAATTATTTAAAGAATAAGTAGTAGCCCCATTGTTCCACGCATAAGTATATGTATTAGAAGAGCCAACTCCTCCGAAAACAGAATCTGTTAATGAAGCATTATCTACACCATTACAGCTTATATGGCTAGCTATAAAATTATGTGTAATTGGGCTAGGCTCATTATAAAT
>CAJXYM010000009.1 GCA_913063045.1 uncultured Flavobacteriales bacterium | reverse complement strand
ATTGGAAAAAATGGGAATTATATTGCATCAGATCAAATGGCACTTCTATCTGTAACTAATAAATTTATTTTTCTAGAAGATGGTGATATTGCTGAAATAAAAATTGACAAAATCACTATTTTTGATTTAGATGGTAACTTGGTTGACCGCCCAATTAAGACTTCAAAGCTCAAAGCAGGTCAAGTCGACCTAGGTAATTATAATCATTTTATGCAAAAAGAAATTTTTGAGCAGCCACAAGCTATTAGGGACACACTGGAATCACGTATAACAACTAATTCTGTTTTAATTTCAGCTTTTGGATTTAAAGCTGAACAAATATTTCATAAAATTAAACAAGTACAAATTGTTGCTTGTGGCACTAGTTATCATGCTGGTTTGGTAGCCAAGTATTGGCTTGAAGATATAGCAAAAATAACATGTAGTGTTGAAGTAGCAAGCGAATACCGATATCGTCGGCCCATCATATTAGATGGCACTCTATTGTTAACTCTTTCACAAAGTGGAGAAACTGCTGACACAGTAGAAGCCCTAAAGGCCGCAAAAAAAATAAACAGTAATACTATATCTCTCTGTATAACTAATTCTCCAGAATCTAGCCTTACAAGACTCTCTGATTTATCTTTTTTAACTCATGCTGGACCTGAAATTGGAGTGGCAAGCACAAAAGCTTTTACTACCCAGCTAGTAGCTCTAGCTTTATTAACGTGCTCTATTGGTAAATTAAAAAAAACAATCAACACAAAGCAAGAGTGTGAAATTATTGATGGCTTAAAAAGACTTCCAGGACTTATTAATGAGGCATTACTTCAAGAAATTCAAATTAAGAAACTAGCAACTCGCTTTAAGAATACAAGTAGTGCCCTCTTTCTAGGAAGAGGGACAATGCATGCTATAGCTTTGGAAGGGGCGCTTAAGTTAAAAGAAATTAGTTATATTCATGCTGAAGCTTATCCAGCAGGAGAATTAAAACATGGGCCAATCGCACTAATTGATAAAAATATGCCTGTCATTGCAATTGCACCAAATGATGAACTGTTAAGTAAACTTAAGTCAAACTTACAAGAAGTTAAGTCTAGAGGATCTCAGATGATTGTTTTTGAAGATGAAAATTCAAAAGTACAATCAATGAAGGCGATGGAAGTTATTCCAATCACTTCAAACTTAGGACGAATAACAGCCCCAATAATTTTTACAATTCCATTACAACTTCTTAGCTATCATGTTGCTTTGATAAAAGGAACTGACGTTGATAAACCAAGAAATTTAGCAAAGTCAGTTACAGTGGAATGATTTCGCTCGTACAAGTTTACCCATCTTAATACCCTGCCTAGAGTTCAATATTGAGATAAAGTCTAACGGTCTCATGTATAACCCAAATAAAGCGATAAGAGACAAAGTCTTCCCTGTCAAGATAGGTAAGTTCTCAATCAAATACTATACTTTTGAAGAACTTCAGTAGTAGAATTAACTTCTAGTTCAAAAAGACACTTTTTATGAAAAATTGGAGAAATACTTTAACAAATATCTTAAGAACATCAACCGAATTTTATATAAGCTAGAATTAAAGTTTAAATGTGTTTTTTAACAAAGATTCAAATTAATTGCATTAGTTAAATAATAGTTTGTTGTATTAAATTTATATTAAAATCCCAACTTTAATTTAATATAACAAACTATTATCTAACTATGAAAATTTCAATACTTTTTTTCACAATCTGCACTTTAATATCAAGCAGTATTTATGGAGCGAACAAAACTAACCCTGATGTTTTACGAGTAGCTATTCTGCCTGATGAGAATGCATCAGAATTAATTAAGCAAAATAAAAAATTACAGCTTTACTTAGAAGATCGTCTAGATAAGAAAATTGAATTAGTGGTAACAACTGACTACTCTTCAATGATTGAAGCAATGAGGTTTGGCAGACTAGAGCTCGCATACTTTGGAGCATTATCTTATGTTATGGCAAAAGAAAGATCTGAGATTGAAGCTTTTGCTGCTCAAATGAAAAAAGGTTCAATGATGTATCACGGTGTTATTATTGTTAATAATGACAGTATGATTAGTAATATTTATGATGTCAGAGGCAAGACTATGGCTTATGGCGATCCAGCCTCAACATCAAGTCATCTTATTCCAAGAGCTCATTTACTTTTAAATGCTAAATTAGATATTGATGACTATAAAGCTGTTTATTTGGGCTCTCATGATGCAGTTGCTTTAAATGTTCAAAATGGAAATGCTGATGCAGGTGGATTAAGCAAGAAAATTTTTGAACATTTAGTTGAAAGAGGATTAATTAGCTTAGATAAAGTTCAGGTCATTGCTATATCTAACCCATTTCCAAATTATCCTTGGACAATGCAATCAAGCTTAGATTCTGAATTAAAGGAAAAAATCAAGCAAGCGTTTTATGATTTAGATGACCCTGAAATTACTAAACCTCTTAAAGCTGATGGATTTATGCCCGTTACTGATGCTGACTACGACGTTGTTAGAACAACAAGAACATTATTAAGTATAGATTAAACTTTTAACTATTCAAGTTAGCTGTGAGTCAATCATTAATTAATTTAGTTACACTAGTTCATAATCATAAGTACAATTTCAGTATTTATATTGTTTTTATTTAAATATTATTAATGTCTAAACTTATGTTTGAAGTTAACAGTAATTGTGTATAACTCTATTTTAAAAATTGGAAAATATGAAAGAATCTAACTCGATTATCCAAAACATATTAGCAACTGAAAGAAAATCACTTGTTAAAAAAAGTTTTCAAACTATTGGATTTGTTGGGATTATTTTAGCTTGCTTCTACTTGGTTGATTTTTTTGATAAAGAAAGAATGCTTGAAGGAATACCGTCAATTGGTATTTTGTTTAAAGAGATGATTCCACCAAACTTTAATGAGATAAGCAAATGGATGCGACCATTACTAGATACTTTTGTTATGAGTATCGCTGGTACAGCATTTGCTCTTATATTATCTTTTCCATTAGGGTTATTGGCAGCTAAAAATACAGCTCCTCATAGAATTATATATTTAGCAAGTAGAGTAATCCTTAATTTTTTACGAGCTATTCCTGAGTTGATTATGGGGATAATTTTCGTTGCTGCAGTTGGCTTTGGAGCCCTGCCTGGAGTGCTGGCTTTAGGTCTTCACTCTGCAGGAATGATGGGGAAGTTTTTTGCTGAGCAAATAGAGCACCTTGATATACATCCTATTGAAGCTGCTCAAGCAACTGGAGCATCCAGTCTTCAGGTTATTAGATATGCAATTTTGCCACAGCTTTATTCACAGGGGGCTGATCTTTGTATTTATAGATGGGAATATAATTTTAGGGCTTCAACTGTTATGGGGATGGTAGGTGCAGGTGGAATAGGTGCTGAATTAATTGGATCTTTGCGACTGATGAGATATGATGAAGTTTCTGCAATTCTTATTATAATCTTAGTGATGGTAACTGCAATTGATTTATCAGGATCATCATTGCGTAATCGATTAAAATAATTTCTAAATTTAATTAAGATGAAGGAATTATTATTAAGCCAAAATCAATTTTTTGAGGTAGATAAAATTACCAATGGTTCATATCATCCACTTAGTGGCTTTATGACTGAAAAAGAGTTTTATAGCGTAATAGATAAATATACACTTCCTGATGGAAATATCTTCAGCATTCCCATCTTCCTTGATTTATCAAAAGAAGATGCTGATAAACTTAAAATAAATTCTAAAGTTAAATTACTATTTGATAATAATTTAATTGGTGAGATTCTAGTCGAAAGCATATTTTCTTGTGATAAAAAAAAATGTGCAAAAAAAATATATGGCACGGATGATTCTATGCATCCTGGAGTTAATGCCTTTTATAAAACTAAAGAAATTTTTATTGGTGGTAGAGTAACAATAAAGGAAAAGCTAATTCACAAACTTTCACAGTATGAGTTAACTCCTAGTCAAACAAGATATATATTCAAAGAAAAAAAATGGTCTACAGTAGCTGCATTTCATACTCGAAATCCTCCACATTGTGCTCATGAATGGTTACAGAAAAAGGCGCTAGAATCCTATGATGGATTATTAATCCATCCGATATTAGGTCAGAAGAAACCAGGAGATTTTCTACCAATGTCTGTAATTAATGGCTATCAGGCCTTAATATCTAAGTATTATCCTTTGAATAGAGTTGTATTAAGTGCATTAACAATATCTGGCCGATATGCTGGACCACGTGAAGCCTTATTTCACGCATTAATACGTCGAAACTATGGATGTACCCACATCATTATTGGAAGAGATCATGCCGGAGTTAATAGTTATTATGGTAAGTATGATTCTCAGGACTTATGCAAAAAATATGAAGATGCATTAGGAATAAAAATTATAAAATATAAAGAGCCATATTTTTGCTGGGTCTGTAATAGCATAACTAATAAGAATGAATGTGATCACATTTCAAGTGATCCAGATTCTATTGAAAAGGTTAGTGGAACAGAAATTCGTTCTTTGCTTTCTAGTGGACTTAGGCCACCTCAACATCTAATGCGCGTTGAGGTTGTTGAAGCGATATACTCAAGCAATATGTTTGTGAAATGATTTACTATTATTAATAAACTTTAATATAACAAATAATGAATACAATAAAGCCAATAATTTTTTTAAGTGCAAAAAATGCAAGTGTGCAATACCCAAATGGTGTAATTGGGATGCAAGCAAGTGATATTGAAATTTATGATGGACAGCTTACAGTTTTAATTGGCCCCTCTGGAGCTGGTAAATCTACTATGTTAAGAACTTTAAATGGTATTGTTCCTTTATCCACTGGTTCAATTTCAACTAAAAAACATGGTAAGTTGTCTGATAAAAAATCATGGCGCTCTCATCAAAGACGAACTGCTATGATATTTCAACAACATCAACTAATTGGAAGACAATCTGCACTTCATAATGTTTTACTTGGTAGGGTCGCTCATCATGGTAATTTACAATGCTTAATGCCGTGGTCTAAAAAAGATAAAATTATTGCATTAGAGGCTCTTGATAGAGTTGGTCTTTTAAATAAATCACTAGAACGAGTCTCAAATCTTAGTGGAGGCGAGATGCAACGTGTAGGTATTGCGCGAGCTTTTGCTCAAGAGCCAGATATTATATTAGCAGATGAGCCAGTAGCAAGTCTTGATCCTGCAATTTCAGTAAAAATACTTTCGCTCTTAAATGATATATGTATTGAAAAGTCTATCACTGTAGTTGTAAGTCTTCATCAAGTTGATTTAGCTAAGAAATTTGCTGATAGACTTCTTGGAATTTCAGCTGGAAAGATTATTTTTGAGGGTGGAGGAGGAGATCTCACATTTGAAATTTTAAAAGATTTATATGGCGATAATTACAGCAATCATCCTGAAACTCAAACTGCTGAATAAAAAAATTTAATGCAATTTAAATTTATTCTGATTTTTTATTTTTTAGATCATCAGTCATTTTTAATATATATTTCACACCATAAAAATCAGACTTTCCAATATTAAACACATATTCTTCAGGGTTTACTTGGCCATAAGGCAGGGAATTAATTAATGAAGTAGTTATTTGGTCAACACTAGTAACAACACCAATGTCCTCTCTAACTGAAACTTCTAGAGGAATAATATCAATTTCTTTATACATTGGATTATTAATTTTTTTTGGTAAATCAAGAAATATTACTGGTTTTTTTAGCCCAAATGAGTATTCTAGTGCAGCACCTGACCAGTCACTAATCATAAAATCAGACTGATAAAAAGATTCCAATGAAGAGACACTTTTTTCATATTTAAACATTTTATTTTCTGTGTACTTACTAACTATTTTATTAATTATTTTTGCAGAAGATTTTAAAGTTTCAGGGTGAGGACGAAATGTAACTTTATACCCAAACGACAAAAGCTTCTCAACAACTTGACCTCCTAAACCCATCTCAATCGCACCATCATGGCCCCATGATGGGGCAAATAAAGCGTGTGTAGAACTCGTGTCAACTTTTTTTAGTTGCTTATGCTTAATAATAGAGTCCAATCTCGCATAACCATGCTTTAGTATTTTTTTTTGTGGTAGGTTATATTTTTCTTCAAGACAACGAATTTCTTGGACATGATGAGGGCCTGCGCAGAACACCGTGTCAAACCAATCAAATGCACCTTGTCGATAGGACATATGGAGGCTCATTAAATTGTGTTGCAAATAAATATAATGAACAGGGTATTTAGATCTTTTTACTTGATAATTATTAAGATCGGGCATTGTCATGATCAATATATCCGACTGCATATTCTTGAAAAGCCAATTACGGACATAGCTATCATCAATAAGAAATGATTTGAAGAGATTACCACTATACTTAAAACCTGGATCAAGTTTATCTGAGGTTATGTAACAAATATTTAAATCTGATTGATCAAGAATCCCATCAATTAAGCCTTTAAAAAGTGGCCAATAGTTTTTCCCCTCAGAATAGAAAACAATTCGTCGCATTTTCTTTGGTAAGCGCAAAAATTCATTTGCTTGCAAAATATAATTTAAAGTTTTTAGCATAAAAAAAATTGTTTTTTTTGAAGATTGCTTAAAAAAATATTATAACTATAATGCTTGTATTGGTTAAATATTTAATTAAGGGTATTAATGGTTCCATTTAAATCAAAGTCACAATATTTATTTCTTATTTTTGGATTGTTTTCATATACTAATCCAGTATACGCATACCTCGATCCTGGCACGGGAAGTATTCTTATTCAAGGCTTGGTTGGGGGTGCAGCAGCTACTATATCTTTTTTATCTATATATTGGCACAAAGTCAAAGCTTTTTTTGGTAAAAAAAAATCAAGTGAACAAAAGATTGATAAAGATTAATATCTCATTTATTCTAAATATCTTAGTAAAAATAAAAGCTTTATTCTCTGACTAAAAACATGTTTATGTTAAATCTCACTAGCAGACTATCAACAACAGTCATTGGATTATTAATATATTTTGTACCCTTTTTTAGTTATCTAACCCCATCAAATTTAAATCAATTGAGTGGATATAATGTATTAGAAATTTTTGTTACGTTGTTAACTCTTCTTCTTCTAATTTTCATTAGCTCATTTAGTATAGAAACAATAATTAAGCGATTTTTTAAGAAAAATATAATTTTATTTCCTTTTGTTTGTTTTGCTTTCTATTTAAATTTTCTTTACATTCCATTTTTTGATCTAATTCAAGAGTTTTTGTTCTTAAAATATAGCTATAGAGGGGGAATAGGAATTACAATATTTATAATTTTAGAGTTTTTTTGCTTTGGAATTATTGTATTTGGGGCAAAATATAATGACTTCTCATTGAGAATGATCCTTATATTTTCTATTCTCATGTTAATTAGTGCGTGTATTCCATTAGCTAGCTATCTTTTAGAACGAACTAGTAATAAAACAATAAATTCATATGAATTTAATAGTGATCTTATAGTTCAAGATAAAATTCAAATAAAACGGAATATATATTATATTATTCTTGATGCAATGGCTAGCTTAGAATCACTTGAACCACTTAATATTGCTTCAAAAAATGCAATAATAGATAAATTATCAAATGTTGAATTAAGATACATTGACAAAAGTCATTCGTCTTATAGTGAGACAAAGTTTTCAGTGACATCAATGATGCTTCTTGACTATCATAAGAACCCAAATTCACCTAGATTTACAGATAGCTCCTCTTACTATCCGAAAATGATGTATGACATGAAAAATGAAATTCCTTTACTTTCATATTTAAAAAAAGTAAATAGTTCGTTTTATTGGGCAGCAGGTGAAAACTTTAATTGCGTTCCAACAGCAAGATGGATTTGTGTAAATACACACCGAAAATTTTTGAAAAGTGCTTTTTTCATACCCTCTTTAAACGTATGGAATTTCTTTTTGACGACGCCTTTTCCTAAATTTACTATACGTTTTTTCAAGAATACTAAATCTCAGGACACAATTGGGCCATTTATAGAATACATCGACAAAAATGGCATCCCAAAAATGCCATTTTTTGCTTACATTCATCACAATATTCCACATCAACCATATCTATCTACAAGTGAATGTGATACAACTAATTACTACAATCAAAGATTGGAAGGTTATAAAGCCTCTTACCAGTGTGCAATAAAAACGATACAAGTATTTATGCAAAAAATTAATAAAATTGATCCAGAAGCGATAGTTATTTTCCAGGGCGACCACGGTTTAAGAGAATTTTTTAATTTAAATCTTTCTGAACATGAAAAAAACCTATTTACAGGTAGTATTTTCAATGCAATAAAGGCGCCTCAAAGCTGCTTTGAAAAATATGACCTACCAAAAACAACTGTTAATTCAATAAGATTTGCTTTAAATTGCGCGTACAACTTCAAACTTCCATATAGGAAAAATATTCATTACTACTCTGAGAATCTTGGAAAGGTAGTTGAAAGAAAGTTATATGAATGATACATTAATTTTTTATTCACTAAAAAAACTGAGTACATAGTGTTTTTTACTATAGTCTTCTCGTAATTATTCAATTTGGTGATGATATAAGTAAGAAGTTTGACAACCCTACTACTGAACTATTATCGGGAATGATAAAGTCTATTGAAGTGCAACCTACTTTTGGTAAGAACAGGGATGAGATAGAGAAACAAGTTGGTCACAAACTAATGATTAACTTCAATCAACCAATTGTTGATGATAGTATTGAATATCTAACTGATAAGAAGTCGGATGGATATAATGTTGTCAATGGAAAAAAGAAACTTGATATTGGAATACTTGAAATCCAAAAAGGTGGTCGTGGAAATACCGCTAAAAAAAACCATCGGATTTAGGGTGGTCACAAACAGGAACGAGCGAAACTATTCCGCGACCGTTGAGTAGATTAGCGAGTGCATGTTTAGAGAATTACACACGCAAAAGTTTTTCAGATTCATTTTAGTTTTAATGTTATTAATTTCAGTGCAACAAAACCAGAAGGAGTTGTAAATGATTGAAAAAAATAAATTAATTAGTAGATATGAAAAGATTTTGTCAGACTATCAGATAAATCTGAAAGATTGTAAGATATTAGATTTTGGATGTGGAAGTGGAGATAAAGTTCGCAGCTTTAGGAGTCTAAATTATGATGCTTTCGGATGTGATTTTAAATTTAAAGAAGGTATTCTTGATTATCAAAATAGTGATAATACTATGAATAATAATCATGATCAAGATTTTTTAAAATTGATTCCTCAAGATGGTGATTACGAACTACCTTACAATGATAATAGTTTCAATCTGATATATTCTGAACAAGTTTTTGAGCATGTTATGAATTATAGTGAAACACTTATTGAACAAAGTAGGATATTAAATGATAATGGATGTGTAATACATGTATTTCCTTCTAAATTTAGAATTTTTGAAGGACATATAAAAGTTCCTTTCTCTTCTATATTGAGTCATAAAATCTGGCTTTACTTTTGGGCGATTATTGGATTTAGAATCAGAGAACAAAAAGATTTAACTATTTATGAATTAGTCCAAGAAAACTTTAACTTTTTAAATAATAGAACAAATTACATGTCAAAAAAAGATTTAAAAAATCATTTTTATAAAGCATTCAATTATGTTGAATTTATTGAAGGCCCATGGATTAAACATAGTAGAAAATTACCAAAAATTTTAAATAATAAATATATATTAAATATCATATCAAGGTTTTATTCGACTTTTAGATCAAGGGTTGTTTTGATGAGCAATAAGGAATTTAAGAGATAGAGCAATGTCAATATTTTCTGCAAAATATTTATTAAGATTTGATGATATCTCTCCATTTATGAATTGGAATATATGGAATTTAATTGAAGAACTTCTTGACTCAAATAATATTAAACCAATAGTTGCTATAGTACCTAGATGTAAAGATCCAAATATTATGTTTACAAATGATGTTGATGAGGAATATTTTTGGAGTCGTGTAAGAAAATGGGAAAAAAAAGGTTGGACAATTGCGCTTCATGGCTATACACATGTTTATACAACTAAAAATGCTGGGATTGTTGGGCTAAACAATTTTAGTGAATTTGCAGGTATACCTGAAAATGAGCAGATTAATAAAATAAAAAGTGCTTTAGATATTTTTTCTTCATATAATTGTCAAAAACCTAAAGTTTGGATTGCACCTGCCCACTCATTTGATTTTAATACCTTAAAAGCATTAAGAGTAAATGGCTTCAGGAGTGTTAGTGACACATTTACATTACTTCCTTACAATTATTATGGGTTATTTTGGGTACCTCAGCAATTATGGAGATTTAGAAAATTACCTTTTGGACTTTGGACAGTATGTCTTCATCATAATAAGTGGACTCAAGAAGATATAAAGAGCCTTCATAAAAATATTAAGAAATACAATAATAAAATTCTAGATTTTAATAAAATTGAAGAATATTATAAAGATAGAAAATTAGGTATAGGCGATCACGTCTTTAAAATTTTCTACAAGTCTATCTATTATTTTAAAAATTTAATACTATGAGTTTTTCTTCAATAAGAAAAGTGATTTTAGCTAGCAATAATAAAGTATCTAAGTTTTTTTCTGAGAATCCACTTAATAATAAAAATAAAAAACTTGCGCAAAATGCCTTTAAAACCCTTATTTATGGGTCTTTTGGCTCATTAATGAAATTTATTATTGATATCATAATTATTAAAATATTGTCAGTTTATGACTATGCTCAATTTGCTTTAGTTCTTGGCGCTGTTGTTATCATAACTAATTTTGTATCTGGTGGAGCAAGAAGTGTTATAGAAAGATATTTTCCAAAATTTGTAAATATTGGTGATCATAAAAATGCCCTTTTATTATTATTAAAGGTAGTTTTATTAATGCTAATGCTGTACTTATTGGTTTTTCTTGTTATCTTTTTTTACCCATCCAAGTCCTTAGGATTCTTTTTTGAAGATATCACTGGAGTATCTTGGGATATTGCAATTGTTCTAGCACTTATCTTGTTCACATCATGTATGTACTTATTATCAGTCACATTTAGAGCAGCTGAAAACACAAAAATGTTCAATTTTGTTAATGAAGTTTATCCAAATATCTTTGCTTTAATTGGCCTTATTTATCTAATATCATTAAATGATGTTTCTCTAATGAATGTTTTATACGTATATCTTGGAGGAATTATGTTTTCAGTATTTCTAGGTTGTTTAATATTTTATTCTTATATTAGAAAAAGTATAAATACTCTAGAATTTTCTTCCAATAAAGAAAAAGAGGTTTCAAAAAATATCAAAGTTTTTGCTGCATATTCAACTTTATTAATTGTAGTTTGGATCCTTAGAGATAGATTGGCAATATTTTTATTACATGATTATATAAGTATTGAGTCTGTTGCGTACTTTTCTGTTTCATTAAAATTACTATTTATTGGACTATTGATAAAATCTGCTATCAACAGCTCTTTTATTTCTAAGATGGCAATTGAAGAAAAAACAGATATGTTTTTAGAAACTTATAAATTGCTAGCAAAATGGACAGTTGTTTGCTCTTATCCTTTGATTATATTTTTAGCTATTTTTTCTGAATATATAATGAATTTTTTGTTTGGTGGCGAATATAAAGAAAACAGCGAATTTGTAATGATAATGCTTGCTTATCTTTCCTTAACTTTAATAATTGGTCCAACTTCGTTAGTTACTCAAATGAAAGGAAAACAAAATGTTGAAATAGTTATTATCTCTTTATCTTTAACTACTTTATTGCTCTTTTCAGAGTTTATTGCTACTTTTTTTGGTGTACTTGGTGTTGTTGGATTTTTTTATTTAGTAATAATTATTTCAGATTTTTTTCTAGGAATTTACTTGTATAGAGAATTTAAATTATTACCACTAAATAAAAGTAATTTAAAGATTTTTATTATTTTACTTACAATAATTTTAGGGTTATTATTACTCTTATTAAATATTAACTTTAGTTTTGTTAATAGTATTTTTCTATTAATACTATTTGAGTCAGTTGTTATTTATATAATTTATTTTGGTTTAATAAGGCCTAATAATCCCTTGAAAGATTAATTCTATAACTTAGGATTTTTTGGGTTTTGTTTTAAAGTTGTTCGAAGAATAATTATATTTCCAATTCTTAAGATTATTCAGGTCTGGTTTACTGAGATATAGTTATGCATAACTTAATAGCCTCTTTAGGATTTATATTAGGAGTATGTTTAATACTTATATGCCCCTCCTCTTCTGAAAAAAGCTTTTTTTCCATTTCAATAATTTAAAAAACTGAAATCAAATTCTAGCCCTATGGAAAGGTATAATATTATTTCTTGGAATCGATTATCAAAATTGTAGTTACAAATTTTCTTAAATTTTAAACAAATTTCATAATGTTGAAAACACTAATTATAAAAATAATTCTAAAACTAACAATTTATCAATTTAATCGTATACCTCAATTAATATTTAAATATGATAGTTGGAACTGCGTGCCCTTTATACAAAGAAAATATGCTGTTGACATAGTAAGATATCTGAAACAAAATAAAGATATGGAGTCTGTTATTGATATTGGATGTGGTACTGGAGATATAATAAGAAGACTTCCATTTAAAAAAAAATATGGTTATGATAAACATATTAATGTAATAAGAGGGCTTCATTTTTTCTCATTTTTTTTGAATAAAGGGCCGCCAATTATAACTAATCAATTTAATTTTTCAGTAGATAAATTAACTGGTAAATACGATGCTATTATTATTATTGACTTTACTCAAAATATAGAACCAACTATCTTAAAAGAAACAATAAATTATTATTTTAAAAATAATTTAAGAAAGAATGGAGTAATAATAACTGATACTTTTTATAATGATCCAGATAGGAAATATTCACATGATATTATAAATCTTATTAAATATAAGCACACTATTGATGAAATTAGTAACACAGATAATGGAAGAGTAAAAGTCTACTCAATAAAAAAAATATAGTTACATTAATGCACAAAACACAAAAGTTATCTATATTCAGAAAATCAAAGAAATCATAGAATAAATAACTAATTATTCAGCTTAAATAATAAGTTTATAATTCAATTATAAGTGGTCGTAGAAATACTAATGAAGAGGTATTAGATAGGCTCTAGTTTTGAAAAATTAGCTGTTGGTTTAAACACAAAAATCCTATTCTTCAGAGAGCTGCATTCTCAAAAGTATTTACATTATTACTAGCTTTTGTTGCTTCAATAAGATATATAAAATTATATTACTTTCTAAAAGATTTTGGCGTCTCATATAATACATCTGTAATACCAATCTGAGGCTTAAAGTCAGGAACAGTCTTAACTAGAAGTCTTCGAATTAGCTCATAGTCGCACTTTTGAACTGAATCCTTTAGATCAAGCAAAATTGGCTCTAAATCCTCCCACAACATCATTTCTTCTTTAGCACGCATAATAAGTGGGTTATCTGTATCACTAACATTACTGCCTATTAATAATTCTTCATAAAGCTTTTCCCCAGGCCTAAGCCCTGTGAATTTAATCTCAATATCACCTTCAGGATTAAACTCATCTTTAACATTAAGTCCACTTAAACGTATCATTTTTTTAGCTAAATCACTAATAAGGACAGGCTCTCCCATATCTAGAACAAAAACATCACCCCCTGTCCCCATGGCTCCAGATTGAATTACTAACTCAACTGCCTCCTGTATGGTCATAAAATATCTATAAATATTTTTATCCGTTACGGTTAGAGGTCCTCCATCTTTAATCTGTTTCTTAAATAATGGTATTACTGACCCACTAGAACCCAGCACATTACCAAAACGTACTATAGTAAACTTAATTCCAAAATTTTTACTTGATAATGCTTGAAGTATTAACTCAGCAATTCGCTTTGTTGCGCCCATTGTATTGGTTGGCCGAACGGCTTTGTCAGTTGAAATTAACAAAAATGTCTCAACCCCTTCTTGAATGGCAGCTTGCGCACAATATAGTGTTCCAAATATATTATTTTCAACACCTTCAGTGTTATTAAACTCAACCATTGGAACATGTTTATATGCTGCAGCATGATAAACAGTATTTACTCTGAACCTTTTAAAAACCTTTATAAGGCGGTTTTTATTATTAACGCTGCCTAAGACTGGATAAATATCAATAAGGTTAGTATTAATCTTAGAAAGCTCTTTTTCGATGTTATAAAGTGCCAATTCATTCATTTCATATAATATTAAACATGTGGGCTCTAAAATAATTACTTGTCTGCATAGTTCTGCACCAATTGAACCACCAGCGCCAGTTACCAAAACAACTTTATCATTTATGTTTTTACTTAATAGCTCCTCTTGGGGCTTAACTGAGTCCCTTCCAAGCAAATCTTTAATATCTACTTCACGCAAATCACTAATATTAACCTTGCCTTCAGCAAGCTCTGTTAAACCTGGCAAAATACGAACAAGAACTGGAAACAACTCTAATTTATCTAGAAGGACTCGTCTCTTTGCACGTGAAGTGGGTGGCTGAGCAATCAAAATCTCGTCAACTTTATATTTATCAATTAAATCAGTGATTTGGATTAAAGAATAGACCTCAAGGCCTTGAATTTGTCTTCCATATAGCTCAATAGAGTCGTCAATAAAGCCGATAGGGAGATATTCAGACGAATGCTTTAAGGCTAATACTAATTGCATTCCTACTTCCCCAGCGCCATAGACTAAAGTAACTTTTCGATTAGTGCCATCGGAAGAATTTATTTTAAGTAAGTTTTCTCTATTTAATAACCAGTGGGCAATTACACGCAGACCACAAATTATTAGTATAGAAAGAATCCAGTTAATTAAGATTACAGACCTAGGTATACCATCTAATGAAGCCATAAATCCAAAAATCCCCCAAACTAGGGCATATAGTGATACTGCTTGAACTACTTGCCATAGACTCTTAAAGCCAATGAATCGAATAACTGATCGGTAAAGACTAAAACGCCAAAAGATAGGAATAGCAAAAATAGGAGAGCCAAATATTAACCATAGCAAATCACTACCAGGAAAATACCAAACCCCCAATCTAATTGAGAATGAAAGCAATAATATTACAATTACAGCAGTAGAATCAGTTAGTATCTGAACTAGCTTTTTAGAATTGTTTGATAAACTAGTTAATCTATTAATCATAAGAATTATCGGGAAAAAACTTTTTTAATAGTTAATAAAATAATATGAATATCCATCCAAATATTATGATTCTCAACATAGTCAAGATAGAGCTTTTGTTTGGTAGGCAATATAGTTTCTATATATGCTTTTTTGAAATCTTTAAAATTTCCTAAAATTTCATTCTCATCTATCATTTCAATCGAAGCCATATCAGTAATGCCTGGTCTTATAGACAGAATTTTTTTTCTAATATCTGGAGGGTATTCATTAATAAACTCTTGGACTTCAGGCCTAGGACCTACTAGACTCATCCTACCAATTAAAACATCAAATAACTGAGGTAATTCATCAACCTTAAATCGCCGAATAAATTTACCAGACCTTGTAATTCTGACATCATCTCTGACTGTTAATTTTCCTTTACTTTCAGAGTTTATGTACATAGATCTAAACTTATGTATTTTAAAATTTTCTCCATTTAACCCTACTCGAACTTGTCGAAAAAATATTGGCCCGTGAGAATCTAATTTAATCCATAAAGCAAATAATATAAAAAATGGGCTTAAAAAAATTATCCCAGTAAAAGCAACTAATAAATCTAACAATCGCTTAATCACTCAAAAGCCTCATGTAAAGTTCTAATAATATAATCCTGCTGCTCATTAGTCATAGCAGTATATAAAGGTATGCTCACCATGGATAAATAAGCTTTGTCGGCCTCTGGAAACATACTATTTGTTAAATTATATTTATTTTTCCAAAAAGGCTGCCGATGCAACGGAATATAATGAACACTTGTTCCAACGCCTTTATCGCTTAGAAATTGAATCAAATCATCTCGATTAATTTTAGCATCGGTATTGATCCGAATTACAAATAAATGCCAGGCATGTCCTCCACCATGAATATCGTCAGGCGGTAAAATCAAAGGCAAATCAACTAATTTAGTAAGATAACGCTCGACCAAAAACTGTCTTCTTTCTAAAAATTTAGGTAGCTTTTTTAGCTGATGAATTCCTATTGCAGCTGCAATATCAGTCATATTATATTTAAACCCAGGGGCAACTACCTCATAAAACCAAGTAGGTTTCTTAGATTGAAATCGATCAAATACATCTCTATCAATACCATGCAGACGCATTATTTTAATTCTCTTTATCAAATCGCTATTCCGAGAAACAACCATTCCACCTTCTCCAGTAGTCATTGTTTTATTAGCATAAAAGCTAAATACTGTTGCATCAGAATGCAAAGATCCAATAATACTTGCTTTATAAAATGACGGCAAAGCATGCGCAGCATCTTCAACTACTTTTAATTGAAACTCCTTCGCCAACAACAATACTTCATCCATATTACAACTTAATCCAGCATAATGCACTACTATAATAGCCTTCGTCTTTGGAGTAATTGCGAGTCGAATTTTATTAATATCTATATTTAAGGTTTTAGAATCTATGTCCACTAACTTTACATCAGCATTTAAATAACTCACAACTTCCGCTGTAGCTGTAAAGGTAAGGCTAGGAAGAATTACTTCATCTCCTACTCCAATACCAAGAGCCTCAAGAGATAAATGAAGCCCAGCTGTTGCTGAATTGACCGAAGCAGCTTGGACTTCAGGACCAATAAACTGTTCAAAGTTTGATTCAAATAACTTGACTTTAGGACCTGTCGTTAACCAACCAGTTCGAAGGGTGTCAACAACTTCATTAATTTCAGAGTCATCAATATCTGGAATTGAAAAAGGTATGAATTTAGGCATGATTTAGTAAGTCCCTATAGATAGCTGCATAAGCATCAGCAACAATTGATAAATCAAAGTTATCTTTAATGAAAGATGGATTTCTATTTCCCATTGCTTGCCTTAAAGCAGCATTGTGTGATAATTTTTTTATTGCTTCTCCAAGGGCAATAGGATCTCTAATCGGAATAAGAAGGCCATTCCAATTATGCCTAACAACATCTCGACATCCAGGCATATCTGTAGCAATAATTGGAAGCCCAAGCGACCCTGCCTCTAATAAAATACGTGGCAAACCCTCTCTATAATATGTAGGAAGAACAAATATATCTGAAATAGATAATATCTCTGCAACATTATCAACTGAACCAATATAATTTACACAATCAGCATATGAATCTAATTTAGATTTTGAAATCGCTTGAAATCCCTCTCCTGCGATTGGTCCAACCACTAAAAATTTGATATTTGAGTAACTAGACAATAGTCTAGCAGCTTTCAAAAACTCCATTACACCCTTATCTTTGATTAATCGAGCAACTAAGGTAACCACAATATGATTATCTTTATAACCCAAATCAGATCGTAATTTATCTTGGCCGTCTTTACTTGGTTTATCAGATATAAATGACTCAACATCGATACCTGAACTTGCTACTAAATAACTTTTATTTTTATGAACTAAATTATATTTTTCAAAGTATTTTTTATCATCAATATTTTGAAATATTACTGCATCAGTATAAAAAATTGCTTTTTTTTGAACATACCTATAAAGAGGCCTCAACATTTTAATAAAAATAGAGCTGGAGGAAAAAATATAACCCATTCCTGTGACTGTTCTAACAACATGCTTGATACCAGAATTTTTTGCCACCTTAGGGAATAGCACCCCTGGTTTTGTATCAAATAAATGGATTAAATCTGGATTTTCATTTTTAAAAATCTTTGTTAATTGATGTTTTGAGCGTATATCAGAAAGCAAACTAATAGACCGATTTAAATGGTAATTAAAATATTTGATTCCATGTTTGCTAAATGCTTTATGGTCATTACATCCTATTGCAGCAACTAAGAATTCATTTTTTATCATTTTCTTTAAAATAGGAATACGCATTCGAACATCTTCACCACCAATATGAAATATTATTTTTTTAATTAGAGGCAATGATATAACCCCAAATTAAGTTTTTAATTTGCTGATGCACCTCATTTATAGACTGCATTGAATCTACTTCATACTCAATTAATGCCTCATAATCTAATTTAGCGTTAATTTCAAAACGAATTCTAATTTCATTATCAGTCTCCTTATCTTTTTTATTTCTTAATTTGTTTCGTACAACTGCTTCCTCAACATCAACATTTAACTTAATTAAAACATCTGTAATTTTCATACGATCATACAAGTTAGACTCAATTATTCCAATAAAAGACTTTTCGTCAGAAATTCTTTTGCTATCCATTTTTCCTAAATTATTTGAGGGATAACGATCAAGAATGGCAATACCGCCATTTAATGCAAATCTATGTGCTTTTTTTATTAGTGATGCACGTTCAAACGCCAACACTAAGTATCGAATTTTAGAAAGTAGGCTCATATAAGAGTTAGATGTATCTTTAAGCGATGCAACTGAATTGCTATTTTTAAATAACTTACGTAGTTTTAATAAAAGTCTAAATGGATAAGTGATAAATATCGGTGGGGGCCGACCAAAGTGAAATTTCTTAGAGGTAAACTCTTTAACTAGCCATTTATTTAATTCATTTACAGAACTACTTTTTCCAGAACCATCTAGCCCAACTATAGATATTATTGCCCCATTAATTGTCTTTTTTCGATGGAAAAAAAATTTATTTAAAATACGAAGGTATATTTGAGAAACTCTTTCTAGAATACCTACATCTCTTTTCCAAATCCATAAATTAAGAATTGCATAGATCAAACTAGAAATAATTGGCTTATTAGGTATTTTCTTAGAAAAATTAGTCAATAAAAGCTCAACATGAGAGATATTTTTATCGATATTTGACAAAATATAATTTAATTCAAGCTGATAATCCTCTTCTTCTCGTTTTAACAAGAAACGCCCTAAAAAAGATGATGCCTTTATATGGTTTCTAATTTTATATAACTCAAGCTGGTGATTTGGGTGAGCTTCTTTAACGCCACTTTCATTAAAAATAGAATTAGCTAGAACTTTTCTTTCAAATGGAATTCTATAATTTTTTAAATGGCTATCTCCAGTTATAAGTTTAAAATAAACATGTAGATGACCAAAATGATCTGTTAAAGCATCATAACAATAGTAATGCTGAATAGATGGATACTCTGAGATTGCACTTTTCACCATAATAAAGCCAAGCTTACGCAATATACGATTGAATTTACTGTGTTCAGCGGGACTAACAAGCAAGTCAATATCGCCATCCCCATTGCATGCCCTAAGTAGCAAGTGATTATTCTTCCAAGAACAATAACTTATCTTATCTGCATTAAGTTGTGTAAAAAGTTGATTATAAATTTCTAGCATTAAGTGATTTTATAGTAGAAACTTTCTGAAACCTACTCTCTTCATTGATTATTTTATTTAACGTACTTCTATTATTTTTAATAAATAATTTAAATTCTTTCGTGGAGTATCCAGCAAGTCTTTTATGACCTCTGAGTAATAATCTATTACAAATTACTTCATCACTTATATCATTATCAATTACAACCAAGCTAATCTGATTAAGAAATGCTTTGAACTCTGTAAAAAAATAATCTAGATTTTTATCTAGATTTTTACTATCTTGTATTAAAAAGGGGATATGTGAAACTCCTTCATCAACTAATACAATTCTTGATAAAGAGGCTGAAGCATGAAATGCTGCTTCAAATCTAATAAACTTTAGCAGCAAATTTCTAAAAATATTTAGTTTAAATATTATTGAAATATGATTGGAAGAGATACTACAATTAAACATCCAAATAATTTGTCTAATTGAAACTATTTTTAAAAGAAAAAAACTAATAAAAGCAAAAAATTTGTGCCTACTTTTAATAGAGCAATAAGGAATATATTTTCCCTCAAGGTTATTAATAAATGTAGTCTTACCAATTCCAGATATCCCAGTTACTTCTATAATAAATGGATTGCTATTTATCATGCTATTTAAAGAATTTAACTCCATAAAGCCTATATTTTAACAAATCATGTGACTCAATAAGTTAAGGAAATAACCTTCTATCAGATTAATTTTTGATTGAATAAACTATAATTCAAACGTATTCTATATTAATAACTTCAGTTACTTGAAAAGAAATCAAATCGTAAAGTCAAAATATTATGGTGAAACTTCCTATTAGAAAAATTAAAAGAGTGGATTAAAAGCTCTATTTGGATTTAAATTATTATTAATTAATACTATAGTCTTTTTTGCGATTTTCATAAAAGATAAACATAAGTAGAATCATAACTATTAGGAAAAATTTGTGAGTATGAATCTCTCTTAAAACTAATAAGAATAGAATTAGCCCAAAGGAAATAAGCTCAATATCCAGAATATGTTTGCGAGTTTTCTTGCTCCAGCAATATATGTAATAAAGGGGAAAGACTGACCAAAATATTGAAGAAATACCAAATATTGCTAACTGGCCAAATAAAGTGCTATGTGGGCTTCGATTAGTTCCATATCTTTTAGTGACAAATTTTTTATATCCATTTGAAGTCCAAAAGACTGCTTTTCTGGTATTGTACTTATATTGCATTAAATAAAAATTTTCACTAAATTTATCCCTTGAGCCTACTCCTTTCATTGGGCTGTTTAAAAACATATCGATTGCGACTAACCAGTGCACAACTCTTCCATCAATTTCTGGTAAATTTGGATCTAAGTTATAATTTTGAATTTGAGAAAGACTCTGACTAATCAAATTCATCATCCTTTTCTCTTCTAAAGGGTTTCCGTGCATATCAATTACGCTTCTATAGGCCTCCTCTAGTCTAAAATTAACTTGGTTCATAATTTTTCGTTTTTGAGGAGACATAATAGCTTGATCAATAATTTTTTCTTGTTGAGCAGCTAGCTTAGCTTCCTGTTGAACTCTTGCATTAAAGAGATCTAGATTACCCCCTTTATATAGTTTAAAGTCTTCTACAGAGAAATTAGTTGGCACGTCTTCAGTTACTGAAAAATTCAAATACATTACTTCTGAAGCCTCGGCCTTCCAAGTATATGACTGAATGCCCGGTTTTGTTTCAAACACTCTTCCTTCACCCCATGATTCTGATGATTCAACATAAATCCTGGGTGGCAAACCACTATTTAAAGTTAAATCGAATGAAACAGTATAAATCTCTCCCAGTATTGGCAACCAGGTAGTATTAATAGAACCTAAGTCAGTAGTATTAATAGCTGAATTAATACTTAACCCACTACTAGAATAATCTTCATAAGGAAAATTATTATTATTAGACCATGCGTTAACAAGACTTTTCTCTAGAGTTAGTTGTTGAGCAGCTAGCTTAATTTCTTGTTGAGCAGCTAGCTTAATTTCTTGTTGAGCAGCTAGCTTAATTTCTTGTTGAGCAGCTAGCTTAATTTTTGCATCAGATTCAATCAAGTTAGTATTATCCATGTTATGTGCAGAAGTTGAATTAATGATAGTTGGAGTGACTTCAGGATCTATATTAATAAGATTATAAGGGACATTTATAGACTCATTATAAAGTTGCTCATTTAAAGAAGATGAAATAGAATTTTTTAAACTACTTGGATCAATTTGCATTAAACTGTTATGATTAAGTCTAATTACTCGGTCAACTAAATTTATAATTGTTTCTTCATCAGCTATTATATTTTGAGAATCCATAGCTTCCAGAACGATAGTTAAACCCTCGTCAATCTCATTAGAGATGGTAGTTGAAATTTCGTCAAAAAAGAGTAAATCTTGTTTGATTATTTTTTCTAAATTATTTATAGGAATTCTTACTACCTCTATCTCATCCAATTGAGAAGCAACTTTTTCATCCAATTGAGAAGCAACTTTTTCATCCGACTGATACCCAGCAATAGGCTGTGAAAATCTCACCTTTAGTATTTGAGCTTGGCTTACGAAAAATATATAAATAACAAATATTGATAAAAAAATATTTAAAAAGGTTAGCCTGTATTTCAATAAGAAAATTAAATAAAGAAATAAAGATAAAGCGATTCCAAACCTCGAGGATGTCAATAAAATTCCCAGAATTGATATTAAATAAAGAATATTGGCAATATTTTTATTTTTAATATCTCTTTCAACAATATAGAACAGAAGCAATAAAGAAACTAAAATTGAATCAGATGTAAGTGAAGGGCCAAGAGAGCTTAGATCACCCGATTTAAATACACCATCCACTTCAACTTGAAAAGATCCTTCGTATTGAATAAAAAATTCAAGAATTGTTACTATATTGAGTATTAGTATAGAAAAAAGGATTAATTGAGCAAGGCGTTTAACAGAATTTTCCGCATAATATATTGAAGCAATAATTAAACTTCCTGCAAATAGATATAAAACTCTGATCAATTCATTTACGATGAAGTTGTTTGCGAGGACTATGTGTTGAAAAATAACAATGAAGAAAATTAATACTATAAAGAGCGAGAAGTGAGGAGGGAAAGGCTTCCTTATAATTTTTTCAATATTAATAAATATATATATTGAAAATATGGCTATAGATGAAGCGAATATGAAAAATGATAGTGTTTGCGAACCATAGAGAATTGAATTCCCAAATATGACTCCTAAAATAGTAATAAGTGATAGGATATCTCTAGTAAATGAAAGGCTACCTATCATAACTAATTCTCAAAAATAAAATTTATATAGGGCTTTAATGTTACTTCTTTAACATATTTTTTTTGAACTTTTTTAAAACCATTTTTTACAATTTTTTCTCTTATATTAATATCGTTATAAAGAAAAAGTATGGCATCAACATAATCTGAATAGTCAAAAGTAGTAACTATCAGTCCATCTTTACCGTGATCAATAATAGTATCAAAAATACCCTTTAAGTTTGACACCACAACTATTGCACCACATGCTAATGCTTCAATATTAACTATTCCAAAACCCTCTCCTCTAGAAGGCAAAATAAAATAGTCAGTTATTTGCAGTATTTTATTTACATCTTTTCGCTCTCCCAAATAATTGATATTTTCATTTGTATTTTTTTGTATTTTTAATTTTAAATCTTCTGAATAGTCTAACGATACATTCTTATTGTGTGGGCCAACCATAAGTAACTCTAATTTTGGAATTTTATCGTTTAGAGCACTAAATGTGTCTAACACAATATCCGAGCCTTTTCGATGACCTATACGGCCAATTGTTGTTAAAACAATTGAATCAGAATTTAAACCAATAGATTTTTTAAACTCATCCTTACTAAGAGAGTCCATAGGGGAGGAAAAAATATTATCTATATATGGAGGGATCTCTAGAATCCTATTTCTATTAACGCCAGATTCTAATAGTGCGTCTGACTGAGCTTTGCTATATGTTTTGAAATATTGTGCTTTTTTATAAAAAAAAGATAGTAACTTTCCATGTTTTTTTAACAATACAGTCTTGGGATCATCTACACCCATGCAATGAAGTTGTAAAATAGTTTTTTTTCTTAAAAAATTAGCAATTGGAATTACAAGCAACCCAATTGGATATAATGCATTGAAATGAACAACATCAGCTTTTACTAAAGATCGCATTACCTTAAAAAAATCAATTAGCATATTAATAATTTTTTTTGTATCCCAACGGCTAAGAGATCTTTTAATTATGATGTTTTTTGAGAAATCTGAAATTTCACTAGGCCCTTTGAGACATAAAATTTCCACATAAATATTAGGGTGCGCATCTATAATGGCCTCATATGTTCTTTTAATATCGATACCAGCACCCGAATGCTGAGGTGGCATTTCATAGGTAATAACTAGTATCCTTTTTATCATTTTTTAGTAAATATCTCTATATTGTTGAATTAATTTTGAATGGTCTAAGTGATTCATATAATTTTCAATATTATTAAAACTTGCTGGTTTTTTATTATCAATCATATAGTCAATATGTAAATTAAGCTTATGCTTTAAGTCTGAAAAATTATCCACTACATATCCTGTAACTTGGTCAACCACTAATTCTGAAACTGCAGAGCCCTTGAACACTATTGCAGGCACATTATGTAGCTGAGCTTCAGCCACGACTCTTCCAAAAGACTCACAGTCACAACAATGAATCAACATATCAATTGATCCAATATAATCAACTATTCTATCAATATGGCCAATCATTTCAATATTTCTTAAACTATCGGCTCTATTTTTAATACTTAAATAATATGCCTCATCTCTTTTAGTATGTTCACCAATAATTACAAAAAGAACTCGGCTATTTTTGAACTCAGCTGCTAAATTGAGAAAAATCTCTACTCTCTTAATTGGTGATATCCAGCCAATTATAGCTACAATAATTCGATCTTTAAATTGAGCTGGTAGAAGATGTTTTATTTGTTTCTGATTTTCTTTTTTAACAACTTTAACTAAGTTAAAAATTTTTTTAATTTTATATTCTTTAATCCCAATTTTCAACAACTGCTCAAGTGCTGCATTCGAGTTACATAATACGGTATCAGAAAATCCGTTTATTATTGTTGTGAAAATAAAGTTTCTAACAATATTACTCTTATAATAATTATTATTTAATACTAACTCTCTAATTGACCAAATATGTTTTACTGATAACAATTTTGCCGCTATCGCTCCCTCCAAATAATATCTTGAATTAGTATGGACAACATCAATTTTTTTTTCTTTAATAATTATCATTAATTTAATGATTGTGAAAATTTGTAATAATACTATTCCAGGCAGTTTAATTAAAAACTTGGTTTTGCTATTGCCTCCCATATAATTAATCCAATTCCTTATATTTAATTCATAAGAATTATTAATTGAACTAGATTGGAACTTCTTACTACTCTTAAAGCAAAAATACAAGTCGAACTCTTGTCCAAGAGAATTGCTAATTTGCATAAGACTCTCGTATGCACCTCCCTTTTTAATATCTTGAATAAATAATATTCTTTTCATAAATTTACATCTTTAATAATTCTTTTGGCTATGAACTCTGAAGCCTCAGATCCAGTTCTTTTAAAAATAGTTGAGGTATCTAAGTTTTTTTTAGAATTACCATTATTATCATTTAAAAATACATTACTAATAACATTTGATAATTTTCCATTCTCCGTAACATGCTTCGTAAACCCATGTTTAATAAATGATACTTCTGTAAGCTCTTCCATCATATCAATGGTAATTACTTGTTTATTTAAAGCGATTGCTTCAATACCCACACTTGATCCGCCAGTTAAAACAGCCTCACTCTGTAAAATAATTTCATTGATTGATTGCGGCAAATATCTAGAAGTATTATCAAAAATAGCTACATTTAATGGCATATTATTATAATATTTATCATCATCTTTTCTATGTAGCTTTATTATAAATAAACACCCTTTAATTTGATTTGCTGCAATTCGAATTTCATCAATTATCTTGATATGATTTGATTCAGTTACAGTAAAGCCAGGGCCCGATAATGCTACAAGTATATACTTTGAAAAGCCTTTTTTTCTAAGTAATTGGGATATTTTAATGTTAGGTTTAGGTATGGTTATATGAGGAGCCCCAGATATACAAATATTTTTTTTATTTATTCCATAATCAATCAAACTATTGTATGAACTTTCACCAAAAACATGAATTATATTAGCAGAATGAAACTTGTGCGCATTCCATCCAGAAACATTTCCATGCATTATTGAGTGGGTTACAATATTTTTAGAAGCTAACATTGAAATAGCTCTACCCACTTCAGTAATATCATTACCCACAATAATTACTTTAGGATTTAAACTTGATTCTATAAATCTGTAAGTAGCCAAAATAGTGGCAAACGAGTTAATTTTATTATGCAAGATTTCTATAATATCTTTTGCTCGATTTTTATAGTTTTGATCTCGATAATTAGCCTTACTTAAAAGCAATAAAGCATTACTAATTTCACCTTTTAAAGATGAGTCGATAAATAGAGATAAATTTTTTTTCTTTATGAAAATAGATTGGATATTCTCCTGCTTTAAAAGGTGGTATATTTTTTCTCTATCAACAACTACTTCCACCTTTATCCCCTTATTTATCAGGTAATGAATAACTGGGGAGGCAACTAGTACATGTGTTGGCTGGACAGGATAAAACACAATATCACATTGATTGATTACATTGTTTTGAGATAATAATCTAAAGGTTCTTAGAGATTTAAAAAGATAGAAGAAAAAATTTTTTATCTTTAAAATTATTAGATTCTTAGATTGATACTGACTATTTATTGATTTTTTTAAAAAAATATCATCTATTACGGAAGTTTTCATAGATTCTAGAAAGATTGGTATTAAATTAGATAGTTCTTTTGATGTAGGCTTCATTTGATCTATAGTTTTTGCTATTTGATCAATCTCATTATTATTAAAGCTTACTGATTTAAGTATTTTTTTCATTTAATAATCTTAACAAATAAACTATATCTCTTCTAAAAAAAACTATGAATAACAATAAAAATATTAGTGTTCCAATAATAGAAAGATAAACATCATGGGGGGATACATATTTAAAAACCAATATAAGCACTAAGGTTGAAAAAAGCACTACTAGATATTTAAGTTTAATTTTTATCTGCCTCTTAGAGATTAGGTTGACTACTAATGCCATAGTAATCCATCCAAATGATAAAGCCAAAGCAGCAGCAGCTGGACCATAAATGGGTATGAATTTATAAGATAAAAAAGTTGTTGTCACTAGTCCAGAAAGGCTAGATAATGGAAGCAGATACGTAGATTTTCCGACTTCAATAGCGGATGCATAAATAAAATAAACAGCATTAGATATATGAATAAGAGCTAAAAATGGGATGTAATAAGAAGCTTCCCTAAAAACATCACTTACTAGTATCGGAAGTAAAAAACCACCCCACAATGAAACTAAAACATAAAGAACAATCAAAATTAGAATATAGCCAGACAAGATTTTCGAAATTACTTCAAACGGTTTTTTTTCAGCTGCAATAATTTCAAATTTAATTGTAGCCCATGCTTGCTGTACCGAGCCAATTATTATCATCATTGGAAGTGTTATTTTTTCTGCAATTGAATACAAACCTAGCTCATTTGTCCCAGCATGTATGTTGATGAAGTATATACCAACATACATCATTACTATCCCCATAAGTCTATGCGGCACAAATGAAATAGAGTACTTAACTAATTCAAAATATTTCTTTAAATTAAACCCTTCTCTAAAAAGTTTTGATATAACTGGGCTTAATATTATTAACACAATTAATTCACCTGAAACTAAACCAATAATATAGCCATATAATCCCTGACCATAGTATATTAACATTAATAAAGTTACCAGTATTGACACAATCATTCTTACAAAATTTAGTGTTACAACCCTCTTTTTTTCTCTTTTAGCTCTAAATATAGCAAAATGCACTGATAAATTGCAAGATAAAAAAGAATACAACAAAATAGCTGTAAATTCATTAACTATGTCAGTACCATCAAAAAATTGCAAGGACAAAGTTTGACGGTAAAAAACCAATATAAGCAGCACTATTAAAGACACTAATAGCGTTGCTATTACTGCTGTTGATTTGTATAAAGATGGTAAATTTACGGGATTAAGAGAAGTATCTATTCTTTTATAAGAATGAAATTTAAAAACTCCACTAGCCATTCCATGGCTACATATCGTACTACTGATAATCGAAATTGCTAAAAGTATTGCTAGAATTCCATATTCACTTGGTGAAAGATATCGCGTATATACTGGTAGTAGAAGAAAAGACATCGCTTTTGATAAAACGGGAGTTAAACCATATACAACACTATCTTCCAATAATTTTTTAAACCAAGAATACATATATAGAATTAAATATAAATTTTATTTATATTTGTAATTAAGTATTTATTTGAAAAAAAGGTAAGCATTGTTTTAACAGATTGTTCTCTGATTTTCTTGGTGTCGTAATTCTCCATCAGCACACTTTCAATTGTCTCTACTAAATTTTCAAGATGTTTATTTTCAAATAAAAAACCATTGTCTCCATGATTTATAATTTCTGGAGCTGCACCAACATTTGATGACACTACAATCAAACCACAAGCCATGGCCTCAAGCAATGAGTTTGACATTCCTTCCGAAAAGGAAGCTAAAACAAATATATCTGCATTTTGATAAGATTTGACAATATTTGTACTGGTCGAAACCTTAATCGAATTATTTAACTTTTTACTTAAATCTAGAACATAGCCTTCAAGACTTCCAGAACCTATTAATTCCAATGATATATCTTTGTGCTTGGCATGTAATCTCTCAAACGCATTGCACAAAAGAAGCACCCCTTTACTCTCTTCTAATCTACCTGTATAAATAATATTACTATTTTTATATTCAATTTTTGTCTGAAGATAGTTTTTTAAAGGCTTAAAAATATCAGTATCTACACTATTATTAAATTTAACAACATTAGATTTTGAAAATTTTTTAGTTAACAAGTCACTCGTCTCATCATTTAAAACTAGTAAAGTATGAACTTTTTTAATTAAAATATTGATGAACTTGTCAAAAATTGATTTCTCTTCTTGGTAAGTATCTGCTCCAGATCTAAATTTTAAGACTATCTTGCCTGGTCTAATTATATTTGCAATAAAAGCTATAAGCAATGCAGAACCAGTTGAATGGACATGATAATTTTGATTTTTTTTAGAGGTTTTTAAAATATGTATTAATGAAAAAAAAATGAAATTAATTGCCCCAAATTTCCATAATCCCCTTGAGAAAACTCTAGAAACTCTTACATTATTGACAATTTCATTGCTTAATAAGTTCTTATGAACAGGTACATGCCTTCTAGTTACAATTTCAACTTCGCGACCATCCTCTATAATTAACCCAGATAATAACTTCAACTGACTTTGGGCGCCGCCAAAAACTGGGTGATAAGTCGGAATTAGCATCCAAACCTTGTTCTGCGAAATCATAAAGTGTTAAATATAAAGGCCATAAAGAATTATAGTTTAATATATATTTATCGGACTATTAATTCGCGATAAAGTTTATGATAACTGTCAATCATAATACCTTCGTTGTACCTCGACTTGTAATAGTCTTGAGCACTTTTTTTATTTGTAGACAATAGCTTACTCTCTAATTTTGAGTCTTCCAAGCCCTCTTGAGGGATATATATAGCAATATCATCAGGTACAGTTTCAATAAAAGAGTCAATCATACTTAAAATTGGGGTGGCATCGTAAGCCATAGCTTCTAATAGAGAAAGACTATGGCCTTCAGTCTTTGATAGCATAATAAAATAATCAGAAATAGACAATAATGTATAGATATCATCTCTATTAATCATCCCAGTAAAAATAACATAATCATTTATCTTTAATCTTTCCACCTCATTAACCAACCTAGACTTTAAAGGTCCATCTCCACACATTAACAATTTAGCGTTTCCATTATATATCTTAATGATTTTAGAGAAAATATTCAAAATTTCTACTTGCCTCTTAACCTCAACAAAACGGCCAGTATGGCATATGAGGATGGAGTCTTTACTAATGGAGTATTTTGTTCTTAAGCTATCAACCTTAGATATTTTTATAAGTGGAACATCAATCCCATAATAAATAACTTTAGATTTAGAAAATTTAACAAGTTTTTTTTCAAAACTCGATAGTGATTTTTTTACTGAATTAGAAACATATACTGTTTGAGTTGACATCATTTCAGCAAAAGTAAACAGAATGCGATTAACAAAATTATAGTTGTCTCGTTTAGCTCCATTTTCAATAAGAGAAGGTATTCTTAATAATTTTGCAATAATAGAAATTATTGCTCCTGTTTTAGCATGTTGTGAATGAAGAATGCTAGGATTAATTTTTTTGACTAGAAGGTATAACTCATTTAACCCTTCTAGTGACGTTAAATTATTTTTAAGAATGTAGATATCTAGTTTTGATGAAATCGCTCTTAATGCCTCGGGCTCAATTGATGAAGTGATCAATGAAACTGAACATCCTCGGTTCACAGAACAATTCATTACATTAATGGCACTTGAGGTTACCGAAGCCTTGTTTAAAACATGAACAATGTGCATTAATTAACCTACATTTTTTATCTGACTTACAGTCTCATCGATAACACTCTTATCAAGCATGTACCATATTGGGAGGCAAATATGACTTGAACTTACATTTTCAGGATCTTCGCCTAAGGAATAATCATAAACTGGTGATGTTCTACTCGTTATAGAGTCTAGTGAAACTAAACTCTGATCATTGCGTAGCAAAATAAATTTATACAAGTTAGATCTTTGGCCATTAGAAAATGGATCAATATATTGTAAATTTTTTTTATCACATGCATTCATGTAAATCTTTGCAGCTTTTTGTTTATCTTTGATTATATCCTCAGTATAAAGTAACACAGCATATGCTAATAATGCGTTTAATTCAGACATCCTTAGGTTTACACCAAGATCCATTTCCTGCTGAAAACGATCATATATGATGAAGCGAGAAACTAAATCTGACAACTCCTGATCGTTTGTAATCATAATTCCACCTTCGCCAACAGGAACTGCCTTAGTTGCATAAAGCGAATAGACTCCCGCAATTCCAAAACTACCAGTATGCTTTCCATTTAATGTTGCTCCAAGGCTGTGAGCACAATCCTCCACAACAACAACACCATATTGATCACATACCTCAATTATTTTTTCTATATCAGGATTAACCCATCCACCAATATGCGTTAGTAGAAAAACTGAGCTATTTGGATTTTTTAAATTTTGCAAAAAATCTAATACTTGTTCAACACTTGGCATAAGCGTCTCAAAACTGCATGGCACCGAACCTAAAAAATTTAGTCCCGAAGCATTACCCATCGCCTTAACACCATACATTGTATTACTTTGAATAAAGAAATCAGTTTTTCCTCTAAATTTCATCAATACAGATAATATGGAAAAAATTCCTGAGCCATTTGAATTAAAAACCTCCGAAAATGAAGCTCCAGTATAGTTAGTAGCCCAAGCACAAATTTCCTTATTCCAAGGACCTTCAGCAAGATTACCACTTTCAAAAATTAAATTAAAGTTTTTTTCAAAAAATTTGATAGATTTTTGTGGAAGTTTTATCATTCCCATTTTTTATTTCTCCTTTTTATTAACATCTACAATTTCTTGCCATGATGTTTTACTAATATATGAATTTACTTCATTTGATTGCGATGTTTGAAAAACTTTCTTTGGATTTCTACCATAAACTCTTCGAATTAATTCTGGAGCTGAACTAAATGCTAGTGTAAATTTGCCAAGGACTAAAGACCATATTTTGCTATCTTCTTGCTCTATGTGATACAAATAGTTACGATCTTGCCTCTTTGATACTATCTCTTTTTTAAGGCCAACATACTTATCTATTAACTTAATTGATGGATGCTTTTTAACTTGCTGCTTAACCACATATTTTGTATAGGACTCAACATCTGATTTTTTAACTGATATACCACCAGCTAAACCAATACCATTACCTTTAGTTAATAAATTAATACAATTTTTAGTATAACAATCTAATTCAACAAAATTACTAGCAGTATCAGGAACCCCGGAAACAACAGCAATCGGAGCATAAGAAATTTTAATTTTTTTATTAAATAAGGCTTCAATCAAGTTAGGAGCACATACTAAGACATTTTTACCAAAATATGTATTTTGATTAGAATAAACACTAGCCTCATTATTCTTATTAGAAACAGATAAAACAGTTTCACCTGTTTTGATAACTAGTCCATTATCTATAGCTTGATTTAAAATATCTGTAATTAATTCTCTTGAATTTATTGTTACATCTGGGCTTTGTACTTTAATAAATTTTTGATCTGACTTTATTAACTCAGGAATTTTAGTGACCCATCGCCTTCTGCTCAACCTAGTCTCACCATAAATTGAACCAGCTTTTCTTCTGAGCCAGTCGTGTGAGTTAATTTTTTGAACTATACTTGCAGATCGAGAAATCATGGCTAGCCATACGGGATTAAATTTTCTGTTTCTATAATGCATTTCAATATTTTTATTATTAAACCAGCCATTATTTATAATTTCAAGGCCAGAATCTGAAGGCTTTAAATTCATCCCAGGGAAAGATTGATAAAATTCCAGCAAATCATCAATTGCACCTAACAAATATCTAGTTGTATTTAACTTATCAGGGGCAAGAGTGTATAAAGCACCAGTATGGAGCCACTCATGGAAAACTTTTGAGGTTTCCGATGCTAAAGAGTCATTTTTTTCTAGCAATAATACTGAAAAACCCTCTCTTGTTAGGATCTCTGCCGAAGTAATTCCAGAAATTCCACCGCCAATAATAATCCAGTCATATTTTTCCATTAGGCAATATTATCAATGATTTTTTTTAAGCCTAACTCAAGGGGTGTAAAATTTTTTGTGTTAAGTTCAAATAATTTAAACATTTTTTTAAAGGTTCCTTCCGATTTTTCAGGATCACCTTTTTGAAGCAATTTCCTTTCAATTTGTGGGTTAGATCTTGTGAGTTTTGCCAAAATATTAACAAGTTCATCAATTGAATATGAATTCCCAGATAAGACATTTACTGTCTCATAAATTGGTTGATTAGTTACCAGAGCAATTGATTTCTTTATCACCTCTACTACATCCAAGACATAAACAAAATCTCTAGTTTGGTGTCCTCCATTAATCATAATTTTTTTACCAGCAGTTAATTGATCTATAAAAAGTGAAATTACTCCAGAATATGGATTAGTTGGGTCTTGTCTGGGGCCAAAAACATTAAAAAACCTTAGACCAATACTGGACAAGCCATATAACTTATGTGACATATCAAGATACTTTTCCATCAAGTATTTATCAACAGCATATGGACTTATTAAATCAATTTCACTTATTGAGTCATCACCAAGTGGAAGATTGCCATAAACTGCCGATGAAGATGCATAAACAATTGGAATATTATTTATTCTAGAAAAATCAATTACATTTAGTGAGCTCAATACGTTTTGACAACTACTTTTTTTAAAATTCTCAATAGATAATGGAACTGATGTTTGAGCAGATAGATGAACAATAACATCAATTTTTCCAAGACCAGAGAAATCAAAATTCTCAACATCATTTTTGATAAATCGGATTTTATCAAAGACATTATCTAAGTTTTTCAAATAGCCAGTTGACAGATTATCAATTACAATAATATTGTTGGCTTGTACAAGTTTATCAACTAAGTGAGACCCAATAAATCCAGCTCCACCTGTAATTAAAATAGTTTTCTTCATAATTTTAAAATAAATTTATTTTTTAGTTTTCCTAAAAAATTATAAACAGGTGATAAGAATTTAACATTTCTCAAATTTAATTTAATTTTAGCAATCAATGGCACATACATATTAACAGGATATATCTTCTTAATTACCTTTGAGAGCTCTTCCGAAATTTTAAAATATGCCTGAGGAGAATAATGTCTAATATTATCCAAGATTTCAGCGCGATCAATTATTATTTTTCTAACATCCACTAAATAGCAATTTTTGTTGCTCAGAATAAATAAATCTAGCTCATTATTCATTGATTTAAATCGATCTAATTCTGCACTGGAATCGTGATTTATAGACTCAACCTCAATTTCTGCTCCATTCAAGAAAATTATTGGAATGTGATTTGGTATTGCATCTCTAATTAAAGATAAATTACTAGCAAAGTCATTTACAGAGATTTTTCCCAAATGTTCATATTTTCTTTTAAAAAAGCTTAAAAACTCTAGATTTATCTCACTTATGCTTCTTTTTTTATACAATTCAAGCAAATATTGCCATTGTGAGGTATCGGAAAGTGATTTATTGCCACCACCAAATATGATTTTAATACCACTATTTCTTTCTCTATAAACTTCTTGCGAATAATCCATAAGAACACTGAAGACCAGAACGTCATAATTAGAATTAAAAACTTCAGTTTCAAAAAATTTATTATCGATAAATGGAATTTTTTTTATCAAATCCGCTTTCTGAATTGTGTTCAATACTTTAACGTTTAATAGCGATACTGTATGGTCATTGTGGATAGATATGTTATTTTTTGCAACATAATTGGTCTCTTCAATTATCTTCACATCATTACTTGAAGAAAGGTAATGAAGCATTCCTGTCATATCACAGCCACCCTTAAACAAAACTATTTTTTGATTCTTATTATGACTAATAAACTTGTGCTCATCCTCATCATCTAGAAAAATCCAACTTGGAGTATCAATAGGATTTAATTTAGTTACTATTTCTCCTATTATTTTAATATTTGGAAAATTTAAGTATGAAAAAATAAATTGTTCTATACCTAAATTTAGAATTCTGCATGAAAATAAAAAATGAGAAACTTGTTTATTTTCAATAGCATAAAATCCGACCACTCCATAGTCACCATATTTATCTTTTGCATGTATTACTTTGCTTGTAACAGAATCTATCTCAATTAAACCTCGGACCTCTTCTTCTGAAACTCTATTTTTAGTGTAATTGAGCTGATTTGTTCTATTTATTAAATCAACAACCCTAGCTAAATCAGAAAGAATAGCATTTCTAATATTTATTTTGATATTTGACTGTTCTAAAAAGTATATATTGTCAGAAAATTTTTTTTGATCAATATACTTAATCTCTAAAGCTTTATATTGATTAAATCTTATTAAAGATGAATCCTCTGATCCTTTTAGTTTTGAGAAATTTAACATATCAGAGGTAAATTTTTCAGATTTAACAATTATTTTGTTATTATAAAACTCAACCTCTTTTCGATTAGAAAAATTATCATCTATAAAAAGAGTATTGTTTGGCCTTAATTGAAATTTTTTGATAGTATCTTTTACAATTTTCCCTTTTGGCTCATAGGATATACTTGGAAATATAAATAAGTCCCATATACCTTCACTCTCCATAAAGGTCCTTACATCTTTAAAGTTATTTTTTGATACAATAGAATTTACAATTCCACGTTTATTTAGAATTTTGACAATTTCAATATTTGAATCAATAATCTCAACTGTACCCTCTGCAAGAGTTCCAGCCCAAAAAGTGTCATCTAAATCCCATATTACAAGTTTTATCATTATAATTTAGTTAATTATTTTTAACATCTAGTAATAGTTTTTGGAAAATAAACTGTTCTGTTTTTTGCATCGATTCATATGTCGCACCTGCTATATGAGGCGTATGTATAAAATTAATACTGCTATCGACATTAATCCACTTATCATATTCTAAAGGGTTAGTTTCATTCCTCACTACATCAAGTGCAACTCCTTTAAAAAACCCTTCTTTAATTTTTTCTAAGAGATGACTCTCGTCAACTAGCTCACCCCGCGCAATATTTATAAAATAACGATTTCTCATCATACCTAATAAAAGTTTATCTATAAATCCATCAAACTCAATCGAATAAGACGCGCTTAATACTATTATTTTCGAGTGGTCAATTAACTCTCTAATAGAATTAACTTTAACTGCATGACCATCACCCTCTATCTTTTCATCAATATCATAAAATAAAACTTTAGCGCCAAATACCTCTAAGTAACTTGATAAAATTTTTCCAACCCTACCAAAACCAATTATTCCAACATTATTTTGATATAACTCCTCGCCTTTATACAATTCTCTATTACATTCTTTTATAGAGCCTACATTTATAGCTTGCGCATAGTTGCGCAAAAGTCCTATTATTAAGCCAATAGTATGCTCAGGAGTAGCTCTTATAGTCTTTAAAAAATGATATTCATCTTTTAAGGATACGACTTTAATATTTCTCTTTTGACATTCTATTAAATCTATATGATTTAAGCCTGTAGTAGGAGTGCAAATGTATTTTAATTGTTTTGCTTTTGTTAAAAACTCTAAAGATATATAATAATTGAGACGAATAAATAACACCTCTTTATCTAATATAAAAGCGTCCAAATCTTTAGAGTCAAAAAGGGAGACATCGCCAATTTTCTTAAGAGACTCTAAAACTTCTTCTGAAAAGTCCTGTGACTCCAATAATCCTATTTGCATAATAGCCTTCGAACTAAATCTAAATCCTCTTCAGTATCAATATTTATCGAGTCATTTCTATTCATTTTCACAAATAGTGGTTTTTCGGAAATAATCCTTTTATTTTTTTTAATGTAATCCACTTTTGTTATATAGATAGCACCATTTCTAATTAAAGTTTTTCCGTGCTCTTGTCGCCTTACACCCTTATTATGGTTTATATCTCTTGGTATGAGAACCTCCCCATCAATGCTCGTATACATCACCAACTTGTTAATATAATCCTCTTGATAAACGCTAATTAAGCTATCAGATTTAGAGTTAATAAACAGTTCTATTGAGTTTTTAAGTGCGCTCATTGGTCTTAAAGGCGATGTTGGTTGTAACAATAATATAGCATCAAAGTAAATATTTTTTTTTTCATAAAAACTAATCGCATGAAAATAAAAATCAATAGACTTCGCATTGTCATTAGCAATTTTTTTTGGTCGAATAAATGGCACACTAGCACCATATTTTATTGATATATCTGCAATTTCTTGAGAATCAGTTGAAACAATAACTTCGTCCACTAAATCTAATGATTTTAACGCGACACCATGTTCAATAGAATATGCTATTAATGGCTTAGAGCATACATCAATGATATTTTTATTTTTAATTCCTTTAGAACCAGATCTTGCAGGTACAATTGCTAAAATTTTCACTTTTCAGCTCTAATCCACAAGTGGCTTGCTTTGCCTTTACTAATTAAATAATTTTTATAGTAGCTATTAAAGTCACTATCAAAAAAATTATACTTATTTTTTCCAGTTGGCTTTCCATCTTTTAACCAGTACAACAAATTAGAAGCATCATATTTATGATGAAAGCTAATTTTAAAGTTTTTAAACCCTGCTAACTTTAGTAAATTTCCAATTGATTTTTCACAAAAATAATAATAATGTGCTGTTCTATAATTAAATTTTTCAAACTCTTCTAATCCAAAATCATTTAATATTTCATTAAAATTAGGCGTCATTAAATACATTACACCACCATCAATAAGTGATGAGTTTATTTCCTTTAAAAAATCTAGTGGACTTTCTACATGCTCCAGAACATCAAAAGAAGTAGCAATATCAATAGTCTCTCCACTATGAACAAGTTCAGATCCATATGAAAACACTTTGTGTTTTACTTTTAAATCACTATGAAAGAAGCCCGCAGGCTCAATAGCAAATGTTTTTTTTGCAACTGCACTAACAACATCTAAAAAAGTTCCTCCACCAGTTCCAAAGTCAGCAACTTTTTTATTTCTAAAATTATCAAGACCTATTTTATATACTTTATCAGTTTCACCATTATCATGAATTTGATGATAGGTATCAACACTTGATGAATCATTATAATTTTCTCTATACTCAATTGAGGTATAAAAATCTTGGTTTAAAAATTTATCCAAAAATTTTACACCACAGCCTAAGCATTCAAAAACCTTATAATCCTCAGTTGTCATTCTGCCAAATGCTCCACTTCTTATTTTTCCATTGAAAACAACCAGCAATTCTTTACAATCACAAATAAAACACTTTTTCACAGTTTATTCCTTAGTATGTCATTCTTTTATTAATATTTAAATCTAAATTTGCTAATGTCTTAGCAATACTCTCTCCTGACTTTCCGAGTCCGAATAAGTCACTACTTGTAAACTTGCCATGGTTTAATTGCAATGCAATCTTACTAGTAATATCTGATTCATCATAGTCGGCAAAGATAACATTTTCAGCGTGCTCTCTATCTTGCTGACGATCCCCAACTATAACTGTTGGAACTCCTAAAAAAGAACCCTCTCTAATGAATGATGATGAGTTTCCAACAGCACATTTTGCATTACTAAGAATTTTGGCATAATCTTCTGGTGAGAAATTTTTAAAATAGTGAAAATTTTCTTTAGAGTTATTTTCTCTAAAAACCCTTATACCTTTTGAAACGTCATCAGTCCCAGCATCAATGTTTGGCCATAAAACAATTTTTTGATATTTATCTAATTTACTTAGTGCCCTTAAAGTCTCCATTACTTGCATATTACCTTGTCCATAACTAGTTGTTACGGGATGTTGAACCATCAAAATATATGGCTCTTCCCAATTAATAAAACATCCAACTCCCATATATTTATTCATTTTTTTTAAATCAATATTCAAATTGTTTGACCGCAATGTATCCATTCCTGGGCATCCATAATTAAAAACATAATTTGGCATTTCTCCCATTTTTATAAGTCTATTTCTAGATTTCTCAGTTGCTGGAAAATGAATATCTGAAAGCTTAGTTATAGCGTGTCTTACTTTCTCATCAATATTTCCACTTATTTCACCACCTTGAATATGTGCTAATGGAATGTTTAAATATGCAGATGCAATAGCTGTTGACATAGTTTCAAATCGATCAGCTACAGTTACAACAACATCTGGATTTAATTCTTCCATAGCTGTCGACATCTCTACAATACCAAGCCCTGTAGATTTTGCCTGAGTAGTTAAAGTCTCCCCTTCAACTATATAATATAAAACTTTATCTGGAATAAAGCCATCCTGCTTAATTATTTCTATTGAGTTACCAAAACGGTGCAACATTACAGAAGCACCAACAATTAACTGCAGTTCAAGCTTTTCATGATTTTTGATGGCAGTCATTAGAGATTTAACTCTCCCATAATTTGCACGACTAGCAACAACCACACAAACTTTTCTTTTTTTATTCAATATCATTTTTAGTAATAAAACTCCATTCATTTATATCTCTAACTAATCTAGAGCCCAAAACTGACTCAAACATCGAAGCATCAATACCACTCCCCATTGGTTTTTTTGAATCAAGATCTTCAAAGTCAATAATATGGCCTTTTAATAATTTTTTATTGACAGCTAAACTTTTACCAAAAATTTTTTTGGTATGCTTTAAGGATTTTGGAATGTCCTTATTTTTATTATCTTGAATAGATAATTGAATATCTTTCACACCAATGGCTAACTGTGATACCTGATCAATTGTTAGTGATGAAGATGAGTCGGGCCCAAAGGATCTTTTATCAAATACAACATGAAATTCCAGTATCTCTGCTCCCAATGCAGCAGCAGCCATACATGCATATATATCTCCGGAGTGATCACTAAAACCAACTGGAATATTATATCTATCTTTTAAGATTTTTATCAAACCTAAGCCCCATTGTGAAGACTTTGTTGGGTAGGCTGTATAACATTGTAAAACACTTATATGAACCCTTCCAGTCAGATATTTAACTGTAATATCTAACTCATCTAGGGAGCTCATTCCAGATGATATAATTGTTGGCTTTCCAGTTCTTGCAATCTTTTCGAGTAATAATAAATTATTGACCTCTCCAGATCCAACTTTATATCTACTTACGCCAATTTTTTCTAATAAATCAACAGCGCAATTGCTAAAAGGGGAAGAGATAAATTCTAGACCAACAGATTCACAATGATTTTTAATTCCAAGCCATTGATCTAATGAAAACTCCATCCTCTTCCAGTAATCAAAACGGCTTTTATCTTCGTAGGTAAAATCTACACGAAATGGCTCTAATAAACTACTTTCGGCATAAGCAATATGGGTTTGCCATTTGATTGCATCAATACCAGTATTTGATAATGCATCGATATAAGAGTGTGCAATACCAAGACTACCGTCATGGGCTTGTCCGATTTCAGCAATTAACATAGTAATTTCATCATGTAAATAAATTAAAAGTTTTCAACTTGCCTCTCCATGCGGAAAGAAATTACAATCGTACCTAGGTAAACTTTGAATATTGTTCAATAAATCTTCCTTAGTTACATCTCTATAATCTACACTAAAGGAAAAGTCATAACCAGAATCATTTAAAAGAGCAAGGGTGTCTTTGTTATAAGACCTACTCCCCCCATAAGGGAAACAAAATGTTCTTATGATATTTTGCCCTAAAGTTAGCTCAATAAAATTTAATGATTCAAATATTTCAAATTTTTGCTCACTATAATTTAGTTTACTAAGTACCGGATGATTGACCGAATGAGAGCCTATTATCATTTCATTATCATGCATTTCTCTAATTTGATTTACTGATAAATAAAAACTATCTACATCATCATCTATATTATTCACTGAGACTAACTCAGACAAAATTCCTTCACGATATTTATAATCTATGAAGTAGTTGAGAATTCTTTTAAACTTATCAATTGATGCAGGGTTTTTTTGATTTACGTAAGTTTCTTCAGAAAAATCGTTACGTATTAGGTCTGTCAACATTTCCTCTGTTATTTTTGACTCTAATTGACTTAAAAGTTTAGCTGCAGGGATAGAGCCAACTAGTGAGTGTATTAAATGAACACCCAGGAAATTTTTTTCTAAATATGGCTTAGCAGGAATATAAAAAATTCCCCATAGCCCACGTCTTACTAATTCTGGATAAACATATTTATAGTGATCAGATAGACCATCATCAAATGTCAAAACTATTTTTTTTGATGGAGTACTTTTAGTTTTATTGAAAATTACCTCTTCAAACTCAGGTTTACTAAGAAAGCCATACTCATCTTCAAAATAATCAAGCTGTTTTATAAAGTTTTCAATATTCAAATATTTAAAATATGGCATTTTGGGAGAGAATTCACGAACATAATGATACATAATAACTTTCATTTTTAGCCTATTGAGATTCTATTATTATGAAAAATAGGAGCTTTTTCTTTACGTTTACTCATTGTTTTAATATAGTCTTCTACAATATTATTAGAAAATGCTAAATAAAGCGCTTTACATGCTTTATTATCAAAATCCCTCCTAAGATAAAGCCTGCCATTTTTAATACTTCTACTTTGGTGAGACTCAAGCCTATCAAATTGACTTATTAATTCCTTGCAAACTTCACAAGTTTTGATTATAAGTTTACAGCCAATACTATGAGGATCGTCTCCTGACTCAATATCAGCACGTATTTGATGAATAATTTTTCCAGTATCAATCCCACTATCTATGTGCATAAAAGTTGTCCCAACATATTCAGGCTCTTTATTAATCAAGGGCCATACATTTGTCCCACTTCCCCTATAGTATGGAGAAAGACCAAGATGGATATTAATAAATTTTCCAGAAAACTTATCAATCAAAGTTTTATTAATTATTGAAGATCCATAACTAACAATCAAATCAGGATTTAATTTAATTATTTCCTCAAAAACTATCTTATTATTAACATCACCTTTTTTAATTTGTATTAAATTTGAGAAATCTTCAGTTGAATTACAAGTTTGAGAGAAAAAAAAATTCTCTGCTTGAGATCTTAAGTTTTCATGCTTTATAAGTAATTTAGACGCAGATTTATTAATAGCAATCCTTTCAAATAGACTTTCCTCATTACCTTCACAATATGAAGCTAATACATTTATGTTTTTATCTGCTGAAATTACTTTTCTAAAAAATATGTGTCGCAACTCACTTCCAGTTAGTAATACTATTTGCTTCATATGTTCATACTATAGATTTTGAACATACCAATTAATAGTTTTATCTAGCCCCTGAGTTATAGTAAAGTTTGGTTGGTAACCCAATAATGCTTTAGCTTTTTCAATGTTAGCTCTTGAATGCTTCACATCTCCAATTCTAAAATCAAGTTTTATAGGAGATTTTTTATTAAGTCCCTGTTTTTTGTCAATTAGCCTCTCTTCTATCATTTGATAAAGCTCATTAAGACTAGTTTGATCATTCAATGCAACATTATAAACCTGGTCAATGGCATTTTCATTCTCAGTTTTTGCTGCTAATAAATTCATTTGAACTGCGTTATCAATATAGCAGAAATCTCTACTCGTTGTTCCATCACCATTAATAAAAACATCTTTTTCATTTAAGATAGCACCAATCCATTTTGGAATAACAGCTGCGTATTCGGAATTAGGGCTTTGTCTTTTACCAAAGATATTAAAATACCTCAAACCTATTGTCTTAAACCCATATGTTGTTGCAAATACTTGAGCATAAAGCTCATTTACCAACTTTGTAACAGCATAAGGGCTTAGAGGATTACCAATTTTTTCTTCAACCTTTGGAAGATCAGGATGATCACCATAGGTAGAACTAGAAGCGGCATAAACAAAACGCCTTACATTTGCGTCTTTACTGGCAACTAACATATTTAAAAAGCCGTCAATATTCGCACTATTAGTGTTTATTGGATCATCGATTGATCTTGGTACAGAGCCCAATGCAGCCTGATGAAGAACATAATCGACACCAGTACATGCTAGTTGACAATCTTTTAGGTTTTTTATATCGCCATTAATGAAATTGAAATTAGCACTAAGAGGCTTCCCTGAAAGTTTTTCTGCATCTTTAATAGCAAGATCTATATTGGATTGAAAGCCAGTATCAAAATTATCTAATCCAATAACTTTTTGATTTAATATTAGTAGTTTTTCTAATAAATTTGAACCAATAAAGCCAGCTACCCCGGTTATTAACCAAACACTTTGATGTTTTGATAAATTTTCTGAAAATTCTTCAAATTTAGTCATTTAAAGCCTTCCATCAACTTCGCTAGCATCAAGTAAATACTTAACATCATAAATTATATGGTTAACCCTTCCAAAAGTCTTTATTTGCTCTACTGACATCTCTTTAAATTCATCATGAGCGACAGCTAATATAATTCCGTCATATTTTCCCTCAACAGGATATTCAAGAATATTAATGCCAAAAATATCATCTGCTTCTTTTTTGTCTACCCATGGATCAAATATATCAACATTACAATTATAACTTTTAAAGTGTTCAGCCACATCGACTACTCGCGTATTTCTCAAGTCTGGGCAATTTTCTTTGAAAGTTAAGCCCATAATTAGTAAATTTGCATTAAGAATAGGGATAAGTTTTTTAGACATTAGTTTTATTACCTGATCAGCAATATATACCCCCATATTGTCATTTAATCTTCTTCCTGCAAGAATCATTTCAGGTTTATAACCAACTTCAATCGCTTTATGAGTTAGGTAGTATGGATCAACACTTATACAGTGACCTCCAACTAAACCAGGGCTAAATGGAAGGAAATTCCATTTTGTGCCAGCAGCTTCTAATACTGCCTCAGTATCAATATCTAATATATTAAAGATACGAGCAAGTTCATTAATAAGAGCAATATTAACATCACGTTGAGTATTTTCAATAACCTTAGCAGCCTCTGCAACTTTAATGCTACTTGCCTTATGAGTTCCTGCCGTGATTATCTCTTTATACAAATTATCAATAATATCTGCCACTTCAGGTGTTGAGCCTGAAGTAACTTTTTTTATTAAAGGAAGACGATGTTTTTTATCTCCTGGATTTATTCTTTCAGGGGAGTAACCACAATAAAAATCTACATTAAATTTGAAGCCAGATATTTTTTCAAGAATTGGTACACATATTTCTTCAGTAGCTCCGGGATATACAGTTGATTCATAAATAACAATATCACCTTTTTTAAGAATACGCCCTACAAGTTTACTAGACTCTTTAAGATGACTTAAATCTGGTACCTTATTTTGATCTACAGGGGTCGGAACAGTAATAATATAGACCTCACAGTCTTTAATATCTATAGAGTCAGCTGTAAAACTCAAATTAATTGACTGATTAATCTCTTTTTTAGATACTTCAAGAGTAGAGTCAAAACCCATATTTAGGGCGTTTACTCTTTCTTGATTAATATCAAAGCCTATAGTTTTTCGCTTTTTCCCAAATTCTGCTGCCAAAGGAAGTCCAACGTAACCAAGCCCAATTATTGCTATTTTTTTCATTCTTCAACCATTCTATTTAAATCTAATAAGGTCTCTTCTAAATCTAATGAATATGCTAGATTTTCAATAAGAGACAAATATGTTTCTAAATTACTTAGTGATATTATAGATTGCTTATTTTTAATAAGGTCAATCTGTAAATAATTAAATTTAGGATGATGATGAATACCATCCATATAATTAGATAAATCATCTAAAAAAGGCAAGTCATCAAATCCATAAACTTTTGCATTACTATATTTTTCTAATTGGGTAACAATCATATCTATTCTACGTTTATATAAATCGAAATTATTTTCTTTTTGTTTAAGAACTGCATACTTCATTCTTGAATATGGTGGAAATATTAGGTGGAAGTTTGTTTCAGGATATTGATTGATTAATCTTAATAAATACTTATCAAAAATTATCTGATCATAAGCTTTAGAAATTTTAGTAATATCATAATCATCATTAGGAGAATTTATATCGCTAATCATTTTTTTTAGAGCTTTTTTTCTTTGAGCACTTAAAACACTTCCAAAATAGTTTTCATATGATTTTGGCCACTCTACAAGATTATTAATATCTTTAAAATTTGAGCAACTTATAACATAACAATGAAGATACTTTAAATATCGAAAACCAATATAAAATTTATTAAACCCCTCTCCTTTGTCAAATCTCTTCTCAGACTCTCTAAAAGCATCAACACTAAAGATTACATGTTTTAATTTCTTCTTACTTAAAGCATATTCTAGAACTTGAGATCTATAGGACAAAGCACCATTCGATAAAGAAATATTTATGAATTGTCCTCCCAAATTAGAATTAGCATATAGTGGGTCCATGCTATGAAGCATACTAGAGCCAAGGATAATAGAGTCATAGGGTGCATTATTCAAAATTCCATATGTACTCATTTTGAGATCAGTTGAATAAAGATTATGATTTTTCTTAATTAAATTAAAAGTCCTGTAAGGATCTATTAGAATCAATAATATGATGTCAACTATTAAAATAAGAATTACTGAAATCAGAAAACTTTTAATGTAACTTCTATATGTCATATATCTTTTTAAAATTGAAAATACAAAAATTCAGTCTTAAAGCCGAAATAAATAAAAATAATTGCAATATAAAAATATAAAGCCGAAATAAAAGCATGACTTGCTCCTAATTTTATTTTCTCCAGCAATATCTCATACTGAGAAAAATAAGAGATTCTTTTTGGAATCAAAACTATAAAAAATAATATAGCAAGAAAAACTAGGCCTTTATTTGATCCAAATGTACCTAAATCATTGAATAATACTTGTGTACCCAAAATATTATTTTCAATATAAGCTCCTAAAGGCTTCAATTGTCTAGGAAGTGAAATACCATTCTGTCCAATCATTCCACTTAACATTCTCTTAGCACCTTCAATAGTTTCTGCCCTGAAAGGGACCCATGCGATAACTATTGCAAGAAAAGTGATGAACCAAGAGAAGGTTGAAATAAATTTACTTTGTGTCTTGCTCTTAAAAATTGATCTCCATCCATGATTAATTATTAAATAAAAGCCATGCAGTCCTCCCCACAATATAAATGTCCAGCCTGCCCCATGCCATAAGCCACCCAAAAGCATAGTTATCATTAAATTAACATATCGACGAGTCTTCCCTTTTTTACTTCCACCGAGAGGAATATACAAATAATATTTTAAAAAACGAGACAAAGTAATGTGCCACCTTCTCCAAAAATCAATAATTGATAGAGACTTATAAGGAGAATTAAAATTAATTGGGAGGCGAATACCAAACATCATACCGATGCCAACTGCCATATCTGAATATCCTGAAAAATCAAAATATAGTTGAAATGTATATGCTAAAGCTCCAAACCATGCCTCAAAAAAGGTTAACGTTAACCCTAGCTCTGCTGCATTAAATACTGGAGTAGCATATATTGATATTCCATCAGCTAAAACAACTTTTTTGAATAAGCCCACTACAAAAATAGTTAACCCAATCGCTAAATTTTTTGAATTTATTTTAAAGAAAGAATCTTTTATAAATTGAGGAAATATTTCTTTGTGATGAACAATTGGACCAGCAATTAATTGAGGAAAGAAAACAACAAAAAGGCTATAGTGAAGAAAAGAATAATCTTCAGCTTTATCATTTCTAACGTCTACAAGATATGCAATTTGCTGAAATGTAAAAAAAGATATTGCTAAAGGTAGAATAATTTGCTCCAAAACAATATTATTTCCACCAATATCATTTACAGTATAAATAAAGAAGTTCGCATATTTAAAATAGCCCAACATTCCTAAATTAAAAACAATGCCAATGACTAGAAGTGTTTTTTTATAAGATTGCTTTGATGCTTTATTTATAAAAGATCCAGTCCCATAATTAAAGACAGCAGACATCAATAAAATCACTAAGTATGGAGGGTTCCACCAACCATAGAAAAATAGTGATGCCGCTATCAACCAGGCAATAGCAGTTCGCTTAAATCCCTGCCTCCCAATTAAGTGAAACCCAATTAGCGTGATAGGGAGAAAAAAGAAAATGAACTCGAGCGAACTAAATAACATTTAATATTAAATGCATTAAAAATCTAGTTTGATTTTATAATACTTTATGTACCAATCCACAAAGTTTTTCATACCATCTTCTATTTTAACTCTAGGCTTGTAGTTGAAATCTAAAGTCAAGTCATCAATATTAGCAAAAGTTTCAGGAACATCGCCTGGTTGAATTGGTAGAAGTTCTTTTTTGGCAATCTTACCAAGCTCTGACTCTAATACTTGAATATAATCCATTAGTTCTAATGGATTATTATTACCAATGTTATAAAGCTTATATGGCGAACTTGAAGAAGAAGGATCAGGATTACCACCATCCCAATTTTCATTTATTGTTGCTGGCTGGCCAATAACTCTGATAATTCCTTCAATAATATCATCTATGTAAGTGAAATCCCTTTTATGCTTTCCATAATTAAATAGTTTAATTGGGTCACCAGATATAATTGCAGTAGTAAATTTTTGTAATGCCATATCTGGCCTATCATAAGGCCCATAAACTGTAAAAAATCTTAAGCCTGTTGTTGGCAATCGATACAGATGAGAATAAGTATGGGCCATTAGCTCATTAGCTTTTTTTGTAGCTGCATATAAACTTACAGGATGATTTGTACAGTCCTTAGTTGAAAATGGTTGTTTTGTATTAAGTCCATAAACAGAACTCGATGATGCATATATAAGATGTTTAACCTTAGTATTTCTGCATCCTTCTAGGATATTTCCAAAACCAACTAAATTACTTGAAATATAGGCATGAGGGTTTTCTATTGAATATCGAACTCCAGCTTGAGCTGCAAGATTAACTACAATATCAAATTTCTGATCTTTAAATAGAATCTCAATGGATTTTTGATCATCAATATTCATCCGAAAATGAGTATAGTTTGGATGGTCAAGGTGACGCTCTAAACGAGATTCTTTAAGTGCTGGATCATAATAATCATTATGATTATCCACCCCTACAACTTTATTTCCTAGCTTAAGCAATTCAATAGAAAGTGCTGAACCTATAAAACCTGCAGATCCTGTAACGAGGATTTTCATTTATTTGAGCTCTTAATTATAGAATTAATATAGTCTTCAATTTTTTTTGTTTCATTCCAACCTAGTTCTCTTGTTTTGTCACATATAACTGCTGAACTATTTCTATTACCTTTTCTTTCAGGGAACATTTCAATCTCCGAGCCAAATAGTTTAGCAATTTCTAGAATTGAATGGGCTTTTGAAGAACCAATACCATAATTATCTCCCGATCCACTTCTACCAACAAGAATTAAACCAGAGATAATATCATCAATATAAGTGAAGTTTCTTAACTGAGTCCCTGGCGATACAACTGGCAAAGGGCTTCCTTTTTTATACTTTGCCGTAAAGATAGCTATTAATGTTGAATATTTACCATGGGAAATCTCTCTGCCCCCATAAACATTATAAAAGTAAGTAATCGCATAGGAAAGACCAAACCATTCTCCAAAGTTTTCAACAAGCTCAGTATTTGATGCTTTAATCCATGCATATGGACTTTGAGACTTCCCAAGTCCACCATCACCAAACTTAGTACTACTTCCTGCATAAATTAACTTTGATTTATTCTTTAAACAAAATTTTAAAACTGAAAAAATACCATTATTATTTGATTTCCAAACAATATCAATATCTGCAAAACTTTGCTCAACTCTCGAGTATTCTCCTAAGTGATATACTATATTGGGAACAAAATCTACCAGGTCATCAATATCAATTGAATCTCCCTGAATATACTTAACACCTTTAATATGGTTATCCACACTTCCTGAAGAATAATTATCTAAAGATACTACATAATTATCAACATCTTTAATCAGCTCCTCACATAAGTGACTGCCAATAAACCCCGCCCCGCCTGTTACTAATATTTTCATGGAATTAAAATTTTTATTTACCTAGTTAGTCTGAATTAAATAAATCTCTTGTATAAACTTTCTTTAAAACATTTTCAAGCTCAGGGACCATTCTATTTGAGATAATTACATCACAAATTTTTTTAAAGTGCTCTAAATCCTTAATCACTTTTGAATTTAAAAATTCATCTTTTAAAAGTTCAGGCTCATATACTACTACTTCAACACCTTTGACTTTAATACGCTTCATAATACCCTGAATAGAAGAAGCCCTAAAGTTGTCAGAACCAGATTTCATAATAAGTCTATATACACCAACAATTTTTGGATTTTTTTTAATTATTGAATCTGCTATAAAATCTTTCCTAGTTGAGTTGGAGTCAACAATAGCAGTAATAAGATTATTTGGGACATCTATATAATTTGCTTTCAGTTGTTTGGTGTCTTTTGGAAGGCAATAACCTCCATAGCCAAAGGATGGATTATTGTAATGAGAACCAATTCTAGGATCCAAACCAACACCTTCAATAATTTTTTTAGAATTAAGATTATGAGCCTCAGCATAAGAATCTAACTCATTAAAGTAAGCAACTCTCATTGCAAGATAAGAATTGCTAAAGAGTTTTATTGATTCGGCTTCTGTGGAACCTGTAAATAAAACATCAATATTTTTTTTCACTGCCCCTTCCAGTAAAAGATTTGCAAATTGCTTGGCCTTATCAGACTTTTCACCAACGATTATACGAGATGGATGAAGATTATCATAAAGTGCACGGCCCTCTCTTAAGAACTCAGGCGAGAAAATAATATTGTTAGTTTTAAAAATATTTCTGGCGCTCTTAGTAAAGCCAACTGGAACGGTAGATTTAATAATCATCATAGCGCTTGGATTAATTTTTACGACATCTTTTATAATAGCTTCTACAGAAGAAGTGTCAAAGTAGTTAGTTTTTGGATCATAATCTGTTGGTGTCGCAATAATGACAAAATCAGCTCCTTTATAAGCTTCTGAGTTATCAAGTGTTGCAATAAAATTAAGATTTTGATTTAATAAAAAATCTTCAATATCATTATCTAGAATTGGAGAAATCTTATTATTAAGCTGTGTTACTTTCTCGGGCACAATATCTAGAGCAACCACCTCATTTTTTTGAGATAAAAGCATCGCGTTAGATAACCCTACATAACCTATTCCAGCAATTGCGATTTTCATTTAGTCTCCATAATAAATTACCAATAATGCTTAAGAGCAAAAATTTAAAAAATTTAAGTGTGTGAAAGAATTAAAGTAAATTATGCCATTTAGCAAGATAATTAGTAGCCGCTAAAAAACCTTTAATACTTCCACAATCATATCTTTTCCCTTGAAACTTATAAGCTATTACTTTACCTTGTTTAGCAAGCGTCATAAGTGCGTCAGTAATCTGAATTTCTCCATTTTTATCAGGCTGGGTTTTTTCAAGTACTGAAAAGATTTCTGGAGTAAGGATGTACCTACCAATAATTGCCAAATTAGATGGAGCATCTTCTTTATTTGGTTTTTCAACCATATTATTAACTTGGTATACATCAGTTGATCCAGCTATTAATTTTCCATCAATTATGCCATACTTGTAAACCTCCTCAAAAGGCACCTCCTCTATTGCAACTATACAAGAATCAGGATATTGATTATGTAGCTTGGACATCTGCATAAGAACTGTGTCACCCTGTGTAATACATAAATCATCTGGCAAAATAACTGCAAAAGCATCACTACCAATAAGTGGCTTACTAGTATTAATTGCATGGCCTAAGCCCAACATCTGCTCTTGATTAATGTAGCTAAAATCACACCTTTCAGAAATATAATTTACCTCATCAAGTAAATTTTCTTTAGCGGTACCTTTGATACTATTTTCAATTTCAGCATGTGCCTCAAAATAATTTTTAATAGCTTTTTTATTTACATTGGTAACCAGAGCCAAATTATAAATCTCAGCACTAATGGCCTCCTCAACTCCATATTGAATAAGTGGCTTTGTAAGTATAGGTAGCATTTCTTTTGGAATAGCTTTGGTAGCAGGAAGGAAGCGAGTACCATAGCCAGCTACTGGAAATAAACATTTATTGATTTTCATGCTATTTATTATTAACGTTATTTCCAAAAGATTATACTGTTGAGAAGAATACTTAGTTACTAATGTGCAATTATTGTTTATTACCTCTTAACGTATTATCGAAATATTTTTTGAACAGGTAGATAACTTTGTTACACAAAGAAATATACTTGAAATAACCCTTATTTTAAGTGGTAGTTTATTTTCAAATATTTAATTGTTTTTTCTTTAGGTTGCTTTATCTCAAATAGATGAGTCAACTCCTAACTAAAGTTTAAATACTTTAATTAATTTATCTTAAAATAAACTTATAGTTTTCTTTTTTTATTTTTCTTAATTAATGATGCTCTATAATTAAAATATTATTATTAATTTAAGCAAATGAATAGCAGACTCAACTTTAGCAAAAAAACATTACTAAGCGCTTTTGATTTGAATTCTAGTATTAATAATTCTTACTATGAACCAGAATCACTAGTTCTAATAATGTTATGAATGTTATTTGTATGAAATGGGGTGATAAGTTCCCAGCAGATTATGTAAATCGGCTTTACTCAATGGTTTCACGGAATATGGATGCTGATTTTAGATTTGTCTGCTTCACTGAAGATAGTAAAGATATTAGGCCCGAAATAGAGATACAAAAACTTCCAGAACTAGAGCTTCCATCAGACTCACCAGAGCGTGGCTGGAGGAAACTCACAGTATTTAAAAAAGGCTTTGGTGGCCTTTCTGGCAAAACTCTTTTTCTCGACTTAGACGTAGTTATTGTTGGAAAGTTGGATGTTTTTTTTAATCGACCTGGAGATTTTTTAATTTCTCATGACAAGAAAAACTCAAAGAAAAAAGAGGGAAACTCATCAGTATTTCGCTTTGAAATTGGACAATATTCTCAGATACTGGACTACTTTGAGAAAAATTTTGAACAAGTAAAAAATGAAGTGCGTCATGAACAGGCTTACCTGTCAAGAGAAATTGATAAACTAGGTAAATTAGAATTTTGGCCAGATGACTGGGTCCCAAGCTTTAAGTATAAATGTTGCCCGTCCTGGTTTAAATCTTGGTTCCTACCCCCTTCAATACCCAATGGGGCTCGAGTTATTTTATTTCATGGTTTGCCCAACCCGCCAGAAGCAATTATAGGGCTTAGTGGAAAATGGTATCGACATATTCAGCCATCTCCATGGATTAAAGACTATTGGACAACTAATGAGTAAAATACAAAAATCTGTAATGAAAGGGATTATCTTGGCAGGTGGCTCTGGTACAAGGCTGTATCCTATTACTAAGACTATATCTAAACAGTTAATGCCCATTTATGACAAACCAATGATTTATTATCCACTATCAGTTTTAATGTTGGCTGGCATACAAGAAGTTTTGATTATTTCTACTCCTGAAGACTTACCAAAATTTAAGCAACTTTTTGGAAGTGGGGCAGATATTGGTATGAAATTTAGCTATGTTGTTCAACCCTCTCCTGACGGATTAGCTCAAGCCTTTATATTAGGCAAAGATTTTATTGATGATGATGATGTCTGTTTGATACTAGGTGACAACATTTATTATGGTCAGGGTATAACTGATATGTTGGCTAACGCTGTGTCAAATGCTAAAGATAAAAACATGGCAACTGTATTTGGTTATCATGTTAAAGATCCTGAGCGCTATGGGGTAGTTAATTTTGATAAAAATGGCAAAGGACTTAGTATCGAAGAGAAGCCAAAAAACCCACAAAGTAACTATGCAGTTACTGGTCTTTACTTCTACCCTAATGATGTGGTTAAAAAAGCTTTTGAAGTTATACCATCTGATAGAGGTGAGTTAGAAATTACCACTATCAATCAGATGTTTTTGAGTGAAGATCGACTAACTGTTGAGCTTATGGGAAGAGGATATGCTTGGCTCGATACAGGAACTCCTGAGAGCCTTTTAGAGGCCTCAACCTATATCGAAATCATTGAGAGAAGACAGGGATTAAAAGTAGCCTGTATCGAAGAGATTGCTTTTGAAAAAGGCTATATTAATAAAGCGCAACTCATTGAATTAGCCAGGCCCATAGCTGAGAATCAATACGGTCAATACTTACTTAAGCGTGCAGAGGAAGTAATTTGAAGTTCATTGCTCAGTCAATTGCAGATGTAATACTCATTAAGCCTACTATGCATGATGATGGCAGGGGTTACTTTTTAGAAACATTTAGACAGGATCTGCTTGAAGAGGCGATTGGACACAAAGTTAACTTTGTACAGGGCAATGAATCCAAATCTTTCAAAGGCGTACTAAGAGGTCTTCATTATCAATTGCCTCCTTATACTCAAGCTAAACTCGTAAGAGTCACTGAGGGAAGCGTAATGGATGTAGCAGTTGATATACGTAAATCAAGCACCACCTTTGGCCAATATGTATCTGTAAAGCTAACAGCACAAAATAAGTATCAGTTATTTATACCACATGGCTTTGCGCACGGTTTTGTTGTATTGAGTGATAGCGCAACCTTTTCTTACAAGGTTGATAATTACTATGCACCTGAACATGAAATGGGTATCTCTTTTGATGATGAGCAGCTGAATATTAATTGGGGGATGCCTCATGAAATATTACAAATTTCAGAAAAAGACCGCCAATTGCCTTCGTTCGATATGATGAAAAAAAAATTTAATTAAAAAAATATTATATGAAAAATATTCAAGTTTTAAAGCCAAAATATCGAGTTGAAGAATGCTTGTCTGAAATTAAAGAATGTTTAGACATTGGTTGGACAGGGATGGGTTATAAAACTATTGAGTTTGAAGATCATTGGAAAACTTATACTAGCTTAAATCACGCTCATTTCTTAAGCTCAGCTTCAGCTGGCTTGCATCTTGCCGTTAAAATATTAAAAGAGAAGTATAATTGGGATGATGGTGACGAGGTTATAACTACACCATTTACTTTTGTTTCTACCAATCAAGCAATTCTTTATGAAAATCTAAAGCCTTGCTTTGCGGATATTGATGATTCCCTTAATCTAGACCCGCAATCTGTCAAAGATAAAATCAATAAAAATACTAAGGCAATTATTTTTGTTGGTATGGGTGGTAATACTAAAAATCTAATTGAAATTATACAAATTGCCAAAAATAATAATATAAAAGTCATTCTAGATGCTGCCCATATGGCTGGTAGTAAGATTAATGGGCAACATGTTGGTTTTGATGTTGATGTAAGTGTTTTCTCTTTTCAAGCTGTCAAAAACTTGCCAACTGCTGATGGCGGCATGATTTGTTTTAATAACGCGGAAGATGACAAGAAAGCAAGGGAGCTTGCCTGGCTCGGTATTAACAAAGATACTTTTAGTAGGAGCAATGAAGGATCATATAAATGGGACTATAGCGTGGATCAAGTAGGCTACAAATACCATGGAAACTCAATAATGGCAGCTCTTGGAATAGTTGGACTAAAGTATTTAGATGAGGATAATCAATATAGAAGAGATTTGGTAAGTCGTTACATAGATAACTTAAAAGGCAAAGTTGAGTATATTGAGCATGAGTCAGGACAAACATCAAGACATATCTTTCAAGTAGTAGTTAATTGTAGAGAAGAACTGATAAATTATTTGTCTGCTAACAAGATCTTTCCAGGTGTCCACTATCGTCAAAATACTGACTATGAAGTTTTCTACTCTGAGGCTAAATTACCAAAATCTGAATATTTTTCTAAAAATATACTGTCTTTACCACTTCACTTAGGTTTAAGTTTTGAAGATATTGA
>CAJXYM010000008.1 GCA_913063045.1 uncultured Flavobacteriales bacterium | reverse complement strand
TCTAGTAAATTATATTTTTCTGAAAAAAATATTTAAAATCTTGTAATAAATCCCTTACTTCAAGCACTAATTAAGAAAAAACTATTTGCTACTAACATATCGTATGCAAAGCATTGGTTTTAACAAAAAAAAATTAATATTTGTATTAAATAAATAAATAAATTATGAAAAGTTTTTTTAAGAATGTTTTATCTACAGTATTAGGTCTTGTCTTTGGAGTTGTTTTAATTTTTATATTTTTTGCTTCCATCATTGCATACTTTTCTTCATCCTTTGAAAATGAAGAATTAAAATTAAAAAACAATACTATTTTAAAACTAGACTTAACAAAGCAAGTTGTTGAGCGTTCTTCAGGGAATCCTTTTGAAAGTTTTGATTTTACTAATCCTCAGCCAAAGAAACAACTTGAATTAAAAGAAATTCTTGATAATATTGAAAAAGCTAAGTACGATAAAAACATAAAAGGCATTTATATTTATAGTCCATTTATTAATGCTGGATTATCAAAAACTGAAGAAATAAGAAATAAACTTCTTGAATTTAAAAAAACTGGAAAACCAATTATTGCATATAATGAAATGTATTCAATGAAAGGCTACTACTTATCTTCTTTAGCAGACAAAATATATATTAACCCTTTAGGCACTATCGATAATAAAGGAGCCTCTGCAACATTGTTTTTTTTCAAAGAAATGTTAGAAAAAATTAACCTTGATATTCAGATATTTAAAGTAGGTAAGTTTAAAAGTGCTGTTGAACCTTATATATTAGAAAAAATGAGCGTATCTAATAGAGCACAACTGGAGAAGCTTTTAAATAGTTTTACCGAAAACATGATGGATAGTATTGCAAATCAACGAAACCTTACTCTGCAACAAGTTCAGAGCCATGCAGACTTACTCACTCTTAGCTCAGCGGATATTTGTAAAGATTTAGGATATGTAGATGACGTTTTATATGAAGATCAAGTAGAAGATAGTCTTAAAAAGATATTAAATATTGAAGAACTTAATTTTGTAACTATAGGCAATTATTCAAAAGTTAAAAAAGATAAAAAGAAAATAAGCAGAAATAAAATAGCTATTATTTATGCAAATGGGGAAATAAATTCTGGAAAAGGAGACCATCAGAACATTGGCTCTATAACAACTAGCAAAGCAATCAAACAAGCAAGAAAGGATAAAAATGTTAAGGCGATTGTTCTTCGCGTAAATTCTCCTGGAGGAAGTGCTCTTGCTTCAGATGTTATATGGAGAGAATCAGTTTTAGCTCAGCAAGCTAAACCTTTAGTTGTATCAATGGGGGATTACGCTGCTTCAGGAGGTTATTACATTGCTTGTGCAGCTGATACTATTGTTGCTAATCCAACAACATTAACAGGATCAATAGGTGTGTTTGGTATGGTCCCTAATTTTAAAAGGTTTTACAAAGAAAATTTTGGCATTAATTTAGATACTGTTAATACAAATAAATATTCAGACATGGGTATTAATAGAAAAATGACTCAATTTGAAAAAAATAAAATTCAGCAAGGAGTTGAAGATATTTATAATGTGTTTCTTTCTAAAGTAGGTAATGGAAGAAATATGACCACACAGGCAGTTAATGAGGTGGGACAAGGAAGGATATGGTCAGGATATGATGCTAAAGAAATTGGTTTAATTGATGTGTTTGGGGGATTAGAAAAAGCAATTGAGATTGCTAAAGATCTTGCTAAAATAGAAGATTATAGAATAGTTTCACTCCCTAAGAAAAAAGACCCTTTCACTAGCTTAATGAATGATTTTTCTGATATGAAAATTGCTGATATCTTATTAAAAGATTTTAAAATTTTAAACTATAGCCAAATTAAAAAAATAAAAAACATTAAGAAAAAAGACAGAATCCAAGCAAGAATTCCTTATAATATTATTTTAGAATAATTCATTTTGTATTTTCTGTTTTTCAACTTGAAAATCCACAATAAAACCTTCATGAGATCTAACGTTAAAGACTCTATTTTCATCTAATAATAAATATTGTCCTTTAATACCTTTTAAAATCCCAGTAATTTCTGGGATTTTTTCTAGTTTAACACTTTTTACTTTTTCAGGATATTTTAAAACGGGGTATTTTATTTCAGTTACCGTATCATCCTTCGTTACATATTGCTTTAATTCTTCTGGAATATAGTTTTTTAATTCATTCTTAAATGATATTAAATCAACTGATAAAGGCTCTCCCGACAACATCTTTCTCCAGTTTGTTTTGTCGGAAACATACTTCTTAATAGCAACTTCAATATCTCCTGAAAATCGCCTATTTGGAACCTCAGCTAATATTATAGCTTGACTAGCACCTTGGTCCATCCATCTAATAACACCTTGAGATCCTCTAGTAATACCCACTTTTATCCCACTAGAATTTGCTAAATAAACATAATGTGGAGCTATTTGAAATTTCTTCTCCCATTCAAGATTTCTCTCCTCAATATCTAAATGAGCAGTACAAAGTTCTGGCTTAAAAATACTTTGTGATGCTAGAGGAGAATCCCAAAAGCAAGGATAGCAGAAATTTGCTCTATAAAAGCTTTCCATAATTTTTCCACAAGAACAAATAACTTGACCGCTCCATTTAATTGAAATTTTCTCTCCAATTAAATCGTTAACAAAATATTCTTTATTATGAATTTTAAGAAAATAAGACACTACATCATCATGTCTTGCATCCATCTTTTTTAGTGCGTCTTCAAACATATTTTTTGTATTTTTCAAGCCTAAATATATTACAATTTGGCTAATCTCCAATTTAAAAATAAGATACTTTCTTTTGCCTTGAAAACAAGATTAAAAAAGATTAACTTTTTTAAAGATAACCCTCACGCAGTACAAGAAAGAGTTTTTAAAAATCTAATAAAAAATGGAAGAGAAACAATATTTGGCTTAGATCATGATTTTAAAAATATTAATTCATTCTCTGATTTCTCTAATAAGGTTCCAGTAAGAACATATGAGGAAATATTTCCATATATAGAGAGAGTTAGAGCTGGAGAAAAAAACATTCTTTGGAATCAACAAACAAAGTGGTTTGCAAAATCTTCAGGAACAACAAATGCTAAAAGTAAGTTTATTCCAATGACGATAGACTCACTAAAAAAGAGCCACTACAAAGCAGGTAAGGATATGCTAGCTCTTTATCTAGGAAATTATCCAACAAAGAAATTTTTTGAAGGAAATGGACTAATATTAGGAGGAAGCTTACAAAACAGAAAAAATCATACAGATGGGGACCTATCAGCAATTTTATTAGATAATTTTCCTTTTTGGGTCAATTATCATAGATCACCAAAACTTTCAACTGCGCTAATGCATGATTGGGAAGAGAAACTTGAACTTATAGTAAGTGAAGTAATATGTCAAGATATTACAAATTTAAGTGGGGTACCCTCATGGATGCTTATTATTTTAAAAAAAGTGTTAGAAAGAACAAATTCAAAAAACATTTTAGAAGTATGGCCTAACCTAGAATTATATATGCATGGGGGAATTAACTTTAGTCCTTATAAAAAACAATATGAAAAGATTATTCCCTCTAAACAAATGAACTATTTTGAAATATATAATGCATCTGAAGGAATATTTGGTTTGCAAGACAAACCAAACTCAAATGAAATGCTACTAATGCTTGATCATGGAATTTTTTATGAGTTTATAAAACATGGTGATACTAATAATAATGCTAAATATTATCAATTAGGAGAAGTAGAAATGAATCAAGATTATTCTCTTGTTATAACTACCAATGGAGGGCTATGGAGGTATTTAATTGGTGATATTATATCCTTTACATCGTTATCTCCTTATAGAATAAAGGTTAGTGGAAGAATAAAAAATCATTTAAATGTCTTTGGGGAAGAATTAATTACAAATAATACTGACAAAGCATTAGAGATTGCGTGTAAAAAAACAGAATCAAATATAAATGAATATACTGTATGCCCTATATTTCTAGACAATAATTCTGGAGGACATGAATGGTTAGTTGAGTTTGAAAATCATCCTAAAGATACTGAGAAATTCATCTCTATTTTGGATGAAGAGCTTAAAAAAAATAATTCTGATTACGAAGCAAAGAGGTCTTACAATTTAGTTATTCAAAAACCTGTTTTAACTAGTCTAGCTAAAGGAACATTTTATAGGTGGCTAAAACAAAATAATAGACTGGGGGGTCAATATAAAATCCCAAGATTAAATAATGATAGAAAAATAGCGGACAACTTAATTAATCTAAACAACTAGAAGTTTTCAACAAAAATTTATACTGTGCTCTATTTTTAGATAAAACTAAAATTCTTTTTATTTTAGTAAAAAATTTATAACATGCATATTGCAATTGCTGGAAATATTGGATCTGGAAAAACAACATTAACTACTTTATTATCTAAACATTATAAATGGAAAGCCCATTATGAAGACGTTGAAAATAATCCTTATTTAAATGACTTTTATAAAGATATGCAGAGATGGTCTTTCAATCTCCAAGTATACTTTCTCAATAGTAGATTCAGACAAATAGTTGACATTAAAAATAGCGGTGAAAAATACATACAAGATAGGACTATATATGAAGACGCATATATCTTTGCTCCTAACTTACACGCAATGGGCCTTATGAGTTCTAGAGATTTTGATAATTATAAAGAAATATTTAATTTAATGGATGACTTTATCGAAGGTCCTGATTTACTTATCTATTTAAGATCAAGTGTATCTACTTTAGTTGAGCAAATACAGAAAAGAGGTAGAGAATATGAAAACAGTATTAGGCTAGATTACTTAACTCGATTAAACGAAAGGTATGAGGCATGGGTAGAAAGCTATCAAAAAGGAAAAATACTTATCATTAATGTTGACAATATTGATTTTGCTGACAATCCAGATGAATTACAAGCTATAATAAGTCAGATAGATGAGGCTATAAAATAAAAAAAAGAGCTTAGATTTCTAAGCTCTTTTTTTATTAATATCACTAAAAAGATATTTGATTACTGATTATAATTGGCGACCTTTTGTTTTAAGAGTTAAGCCATTAAATTCAACAATAGCATTAAAAGCGTTTCCTTCTTCATTAAGATTAAAATATAGCATAGCTTTTTTATTCTTATTATTAACTAATATTTTTCCTTCAACTAAACTTCTAAATCCTGCTCTATTAGATGTTTTAACCGTATTATTTTTTGCACTAAAAATTAAAGGAGAGTTTCCTAACGATTGAAGCGTAGATGTACAATCTTCTTCGTTATTTGATGTACAATCTATATCAGTACTAAATTTAATATTTGTAATTAAATTTAATTCTAAATCTTCATTCATCTCTATCTCAAAAGATTCAGAAACAGCAGAAAGATTTACATCAGAAACAGCAGCAGATGTTTGAACTCTATTAATTGCTTGATCACTTGAACCATCTACATCTAATGCAATAGAAGGAGCTATAACTAAAGCAACAACAGACATCAATTTTAATAAGATATTTAAAGATGGACCAGAAGTATCTTTAAAAGGATCACCTACAGTATCTCCAACAACAGAAGCCTTGTGAGCTTCAGTCCCCTTTCTTCCTTGTTCTTCAATTGTCTTTTTTGCATTATCCCAAGCACCACCTGCATTTGATTGAAAAATCGCCATGAGTACTCCAGAAGAAGTAACACCAGCTAATAGACCTCCCAACATAGCAGGGCCACCAACAAATCCAACTAAAACAGGTACAATAATAGCAAGTAATCCTGGAGCAACCATTTCTTTAATTGAAGCCTTAGTAGAAATATCTACACATTTATCATATTCAGCAACACCATCCGCAGCATCAAATATTTTTCTATCCGCAGCAGTTGCTTTAGTCATATCAGAATCATATTTTCTCATAACTTCTAAAGCTGCCTTAAGTGCAGGAATATCTCTAAATTGTCTTCTTACTTCTTCAATCATTGCCATAGCTGCTCTACCTACAGCATTCATAGCCATCGCAGAAAAAACAAATGGTAACATTGCACCAACTAATAAACCTGCCATGATATTAGGTTGAGAAACATCAATAGCTGTAACATTAGCAACCTTCATAAATGCAGCAAATAAAGCTAAAGCAGTTAAAGCTGCAGAAGCAATAGCAAAACCTTTTCCAATTGCAGCTGTAGTATTTCCAACTGCATCTAACTCATCAGTTCTTTGTCTAACCTCAGCAGGTAATTCTGCCATTTCAGCAATTCCACCAGCATTATCAGAAATTGGACCATAAGCATCAACAGCCAATTGGATACCTGTATTTGCTAGCATTCCTACAGCAGCAATTGCAATTCCATATAAACCAGCAAAATAGTGTGACACCATAATTGCAGTAGCAATTAATAAAATAGGCAGTGCAGTAGACATCATCCCAACACCAAGTCCAGCTATAATAGTAGTTGCAGCTCCTGTTTCCGATTGATCAATAATTGATTGAACAGGCTTAGTACCTGTTCCAGTATAGTATTCTGTTGCTTTACCTACAGCTAATCCAGCTACTAATCCAGCGATAGTTGCCCAAAAAACTCCCATAGCTCCGAAAGGTAAACCCTCAAGTGTCTCAGGAAGCATGGCATTAATAATAAAATAAGAAGCAATAATCATTAGTGCTGCAGAACCAAATTCTCCAATATTTAATGCAGCATGAGGAGAACCTCCATCTTTAACCTTAACAAAAAATGTTCCAATGATTGACATAACAATTCCAACTGCAGCTAAGACAAGTGGAAGATAAACCGCTGCTAAACCATCAAATGAAGGAGTAAAAAGATAAGATCCTAATACCATAGTACCAATAATAGACCCAACATAAGACTCAAAAAGATCAGCTCCCATTCCGGCAACATCACCAACATTATCACCAACATTATCAGCAATAGTTGCTGGGTTTAAAGGATGGTCTTCAGGTATACCTGCTTCTACCTTTCCAACTAAGTCAGCACCAACATCTGCTGCTTTTGTGTAAATACCACCTCCTACTCTAGCAAATAATGCTATTGAAGATGCGCCTAGTGAAAATCCTGAAAGCACATTAAGTACCATTGTTGTTGAATCGTACATTCCTTGGTATAGAGACAATAAAAGACTTAAGCCTAAAACTCCAAGTCCAACAACACCAAGTCCCATAACAGCTCCTCCAGAAAATGCAACTTCTAATGCTTTTCCTAATGAAGTTCGAGCGGCTTGTGTAGTTCTAACATTTGCTTTTGTTGCAACTTTCATTCCAATAAATCCTGCTAATGCAGAACAGATAGCTCCAATAACAAAAGAGAAAGCAACCATTCCAGTTGAATTTACTTCAGCAGATCCTTTAAAAAACAATAGGATTGCTACCGCTACAACAAAAATTGATAATACTTTATATTCTGCTTTTAGAAAAGACATAGCTCCATCAGAAATATTTTTAGCTATTCTAGACATTTTTTCATTACCCTCTTCTTGCTTAGATACCCATGCATTTTTCCAATAAACGAAAGCAAGGGCTAAGACACCAAAAAGTGGTAGATAAGATACAATAAATTCCATTTTTATAATTTTAGTTTAATTTTTTATCGGTGCAAAAATAGCATTTTTGATTAAAGAATGTAATATAGTAATATAATTTAGAGATTTTTAATTCTTTTCTCTATCCTATTTTGTGTAAAAGCGAAGTATTAATTGACTGATTTTATTTAATTTTACAAAATATTTAACAACAAAATCTAAGACATGAATATATTAGTTTGTATAAGTAGTGTTCCTGATACTACATCTAAAATAAATTTTACTGAAAACAATACAAAGTTTGATGCAAATGGCATTCAATTTGTAATTAATCCATACGATGAATTTGGTCTAACAAAAGGAGTTATGCTAAAGGAGAAAAACAACGCAAAACTAACAGCAATAATTGTAGGTGAGGCAAATGTTGAGCCTGTAATTAGGAAAGTATTAGCAATTGGTGCTGATAATGCAGTAAGAATTAACATGCATCCTTCTGATAGCTATTCTACAGCATGCGCAATAGCTAATTATATTAAAGATAATCCTTTTGATTTAATTATAGCCGGAAAAGAATCTAGTGACTATAATGGGGGTGCTGTCCCTGGAATGATTGCAGATATGCTAAACATCCCTTTTCTTAATGCTTGTAATGGATTAACTGTAAATGGAAATGAAGTAGAGTTAACAAGAGAAATAGACGGAGGAATAGAAAAAATATCGGCATCACTTCCTATTATAATTGGGGGACAGAAAGGTCTAGTAGAAGAAAGTGAATTAAGAATACCTAACATGCGTGGAATTATGACTGCCAGATCTAAACCACTTGAGGTCTTAGAGTGCAATTCAGCTCCACTTAATCATTCAATTTCATTTGACAAGCCAGAAAGTAAGGGAGAATGTAAAATGATTTCTTCTGATAACATAGAACAATTAGTTAGTTTACTACATACTGAAGCAAAAGTTATTTAACCAAAAAATTTAAAAAATGTCAATATTAGTCTATACGGAAAGTTGGGAAGGGAAATTTAGAAAAAGTTCATTTGAAGCAGCTTCTTATGCAAACGAAATTTCTCAAGATTTAAATACGGATCTATTTGCTATTTCATTTGGCTTAGTAGCAGAAGAAGAGCTCTCTAAACTTGGAGAGTATGGAGTGAGTAAAGTTTTTTCATTTCCAAATATTAATAAAAGTGATAATTATAATACCACTAATTTTATTGCAGAATATGCAAAAGATGCAAAAGCTATAATATTCTCGAATACATTTACTGCAAAAATGATTGCCCCAAGATTATCTTCTAAATTAAAAGCTGGTTTAATGAGTAATGTAACTACAAAAATACTTGATACTAATAATTTTAAATTTAAAAGACAAGCTTTCTCTTCTAAGGCACTTGAAACTGTATCTACTAATACTGAAAAAGCTATTATTACAATTTCACCCAATGCTTTTGAAATTAAGAATAATAATATAAGTTGTGAAATAATTACTATCGAAGATAAGCTTGAAAGCCAATTTAATGTAATTGGAAGTGAAACTAACAGTGGTAAAATATCATTATCAGAAGCTGAAGTTGTAATTTCTGCGGGACGAGGATTAAAAGGACCTGAAAACTGGGGAATGATAGAGGAATTAGCTGATTTGCTAAATGCTGCAACGGCATGTTCAAAGCCTGTTTCAGATATTGGCTGGAGGCCTCACTCTGAGCATGTCGGTCAAACTGGAAAAGCAGTTGCTCCAAATCTATATGTTGCTATAGGAATTTCTGGAGCAATTCAACATTTGGCAGGAGTCAATTCATCAAAAGTAATGGTAGCAATAAATACAGACGCAGAAGCACCATTTTTCAAAGCTGCTGATTATGGAGTTGTTGGAGATGCTTTTGATGTAGTACCAAAATTGATTGAGGAAATTAAAAAAATTAATAACTAAAAAATTGGACTTAATCCCTCTAACAATAGCAGCAATAAGGCAAAGTGATTCTCAAAACAATGCATATGTTTTGCTTCTAAATGAAACTGATGGAAAAAGACAATTACCAATAGTAATAGGTTGGTGTGAAGCAAGATCCATTGCTATTGCATTAGACGGAGAAGACGAGCCTGAGAGACCACTAACTCATGATCTTTTTAAGTCTTTTGGAGACAGTTTTAATATAAAAATTAATAAAGTGATAATTCATACTCTAAATGAAGGAGTTTTTCACTCTATTTTTTACTGCTCCAATCCATTGACAGGAACTGAAGTAGAGATTGATGCTCGAACATCAGATGCGGTAGCCATAGCAATAAGATTTTCATGTCCAATATTTACGTATGAACATATTTTATCCAAAGCAGGAATAAATTTTTCATCTGATGATAAATCTAAAGACAAATCATTCACAGAAACAACGTCAATAAAAAAAGAAAAAAAGTTAAGTTTGTATAGCTTAAAGGAATTAGAAGAAATACTACTTGAAGCTATTGAACATGAAAATTATGAACGAGCATCAGTTATTAGAGATGAAATTAAAAGAAGAACAACAAAATAAATGAAAAGATTTTTTACCTTTTCTTTACTTTTGATATTTAGCATTATTACTAATGCTAGTGAAATATCCCAAAAATGGCAGTTCACTGATATTAGGTCTAATATTAATTCACTTTCACTAGAAAAATTAGACTTCTCCGAAGATTATCTTGAAATTAAAGATGATAATACCTTTAAATATCAAATAATTGAAAAAAATATTTTAGCAAAAGGTACGTGGGAAATAATTAAAGAAAAAATTATATTCAACTACACTCTTCCAAAAGATACAATTAGAGAATATAATATTAATTTAGAAAAAGAGTCTTTAATTTTAACTGAAGGGAATATTGATTATTGTTTTTCAACCATTAAAAACAACTCAACTAATAAATTAACAAATTATCTACGTGGTATATTAGGTCTTTTATCACTTATTTTAATTGCATTTTTTTTCAGTAGAGATCGGAAGGCTATTAATTGGCAATTAGTTTTAAAAGGATTGTTATTTCAATTTTTGCTTGCTGTACTAATTTTAAAAGTGCCTTTTGTGCAAAATATATTTGCGTGGATGAGTCAAGTATTCGTTACTGTCCTTCAATTTTCAAAAGCTGGAGCACTATTTTTATTTGGAGAAACATTAGTTAATAATAATCAATTTGGCGCGATTTTTGCTTTTCAAATTTTACCAACTATTATTTTCTTTTCCGCTTTAACAAGCGTGCTCTTTTATTTTGGAGTTCTACAAAAGATAATCTACTTATGTGCTGCAATAATGAAAAAAACATTAAAGTTGTCTGGGGCAGAAAGTCTAGCAGCTGCTGGTAATGTATTTCTAGGGCAGACTGAATCCCCATTACTTATCAAACCCTATATTGATAAAATGACAACCTCAGAACTTCTGTGCTTAATGTCTGGGGGTATGGCAACAATTGCAGGAGGAGTTTTGGCTGCATATATTGGGTTTTTAGGCGGCTCAGATCCTGTTCAGCAACTTTTCTTTGCTAAGCACTTACTAGCAGCATCTGTAATGTCTGCACCGGCTGCAATAGTTGTTTCTAAAATACTAATACCTGAAACAAATAAGGTGAATGAAGATATGTCAATATCTAATAAAGATTTAGGAACAAATTCATTAGAAGCTATTAGCATAGGAACATCTCAAGGACTAAAATTAGCAATTAATGTTGGAGCTATGCTTCTTGTTTTTATTGCGTTTATTACAATGACAAATTATTTTCTTAAAGATTTCTTAGGAGAACTAATTAATTTAAACAGTTGGATAAACGATTTTACTGAGGGCCAATATTCTGGACTAACTTTAGAGTTTCTGCTAGGATATTTACTAGCACCACTAACTTGGTTAATGGGAGTTTGTAGAGAAGACATGATTTTAGTTGGTCAGCTTCTTGGTGAAAAAACTATATTAAATGAGTTTGTTGCATATATCTCATTATCAGAATTAAAGGAGAGTGGAAAATTTCTTGAAGAGAAATCAATTGTTATAGCAACTTATATATTATGTGGATTTGCAAATTTTGCTTCCATTGGAATACAAATTGGAGGAATAGGCTCTCTAGCTCCCTCTAGAAGGAAAGACTTATCAAAGCTTGGTATTCTAGCTCTTATTGCTGGAACTCTAGCATCACTATTAACAGCTGTACTAGTTGGAGCAATAATTTAATAAATGAGACAATATCTAGATTTAATGGAACACGTAATGAGTAATGGCACACTCAAAGAAGATCGTACTGGTACTGGTACTAAAAGTGTATTTGGTCATCAAATGAGATTTGACTTATCTCAAGGCTTCCCATGTATCACTACAAAAAAACTACATTTAAAATCAATTATTCACGAACTCTTGTGGTTCTTAAAGGGAGATACAAATATTAAATACCTGAAGGAGAATGGAGTTAGAATTTGGGATGATTGGGCAGATAAAAATGGAAACTTAGGTCATGTATATGGATATCAATGGAGAAGTTGGCCAGCTCCAGATGGTAAACATATTGATCAAATTCAACAAATTATTGATCAGATAAAAAACACACCTGACAGCAGAAGAATAATTGTGAGTGCCTGGAACGTTGGAGAAATTGAACAGATGGCTCTACCACCATGTCATGCTTTTTTCCAGTTTTATGTAGCTGATAATAAATTATCTTGTCAACTCTACCAAAGAAGTGCTGATATTTTTTTAGGAGTACCTTTTAATATTGCTTCATATGCATTACTAACAATGATGGTTGCACAAGTATGTGATCTAGAAGTCGGAGATTTTGTTCACACTTTAGGCGATGCTCATATATATACTAATCATTTCGAACAAACTAAGCTTCAATTAAGCAGATCACCAAAAGAGCTTCCTAAAATGAATATTAATAAAAATATTAAAGATATTTTTAGTTTCACTTATGAAGACTTTAAACTAACAGACTATAATTACGACCCACATATTAAAGGTAAAGTAGCAATATAAAATACTAAAAATGAATAAAATAACAATTCTTGGAGCTGGATTAGTTGGAGGAGTCATGGCAAAAGATTTAGCAAAATCTCATAATGTAACCTCAGTAGATATTTCACAAAAAAATCTTGATGCACTAAAAGACTTTAATATTAAAACAATTTGTGCTGATATTTCTGATTCTTTAATTTTAAATAAATTAATAAAAGACTGCGATTTAGTAATTGGTGCGGTTCCTGGCTTTATGGGCTATAAGATGATGTATGATGTTATTAATGCTGGCAAAAATATTGTAGATATTTCATTTTATCCTGAAGACCCATTTGGACTAGATGAATTAGCAAAAAAGAAAAATGTAGTTGCAGTTATGGATTGCGGGGTAGCACCTGGAATGGGGAATATTATATTTGGACATCATAACAGTAGCATGGAGATTACGGACTATGAATGTCTAGTTGGAGGTCTGCCTGTGAAACGAGAATGGCCATATGAATATCAAGCAGTATTCTCTCCTATTGATGTTATTGAAGAATATATTCGTCCTGCAAGATTTGTTCAGAATAGTAAATTAATCACTAAAGAAGCATTATCAGAAACAGAATTAATAGAATTTGATGAAATTGGCACTCTAGAAAGCTGGAATTCTGATGGATTAAGAAGTTTAATAAAAACAATGCCTCATGTTCCAAATATGATTGAAAAAACTTTGAGATATCCTGGGTGTGTAGAATATCTAAAGGTATTAAGAGCAAGTGGCTTTTTCTCTTATGAAAAAATAAATGTTGATGGAAAAGACATAAGACCTATAGATCTAACATCAAAACTACTATTTCCTAAATGGGAAATGAAAGAAGGCGATAGGGATTTCACTATCATGAGAATCATTATTAAGGGAAAAGAAAATGGGAAAAAAACAACTTATCAATATAATCTTTTAGATAGATATGAAAACAACACTATATCTATGGCAAGAACAACAGGATTCACATGTACCGCAGTAGCAAATCTAGTCTTAAATAAAAAATATTCAAGAGTAGGGATCTCTCCCCCAGAATATTTAGGTGGATTATTTGAAGATGTAAAAGATTATTTATTAGAAAGAAATGTTGTATATAAAGTAAAAAAAAATAATGATTAGATCAATAATAGTTGCTGCCTCAACTAATAATGTAATTGGAAAAGATAATGACCTAGCTTGGAAACTTCCAATTGATATGAATTTTTTTAAAGAAACAACTAAAGGATACTATGTTATAATGGGTAGGAAAAATTTTGAATCTATTCCTCATAAATACAGACCATTACCTAATAGAGAAAACATTATTATTACGAGAAAAAAAAATTACCAATTAGAGGGATGTTTAGTTTCAAACAGTATTGAGGAGGCATTAGAAATTCCTAGAAAAAATAATGAAAATGAAGCTTTTATTATTGGAGGTGGTGAAATTTATAAGTTAGCACTTGAGCAAAAATTAGTAGATAGAGTATATTTAACGAGAGTACATCATGATTTTGATGGAGACACATTTTTTCCAAAATTAGATAATTCTTGGTTAGAAGTAAGTAAAAAGGAATTTTATAAAGATGAAAAACACAAATACGATTTTACTTTTTATATTTATGAAAAGAAAAATTAAATTAAATTAATCATAAAATGAAAAAATATATTTTACTATTATCCAGTTTTTTATTTATTATTTCATCTTGCTCAGATGAAAAAGTACTGACATTAGATAATCAAGAAAACATTCAATCAAGTAGAGATTATTTGATGGTAGAAAAATTAATTAATAATATTTATCGCTCCATTGAGGAAGGTTTTATTTATAATGGAGAAAGCAAACAATATCCTAATTATAATTTACTTAATAATAATCCAAATAATAATGACACGTTGATTATTGATTTTGGAGAAGAAAATTCGCTAGAGTTTGGATTACTTAAGAGAGGGAAAATTATCTCTATATTTAATAAAAAATATCATGATTCATTGTCAGTAATTACAACCTCTTTTAATCAATTCTACATGAATAATATTCTTATTGAAGGTAATTTTCAATTAAGTTGTTTAGGAGAAAATAATGAAAAAAATAAAGCATATAATCTTGAAATTTCTAATACAAGTTTTACAACTAATGAAGGAGTGATAAATATTAATGCTTCCTATCAAAAAGAATTAATAAGTGGGAGCAATAGCCGATATAATTTAAACGATGACAAATATTTATTAAACGGAATTATTGCAGGAAATTCTTCAAATGGCAACGAATTCAATGTATCAATAATAGAACCTATATTAATAAAATTAGAATGTTTTCAAAGTTCTCATTGTATTACAACATCTGGAGTGGCAATTATTACCCCAGAAAACTACAATAGCCGATTAATTAATTACGGAGACAGCTTGTGTGATTGTAATATGAATATTGAATTAGATGAAAATAATTATCTAATTGTTCTTGACTAAGCTACTTTTAAAGTCTGTGCCTCTAATTTATTCAATTCCTTCTTAACATAACTACTGGAAATTAATAGTTCTTTTTTTGAATTATCAGATGGAAAATTATACATAGCATCAAGCATTACAGCTTCACAGATTGATCGTAAACCTCTCGCTCCTAATTCAAATTCTAAAGCTTTATCAACTATTAAATCTATGGCTTTTTTATCAAAAGAAAGCGTGACCCCATCTAGGTCAAATAATTTAATATATTGTTTTGTGATAGCATTTTTTGGCTCTGTCAAAATAAGTTTCAAGGCATTTCTATCCAGAGGATTTAGGTAAGTTACAATAGGCATTCTACCAATTAGTTCTGGAATTAAACCAAAAGTTTTTAAATCTTGAGGAGAAATATATTTTAAAAAATTTGAGTCATCAACTTGATTATCTTTATTAGCTTTAAATCCAATAGCTCGAGTGTTTAATCGAGCTGCAATATGTTTTTCAACACCATCAAAGGCTCCTCCGCTAATAAATAGAATATCCTTAGTATCCAGAGCAATCATCTTTTGGTCAGGATGTTTTCTACCTCCTTGTGGTGGAACGTTGACAATTGTGCCTTCAAGCAGCTTAAGCATTGCTTGCTGTACTCCTTCGCCACTGACATCTCTAGTTATTGATGGATTATCACTTTTTCTTGCTACTTTATCTATCTCATCAATAAATACAATTCCTTTTTTAGCCTTTTCAACATCATAGTCTGCTGACTGTAATAATCTAGACAAAATACTTTCAACATCCTCTCCAACATAACCAGCTTCAGTTAAAACAGTAGCATCAGCAATACAAAATGGCACATTCAACAGCTTAGCAATAGAGCGAGCTAATAGTGTCTTACCCGTACCTGTTCTGCCAACCATAATAATATTCGATTTTTCTATTTCAACATCACTATCGGATGTATTAACTTGACTAATCCTTTTGTAATGGTTATAGACCGCAACAGATAAAACTTTTTTGGCAAAATCTTGACCAATTACAAAATCATCTAAATGATTTTTTATTTCTAAAGGTTTTAATAATGTAAATTCTTCAGATGTTTTTGTGGAAGACTTTACATCTTGCTCTACAATATTATATGCTTGCTCTATACATGAATTACATATATGCGCACTTGATCCCGCTATTAGTATTTCAGTATCTTGCTTGTTTCTTCCGCAAAAAGAACATTGAACAGATTTCTCAACTGTCATTATTTTCTTGTTAGAACCTCATCAATCATACCGTAAGCTTTTGCCTCTTCAGAGGTCATCCAGTAATCTCTATCACTATCTTTCCATACCTCATCGAAAGATTTCCCTGAATGTTCAGAAATTATGGTATATAATTCATTCTTTAATTTTTTAATCTCATTTGCAGTAATCTCAATATCAGAAGCTTGTCCATGAGCACCACCAAGAGGTTGATGAATCATAACTCTAGAATGTTTTAATGCTGTTCTTTTACCTTTTGCACCAGCACATAATAAAACAGCTCCCATAGAGGCTGCCATACCTGTACAAATAGTAGAGACATCCGGGTTTATATACTGCATAGTATCATAAATACCAAGGCCGGCATACACACCACCTCCAGGTGAATTCAAGTAAATTAAAATATCTTTTTTAGAATCAACTGATTCAAGAAATAAGAGTTGCGCCTGTATAATATTGGCAACGTAATCATTAATTGGCACTCCTAAAAATATTATTCTATCCATCATCAGTCTAGAAAATACATCCATACTAGCAACATTCATTTGTCTTTCCTCTATAATAGTTGGAGAAATATAATTTCCGTGCATTGAAGTAAATTGATCTATGTGAAGACTATTTATTCCTCTATGTTGTGTTGCGTATTTTTTAAATTCTTTACCGTAATCCATAATTTTTTTATTTTTCTGATGCTAATTTAACAAAATCATCATAAGTGATGGCTTTATTCTTTAGTTTGAAATTTTCTTTGTAGATGACCAAAGTCTTTTCATCAAATAGTTGGTCTGATATTTTTTTTCTTTCTTCTTCATTTTTGAGAATATTTTCAGAAATATCTATAAGTTGTTTTTCATCGGTGCTAGGCTGTCCATATTGTTTCATCTGAAAAGCAACCATTTTTTTTGTATGATTTAAAAGATCCTCATTATTAATTTTGATTTCATACTCCTCTAATACTTTATTTTCTATTAACTGCCACCTTAAGCTTTTAGAATACATATCATATTCTTTTTCCACTTGTTCAATTGTTAAAGGATTTTCTGAAGTCTTTACAAGCCATTTTTTCAGAAACTCATCAGGTAGATTTAATTTTGTTTTTTTTATAAAGAAAGTTACTACATCATTTTTTAACATCCTATCACTTTCAACTACAAAGGATAGTTCAGCCTCTTCTTTAATTTTTTCTCTGAATTGCTTTTCTGTTTCAATAGTCTCATCCTTATAAACCTTAATAAATAATTCTTTATCAAACTCAGATGGAGCCAGTCTATTAACTTGTTTAACGGTAAATCTAAAAGAATCCGATGCCAAACCCTGTAATTGCTCAACAGATATATTTAGCATAGCAGCTAAATCTGTCTTATTTGAGAATACACTATTAACATTTAATACCAATACATCCTCTTTTTTAATGCCAATAAATTTATTCTTTATTTTCTTATCAATAATCACATCCATAGAAACAGTAGCATCATTAGAAATACCTTTTTCAACAAGCTCTCCATTTAAATCAAGCTGATTAATTGAGCAGAAAATCATATCTCCTTCAACCGATACTTCTGGATTACTCATCTTCCCATATCTTTTAGCTATATCATTACAGTAATTGTCTATTAATTTATTTTCTGCGGTGATCTTATAGTAAGTTAGTGAATCTTTACCATTTAACTTGACATCAAACTCTGGAGCTAAACCAATTTCATATTCAAATTTAAAATCAACTTCATTAACCCAATCAACTTCACTATTTGAAATAGGCAGTGGACTTCCAAGAACTCTAACTTTATTATCAGTAATATGCTTATAGAGATTGTCTTGCATCATTTTATTTACCTCATCAACAACAGTTGAAGTTCTGTATTGTTTTGAAATAATAGACATAGGTGTTTTTCCTTTTCTAAAACCTGGAATAACAGCATCTTTTCTGTATTTTTTTAGCGCAGAATCTACTTTCCCAATATAATCAGCCTCATTAATTTCAACAATTAGAGTTGCCATCATATTCTTTACTTTACTTTGTGTGATTTTCATTAGAATTTTTATTTAATGGTCGTTAAAAGTACGTTTATTTATAATAAATACATACTAAAAAAACTCTATAAAAAATAGAGTTTTTTAGTACGGGTAAAGGGAGTCGAACCCCCACGCCTTGCGGCACCAGCTCCTAAGGCTAGCGCGTCTACCAATTCCGCCATACCCGCAAAATGGTTTGCAAAGATATTATTTTTTAACATTTAATCATTAAAGCCAAACTAAAGATTTTTTATTTAACTTTTTATTTATTTTTGTTAGCAGAACATAAAAAAAATATAACATAATGAGTTTATCAATAAAAGGAAAATTAAGTAGAAAATTAAGTGTAGAAAGTGGAACATCAAAAGCAGGAAAAGAATGGCAAAAACAATCTTTTCTTCTTGATACTGGAGCGCAGTACAATCCAGAAGTATGTTTTCAACTATTTGGAGAAGATAAAATACAGATGCTTACAAGCCATCAAGAAGGTGATCAGGTTGAAATATCCTTTAACTTATCATCACGAGAATATAATGGAAAATATTTCCATAATATAGATGCTTGGAAAATTGAAAATATTTCTTCAGGAAATAGTGCTGCTTCTGATATGCCTGAGGCTCCATCTTTTGAAAGCTCTGACAATCCAGATGACGACCTACCATTCTAAAATTGTCATTCTCAAATAAAATAGAGAATTTATTTAAAAAATTTCTTCCTGCACCATTTACAATTGCAGTATTATTAACTTTTTTAACTTTTACACTTGCTTTAGTGCTAACCGAAAGCAATGAAAATTCTTCTCATTTTTTTACAATTTTAACATACTGGGAACAAGGGTTTTGGGACAACAAGCTTTTAGTCTTTGCTATGCAAATGATGCTGATGCTTGTACTTGGACATACTTTAGCACTTACAAAATCTGTTAACCAAATTATTGTTAAAGCTACAGCTTACTGTTCTTCAACTTCAAAAGCTGCAGCAATTATTACATTTTTCACTATTATCGTTGCTCTTTTTAACTGGGGCTTAGGGCTGATATTTGGAGCCATATTTGCTCGAAAAGTTGGAGAACATGCAACAAGAGAAAAAATAAAATTAAATTACCCTTTAATTGGTGCATGTGGATACTCTGGATTAATGGTTTGGCATGGAGGGATATCGGGATCGGCTCCTATAAAGATTGCAGAATCTGGTCATTTTCTAGAGCAGAAAACTGGAATCATTTCTCAATCAGAAACTATTTTCTCGACAATGAATATTAGTGTTAGTCTTGCCTTGATAATTATACTACCATTAATTATGTTTTTTATTGGAAAAAAAAATGAGGGCTCTATTGTAAACATAAAAATTCATGAGGAAGAAACTAAAATTAAAATTGTAAAAAATTTAGATCATTCTTCTATAATCTCATTAATTTTTGGCAGTTTAATTCTTTTAAGTAGCTTTTATAATATCTTTATTGGGCCAGAAAATATTTCCTTAAAATTTTTAACACCTAATTATATTAACCTTCTGCTTCTTGGTCTTGCGATAATTATGCATAAAAATATTTATAGTTTTTTAAAGGCTATAGATAAGGCTATTCATGGGGCTTCAGGGATCCTTATTCAGTTCCCAATCTATTTTGGTATTATGGGTATAATGAATTATTCGGGTATGGTAGAGATGATGTCCGAACTATTTGTAAATATTTCTAATAAAGACACCTTTCCTATATTAACGTTTATTAGTGGAGGTATAGTTAATATATTTGTCCCTAGCGGAGGAGGACAATGGGCAGTACAAGGGCCTATTATTGTTGAATCTGCTATTAAGCTTGGGGTTTCTATACCAAAATGTGTCATGGCCTTAGCTTATGGAGATCAACTCACTAATATGCTACAACCATTTTGGGCACTTCCTTTACTTGGAATAACGGGATTAAAAGCAAGTGAAATTCTTCCTTATACTTTAATTTTCATGGGAGCTGGAGCTGTAATTTTCATATTTGGATTATTATTTTTCTAATTTATTTGCTCTAGAAATTAGTATAAATAATTCTTTTAGATTTTAACAGAAATAAATTTTAAACTAATCTTTTACATCAAAAGCATCTCGAACTCCATTTCCTAAAACCATAAATGCGAGAACTAAACACATGATTGCCATACCAGGAAATATAGCTAAGAATGATTTATTCATTATTATATATGAATAATGATCTTTTATCATTCCACCCCATGAAGGAATCGGGGGTTGAGCTCCAATTCCTAAAAATGATAAACCTGCTTCAATTAAAATAGCTGAAGCAAAATTTGCTGCAGATATAACAATAACGGGTCCAATAATATTAGGAAGAATATGTTTAAACATGATACGAAAAGATTTGTATCCTAAAACTTTAGATGCTTGAATATATTCTAACTCTCTAATCGCAAAAACTTGTCCCCTAACAATTCTAGCAACTTCAACCCACATTGTAAGACCAACAGCTATAAAAACTTGCCAAAACCCTTTCCCCAAGGCTAAAGTAATAGCTATAACCATTAATAAAGTAGGAATTGACCATACAACATTTATTAGCCACATAATAATATCATCAACATACCCTCTAAAATATCCTGCAACTAAGCCTAGACTAATTCCTATTAGAACCGAAATAAATACAGCAACTAATCCAATAGATAGTGAAATCCTAATTCCATAAACTAATCTACTTAGCATATCCCTTCCAAATCGATCAGTACCTAGCCAAAAGGTTTTTTTAACTAATTTATAATCTCCTTTATAGCTTAATTCCTTTAATGAGTTATAAGGATAATATAAGAGCATCCCTTCTTTTATTCTATATGAACTAATTGGAATATCCTTACAATTAGTCTCTTGACCTAAAAAAAAGGATCTGACAGAACTCTTTGCTTTAGTACATTTATTATTAATATCTAAAAATTGTATTTCCGTAATTGGGTCTAGAGTAGCTAATTCAATATACATCTTGTTAGCCATAGGAGTTTTGTCTGGAATAAATTGATAAGTAAATATGGCTAAGAAAAAACAAAATAAAATAAATAATAAAGCAATTACAGAAGAATTACTTTTTTTAAATCGTAGCCAGATAATTTTATTTAATGACAGTGCTTTCATTTTTTATAAAGACGTTTTTTCCAACTGAATGTTTGTAATTGAGATAAGACACTAACCAAAACTATATAAAAAGAATAGAAAATCTGAAAAAAAAGCATCCATTTTAACAAATCTTTTCTAGAGAAGAAAGAAAGAACATTAGATAAAAACAGAATATCAACTATATTTTTAATTAAAAAAAACCAAAGAAAAAAGAAAAACACATCAACATGAAATAAGGAAAAAAAAAGTAAATAAATGGTTGAGAAATTAACCAATAAAACTAAAATAGATGTGTAAATAGTATAAGCATCTTTAAAAGATGTTGATTTAGCTGCCCATCTTTTACGTTGATTTATAAATTGATCAAAACCCTCAACTGCATTAGTATAAACTACAGCATTAACATCTTTAATAAATCTAACAGATGATTTGTATTTTCTTTTAATGGCATGTAATAGAAAAACATCATCGCCAGAGGCAATATTTAAATCTATAGTGTCAAAAACTTTTTTGTAGGTTTCTCTTCTATATGCCATATTAGCTCCATTACAAAAAATAGGGTTCCCAATACCTATAGCACCAGCTCCTGCTCCAATAAGTGAAAGAAACTCTAGAGTTTGTAATTTGTTAAATAAAGAAGATTCTTTATAAAAAGTAACAGGACCAGAGACAAGTTTAATTTTTTTGTCATTAAATCCAGAGACCATGCAACTAATCCAAGTATTAGGGAAACTACAATCTGCATCAGAAGACAATATAATTTCGTGATTTGAGATATTAACTCCAGTATTAATAGCACTCTTTTTACCTTCCAATCTAGTTGTTAAATTATGTAAAATAAGATTTGGATATTTACTTAATTCTTGATTTAACAAATCTAGCGTTCCATCAGTAGAATGATCATTAACAATTATGATATTAAATAAATCCTGAGGATAATCCTGAAGACTAAGATCAGATAATAATTTTAAAATATTATTCTCTTCATTTCTTACGGCAATAACAACACTAACTTTAGGGAAATAGGACGCTTTTGTATCAAAACTATTTATTCTCCAACCGTATAAATATCTTAAAATATTAAAAGAATATAATAATAGTATAAGTGAAATAAAAGAATTGATCATTTTCTAAAAAATTTCAAACTAGAAACAAAAAAGAGTCCGATAATACTTGGTACTACTAAATTTATAAGCCATAATGAAATTGTTGCAGAAAAAACACTAATAGGATTAACAGCAAAATAACTAAAAAGTAGAATAGCCACTGACCCTCTAACTCCTATTTCTGCAATAGCAATTGTAGGTATTATGGATACTATTAAAAAAGAGAGCATAATTAAAAATAAAGATTTATAAAAAATTAATGAAACATCAAAGCAGTATAACAATAAGAGAAATTGTAAAGAAAAAACAATATATCTTGATAGTGATAAAAATAAAATATTGGTCATTTCTTTATTACTAAAAATTAAAAATACCTTAAAGTATTCATCATATCTTTCATAAAAAGAAAATCTTTTAAATATTTTAAGAAATAATGATAAATTATAAAATATGTATAACAACAGAATATTAGCAATTATAATAATTGGAAAACATGAATCTATTAAAGAGCTATTACTAAAAAAATCTGATTCTTCTTTAATTATTTGGGGCAGCAATATTAAGAATGCTAAGGAACCAAATACAATTGTAATAATAAGCTGAGACATGCTACCAATAAATGTTATTAATACTCCCTTTATCCTATCAGATTTTTGAAGATAAAAAACCCTGCCTCCATATTCTCCAACCCTATTTGGTGTAAATAAGGAGACCGTAATTCCAGTAAATACTGCTTTTAAAGATATAATTAAATCAATCTTTTCAATCTTTGAAATCATATACCTCCATTTTATGGACTCAATTAACCAATTAATAAACATCAAAAGAAAAACAGCTAAAAATAATATTGAATTATTAATAAAGCTTTCTAATAAAAAATCAAAATTTAATTGATTGACCTCTTTTTTTATAACTAACTCAGAATATAAAAAAAACAAAGAAAATAATACTATTCCTATTTTTATTAATAAGCTAAGTGTATTTTTATACTTCATTTATAAGATTTGATTACAATAATACAAGAAAGGAATTGATTAGCGATAAAATAATTTTAGGAATAGATCCAGGAACAATAATTATGGGCTATGGATTAATTCATGTAAAAGGTAAAAAAATTGAGCTAATTAATATGGGCGTTCTCCATTTATCAAAACTAGCATCTCATGAGCTTAAACTTAAAAGAATTTTTGAAAGAACCCTTCAACTAGTTGAGGAGTATAAGCCAGATGAGTTTGCTGTTGAAGCACCGTTTTTTGGGAAAAATGTACAATCTATGCTTAAACTAGGAAGAGCTCAAGGTGTAGCAATGGCAGCTGCTCTATATAGAGATGTACCAATATTTGAATATAGTCCTAAGAAAATAAAAATGGCAGTTACTGGAAGTGGTAATTCAAGTAAAGAACAAGTAGCTGCAATGTTAAAGTCTCTTTTAAATATTGAGGAACTACCCAAACACTTAGATGCAACTGATGGTTTGGCAGCAGCAGTATGCCATCATTTTCAAAAAAAATCACTCTCTAACTCTAAAAATTATACGGGTTGGAAATCTTTCATACAAGATAATCCTAAAAAAATTAAATAGCTGATTTAATTAATCTCGATATTTCTTCCATTTCACTTTTAGGGATAGTTAATTTGGGAAGAGAGAAATTTATTTCTTCTATTGTATCCATAGGAATAAGGTGAATATGTGCATGAGGAACTTCAAGCCCAATAACAACAACAGCAACTCTTTTACATTTAACAACTTTTTTAATTGCTTTTGCAGTATCTCTAGCAAATTCCCATAATATTTTATAATCCTCACTTTCAAGATCAAATAAATAATCAACTTCTTTTTTTGGGACAACTAAGGTGTGACCTCTTTTTAGCGGATAGGCATCTAAAAAAGCTAAACAATTATCGCTTTCATTGACATTATAAGAAAGAATTTCTCCATTAATTATCTTAGAGAAGATACTTGGCATCTATACAGCTGAAATATTAATTATTTCAAAGTGAACAATACCATTAGGAACTTGTATATCTACTATTTCACCAACTTTTTTTCCTAATAATCCTTTTCCAATTGGTGAGCTTGCTGAAATCTTTTTATCAGCTAAATTAGCTTCGGATTCAGAAACAATTATATAACTCATTTCTGCCTTATTATTAGTATTCTTAATGGTTACTTTGGTTAACAGACTAACACTACTTGTATCTAACTGACTTTCATCTATTATTCTTGATAAACTAAGATCACCTTCTAATTTTGATATTCTAGCCTCTAATAATCCTTGAGCTTCTTTTGCAGCATCATACTCAGCATTTTCAGATAAGTCACCCTTATCTCTTGCTTCAGAAATTTGATTAATAATATTTGGTCTGTCAACTGATTTAAGTTGATGAAGATTATTTTTTAAATTATCATAACCGTCCTTTGAAAGATATATAATTGAGCTCATCTGTTAAAATATAATTAAAACGTTGATTACTAGAATGACTATAATCGCAATCACTATTTGGATATTAGAAAAGTATTTATTCATAATAAATTGTATAAAAAGATTTTAAAAATATAAATCTAACTATTTAATATTATTAAAGATTTATTCTTGCGCCAATAGCATGAGACCCTTGAAAAGGGTCTGTATGTCTGTATGAGTAATCTAATCCAAAGGATGTCCCATTACCCATTGGCAACTCAACTGTAAAACCTGCAGAAGGACCTCTAAGCGCAGTAGTTCTAGTGGCAGCATCACCTATCCCTTCTTCGTAAGTATAACCTGCTCTAATCATGAAATATTCTTTATAAGAATATTCTCCTCCTAATTTATATTGATCTTTTTGAAAAGAGTTTGATGTAAAAGTACCTGCTCCGGTTAACCTATGATCTTCTGCTAAAATATCATAAGATAAACCAATATTTAATAATGCAGGCAGCTCAAACTCAGACGATCTTTGTTCTGCTGTCATTTCGTAATTTGGATTTAAATAATTTCTAAAAGAAAGACCATCGCCAGCAAAGGACATTCTAGGACCAACATTTTTTAATGAAATACCAAATTTCAAATTATCTTTTACTCCAGTAACATATTGAATACCTGCGTCTAAAGCAATACCATTAGCTCCAACATTAGAAATTTGTTCTGATATCATTTTAACAGTAACTCCTCCAAAAATACTGTTAGAAAAAATCTTTGCATATGACATACTAATATTCATATATTTTGGAGAAAATGTACCTATTCCACCATCAGGAAGATCAACAGTTGTTATATCGATTTCACCAAAGTTCATATTCATTACAGCAAATCCTAAAACGCTTGATTCTCCCATTTTTTGAGAGAATCCAAATGTACTGATATTACTTACACAACTATTTGCATCAAACATCTTACCCCCATATTGCAGCCATGAAGTTTGAGAAAAGATAAGCTCGGTTTTTTCTGTGAATGCTAAACCAGCAACATTAGAGAATATTCCTTCTAAACCTCTAACTCCTGCAACATTAGCTCCTGCCCATCCAGATGATCTTGCCCATGGATTGATTAATAATTCTGAAGCTCCTGCTTGACCAGCTCTTTGTTCATTACCTGCAAAAATCTCAAATCCTGATAGCAATAAAACTACTATTAAGAGCGTCTTAAATAATTTACTTATTTCTTTCATATTCATGATATTTATATTCACTATTATTTTTTTAGAACGTATCTAAATCTATTGGACGTAAAGCTCCAAACCATTTAATTATTTTGTTTTCCTTTTTACCGTTTATGTATGTTTCAACATGAATGATATAAAGACCACTTGCAATTGGAATCCCAAAATCATTTTTTAAATCCCAATCAATTGAAGTTACAGGATCATCTTTCTTTAACTCTCTTACAAGTGTTCCACTAACAGTAAATATTTTTACTGTAGCTATTTGAGGAAGATTAGTAATTTTAATTCTATTATCTAACTGATTAATTTCATAGCTTGAATAGCCATAGTAAGGATTAGGAACAACATTAATCATCTCTAAAGCATCTTTTGCTACGCTAGGGTCACCTTTTACAGCAACAATATCATCAGTACTAAAATTATAAATTGGATTGAACGAATTTTGTGGACTATACTTAACAACTCTAGCTTTACTACTTCCAGTAAAAGAAATTGTAGTAGCTTGAAAAACATCACCAGGCTGGTAAGTATTCCCATCATGAGTAATTGACTTCCCTCCCCAAGTTGTTGGGGAATTTTCGTAAGCAACAACATAAGTCTCTCCAATTGTTAAATCATTATCCTTTGTAAGAATATCTAAAGAATTAGTTGTTTCATATTGCTTATAAGGCTTAGAAACTCTTAATTTAACTTTAGCATCATTAGTAAGTAATGATCTTCCAGGGGCTAATAAAGGAACGCCAACCCATGAACAGTTCTTAAACACCTTCCATTTACCAACACCATTGGCATCATCAAGCAATTGATTATAAATCCATGCACATTCATCGTAATTAGGACTATTATCAACATCAGAGTAATCTCCATTAACATAATCTTCAGTTCCTTTAACCCAAGATTGACCGTTAACAACATAGATAAAATGCTTACCTCCTAATAAATAATTTCCACCAGAAAACGTTTGAGTAGTTGGATCGTATTGAGGAAATTCATCAGTTACTATATTAGAAGTAGGATTCCACTTCATATCATTACCATTATCGCTAGTTAACCAAGAATCTTCAGCAAATACAATATTTAATCTTTCTCCTGTTTCAATATCAATAGCATAACCTGGGAACCAACCCATACCTTTAGTACCAGAACCATCATCTTCCCCTTCCTTATTAACAGAATTAGTTTGTCTTAAATCCATCTTTAATGCTCCGCCAACTGATAGAGTTGGATCCTCTTGGGCTTCAACAATTACAGCTCTAGACCATTTAGACTTATCATTTGTAAAGACAATATCAACAGAATTTAAATTCTCCATTTTTGCCTGAGAAGTAATACTACTACTATGTCCAGGCCCATCATTAAAATAAGATGCAAATCTGTATGGCGCCCATGTTCCTCCTTTTATTTCTTGTCCTCCAAAAAGTGAAAAATTAACAGTTTGCTCAATAACACCTTCGTAAATTCCACTTGGATCATCCGTTTGAGAATAATCACTTAATAAACCATTCGTTGCATTAGTATATCCACCAGATCTTATCCAATTTAAACCCCAAACGCTAAAAAATGCTGATTCATCATCTCTATCTGGCACACCACTCAGCCATCTATCATTAAGATTTTCAAATTCTATTGAACTTGATAATAATCCATTATTATCAATATTTGCAGGATCAGAACCTGGTTCAGAAGCTTGCTTAACTTTAATATTTAGTCCAAGCGAGTTAACATATTTTTCAGTACCAACTAGTAATGATTGGTTAGAGGTTGCTAAAATTACTCCAGTTTGCTGTTCACTCAATTCCCAACTATTGTAAGAAATAATACTACTACCACTAAATTCAGGGTCATATAGCTTTAAAGTATAATCTCCTTGCGGAATTTTAACAGGGTCTACAACTGAAATATTTATTGGGCCACTTCCTGCTTTATAAGTAGGATAATAAGCTCTTGCATCTAAATTATTTAAAATTTCATCAATAGTAGCGTCTGTAAGATCTAAAGTATTTCCTCCATTACCTTTCCCTTCAACTCTAGTAATTTCAACGCCATCACCATAAGCAGCGCTTAATGTAGTTCCTCCAGCATCAGGCTGTGTGAAGTGCGGGATTCCAGAATATACTTTTATATTTCTCCTTCCACCAATATAAGGTTGATTTCTTCCATCATAATCAGAAGCATTAACATTATAAGGATCAGCATTTTCTTCAGCTCTGTTATATCCGTAAGCAATAGACATAAAATAATACGTCTTATGATTTACTAATCTTGTATTTCCAAGAGCAAATTTATCTTCTGTTATTTGAAAAGAAGATTGAACCCCCTCATCAATAGATCCAATAACACCATCACTAAGAACAGAAGCTACCTCTTCAACTGGAGTATATACTCCTAATAAAGGATCTAAATATTGATTTACTATTCCAGTAACTGTGTCATTTTTATCACATCTAAATACTAAACGAGCTAAATCAGGATCATCTAGATCTGTAACAGAAACTGTATTATTTAAAAGCTGATAAACCATGTATCCTTGAAAAGTATAAGCAGAATCAGTCAACAAATTTGATGGCTTTGTGATATATGGATCTTTTTCAGCATATGTTTCATTAATATTATTTGAAGCTCCACTATTAGATAATGTGAAAATTAACTCTTTATCGAGCTCTCTTATAGTAATATCTGGGGCATCAGGACCATTCAGAATATTAAAATTATTATCAAATAATGCTTGTGCTTCTCTATCATAAATTTTAACAAGAGCAATTGAAGCAGTTTGACCTCCAGATTTAGCTCTAGCCCATACTACACCAGTTGTGATTTCATTTACTGCTCCAGGCTGAAGCGTAAATGGTCCTGCAGATTGTAAAAATCTTCTATCAGCAGGAATATTTCCTGCAGTTTGTTCTGTCCACTCAAGTCCATTAAAGGAATCATCCGAAGTTCCTGGGAACATAAAGTTACATATGTCTGGAGTACTTCCTTGACCAGAACCATGACCATCTCCACCATAAGTCATAGGAACATTATCTTTCCAGATACCTCTTAAATAATTATAAAAATGCGTTCCCTCTGAAGGGTTACCAATAGGAGTAAAGTCATTATTATAGTAAACGAATTTTGACATAATTATTTGTTCATTCGCCTCATCAATCGTACCATCTCTATCGTTATCAATTCCATCATTTGGATCTGCTAAAGGTCCTTGAAAGAAGTCAACTCCAATAGCTGGAGGATTAAAACCATAACCAGCTGCTCCTTCATCTTCAGCATCACCGTTATAACAAAAACCTAATCCTAGACCAACATCACATCCAACATAATCATCTAGATAGTAACCTAAATCTGGATCAACCCATTGACCAAAATATGTATCATTCAAAGGAAGTGTAGATCTATTTATAATTTTATAGTTATAAAATGTCATATCATTAACCTCATTATCGGCTGTAAATCCGAAGGCTTGAGCATGAATTTCTAAACCAAGAGCATCAGCTTCTGTTTCACTATGAATATTTCCTTTATCATTAAATATCCACCATAATGTTTGGTCTCCAAATAATTTAGCGTCGTCATTAGTTCCTGTAATATTATAGTCAGGGTAATCACCATCATATGGCTCATATAGTCCATTGCCATTAAGATCAAAATAAGGAGCTAAAAAAGGGTCTTGACCTAAAGAAGCGTCACCATGAGCTGGCCACTCTAAAATAGAATTAGGAATAACATAAGTAGGATCTACTCCAAATCTAACAGCATATTCTTCAACTTCAGAACGTTCAAGCTTAAAATGCTTATCCCATTTATTACATTCATCGGAAGAAATAGTTGCATTAGTTGTATTTAATGGTCCAGTCCAAAAATCACTACCTCCTTGTCTGTAGGTCATGGCAGCAACTTTCAACTGTCCACCAGCATCTACACCACCAATCCATAAAGCACCAGCAAACATTGAATGCTTATTTCCATCTTTTGGAATTTCATATCTGGCATCATCTAAATTCCACCACATATCTCCAGCAGCCATAATCGTAGTTCTAACATTATTCACATCTAAATCAGTTTTTGAGATTGATGGGGAACACCCAGCAGCTACTTTTGAATAAACTACTGAACTTATGTTAGGGTTAGGAATGTTTTCTTTTGCAAAAACACAAGTAGTAACAAGTGTTAAACAAACAATAATTGCTTTTTTTGCTTTATTAATCATATATGCTTTATTTTTCATATTACTAATTTCTTCTTATTTAAAATTGAAAACTTATACCAGCCCTAAACATTCTTGGCAAGCTATAGTTAGATGGATTATTGACAGCTAATGAATATAGATATCTGAATGAATCAGGGTTATTTTGAGCATCAATAGCGTTTTGCGCAGCTGCTGATGTTAAATAACCATCATCTTCAGGATTACCTGTTGCTCTATAAACACTTATTATATTTTTAGCATCTAATAAATTTTGAACCTGAACATAAACGTTGACATTTGATTTCTTTTTATCTGACCACTTAATTTCAAACTCTTTATTAATTTTTGTACTTATTCTAAATTGCCAAGGTAATCTAGAACCGTTTAAACTTCCCTCAAGTGTTGATCTATCATTAATTCCTGAAGCAGCTTCTTGAGTTATGTTAGACTGCTTACTAAATGGTGTTCCTGAACCAGCTGATAAAACCATATTAGCTCCAGCATCAGCAAAAACATTTTTTCCAAACCATACAGGACCATCATAATCTTTTCCTGATCCGTAATGATAATCTACAGAAGCTGAAAGAGCATGTCTTTGATCATATGCTAATGGAATAGTAGTTCTTAAATTTGGTTGTCCTGTGTTTACAAGACTCTGACCTGAAGTTGCAGATGATCCAGTACCATCAGCGAACTGCAAAGTATAGTTGGCTGTTAAGCTAACATTATTAGTTCTTCTTAAATCAAAATTGGCAGACATTCCTTTTACAGTTCCAAAGTCAATATTTCCATAAGTTAAATACTGTGCAGGATATGCTCCTAGTACATTAACAACTTGAATCATATCTCTTAGTTCTTTGTAGAAAGCTGATATCTTTAATGCAGATCTAAGTGATAATGTCTTAGCAAAACCTAATTCATAATCAACTGTTTTCTCAGATTTTAAATCTGGATTATTTAATAAAGCGCCTACTCTATCTGCCATAAACAAATAATCAACAGGCTCTAATCTATTTGCTGATGGAGGTCGTTGGGTTAAAACATCATAATGCGCAAAAAACTGAGCCTCATCAGAAATAGGAAATGAGAATGCAATTCTAGGCATAAAAACTGTTTCTGGTTTATAGTCAGCAAAAGCTTCATCAACTTTAATATCTCCAGATAAAGCCTGAGTAGGATTTTTTACGTAAGGCTGAATAGCTCCTCCTGCTGCTTCAGCTAGTAAATTAGGATCTGAAATTTGTAATCCTTGAGCGTTATACCAAGTTTCATTATCTCTATACCCTACTATTGAAGAAGGATTAGAAACATCATCAACATAAACAACATAGTCATCTCCAATTGTTGAAGGAGTATTATTTATTATCCCTAAAGGATCATTAGCCCCAGCTGTGTAAGAATCATAAAGTAGATATTTATCTTTTAGTACTTTTTGATTAGCATCATATCTATCCACTCTTAAACCAATATTAAAAATAAGATCTTCAATAGCAAATTTATCTTGAATATAACCAGCCTGATATATAGGTCGAAATGATGCAATTTCCCTTAAAAAATTACCATTAGCATCTTCTTTTTCAAAAAAGTCTTTTAGCGTTGGAATGTTATTTAACTTATTACCATAAATATCATAACCATAATAATATGCAAGATTAGAACCATTATTCAATAATTCGTCTTGGCTAAACATAGTTACATCAAAAGTAGTTGGATCATAAGAATCAATATCTAGAAAATCAGTACCATTTGGATCTAAACCTAACTCATTTCTTAAGGACCTATCAAACCAAGACTGCTCATCAGCAACAAATAATCTGTCGTAATAAACTGTATCCTGATAAACACCATTAATATCCATAACTGGCATTGGATTACTTAAATCTCTTTCTAAAATATGCTTGTTAGACAATTGTCTCATTAAACCCCACAAACTAAAAGGACCAAACCCCCAATAAGAATCATCTCTTTGCTCAAATTCAAAACCAAAAGAAAATTCATGGTTTTTAATATCTGCAGACCCTGAAGCCTTAAATGTAGATTGAGTGTTCAATTGCTTAGCAGAACCTGTGTACATAGATCCATGGTTGCTAAATAAAGAGTATACCGATGCTGGTAAATCTCCATTTCTTAGACCTTGACCTTTTAAATCCGCTGCCGTTCTTATTACACCATCATTTTCTGAACCAACAAAAGAAGTAAGACCATAATCATTAAACATTTGATAGTAAGCATTAGTGTAATTTGCTAAACCTTGATTAGTATACTGATTAGATTCGTATGAATATAATGTATCTCCCCAACCAGTTAAAATTCTACCATTATATATTATCCCTGTAGAAGAATCAATAGCACTGCCATTTTGATAAAATGGTGTTTTATATGTATTAAATTCTCCAACATATCCGTATTTAAATAAATCAAATTGATGATCAGCATCAACAAATGTGTAACGATTTGATGTGTAATCTGCTTGGATAGTAAAAAAAGCATTTTTAATTAATGCCGAAGCATCTTCTTCGTTAGACTCTTCTGAACCAAATTTTTGAGTTAATTTACCATAAACTCTATACGTTTCTTGTGAAGACTCTCTATTATCTGCTGAAGACATCAAGGATCTACTTTGTGAAAAGTCTCTACTAACTCTGTTGTAAAGTGTACCTCCTAATGAAAAGAACGTATTGTTTGCTGGCTTAAAATCAATTTTTCCAGAAAGATTTATTCTTTTTTCGTTTGAATTAAGCCTAGCTTCAACATTCTCAAAATCATCTTCAGATAAAAATTCTGATGTACTTAAGAATCCAGCGTTAGCATTTGGAGCAATAACAAAAGGAGTTTGTTGAAGGTCTTTTAAAACATCATCCTTAACTTTCCACCTTCCTATAGCAGAAGGATCAGTGTCATCAACATTTCTAGCCTCTCCAGATAAGAAAAAGCCTAAAATAGAAGATCCTTTTGTGCCATCAGTATTTCTTTTTTTAATGATCGGCCCTGATAAACCAAAGCCAATAAGATTATAATTATAAGTGTCAAATAATGATGAAGACTCCAACTCAATACCACCAAATAATTTATTTGAAGGCCCTTTTGTTGTAACAGAAATAATTCCTCCAGTAGCATCACCATATTGAGCAGGCAATCCTCCAGTAACAACAGTAATCTGCTCAATTCCAGAAGTAGGAACTCCAAGTGACCCTCTAACTTTAATTCCATCAACATAATATGCAGTAGCATTATCTCTCGAGCCTCTCATATTAACCGCATCACCCTCATCTTTTTGATAAATCCCTGCAGTGGTAGCGGCTACAGAAGAAACATTTCTAGTAGGTAAGGCAACAATTTCTTCAGCTGTTTTTGTTTCTCCTGACAAGTTATCTTGGTCAAGTAACGGCTTCTTGTATTCAATAATTCTAATCTCTCCAAGAGCAACTCCTTGTTGTAATTTTACATCTTGAAATGTAATTTTATTGGAAGATATAATCACTCCAGTAACCTCTATTGTTTGGTAACCAACAAAAGTTGCTTTTACAGAATAATTACCTGGCTCAATTGGTTTGATAGTAAATTTACCATCAAAATCAGTTGTAGTACCTCCGTATTGATTACCACTTTTTTCTACAACAATATTTGCAAAAGGTATTGGTTCACCACTCATTGCATCGCTAATAACACCCTTCAAAGTTCCTGTTTGTCCAAAAGCAATTAGAGATGCAAAAGATAGACCAATGATTAAATAAATTTTTCTGAACATAATATAATGTTTCGTTTAAATATAAATATAATTTTAAAGTCTGTAAATTTAATAAAAAATACGAATAATTTTTAAATATTTCTATATTCTTTTGCTTAAATTGCACTCATGAAACAGCTCATCCTAACTCTTTTTATTATCACATTAATCTCCTGCGGAAATGAAGAAGATTATATTCAAAATGTTTATGTTAATTTTGAAATAGACCTTTCTCTAGCAGAGTATAGCGAATTAACACCACTTGGAAACAGTGTTGTAGTTGATGGCGGAAACAAAGGGATAATTATCTATCATTATTCAAATTTTGACTACAGAATATATGATAGAAACTGCAGCTATGAGCCTTCATTAGAATGTTCATTTGTCGACTCAATAAATTCAAGTATTGCTTTTTGTAATTGCTGCACATCAGCATTTTTACTGGACCAAGATGGAGTAGCCGCAAATAGCCCTGCAATTCTTCCTCTAAAGCAATACAACTACGCTTTAGATAACAATGTTCTACATGTTTTTAATTAATACCTGTAATATTCAGGCTTATACGGCCCTTCAACCTTAACACCAATATAATCAGCCTGATCTTTTCTTAGCTCCTCAAGCTCAACACCAATTTTAGATAAATGAAGCCTAGCTACTTTTTCATCTAAATACTTTGGAAGCATGTAAACTTTATTTTCATAACTATCAGTGTTGTTCCATAATTCTAGTTGAGCTAAAACCTGATTTGTGAATGAATTAGACATAACAAAAGAAGGATGTCCTGTGGCACAACCAAGATTAACTAAACGACCCTCAGCAAGCAATATAATATCTTTCCCATCAACAGTATACATATCAACTTGAGGCTTAATTGTGTTTTTTGTGTGTCCCCAATTATCATTTAACCATGAAACATCAATTTCATTATCAAAATGACCAATATTACATACTATCACCTTATCTTTCATTGCTTCAAAATGATGCCCCTGAATAATATCTTTATTTCCTGTTGTTGTAACAATAATATCAGCATCACCAACAACTGAGCTCATTTTCTTAACTGCAAAACCATCCATTGCAGCTTGCAGCGCACAAATAGGATCAATTTCCGTCACAATAACTCTTGCTCCAGCACCTTGCAAAGAAGCAGCTGAACCTTTACCAACATCTCCGTATCCCGCTACAACAGCAACTTTTCCAGCCATCATAACATCGGTAGCTCTTCGTATAGCATCAACTAAAGACTCCTTACAGCCATATTTATTATCAAATTTAGATTTTGTTACAGAGTCGTTAATATTTATTGCAGGAAGTGTTAGCGTACCTTTTTCCATTCTTTCATACAATCTATGAACTCCAGTTGTTGTCTCTTCTGACAAACCTTTTATTCCAGCAGTTAAATCAGGATATCTGTCTAAAACCATATTTGTTAAATCACCTCCATCATCAAGAATCATATTCAAAGGCTTATCATCTTTAAAAGAGGTTAAAGTCTTCTCAATACACCAATCAAACTCTTGCTCATTCATTCCTTTCCATGCAAAAACAGGAACACCTGTAGCGGCTATGGCAGCAGCAGCTTGGTCTTGAGTAGAGAAAATATTACAAGATGACCATGTTACCTCGGCACCTAAATGAACTAGGGTTTCAATTAGTACAGCTGTTTGAATTGTCATATGTAAACAACCTGCAATTCTTGCTCCTTTGAGAGGGTTACTATCGCCAAATTCTTCTCTAAGTGACATTAATCCCGGCATCTCAGACTCAGCTAATGTAATTTCCTTCCTTCCCCAATCAGCGAGTGATATATCTTTAACCTTATAGTTCATTTTATAAATTTTAATTATGGCGGCAAAGATAGCTAATATTCTTAATTTAGCAATATGAGTATGATATTATTTGATCAAGATAATGTAAGATCTTTAGCAGTAATGAAAATTGAAAAAGCAAATTTTTCAATAAAAGATATTAATAAATTATTACTAGAAAAAAATATCAAAAGCAAACAAAGAGCTCTTGAAATACTTGCAAGAGATCTCTTATTAAATCATATGAATGAAAACGATACAATATCATATAATTCACATGGAGCTCCAATAATTTCAAATGATAAATTCATATCTATTTCTCATTCGAAGGAATTGATAGCGATAATAATCAGCAATAAGAGATGTGGTATTGATATTGAAAAAATTTCACGAAAAACTTTAGATGTTTATGAACGATTTGACACTTTATTTTTAGCAAAAAATATTTCAAAGGAATTAGCAACGCTTATTTGGAGCACTAAAGAAGTTATTTACAAATGGTTTCAAAAAGGTAAAATTGATTTTAAAAAAGATATAAGTATTATTAAAATAAGTGAAGGTTCTGAAAAAAAAATAAACGCAAAATTTAGAGAGAAATCATTCGTTTTAGATTACCTCAAAATAAACAATCACTTTTTAGTGTATTTTTGCGGTTAGAATAAAAAAATTAATGGACATATACTCTCATATACTATCTAGCAAAAAAAAACAATCTAAGCTTTTTGCTCTTTTAATTGACCCAGACAAACAAGCTGAGAGCCAACTAATTACTACAATTAAGAAAGCTAATAAGGCGAAAGTAGATTTATTTTTTGTCGGTGGTAGTCTTCTACTAGAAGACAGTCTTGAGCAATGCATAAAGATCATAAAGTCTAATAGTGACATCCCAGTTTTACTATTTCCTGGCAATGCAATGCAAGTAAGTAACAAAGCAGATGGAATATTATTTCTCTCTTTAATTTCAGGAAGAAATCCTCATATGCTGATTGGGCAACAAGTAATCAGCGCTCCTATTCTTAAACAAACAAATCTAGAGGTAATCTCCACTGGATACATGCTGATTGAAAGTGGTCAAGCTACAACAGCTTCATATATGAGCAATACTACACCAATACCACACAATAAAAAAAATATAGCTACTGCTACTGCAATGGCTGGAGAAATGTTAGGAATGAAGATGATTTTTTTAGACGGAGGAAGTGGAGCTCAAAAATCAATTTCTGAGGAAATGATCCATTCTGTGAGTAGCCAAACTGAAATTCCATTAATCGTTGGCGGAGGAATAAAATCTGCCAAAAAAGCTATTGAGAACTGCCAAGCTGGCGCTGATATTATTGTTGTGGGCAACGCAATTGAAAAAGAAAATGGGCTAATTGCAGAAATCTCAAATGCCATTCATAAATTTTAAAGATTGAAAAATGAAGTGTTCGGTTGAAATTTCAATGTACCCTCTAAAAAAAGAATTCAAAGAACCAATTATTGAATTTATAAAAAATTTAAGAAAACACTCAGAAATAATTGTAAAGACTAATGGAATAAGCACTCAGATATTTGGTGATTATGATAATATATCTCAAGCTCTAAACAAAGAAATTAAAAGTAGTTTTAAAAATAATAAAAGCATTGTTTTTAATATGAAAATTATTAATTCTGACTTGCAAGAAATTCCTATTTTTTAATACAATGCTTGAATTAATAACATTAATAGAATCCATAGATTTTAACTGGAGTTTATTAGAAACTTGTGCTGTATTTTTTAGCTTGGCATATGTTATTCTCGCAGCTAAAGAAAACATCTGGTGCTGGGCAGCAGCAATTATTAGTGTTAGTATCTATGTATACATATGCTATAACGCCCAACTATATGCTGAAACAGGATTACAAGTTTTCTATTTTTTTATGGCCGTATATGGATATTTTTCATGGTCAAACAACAATAAACCTTTACAAATTAGCGAATGGAAGATTAATACCCATTTACTAATAATATTAGCGGGCTCATTAACAACATTTTTGTTAGGGTTTTTATTCAGCACATATACCAATGCTAAAATGCCAATTATTGATTCATTAACAACTGTATTTAGCATATTTGCTACTTACATGGTTGTTAAAAAGATTTTATCTAACTGGCTATATTTTATAATAATTGATGCTATTTCAATCTATTTATACTTCAGCAGAGAACTTCATCTCACAGCATTACTTTTCCTTTTCTATACCTTTATTGCTGTTATAGGATTTATAAAATGGAACCATATACTGCAAAAAAATGAATAAAGTTATTATTACAGGACCTGAATGCAGTGGTAAAACCACATTAAGCGAAGATTTATCTCTTCACTATAACAGTTTATTTAATAATGAATACGCAAGAGATTATATTAAATCACTTAATAGGAGCTATATAATTGAAGATTTATTGAAAATTGCGCAAAAACAATGGGAAAATGAACACAATAATTTAAAACAAAAATTTCTTATTTGTGATACTGACCTTATCACAATAAAAATCTGGTCAGAATATAAATTTAAAAGATGTGACAAATGGATAGTAGAAAAAATAGAGGAGCAGAAAAAAGAGAAACGTCTTTACCTATTATGTAAACCAGATATTAAATGGGAGTTTGATCCTTTAAGAGAAAGTAAGTTTGAGCGCGATATTCTTTTTGAATTATATAAAAAAGAATTACTTTCATTGAAACACTCTTTCATAATCATAGACAAAGATCAAAGAACAGAAAAAGCAATAAAAAAGATAAATAACTTTTTTATCTAAAAGCATTTTATAATTTTGCGCAAGTTAAAAAAGGGGGTGCCAAAAAACTAAGGCTGAGATTATACCCATTGAACCTGGCTAGGTAATTCTAGCAAGGAAATTTGAGTAAAAAAACTTATTTTTACTTGCTCCCTTTTAGTATATTAATATAATTTAAAACAACTAAAATGGTCAAAAAAATCCAATTACTAATACTTATTTTTTGTGTTCCAATTCTTGTATTGGCTCAAAAGCAAGACTCTATAACTTTAAAAAAGACTTTAGATGAGGTAAGTGTAAATTCATTAAGAGCAAATGCTAAAACTCCAATGGCATTTACTAATTTATCAAAATCTGAAATAGAGAATGCTAATTTAGGTCAAGACTTACCCTATCTAATTTCTCTCACTCCATCTGTTGTCACTACCTCTGACGCTGGTGCTGGAGTTGGCTATACAGGCTTTAGAATTAGGGGATCTGATGCCTCTAGAATAAATGTTACAATAAACGGTATTCCATTAAATGACTCTGAAAGTCAAGGTGTGTGGTGGGTAAATATGCCAGATTTCGCATCTTCATTAGATAATATTCAAATACAAAGAGGGGTAGGAACTTCTACAAATGGTGCAGCTGCATTTGGGGCAAGTATAAATTTAAAAACAATGGGCTTAAACCAAAAAGCATATACAATTACTAATAACAGTATAGGCTCTTACAATACTCAAAAAAACAACATAGAGTTTGGCTCAGGCTTAATAAATAATAAATTCGCATTTGATGCAAGGCTATCTAAAATTACTTCTAATGGCTATATGGACAGAGCTTCATCTGATCTAGAATCTCTTTATCTTCAAGGCTCTTATTTTGGTAAAAAATCTGTTTTAAAAGGTATTATTTTCTCTGGTCATGAAAGAACTTATCAAGCTTGGAATGGAGTTCCTCAAAGATATCTAGACACTAATAGAACTTACAATAGTTACACCTACGAAAACGAAGTTGACAACTATAATCAGACTCATTATCAACTACATTATAGCGAGCAGTTAAATCCAAAAACTAATATAAATGTTGCAACACACTACACACATGGGGAAGGATATTATGAACAAGAAAAATTAGGACAAGATTTATTAGACTATGGACTTTCTAATATCTTAATTGGGAATGACACCATATCCTCTACAGACCTTATTAGAAGAAAGTGGCTAAACAACGATTTTTCAGGAATAACGTATTCATTAAATCATAAAACGAATAAAATAAATTTAACAATTGGTGGAGCTAATAATATTTACAGTGGACAGCACTATGGTAATGTAATCTGGGCGCAGTACGCAAGTAATGGGTCTTTTAACCATCAGTACTATAAAAATATAGCAACTAAATACGATAATAATTTATTTATAAAAGCTAATTATCAATCTACTGAAAACACCTCTTTGTTTTTAGATTTACAAAGCAGAAATATTGACTATGAGTTTAAAGGCAATGATAATGATGGAAATATTGGAATGCAAAATGTTACTCTAGAATTTTTCAATCCTAAGTTTGGCCTTAATCATAAGCTTAGTGATCAACAATTAATTTACGGCTCATTTGCAGTTGGAAATAAAGAACCAAACAGAAGTGATTATGTTGAGAGTAGCCCTAACTCCAGACCTGTTCATGAAACACTATATGATACAGAAATTGGTTTTAAATACAACAATAATAAACTGAGATTTAATGCAAATTTTTATCTCATGAATTACGACAACCAACTTATTAAAACTGGTGAAATTAATGATGTAGGATATTTCACTAGCGAGAATGTGAAAAAATCTTTTAGAAGAGGTGTAGAAATTGAGGGGAGCATAGCATTAAATAAAAAGTTTGCATGGGCAGGAAACATGACTTTAAGCGAAAACAAAGTAGATACCTTTATTCAATTTATTGATAACTGGGACACATGGGGACAAGAAGAGGTTACGTATAGCAATACTGATTTAGCATTTTCTCCTAATATAATTTGGTCATCACAATTCACATACAATCATAATAATAATTTATCTACAAATTTTATTTCTAAATATGTTGGAGAACAGTTTATTGACAACACCTCATCTCAAGATAGAAAGTTAGATGATTATTTAGTCAGTAGTCTAAGGATCACCTATAATTTTAATAGCAAAATATTTCAGTATGCTAAATTAAGTGTTCAGATAAATAATTTATTTGATAGCGAATATGTTAGTAATGCTTGGCTTTATAGATTTATTTCTGAAGGTTACGACCCAAGAGATGACGATCATTATGTTACCAAGGATTCAGATACTCGTTACAACATGGCGGGATATTTTCCTGAAGCAACAAGAAACTATCTAGTAGGATTAACATTAGGCTTCTAAATTTAATTAGTCAGTATTTAATCTTAAAACCAGCTCTTTAACTTAGGAGCTGGTTTTTTTTAGTACCTTTGTATTAAAGAAATTTATGATGGAATATAATACGGACCGTGACGAGCTAATAATACCCGAATACGGAAGACATGTACAGAAAATGGTTGCACATGCAACTAGTCTTGAAGATAAAGAAGAAAAAACAAAATGTGTTCAGTCTATTATCCAATTTATGGGACAGATGAATCCTCACCTTAGAGATGTTAAGGAATTTACACATAAACTTTGGGATCACCTTTTTATAATGTCAGATTTTAAATTAGACACTGAGTCTCCTTACCCACTTCCAGAAATAGAAAAACTTCAGGCTAAGCCAAATAAAATGGAGTACCCAAAAACTAAAGTAAAATTTCCTTTTTATGGATCAACTTTAGAAGGGATGATTGAATTAGCAAGAAAACTTGAAATAGGAAGAGAAAGAGAAATTATGACTGGCATGATAGCTAATCACATGAAAAAATCTTACCTTTTATTTAATAAGAATTCAGTAAATAATGAGACTATAAAATTACATTTAGGTCAATTATGTAATAATGAACTAAAATTAGCAGACGATTTTGAATTTATAAAATCTGATTCTGTAGCTAAAAACACTACAACTACAACTCCTAACTACAAAAAGAAATTTAAGAAAAGACGTTAAATGACAACATTTAAAGTTCAAGGTGGTTTAAAATTAAGTGGAGATATTCACCCCCAGGGAGCTAAAAATGAAGCTTTACAAATCCTATGTGCCGTTTTATTATCTTCGGACCCTGTAACAATACAAAATATTCCTGATATTAGAGATGTTAATATTCTAATTCAATTACTTAAAGACTTAAATGTAAAAACTGAAAAACTCAGTAGCTCATCATATATCTTTCAATCAGATAATGTAAATGTAGAATACCTTTCCAGTGAAGATTATAAAGAAAAAAGTAGCTCTATTAGAGGTTCGATAATGATGATAGGCCCTTTACTGGCAAGATTTGGTAAAGGATATATACCAAGACCTGGTGGGGATAAAATCGGAAGAAGAAGACTAGACACCCATTTTAATGGTTTTATAAAGCTAGGAGCTCAGTTTGATTACGATAGCAAAGAAGAATTTTATAAAGTTACTGCAAAGAAGTTGACAGGGGCTTATATGCTATTAGAAGAGGCTTCTGTAACGGGAACAGCAAATATTTTAATGACCTCTGTGTTAGCTGAAGGAAAAACAACAATCTATAACGCTGCATGCGAACCATATCTTCAACAATTATGTAAAATGTTGATTTCTATGGGAGCAAAAATTAAAGGAATAGGATCTAATCTTTTAGAGATTGAAGGGGTCAAAAAATTATCTGGATGTACACATAAAATACTTCCTGATATGATTGAAATTGGCTCTTTTATTGGTTTAGCAGCATTAACAAAATCAGAGCTAACTATAAAAAATGTTAGTTATGAGAATTTAGGAATAATACCTTCTGTTTTTTCAAAACTTGGCATAAAAATAAATAGAGTTGGAGATGATATTCATATTCCAGCACAAGAAAACTATGAAATTGAATCATTTATTGACGGCTCGATTTTAACAATTTCTGATGCTCCATGGCCAGGTTTTACACCAGATTTATTAAGTATTATTTTAGTAGTAGCATCACAAGCAAAAGGTTCTGTCTTAATTCACCAAAAAATGTTTGAATCAAGACTTTTCTTTGTAGATAAACTTATTGATATGGGGGCTCAAATAATTTTATGTGATCCTCATAGAGCAACAGTTATAGGCTTAAATCATAGTTTCAAATTTAAGCCTACAACTATGGTCTCACCAGATATTAGAGCTGGAGTTTCCTTATTGCTAGCAGCATTAGCTGCAGACGGGGAGAGTACAATTCATAATGTGGAACAAATTGACAGAGGCTATCAAAATATTGATTCTAGGCTAAATAAATTGGGAGCAAAAATCCAAAGAATAGAATAAAAAATTAAGAGCATGAAAAAAGTTATTTTCGTCATACTAATCAACTGCTTAATTGTCGGTTTTTCTTTTAGTCAAAATATTGGATTAAATATTGGTGATAAGGCTCCAGAGCTATCTTATAAAAACCCTGATGGTAAAAACATGAGTCTCTCAAGTATTAAAAATAAAATTGTGCTAATAGATTTTTGGGCCTCTTGGTGTGGCCCTTGCAGAAGAGAAAACCCAAATCTTGTACAAGCCTTTAAAAAATTTAATAAAACAAAATTTGAAGAAGGAAATGGATTTGAGATTTATAGTTTATCTCTTGATAAAACAAAAAAAGCATGGGTAAAAGCAATAAACCAAGATCAACTATTTTGGCAATACCATGTTTCTGATCTAGGGGGATGGCAATCAGAAGGGTCAAAAAAATATAATATAAGAAGTATTCCATCAAATATTATCATTGATGGAAAAGGTATTATAATAGCAAAGAACCTGAAAGGACAAGCACTTCAAAGGTTTCTAGAATCCAAAAAAAAATAAACTGACATTTTGTCTCTTTAAATAGCTTGGCAAACTTCTTGCAAGGCTAGATAAGTGAAATAATATTTTTAAAAAAATGACTGAAAAAAAAACAAAAAGTAAAAAGGCTCCAACCAAAAAAATTAAGGAAGAGCTTGCTAAGATTACTAAAAAAGAGTTAGAAAATCTTAAAAACCTTCTTGAATTAGAGAAAGATAAAAACTTAAGACTTTTTGCAGAATTTGATAATTTTAGAAAGCGTACTGCTAAAGAAAGAATAGAGTTATTCAGTACGGCCAGCAAAGATATTTTAACATGTTTAATTCCCGTTTTAGATAATTTTGAAAGATCTTTTCAAGCAAATAAAACCAGCGAAGATGATGGTATTATGTTAATTTACAATCAATTTAAATCTGAGCTTGAGAAAAAAGGATTAAAAGAAATGGAAGATCCAAAAGGAAAGCCTTTAGATACAGACTTTCATGAGGCAATCACAAATATACCAGCCGAAAATAAAAAAGATAAAGGAAAAATAATAGATGTAATTGAAAAAGGATATCTGCTATCTAATAAGGTGTTAAGATATGCAAAGGTTGTAATTGCTAATTAATTAAATAAAAGAAATGGCTAAAAGAGATTATTATGAGGTTCTAGGAGTTAGCAAAAATGCAGAAGCTAAAGAAGTTAAAAAAGCATATAGAAAATTAGCAATCAAATATCATCCAGATAAAAATCCTGACAATAAAGATGCTGAAGATAAATTCAAGGAGGCAGCTGAAGCTTATGAAGTTCTAAGTAACTCAGAAAAAAAACAAAGATATGACCAGTTTGGTCATGCTGGCATGAGTGGCTCTAGCGGAGGTGGTGGATTTGGCGGCGGCATGAACATGGAAGATATCTTTAGCCAATTTGGAGATGTCTTTGGTGGTGGAGGCGGTGGTAGTTTTGGTGGTTTTGGTGGTAACCAAAGAGGAAGAAGAGTTATAAAAGGTACTAACCTTAGAATTAAGCTTACTTTAAACCTTAAAGAAATAGCTGAAGGGGTTGACAAAAAAATTAAAGTTACTCGACTTGTTAACGCAGAAGGAGTTACATATAATACATGTGGCACCTGTAATGGTTCAGGTCAGGTTACAAGAATAAGTAATACAATTCTTGGACAGATGCAAACATCTGCAACATGTCAATCATGTAGTGGCGCAGGTAAATCAATTAAAAATAGACCAAGCGGAAGCGATTCTAATGGAATGATTAAAGAGCAGGAAACTGTTAAAATAACAATACCCCCAGGAGTTGAAGACGATATGCAACTTAAAGTTAGCGGTAAAGGGAATGCCGCTCCTTTTGAAGGAATCAACGGAGATTTACTAGTTTTAATTGCAGTAGAAGAAGATGAAAAATTAATTAGAGATGGTAAAAACTTACATTATGATCATTATATAAGTTTTTCTGATGCCGCCTTAGGTACTTCAACTGAAATACCTACAATTAGCGGAAAAGTAAAAGTAAATCTTGAGAGTGGTATTCAAAGTGGAAAAATATTAAGACTTAAATCAAAAGGACTTCCTTCAGTGAATAGTTATGGAAGAGGTGATTTATTAATTCATATTAATGTTTGGACGCCTCAAAAACTAAGCAAAGAAGAAAAGATATTTTTTGAAGAATCTATAGAATCAAAAAACTTTAAGCCAAACCCAACAATAAAAGATAAATCATTTTTTGACAGAGTAAAAGATATGTTTAATTAAAATGACTGATATTTTACTTGAAATTAAAGATGTAGTAAAGGTATATGGAGATTATACAGCCTTAAATAAAGTTAATTTAACAATCCCAAAAGGGAGTATTTATGGCTTACTAGGACCTAATGGAGCGGGTAAAACTACTTTAATGAGAATTATAAATCAAATAACAGCTCCAGATAGCGGAAGTGTTATTTTTAATGGGGAAGTCCTACAAAGAGAACATATATCTATGATTGGCTATCTGCCAGAAGAACGAGGTCTTTATAAAAAAATGAAGGTTGGCGAACAAGCCCTTTATCTTGCTCAGCTAAAAGGAATGTCCTATTCTGAGGCATTAGAAAAACTAAAATATTGGTTTAAAAAATTTGAAATTATTGAGTGGTGGCCCAAAAAAGTAGAGGAGCTTTCGAAAGGGATGGCCCAAAAAATACAATTTATTGTAACTATATTGCATAAACCAAAATTATTAATATTTGACGAACCATTTAGTGGCTTTGACCCAATTAATGCTGCTTTAATAAGAAAAGAAATTTTAAATTTAAGAGAACTAGGTACTACAATAATTTTCTCTACTCACAGAATGGAATCAGTGGAAGAGATTTGTGATAGGATAGCGTTAATCAATAATGCAGAAACAATTCTAGAAGGTGCTATTGAAGATATAAAAAAAGATTTTGAACAAAACACATACCAAATAGCTACAAAGAATAATACTTTAACAGAATCTAAAGAATTTATAATAAAAAAACACGAAGATCAGATTTTCTATATCGAGATAAATAGCAATTTTAGCAAGAAGGATTTAATAACTACTCTTAACCAAAACAATGATATAATCTCTTTTAAGAAACATACTCCAAGCATGGAAGAAATATTTATTAAAGCAATTAAAAATGGATAAAATCTGGCTAATTATAAAAAGAGAGTATTTGATTAGAGTTAAGAAAAAGTCTTTTGTGGTAATGACAATTCTAGGACCAATTCTAATGGCAGCGCTAATAATTACTCCTACCCTTTTGACCATGCAAGATCAGCAAGATAGAGTAATAGCAATTTCAGGAAATCAGCTAGATTTTCTAGAACCTTTAAATGATATTGAAAACACTCATTTCTCAATTATTCCACAAGAGGAAATAGAGGCTTTAAAACAAGATTTCTCAAATACTAATTATTACGCTTTACTAGATTTTGAAAATGAAAATTTCATAATATATTCAGATCAGCAGATATCATTATCAATAAAAAGGTCAATTTCTAGAAAAATTGAAAAAGTTATTGAAAGAAAAAAACTAAAAAAGGCAGGAATAAACCTAAAAATTTTAGAAGAATCCATTACAAAAATTAAAATACAAACAAAGATTGTTAATGTTGACGGGGAAAGTATTAACTCTAGTACAGAGGCAAGTATGGGGATAGGTTTTATCACTGGAATCCTCATATACTTTTTTATATTTATGTACGGGACAATGGTTATGAGAGGGGTCATTGAAGAAAAAACTAATAGAATTGTTGAAGTAATTATCTCGTCTGTTAAACCTTTTCAGTTAATGATGGGGAAAATTATTGGTGTAGCTTTAGTTGGATTATCTCAGTTTACACTTTGGATTGTTCTTACTGTAATAATTTCTGCAATTGCAGAAATCTTTCTTTTAAACCCGAGTGATATTATTAATGAAGCTAACTCTATTAATAATGCTAAAGTATTAGTTCAGGTAAACGAGCTAATAGGGGGAATTAATCTGATACAAATAGGAAGTTGTTTTTTCTTTTATTTTTTATCAGGTTATCTCATGTATAGCTCGCTTTTTGCTGCAGTTGGTTCTGCAGTTGATGCAGAGGCGGATACTCAACAATTTGTATTACCAATTACAATACCTTTAATATTAGCTATTATGCTCATACAGCCTGTAATGGATAATCCTGATGGATCTCTTGCTTTTTGGCTCTCTATCATTCCATTTACATCTCCAGTAATAATGATGGTTCGCCTTCCATTTGGAGTAGAAAGTTGGGAGCTAGTTATTTCCATGCTAAGTATTACAGTATCATTTATATTATCAACCTATTTAGCAGCCAAAATATATAGAACAGGCATACTTATGTACGGTAAAAAAACTACCTACAAAGAACTATGGAAATGGCTAACCTATAAAGGATAAAAGTAAGTTTTTAAGCAAAAAACAGGTTTTTTTAGAGTTTTTCAAGAAAATTTAACCCTATTTTATAAAAAAAAATTACCACTTAAACATTTGAAAAACAATAACTTAAGGATGATACCCACAATCTAATGTTAAAAAAGTGGGCAATCTATTATGCTTGTTTTAATTGAGTAGTTTATCTTTGCCCCGTATTAACCAAATAAAATTAAAAGATGAAAAAGAATTTACGTAATATATTAGCCCTTGCATTAGGACTAATGACAACTGTATCTTTTGCTCAGGACTGGAATGTAGATTCTAGAACTAGAATTGATATGAGTGGTGATGGAGACAAAATGTCTACAGACCAAAGAGTAACTGTTGGTACTGCCTGGGGTGGTGACAATTGGGGTATTGTTTTAAGTAGTGATGTAAACTATACTACTCTTGATGGAGAAGAAGTAAGCGCTGAAGTTTATGAAGCTTATGCTACAACTGACTTATTCGGATTTGCTTCAATGAATATTGGTCGTCAAGCATTATCATATGGTTCTGGTGTATTTGTTGGAACTAATGACTGGTCAGCTAACAGAAATACTGTTGATGGTATGACTTTTGCAATTGACAATGATCTAGTTGGTTTAGACTTAGGTCTAACTAGCGTGAATGATGATGCTGGTTCTTCAACTGACAACATGTGGATTAATGCTTCAAAGTCTTCTGGAGACTGGAGTGCTAACTTACTATACTTATCTTCAACATTAAATGATGGAGAAGCTGTAACTAACATGGGACTTGATTTCGCTTACTCAGCAATGGGTGGTGCATTAGACTTAAATGTTTCTTACAACACTTCAGGTGATGAAGGAGAAATGATGGATCTTTCTGGAACTTACACGGTAAATGATGATATGTCATTAACTGCTGGTATGGCTTCAGTAGGTGAAGATGGATTTGCTTACTCTGCAGGTGGTAACATGTCAGGAGACTGGATGTCACATGGTAACTTAGGTCAATTAGCAGCTAACGAAGAAAACTTATATGTAGGAGGTTCTTACAATATGGGAGACTTTTCATTAGCAGCAACTATGAGTACTGTAACTAATACATTAGATGAAAACTACGAAAGATCAGTTACTGATATTTCTGTTGGTTATTCATTAAATGACAATGCTGCATTATCATACAGAATGGTTACTGATAACAATGGTGGTGACACTGATGCAAATTACAACTGGTTAACTTTAACAGTTACTCCGTAATTAGACTCAAAAAATCTTAAAAAAAGAGCTGCTTATTGCAGCTCTTTTTTTTTGCTTTAATCTAGCAGTTAACAATAAGATGTTAAGAAATGTTGATTATTGTTATACAAAAGATAAATAGCTTTACTATCTTGCGGCCAATATTAATATTAAAATAAACAAGATGAAAAAAGTATTATTTACAGCAGCTCTTGCAATGACTACGTTATTCGCATCAGCTCAATTTATGGTAGTTACTACTGTTACTGAAGCAGCAGAAGATGCAGATGGATTCTCAGCAGAGCAAATCACTGATAAAATCGGTTTAGGATACCAAGTTAATGAAAGCTTAACAGCTGGAGTTCAAAAAGGACCTGAAGATGAGGCTGGTGATGCAACATGGGATTTATTTGTAAGATATAGCTTTGGTGAAGGAATGTGGGCAACACTTCAAATGCCAACTGAAGAAGCTACTGATAACATGACAATAGGTGTAGGTTACTCATTTAATGTTTGGAATGACCTTTACTTAGAGCCAAGTTACACAATGCCAGTAAACGAAGATGATGCTGGAGAAAGAGAAGGAAAATTAAACTTTGGTTTAGCTTACAGATTCTAAAAGAATCACTTTAAATTAGAAAAAACCACCCTAGGGTGGTTTTTTTTTGCTTTATTTTTTAGTGAATAATTCACGTGCTTTTTGCACTGCACTTGAAAGACCTTTAAGATTAGTTCCTCCAGCTGTAGCAAGATATGCCTGACCACCACCACCACCTGAAATCTCATTTGCTATTATATTAATTGATTCTTTAGCACTATATCCTTGAGTAATTAAATCATTAGTAATTAAAAGGGTTAATGAGACTTTATTATTTTGCTGATTCGATAGTAAAACAACTAATTTAGTGTCATCTTTAAATAGCTGAGCAAGACTTTTCAAGTCTTGTGAAGATAGATCATAATTATTATAAATAAAATTAATTTTTCCTAAAGAAACAAGATTGCTTGTTAACTCTTGCTTTAACGATTTAAAATAATGTTTCTTATATTCATCAATTAACTTAGATTGTTTCTTGTTTTGAGCTAAAAGATCTTTAACAGAAGTTACTATATCTTCACTTTTTAGCAGAGAAACTAAACTATTACATGTAGCATCTTTATTCTTCAAGTCTTCTAAAGCACGTTGTCCAGATAAAGCCTCTATCCTTCTTACCCCAGATGAACTAGATTTCTCTGATTTTATTCTAAATAAACCTATTTCTAAAGTATTAGATACATGAGTTCCTCCACATAACTCCTTTGAAGAACCAAGCTCAATCATTCTCACAACATCACCATATTTTTCGCCAAATAACATTAAGGCTCCCGCTGCTTTAGCTTTAGGGATAGATATATTATTATGAGTAATTAAATCAAGGCTATCTTGAATTTTATGATTAACATCATCTTCAATTAACATTAATTCATTGTCATTAATGTTAGAGTAATGAGAAAAATCAAATCTCAAATAATCTTCATTTACTAAAGATCCTTTCTGTATTACATGCTCACCTAGTATCTTTCTCAACGACTCATGTAATAGATGTGTTACAGAGTGATTCTTAGAAATTTTATTTCTTCTTGTTCTACTTACTACCGCATTACAGATATCTGTTTTTTGTTTAAAGAAAGTATCACATACAATATAGGTTGAGTTATTTTCTCTTTTAGTATCTAAAACAACAATCTCTTCGTCTTTAAAAATCAATTTTCCAGTATCTCCTACTTGGCCTCCACCTTCAGGGTAAAATGGATTTTTTGATAAAACAATATGATAAGACTCGGAATTCTTACTGAATACTTTTCTATACTTGATAATAAAAGTTTCCACATCTAAAGTTTCATAACCAATAAAGCTTGATACCTCATCACATAATACGATCCATTCTCCAATATCTTGTTGAGCAGATTTCTTGGATCTTTCCTTTTGAATTTTCATTGCTTTCTCAAAACCATCATTATCATAAGTCAAATTATTTTCACTTAAAATCAATGAAGTTAAGTCTCTAGGAAAACCATAAGTATCATACAACTCAAAAACTTGCGCTCCATTTATAGAAGTCTTATTCTCTTGTGTTAATTCGGTGATTCTTTTAAGTCCTTTTTCTAGAGTTCTTAAAAAAGCCTTTTCTTCTTTTTGAATAACATCACTAATAAGTTTTTTCTGCAGGCTTAACTCGCTGTACTGACTACCCATTGATTCTTCCAAAATATCAACAAGCTTATAAATAAATGGTTGTTTTAAATTTAAAAAAGTATATCCATAACGAACTGCTCTTCTAAGTATTCTTCTAATAACATAACCTGCTTTTACATTTGAAGGCAATTGACCATCTGCAATAGAAAAGGCAATTGCTCTAATATGGTCTGCTATTACTCTCATAGCTATATCTATATCGTTATTTTCACCATAAGGTTTATTAGAAATCTTAGAAATCTCCTTTATTAATGGCTGAAAAATATCAGTATCATAATTTGATTTCTTCTCTTGTAAAATCATGGCTAATCTTTCAAAGCCCATTCCTGTATCTACATGCTTACTTGGTAAATTACTTAGACTCCCATCCTTTAATCTATTAAACTGCATGAATACAAGATTCCATATTTCAATAACCTGGGGATGATCTTTATTAATAAGACTAGCAGCATCTAATTTTTCAATTTCTGAACTAGAACGGTTATCATAATGAATTTCTGAACAAGGACCACAAGGCCCTACTTCTCCCATCTCCCAAAAATTATCTTTTTTATTTCCATTAATAATTTTGCTATTAGGCAAATATTTCTGCCAGTAATTATACGCATCTAAGTCTTTAGAAAGACTATCTTTTTTATCTCCCTCAAAAACAGTCACATAAATACGATCTTTTTCAATCCCACATTTTGTAACTAAAAACTCCCAAGCTAAATCTATAGCTTGTTTTTTAAAATAATCGCCAAAAGACCAGCTACCCAACATTTCAAACATAGTATGATGATAAGTGTCATGGCCAACTTCATCTAAATCATTATGCTTACCCGAGACTCTAAGGCATTTTTGAGAATTTGCTACTCTAATATCCTTAGGATTATGATTTCCTGTAAAAACATCTTTAAATTGATTCATACCAGCATTATTAAACATCAATGTTGGATCATCTTTTACAACGATAGGAGATGAATCAATAATAGCATGATTTTTTTCACTAAAAAAGTCTAAGAATAATTTTCTAAGGTTTTGAGAATTCATGAAGATTTTAATTTATTCATTAATTAAAGATATTAAATCAAATCCTATTAATAGATTATCTATTGTAATATTACTAAATTTGTATTAATTATTTCTTATGGCTAAAATAAAATATTATTACGATACTCAGACATTAAGCTACAAACGAATTACTCTTAGTAAACTAAACCAATCTAAGAGAGTTTTGTACTTCCTTATTTCTAGCATGTTACTTGGAATAGTTATGGTGTTTTTTTTCTTTCAATTCTTTGATAGTCCTAAAGAAAAGAAATTAATAGGTGAGATTGAACACATGGTTAGTCAATATGAAATAATCGATAAAAAGATGGAACAAATAGAAATTGTTCTTGAAGATATTCAGAAAAGAGATGATAATATTTACAGAACAATTTTTGAAGCGGACCCAATACCAAACTCAATTCGAAAGCAAGGATTTGGTGGCGTAAATAGATATATAAAACTTCAAGGGTATGCTAATTCTGAGATCATAACAGAGACTTCAACTAAGCTTGACCAGCTTACCAAACAACTATATCTTCAATCAAAATCTTTTGATGAGATTATAGATTTAACAAAAAATAAACTTTCCATGCTTGCTTCTATTCCAGCTATTCAGCCTGTTTCAAATAAAGATCTGAGCAGAATGGCTAGTGGCTATGGATATAGAATTCATCCAATTTATAAAACTAGAAAATTACATACAGGAATGGACTTTTCTGCTAAGACAGGAACAGAAATTTATGCAACAGGAAATGGGGTGATTGCTAAAGTTAGAAGAAGTAAAAAAGGATACGGTAATCATGTGGTAATAAATCATGGGTATGGATATAAAACATTGTATGCTCATATGTCAAGATACACCGTTAAAAAAGGGCAGGTAATAAAACGAGGAGAAGTTATTGGTTATGTAGGTAATACAGGAACATCAGTTGCTCCACACCTACACTATGAAGTACATAAAAATGGAAAAAAAATTAATCCTGTAAACTTCTATTATAATGACCTCTCGTCCGACGAGTACAGTAAAATGCTAGAGATATCATCTCAAAATAATCAATCATTTGACTAATGCTATCTGACAACGAGCCAAAAAAACTATTCTATAAAATTGGAGAGGTTGCTAAAGAGTTTAATGTCAATGTTAGTTTAATAAGATTTTGGGAGAAAGAATTTGATATTTTAAAGCCTAAAAAAAATAAAAAAGGAAATAGACTATTTACAGCTAATGACCTGGAGAATCTTAAAATAATCTATCACCTATTAAAAGAACGAGGTTTTACAATTGAGGGGGCTAGAAAAAAATTAAAAGAGAACAAAAATGATACTACAGACAATTTAAGTGTTGTTAATCACTTAAAAGAAATTAGAAAATTTCTTGTAGAGCTAAGGGAAGAACTTTAGAATTATGAATCCTACTCAAAAAAAAGAGTTTTTAACTATTCTTAAAAAGGAAATAATTGAAACATCCTTAAAAATCAAGAAATATACTGAATTGTGTAAACCGATAGCTCCAGAAAACTCAATAGGAAGAATAAGTAGAATGGATGCAATTAATAATAAAAGTGTCACTGAATCTGCTCTTAGAGAATCAAAAAAAAAGTTACAGCAATTAGAATCGGTCAATAAAAGAATAAATGATAAAAATTTTGGCAAGTGTATTGCATGTAATAAAGAAATACCATACGGCAGATTAATTATTAGGCCAAATAGTCAAAAATGTATAAACTGTGCAAATTAAAATTTAATGAAATTACTTCGATTATTATTAAAATATGCGCGCTACCTTATTATTGCTAAAAGTAAATATAATTTACACTCTCCATTTCTTTTTAAGCTAGTTACTAATGTAATTCTAAAGAAAGGTCAAGATTTAAAAGAAATAATCAAATTACGTAATCAGTTAAGTAAAAATAATACAACTATAAATATTAAAGATTTTGGGACGGGTAGTAATATCAACAACTCTAAAAAAAGAAAAATAAAAGATATTGCTAGAAATTCTGCCAAAAACTCAAAATTTGGAATGCTTATTTATAGGGTTGTTAGTTTTTTCAAACCAGAAATTATAATTGAGCTTGGAACATCATTAGGTATCAGCACCTGTTATTTGGCAAAAGGCAATAAAAATGCAAAGATTTATACATTCGAAGGGTGTCCAGAAACAATTAAAGTTGCACAACAAAATTTTTTGGCTACAGACAACTTAAACATCGAAGTGATTGAAGGAAACTTTGATATTACATTAGAAAAAAAATTAGCAGAAATCCCAAAAGTTGATTTAGCATTTGTTGATGGAAATCATAACTTAAAATCAACAATTAAATATTTTGAACTAATTTTAAAGTATGCTAAAGATAATTCAGTTCTTATATTCGATGATATTCATTGGTCTGATGAAATGGAAGAAGCATGGGGGATTATCAAAGACTCACCAAGAGTTAAATTAAGTATAGATTTGTTTTTTATTGGACTAGTCTTTACAAATAAGAAACTGAGTAAAGAAAATTATATAATTAGATTCTAAAAAATTTATTATGAAAATATATACAAGAAATGGAGACAAGGGCAAAACACAACTTTTAGGGGGGACAGTTGTAGAAAAAAATAATAACAGAATTGAGTGCTATGGGTCAATTGATGAGCTAAATGCGCACATTGGAAATCTTCATGATCAAGAAATACCTGATAATATTAAAAAAACTCTTTTTATTATCCAAAATAAATTGTTTGATATGGGTAGTAATATTGCTTATGATCAAAAAAATAAAAATATTGAACTACCAATACTAAAAGAAAAAGATTTAAAATATCTTGAAGAAGTAATTGATGAACTTGAAAAGGAGCTTCCAATGTTAAGTAATTTTATACTACCCTCTGGAGATAAAACAGCTTCACTTTGTCATATATGCAGAACAGTTTGCAGGAGAGCTGAACGAAGAATTGTTAGCATACATTCTGATTTAGATAGTAATAATTTAAATCTAAAATATTTAAATAGATTGTCAGATTTCTTGTTTGTATTATCGAGATATTTACTGAAAATTAATAATGGGCAAGAAATAAACTGGGAAAAAAACTTATAAATATCATTATAATTAAGGAAAAAAATTATTTTTGCAAAAAAATAATCTCATGTATTGGACTTTAGAATTAGCATCTAAACTAGAAGATGCCCCATGGCCTGCAACGAAGGATGAGTTAATTGACTTCGCAATAAGATCAGGAGCACCTATGGAAGTAGTAGAAAACCTACAAGAACTTGTTGAAGATGAACCAGGAATGCAATGGGAAACAATTGAGGATATTTGGCCCGACTACCCTACTAAAGACGACTTCTTCTTTAATGAAGATGAGTATTAGAAATAAGATATAAATTTCAACTTATTACCTTGTCTTTTTATACTATTTAAAACTACATTTGCTTACATAAACTAAACCAATGGCTGGAATATTCGATTTTGCTACTAAATTCTTTGGCACGAAGTATGACAAAGACTTAAAACTAATTAAGCCAATAGTTGAAAAAATAAAGCAAGAATCTTCTAAAATCTCATCCCTTTCTCACGATCAACTTAGAGAACAAACTATACTTTTAAAGAAAAAAATTAATGACTATGTTCTTAATGATAGAGAAGAAATACAAACTCTTAAAGAAAAAGCAGAATTAAAAGATACAGTATCAGAAGAGAAAGAAATATTTTATCAAAGAATAGATGCACTAGAAAGAGAAGTAGTAGAGAAAATTGAAGTTATTCTTAATCAGATTCTTCCTACAGCATTTGCAGTTATGAAAGAAACTGCTAAAAGATTTACTGAAAACAATGTAATTGATGTCATAGCTACTGAATTTGACAAAGATTTAGCTGCTAAAAAAGATTTTATCTCTATTAAAGGAGAAATAGCTTCTTATAAAAATGAATGGAATGCTGCGGGTAATATCATGCAATGGAATATGATTCATTATGATGTTCAATTAATTGGCGGAATTGTTTTACATGAAGGGAAAATTGCCGAAATGCAGACTGGAGAAGGGAAAACATTAGTTGCAACGCTTCCTGTGTTTCTAAATGCCTTAACTGGACTTGGTGTACATTTAGTTACCGTAAATAATTATTTAGCAAAAAGAGATTGTGAATGGATGGGACCTTTATTTCAATTTCACGGACTGAGTATTGACTGTATTGACAATCACCAACCTAACTCAGACGAAAGACGCAATGCCTATTTAGCAGATATTACATATGGAACCAATAATGAATTTGGATTTGATTATCTAAGAGATAATATGGCTAAAAGACCAGATGATTTAGTCCAAAGAAAATTACATTATTCAATTGTAGATGAAGTAGATTCTGTATTAATTGATGATGCCAGAACACCACTAATAATATCAGGTCCCACGCCTCGTGGAGATGTTCATGAATACAATGAGCTTAAACATAAAGTCCATAACCTAGCTAATGCTCAAAAAAAATATGTAACAACAGTTCTATCTGATGCTAAAAAACTCCTTACTTCTGGAGATAAAGAGAAAGGTGGATTTAACTTGCTTAGAGCCTTTAGAGGACTGCCTAAAAACAAAGCTTTAATCAAGTTTTTAAGTGAGGATGGAATTAGAGCTCAGCTTCAGAAAACTGAGAACTTCTATATGCAAGATCAAAATAAAGAAATGCATTTAGTTGATGAAGAATTGTTTTTTGTAATTGATGAAAAAACTAATACTATTGAACTTACAGAAAAAGGTCTTAACTTAATGACCACATCAATAGAGGAAAAAGATTTTTTTATTTTACCAGATGTTGGTCAAGAAATTGCAACAATTGAAAAATCTACAATAAGTGATATTGATAAAAAAACAGCTAAAGACACTCTTCTAAGAGACTTCTCAATTAAAGGAGAAAGAATTCATACAGTTAATCAGCTACTTAAAGCATACACACTATTTGAAATAGATGTAGAATATGTTGTTATGGATAATAAAGTAAAAATTGTTGATGAGCAAACAGGTAGAATAATGGAAGGGAGAAGATATTCAGATGGTCTTCACCAAGCAATAGAAGCAAAAGAAAGTGTTAAAATTGAAGATGCCACTCAAACTTACGCTACAGTAACACTACAAAACTATTTCAGAATGTACAATAAAATTTCTGGAATGACGGGTACAGCAGAAACAGAAGCTGGAGAATTTTGGGAAATTTATAAATTAGATGTAGTATCAATCCCAACTAATAGACCAATTCAAAGAGATGATAAAAACGATTTAGTCTATAAGACAAATAGAGAGAAATATAATGCAATTATTGAAGATATTGTTAAGCTAAGTGAGCAAGGAAGAGCAATACTTGTAGGAACAACATCAGTGGAAATATCAGAGCTTTTAAGCACTATTTTAAGAAAAAGAGGGGTTAAACATAATGTTCTTAATGCTAAGCTTCACCAGAGAGAAGCTGATATAGTTGCAGAAGCTGGGCAAAAAGGTGTTGTGACAATTGCAACAAATATGGCTGGTAGAGGAACTGACATTAAACTTTCTGATATAGTAAAAGAAAAAGGAGGTTTAGCAATTATCGGAACTGAAAGACATGATTCTAGAAGGGTAGACAGACAACTTAGAGGAAGAGCAGGTAGACAAGGAGATCCTGGATCATCTCAATTCTATGTATCCTTAGAAGATAATTTAATGAGATTATTTGGTTCAGAGAGAATAGCTAAACTAATGGATAGAATGGGATTAGAAGAAGGTGAAGTTATTCAGCATTCAATGGTTAGTAAGTCAATTGAAAGAGCTCAGAAAAAGGTTGAAGAAAATAATTTTGGAATAAGAAAAAATCTTCTTGAATATGATGATGTCATGAATCAACAAAGAGAGGTTATTTACAAAAAAAGAAGGCATGCTTTGCATGGTGATAGGATCTCATTAGACATCTCAAATAGTATTTATGATACTTGTGAGGCTATATCACTAGAAACAAGCGGAAACAAAGACTATGAGGGTTATAAACTGTCTCTAATACGAACACTCACAATAGAAAGTCCTGTTTCAAAAGAAGAGTTCTTAGAAATAGAGCAAGAAAAACTTACTGATATTACTTTCAAAAGTTGTTATGATAATTATAAACTAAAGACAAGTAATATTGCAAAACAAACCTTTCCAGTAATTAAAGATGTTTTTGAAAATCAATCTGCTAATTATAAAAATATTGTTGTTCCATTTACTGATGGTATAAAAACATTCCAAGTGGTAACAAACCTTAAAGAATCATTTGATTCTAAAGGAGCAAATATTGCTGAATCAATCGAAAAAAGTGTAACACTAGCTATTATCGATGATATTTGGAAAGAACATCTTCGCGAGATGGATGACCTTAAGCAGTCTGTTCAAAATGCTGTGTATGAACAAAAAGATCCTTTATTAATTTATAAGTTTGAATCTTTTAATTTATTTAAAGAACTTATATTTAAAGTAAATAAAGATATTGTTACATTTCTTTTAAAAGCTGGCTTACCCAACAGTAATCAACAAATTCAAGAAGAAAAAGCTAGTAATAATCAGAATCTTCAAACAAGTAGACCCGAAAATAGCATTTCTGAAAAAAACAAATCTGAGAAATCAGCTCAAAAAATTCAGCCAGTAAGAGTTGAGCAAAAGATTAATAGAAATGATCCTTGTCCATGCGGAAGTGGCAAAAAATACAAGAAATGTCATGGTAGATAATCTATAAATCTAAAAGACGTACACTGGTCCTTATTTTAAATACCTAAAATCATGTTGATCCTTAATATCCTGTAAAAGGTTATAAATTAAATCAATTACATTATTAACATCATCCTTATGAACACTTTCAACAGTAGTGTGCATATATCTTAAAGGAAGTGAAATTAAGGCCGAAGCAACACCGCCAGTAGAAAAAGCAAACGCATCAGTATCTGTACCTGTAGCTCTTGAAGCAGCACCTCTTTGAAATGGTATATTGTTTTTTTCTGCTGAGTTAATAATTAACTCCAATAAATTATTTTGAACAGCAGGCCCATAAAATAAAACTGGACCATCACCACATTTGGTATCTCCTTGTTTAATTTTATTAATCATTGGAGTATGAGTATCGTGACAAACATCAGTTACAATAGCAACATCTGGCTTAATAGTTTCCACAATCATTTGAGCACCTCTTAAACCAACTTCTTCTTGAACAGCATTAGTGATATATAAACCAAAAGGAAGTTTTATATTATTTTTCTTTAATAATCTTGCGACTTCAGCAATCATAAAACCACCAACCCTATTATCAAGTGCTCTACCAACATAATACTTATCATTTAATACCATGAATTCATCTTCATATGTAACAACACATCCTACATGAATCCCTAAAGATTCTACTTCTTTTTTGTCAGAACAACCACAATCTAGAAAAATATTATCAAGCTTAGGAACCTTTTCATCAGCAGCAGTACGGGTATGTATAGCAGGCCAACCAAAAACTGCTTTTACAATACCTTTCTTAGTATGTATATTAACTCTCTTTGAAGGAGCAATTTGATGATCAGAGCCACCATTTCTTCTTAAATATATGAAACCTTCTTTAGTGATATAATGAACAAACCAAGAAATTTCATCAGCATGAGCTTCAATTACTACTTTATATTTTGCCTTTGGATTAATTACACCAACAACAGTACCGTAAGTATCTACAAAGTGCTCATCTATATAAGGACTAATGTATTCAAGCCATAACTTTTGACCTTCACTTTCAAATCCAGTTGGAGACGGATTATTAATATATTTTTCTAGAAAAACTTCAGAATCTTTAGTGATAATTTTTTTAGAAGTTTTTACTGATTTCTTATTTGCCATATTTGTTAATTATTAAATTTTGTTAAACCTCTTGTGAGCCAATCTTGAAAAAGATCAACAGACCCATAATCTTGATAATTAGCAGCTTCATTCAATTGATTTTCATTATTATCTAACAGGACATAATAAGGTTGTGAATTAGTCCCATATTTATTTGCTTGAAAGACCATCCATTTATCTCCTGTGGTTTTAACTTTTTTCTTTTTTCCAGCCATTGTTGTAATATATTGCTCATTCTCTGGTAAGTCAATTCTTTCATCAACATATAAGGAGACAACAACTAAGTCATCTCTTAATATATTTTTAACATCAAGATCCGACCAAACTTGTTCTTCCATTTTACGACAATTTACACATGCATGCCCTGTGAAGTCTAACATAAGAGGTTTTTTCATTTTACGGGCATATGCTAAACCTTCATTATAATCATGAAACACCATTAATCCCTGAGGGCCAGCATGCTGTCCTGAAACTGAGTG
>CAJXYM010000007.1 GCA_913063045.1 uncultured Flavobacteriales bacterium | reverse complement strand
GCATTTGCTAAAACCTGACCACAATTTGGACGAGATAAATAATTATATCCAGAAACATTAGATCCATCAGAATTCCAATCATAATCCATTCCATAAACAGTATCTGTTACAATCGTTGATCTTGTCATAGTGTCTGTTGTTGGGAATGAATCTGATGTAGCCCAAAAACTCATGTCGTATATCCCCATATTAGGAGGTGTAAATGTTGATGATGTAGTAACAGTATCATTCTGACCAATAGTTAATGATAATGGATTTGAAGAAAGTGATGTTGTAGCACCATTTTCATCTTCAACAGAAACGTACATTGTAACATTATTTTGTGTCTGAACACCACTATTTCTAACTACTCCCTCTAATCTGTAAGGATTAGCTATAGCTTGTACCATTGGATAAAAAGTAAAATCTGTTCCAAGGTCTCCAGTGTTTTGATATCCTAACCACCAACCACCAAATGTTTCATCGCTAAAAGACAGTTCATTTTCTGGTGTTTCTGAAAAACTTACATCATCTAACATTGTAGCATAATCCCACTCTCCCTCATAATGAAATCTAAAAGAAACATTTGCTTGATTTCCTGAAGAAGCAGAAATATTCACTGAAATATTTTCTGGATTTGGAGATGAATCACCTACATCTAATCCTTCTTGAACTCGATATCTTCCAGCAACTGTTACAAAGTTATCTAGACTTGTTTCAACAAATAACGAATCTCTAAAAACTCGATGATAACACTCAAAATTAATATTCACATACTGATATTGAGAACAATCAACAGTTCCATTATATGTTAGTGTAGCTTCTTGTGGTGTGTATTGTGTGTTTAAAGCATCTGAATCATAAAGAGCAAATCCATTAGCTGCAGTTGTTGAAGCAATAACTCCCATTGGCTGAGAAAAACTTCCAGTAGGACCACTAGTTGTAATTGCCCAATTCTGTAATCCACCATTTAAAAGATCAACCATAGTCCATTGACTAGCATCTGAAAAATCATTTGTCCAAAAAGGAGCTGGAGCTGGAGCAACAGAAAGCTGCGAACTTGTTGGACTAACTACGCTTTGTACATGCTTGATATTATAAATTGTATTTGTTTGTGCTTGTTTTTGTTGAGCTATAGATGAAGTAATAGTTAATAGAGCAACAACAGATAGTAATATTCTTTTCATATTTTTCTTTAAGTTATATTGTTATTTCTACAAATATAAGGCAAAAATACGAAGACCAAATAATTTATTTAAAAATAAACACCTATTCTATTTATAGTCTGAAATTGGAGCACAAGAACATACAAGGTTTCTATCTCCATATGTTTCATTTAATCGTCTGACTGTAGGCCACATTTTTTTCAAACGCAAATAAGGAAGTGGAAAAACTGCTTTTTCTCTAGAGTATGGGAATTCCCATAAATCATTAGCAACTAATTGCAAAGTATGTGGCGCATTTTTCAATAAGTTATTTTCTTTATCACAAGCTCCACTTATAACATCATTAATTTCTGCTTTTATACTAATTAATGCATCACAAAAACGATCTAATTCTTCCATAGACTCACTCTCTGTTGGTTCAATCATAAACGTATTAACAACAGGCCAAGAAACAGTAGGTGCATGAAAACCATAATCAATAAGTCTTTTAGCTATATCTACAACTTCTATTCCATCTTTCTTAAACTGTCTAAAGTCAATTATCATCTCATGAGCTACTCTGTCTTTTTCACCGGTGTATAAAACATTATAATCGTCTGATAATCTTTCTTTAATATAATTAGCATTAAGAATAGCAATTTCAGTAGAATATGTCAACCCTTTATTTCCTAACATCATAATATATGCATAAGAAATAGTTAATGCTAAAGCACTCCCCCAAGGGGCGGAAGAAATAGACATACCAGAAGCTCCACCCATTTTTACAACTGAATTATTTGGTAAAAATTCAGCCAAATGCTTTACTACCCCTATAGGGCCAACTCCTGGGCCTCCTCCACCATGAGGAATAGCAAAAGTTTTATGAAGATTTAAATGACAGACATCAGCCCCAATAATACCTGGATTAGTTAAACCTACCTGAGCATTCATATTAGCACCATCCATATAAACCTGTCCTCCATTTTCGTGAATCAAAGTAGTAATTTCAATAATTTTATCTTCAAAAACACCATGCGTTGAAGGATATGTAATCATCAAAGCAGCTAAATTATCTTTGTGCTCAAGAGTTTTTTCTTTAAGTATTTCAAAATCTATATTTCCATTTTCATCACAAGGTGTGACTACAACTTTCATTCCAGCCATCACCGCAGAAGCTGGATTAGTACCGTGAGCTGATGAAGGAATTAAACAAATATTTCTTTGACTATCTCCTCTGCTTAAATGATATGCTCTTATCACCATTAAGCCTGCATATTCACCTTGAGCCCCAGAATTTGGTTGGAGACTCATTGCATCAAAGCCAGTGATCTCACATAACATCTTTTCTAGCTCAACAAACATTTGTTGGTATCCTTGAGCCTGATTAACAGGAACAAAAGGATGTATATTATTAAATTCTGGCCAACTAAGAGCAAATAACTGTGTTGCAGCATTTAACTTCATTGTACAAGAACCAAGAGCAATCATTGAATTAGTAAGAGAGAAATCTTTATTTTCAAGACTTTTAATATATCGCATCATCTCAGTTTCTGAATGATACTTGGTAAAGACATCATACTGCATAAATTGTGAAGTCCTCAAAATATTATTACTAATATTATTTTCAATATGGGTACTATTAATAACTTCACTAATTAGATTCTTAGCATCACTATGACTACAACTTTTAGCAAAAACTTCAAGTATCTTTTGTATGGATTCTATATCATCCTTTTCGTCCAGACTAATTGAAATATGTTTTTCATCAATAATATTAAAGTTAATATATGCATCTAAAGAGTTTTGAATAATGTGATCCATTGTTACATGACCAACAGATATTAAAAGTGTGTCAAAATAGCTTTCATTTAATTGATGAAAGCCTAATTGCTTTAACCCCTCCGCCAATACTTGTGTATTCTTATGAATAGAAGATCCAATAGCCTTTATACCATCTGGCCCGTGAAAAACTCCATACATTCCAGCCATCACTGCTAGAAGAGCTTGAGCAGTACAAATATTAGATGTAGCTTTTTCTCTTTTAATATGTTGCTCTCTTGTTTGTAAAGCCATCCTTAAGGCTCTTTTTCCATCAGCATCTTCACTAACACCAATAATTCTACCTGGAATATTTCTTTTATACTTCTCAGATGTAGCAAAATATGCAGCATGAGGACCTCCATATGCTAAGGGAATACCAAACCTTTGCGTTGTACCAACAACAACATCTGCACCCCATTCACCTGGTGGCTTTAATAAACTTAAACTAAGAAGATCAGCGGCTACTACCACACAAACATCTTTTTCTTTAACTTTTCTTGTAAACTCCGAGTAATCTATAACGGCACCAAACTTTGCTGGATATTGAAGTATAACCCCAAAAAATGAATGATCTATTTCTATACTTTCATGGTCACCTATAACAAGATCTATATTAAGGGGCTCAGATCTTGTTTTTAATATATCAATTGTTTGAGGAAGACATAATTCGGAAACAAAAAATCTACTAACATCTTCTTTTTTTTGTGATCTTGATCTTGAATTATATAACATTATCATAGCTTCTGCAGCTGACGTTCCTTCATCCAACAGAGAAGCATTTGCTAAATCCATTGCTGTCAAATCACTTACCATTGTCTGAAAATTTAAGAGCGCTTCTAAACGACCTTGAGAAACTTCGGCCTGATAAGCTGTGTATGACGTATACCAACCTGGATTCTCTAAAACGTTTCTCTGAATAACTCCAGGCAAAATAGTGTTGTAATAACCCATACCAATATAAGAGCGAAAATTTTTGTTTTTTGAGGCTAAACTTTTCATATGCTCAAAAAACTTATTTTCAGTCATTGAGGCTGGTAAATCCATCTCTTTATTTAATCGAATTTGTGAAGGAACTGTCTCATCAATTAGCTGACTAATACTATCAACCCCAACTTTTTTTAACATTGTTTTTACATCTAGTGATCTTGGGCCAATGTGTCTGTCTGAAAAATCGTATAATTTCATCTCTTAAAATTTAATATGCAAAAGTAATAAATGAAAAGATAATCTTACCAAATTTATATCCAAAAAAACAAAGATTTTTAATAAAAAAACAATTAATAAGGTCGCGAGTAAAAAAGTGTATTTTTGCAAAAAATTTTTAATATGATATTTTCTGATTTAGGATTAAATAATGAGATCCAAAAAGCGATAAAAGATTTAGGTTTTACTGAACCTACCCCTATCCAAAAAGAAACAATTCCTTATTTAATAGAAGAAGACAAAGATCTTATTGCACTTGCTCAAACAGGGACAGGTAAAACAGCTGCATTTGGTCTTCCAGTAATTGAAAAAATCGAAGTTGACAGAAAAATTCCTCAAGCAATAATTTTATGTCCTACAAGAGAGCTTTGTCTGCAAATAACAAAGGACATGGAATCGTATGCTAAATACATCAAAAATCTCAGAATTACAGCAGTATATGGTGGAACAAGTATTCAAACACAAATAAGAGCCTTAACATCGGGAACACAAATTGTAGTAGGAACACCAGGAAGAGTTATAGATCTTATTAAAAGAAAAAAACTTCGTCTTTCTGATATTGAAATGGTTGTTTTAGATGAAGCTGATGAAATGCTAAATATGGGTTTCAAAGAAGATTTAGACACTATCCTTGCTGAAACTCCAGAAACAAAACAAACATTATTATTCTCAGCGACAATGCCCAAAGAAGTTATGAGAATAACTAAAAACTATATGTTTAGCCCCAAAACAATTGAAGTGGCTAGCAGAAATGAGGGCGCAGAAAATGTTGAGCATCATTACTACATGGTAAATGCGAAAGATAGATACCAGGCTTTAAGAAGAATATGTGATATCAATACAGATATATATGGCATCGTTTTCTGTAGAACTAGAAGAGAAACAAAAGATATTGCAGACAAACTGATGCAAGATGGATATAGCGCTGATGCAATTCATGGAGAACTATCACAATCTCAAAGAGACCACGTGATGGGTCGTTTTAGAAAAAAAAGCATTAAGCTTTTAATTGCGACAGATGTTGCAGCAAGGGGAATTGACATTAACGAACTTTCTCATGTAATTAACTACAACCTACCAGATGACAATGAGATTTATATACATAGATCTGGAAGAACAGGAAGAGCAGGTAATAAAGGAGTTTCAATAATTATTGCTCATAGTAGAGAAAAAAGAAAGCTTCAGTCAATAGAAAGAATGCTCAAGAGAGATTTAATATTAAAAAAAGTTCCTAATGGTGAAGAAATTTGTGAAATTCAACTTCTTAAGCTTGTTGACAAGGTAGTAAACACTAAAGTAAGTAATCAAATTGACAAATACTTACCAGCTATTGAAGAAAAACTAGCTCATTTAGACAAACAAGATTTACTAAAGCACTTTATTTCCGCCGAATTTAACAGATTCCTATCATTTTATAAAAATGCAGGGAATCTAAATATTGATCCAAGTAAATCTTCATCCAGAGACAGAGACTCAAATAGAAGAGATAGAGATTCCTCAAGAAGAGATAGAGATTCCTCAAGAAGAGATAGTAATTCCTCAAGAAGAGATAATGATTCTTCAAGAAGAGATAGTGGGAGGTCCTCAAATAGAAAGAATCATGCAGAAGAAGGATACACAAGGTTCTTTATTAATCTTGGGAATCAAAAAGGACTACAAGCTCAAAATGTAATTGGTATGGTTAATGAATTTACAAAGGAGCGAGACATTCCGATTGGAAAAATTGATATTTTAAAAAGTTTTTCTTTCTTTGAGGTTGACAGTAAATATGAAGATAAAGTGTTAAGCAGCTTTGAAGGCAATGAATGGAATGGAGAAAGAGTATCAGTAGAAATATCTAAACCTCCGCAATCATCTGGAAACTACGATAAGAAAAACTCTAGAAAAGAATCAGGCTTTAAAAGTAATCAAGGAAGTAAAGATGAAAATAAAAGCAGAAGCCCTAGAGAAAAATCACCTACTAAGGAAGGTTCATTTAAGAGTAGGTTTGGTGATAAAAAAAGAAGCAGAAAAAGAAGTTAATCTTTCTTATTTGAAACAAAATCTTTAAGATAATAAGGCTCAAAATAAGCAATATTCTCAAAATCATTTTTAATAAATTTCTTATACGCTAACACTCCTAAATTTTTGGCACTGGGATGAACATCATCTAAAAATCTAGCGTTATTGTGAACTATTACATTCTTTAATTTCTCAGCGCCATCACCAAAAAAAACAATAGGGACTGATAATAATTTATCATAGGATGTTGGATCAACAACATCAGCACGAATCTCTCTAATTAATTTATTTTTAATATCATAAAACGCAGAGTAAACCTCCATTCTTCTAGCATCAATCATTGGGCAGTATAAATCAGCCTTAAAAATTTTTGCTACCCCAAAAGCCATAGCTTGTAATGTAGAAACACTAATTAATGGGATCTTTAATGCATAGCAAAGTCCTTTTGCTGTAGCAACCCCTATCCTCAGGCCAGTGAATGAGCCAGGCCCCATACTTACAGCTATTGCTACTAATTGGCTAAAAAGAATGTCAGAATCCTTCAAAAGGTCTTCAATATACCCCGTCAACATTTCAGAATGTGAAAACTCCTTTGAAATATGTTCTTTAAAGCCAACTAATTGCTCGCCATTAAACAACGAAACAGAACAGGATTTTGTGGCAGTTTCAATATTTAAAATAAAATCACGCATGAGAATTAAAAATCATAATAATGGTTAAATAAATCAGACTTTAGGGAGACGGAATAAAACATTGTTTTATAGACGGAGATATCGTAGGAAAGCGTTCTCTTTACAATTGAAAAATCAATTTTAAAATTAGTTGATGGATTTAATATATAACCAAAATTTATCTTAGCATAATGAATATTTGTTTTATTACCATTAAACATTTCTATTCCATAATCTGAATTTCTATCATTATAATCAGCGTATATATTAGACCCATAAGAAATAGTATCATTTAAATAATCAGCTCCAGAGATTATATCCAAATATTTAAACTCTAATGTTAACCTGTCTTTTCGATATTTAATTAAAAGAATATTTTCCGCAAAATTTGCTCCAAGAGGATGAGCTAATTCTTCATTATAATGACCGTAATTTGAAGAATTCCAATGACTATAAGTATATGGTCTAACGAGGTTTCTTTCTACATTAAAAGTCAAATTAGGAACATCTAATAAATCAAAAGCCTTAAAACCAATCTGATAACCATATTTATTAGCCCAATAACCATTATCAGATTTTAATTCATTAATTGTAAATTCATCAAAAACTAATTGACCATAAGCATATGAATTAGTTGATGTTTTATATTTACAATTTAGACCAAGAATAGCGTTATCAGGCGAATTAATTGAAAACTCAACTGGTCTAAAAAATATAATAGGATTTAGGTAGTTTACATCAAAACCAGTGGCTCCTAAAGCATGGTTTGTCTTCCAAATAATAGATTCAAATAATCCTATATTTAATTTTTCATTAATATTATAGGAAAGATAATGAGTAGACATATATTTTTTGGCATATCCCATATAGTCATAGTTATTATCAGCGGACAAATAATTTTTAAGATCTTGAAGCTCAGCGTAAAGATTAGAGTACTGAAAATCTCCAAAAGAAGTTTGAATTCTTAAAAAAGGATAATTAAATGAATTATCTGATAAAAGTAAAGAACGATAGCCATTTCCAATAAAATGTTTGCCATGTCCAAACTGTAATAAAATATTCTCCGTTGCCTTAACCCCTACATATCCAGAGGATTTTGCATAATCAAATCCTTTGTCATAATAAACACGTCCCATACCTTGTCCTGGTACAACACGTCCTTGCGTTGGAGAACTAATAAGAGAATCAATATAGTTAGGGAAAATAGCCTGATTCTCAACAAATGACGTATGAAAAGAAACTTTAGAGCCAATATCTCCATGGATACTAAAGCCTCTTGTATTTACAAATGTATTTTTCTCTTCTTCACTCTCATATCCTAATGAAAAATTAAATAATGGAGAAGCTTTAATCTTGTAACCTTCTCCAGTAATAATCAACCAATCTCGATTAAAAATATTTTTTTTGAAGATATTTCTTTTAAACAAAACTATCGGAGATAATAATGAATCTAAATTAAGATCCATTGTTGACTTAATAAGAGGCTTAAATGCGGTGTGATTATCACCATGATGAATTTCTTTATCAACTAAATTATAAAAACTCTTTCCCATGGGGAGATTAGTATGCTGAGAAAAGGCATAACTTAAAGATAAAAAATAAAAAAATAAAAAAGCATAGAGAAACTTACATATGAAATTACTTTTATAAAAATAAAAAAGAAAATTATTAATAATCATAAAATACTTTTAGACCAGTGAGCAAGAGTAAAAACACTATCTACCTTAACTGTTTTAAGACCAAATCTCTTACCAGCCGCAATATCAGTATCAGAATCTCCTACTAAGTAGGATTTAGAAATATCAATTAAAGGGAAGTCAATTTTAGCTTGCTCGAGCATACCGATATTTGGTTTACGACAATTACAACTATAGGAAGCTAAGTGTGGGCAAAAATATATTTTTTCAATAAATTTTTCAGAACCTGATAATTGATTTTGCATAAATTGATGAACAGTATCTAAATTATTCTCAGACATAATTCCCTTGCTAATACCTTGTTGATTAGTAACAATTAAGATTCTATTGAACACTTTACTTAATTTCTTAATTGCATTTTCAGCTCCAACAATAAATTTAAATTCAGAAGCTCGAGTAACGTATCTATTCTCGAGCTTATAATTTATAACACCATCCCTGTCTAAAAATAGAGTATCATACATATTTATTAATCAAATAGTTTTTCTTCAATCAATTGACAGAGAGTATGACCAAGCAGAATATGAGCTTCTTGAATTCTAGCGGTATTGCTAGAAGGTATATTGAAAACAATATCACAAACATCACACATCTTACCACCATCTTTGCCAGTAAAACCAATCGTTTTCATACCTATTTCTTTTGCCTTTTTAAGAGCATTAATTACATTTAAAGAGTTTCCTGATGTAGATAAGCCTATAAGGACATCTCCTTTTCTACCTGTAGCTTCTAAAATTCTTGAATATGTATATTCAAAACCGTAATCATTAGCTACCGCTGTGAGATAAGATGAATTAACATGAAGTGCTTCAGCAAATAATGCTTTTCTTTCTTTTAGAAACCTACCGCTAAGTTCTGCAGCTATATGTTGAGCGTCAGCAGCACTACCTCCATTTCCACAAAAGAGAATCCTTTGATTATTATTAAAAGCTTCAGAGGATAGAGCAACAACCTTCTCCATCGAAGCGATTAAATAATGATCTTTAGAAACATTAGAGATGTTTTCAGCAGACTCATTAAATATTTTAAAAATTTTATCTTTCATTTATTTTCCTTTGTAAAAATAATTGATTTTTAAATAAGCAGCTTTTGTTTGAGCACCAATTTTATGCCAGCTAAAACTATTTTCCATCAAAGCTAGGCCATTTGAGGCAATTTCATCTAATAAAACAGGAGAATTTAATGCTTTTATGATAACATCAGACAGCGATTTCTTATTACCAGATACAAAGAAAAACGCATGTTTATGATCTTCAACTACCTCCTTAAACGCTTCTAAATCAGATAGAACGACAGGCTTTCCATAACTTAAACTCATCATTAAAACTCCACTTTGATAAATCTTACTATATGGTAAAACAACTAGGTCTGAAGCACAGTAATAGTGCTCCACATCTTCATGATTAATGAAATTAATATGCAAAACACAACTTTTAGCAATACTGAGTTCATCAATTATTTGCTGATAATTAGAGAAATCATCCTTCCAGGGTTTGCCAGCAATAAGTAAAGTTATATGCTCATTTTCCTTAATCACCTCTGGCATTGCTTTTAATAATAAATCTAAGCATTTAACTTTTTTTATCATACCAAAAAACAAAATAACCTTGCCATCTGTGTCGAGACCAATTTTTTTTCTTGACTTCTTTTTATTTACTTGTTTTATAATAAATGGCAAATAATTACCATGAGGAATAACATTAATTTTATGCTCTATATCAGTATGATATTTTATAATCTCATGCTTACTATAATTATTATGAGTAAGAATCTTATCTGTTAATGCATATATTAACTTAGTATATATTTTAGAAGAATCTGGATTAGCAAAACTTCTAACATCATGAATTGTTAAAACAATTTTTCCAAAACAAATTTTAGCTAAAAGCATATTAAACAATACTAAAACACTAAATCCAAAAATATGATAATGAAAAACTTTACATCCATTTTTTTTAGCATGTAAATGAGAAAAGATTGATCCTGATAAATACCTAATAGCAGACAGAAATTTATTATGCTTTAAAAATATGTCTTTATAAAATTGAAAAAATTTTAATTGCTTAATCTTTGGGTCATGCGTCTTAGAGTTTGTGTATAAACTCACATCAACTCCAGAATTTATAAGTCCAATCGCTTGTCCAAATAAATAAAAGTGATGAGAACTCCCATGAGCTCCTAAATGATCAATTATCGCAACTTTTATCTTCATTTTTTTAAAAGCTTTAAATATAATACCTTTTTATGATTATTTTGTATTTGTATATTTGTCTATAATTAGTCTTAAGAAATGTATCTTTGATTATGTTCACAATTCATAAAAATGTTATTTAACTCATTACATTTTATAGTTTTTTTTCCAATTGTAATTTTCTTATATTTTATTACTCCTCATAAAATAAGATGGTGTTTACTTTTAATTGCAAGCTATTATTTTTATATGTGCTGGAAAGTAGATTATATTATTTTAATAATGCTTTCTACTTTAATTGATTTTATATGTTCAAATAGAATGTCTAAAATTAAAATCAAAGAAAAAAGAAAAAAATGGCTAATAATTAGTCTTTTTAGTAACCTCGGGATTTTATTTGGCTTTAAATACTTTAATTTTTTTAGTGAAAACTTTCAGTTATTATTTAATCAATACAACATATTCTATGACATCCCTTTTTTCAATGTGCTCCTTCCTGTAGGGATATCATTTTATACTTTCCAAACTTTAAGCTATACAATTGATGTTTATAATAATAAGACACCGGCACAAAAGCATTTAGGAGTATTTGCCGTTTATGTTTCATTCTTTCCCCAACTTGTAGCCGGACCTATAGAAAGATCTAATCATTTATTACCTCAATTTTTCAAAGAGCATAAATTTGAATATAATAGAATTAAATCGGGATTACAAAAAATGCTTTGGGGGTTCTTTAAGAAAATAGTTATTGCTGATAATCTAGCACTTTTAGTAGATGGTGTCTATAATAATTTAGAGAGCTACTCGGGGATCACACTAATAGTTGCAACTATCTTTTTTACATTTCAAATTTACTGTGATTTTTCTGGCTATTCAGATATTGCAATTGGCTCAGCTAGAATAATGGGATTTGAATTAAGAGAGAATTTCAAGAGACCCTATTTTTCAAAATCTATTCAAGAGTTTTGGCAAAGATGGCATATTACTCTATCTTCTTGGTTTAAGGATTATTTGTATATACCGCTAGGCGGCAATAGAGTAGTTAAGTGGAAGTGGTACTATAATATAATTATCACCTTTTTACTAAGTGGTCTATGGCACGGTGCAAATTGGACTTTTATCATTTGGGGTGCATTACATGGCACGTATTTAGTAAGTGCACTCGTATTAAATACTCCCAAACAAAACATATCTAAGATAATAACTAATATCAGTCCAAAATTAAATAGTTTCCTAAATATTATTATCACGTTTTCTCTAGTATCTTTTGCTTGGATTTTCTTTAGAGCAAATAATTTAGATGACGCTATTTACGTAATTAAACACATGTTCAATGATTTAAATGAATACAATAACATAGGAATGCAATTTAGGGGTATTGGAATCTATTTCAATGACTTGTTAAAATGTACTTTTCTAATAGTTTTACTTGTAGGCTATAGCATCTATGAAAGATCAGATAATTTGTGGACAAAATTACAAACAAAACCAATATGGATGAGATGGTCGCTTTACTATATTCTGATTTATGGCATATTATTTCTTGCTCCTCACTCATCAGTAAATAACTTTATATACTTTCAATTCTAATGATTGCAAAAGACATAAAAAAGTTATTATTTAAAATAAGCATATTGCTTATTCCAATTATATTGTGGGTAATGATATTAAAAATGATTGATCCATTTAACTACTTTTCTAATTTTAGCTTGGTAGAGGAAAAAACAAAACAACAAACAGCAAGAAAATTAAATTCATTGCTATACAATACAATTTATTTTAAAAATAATCCTACACCAAATATCATTATCGGCGACTCAAGAATCAAAAGACTGCCTATATCAGAGATAGAAAAAATTAGTGGAGATAAGTACTTTATACTTCACTCGAATGCAGCTAAACTTAACGAAATTATTGATTTATTCTGGTTATCAACTAAATATTCAAAATTAGAAAATGTAATACTGGGGATTAACTTTAACCTTTATAATAAATATGCTTATGCGAACAGAGTAGATGAGGTTGATAAAATAATAGAGAACCCATTATTATATATTTTTAATGGTAGTGTATTGGAGGTTACTAGCAAAGCAATCCTGCATCATTTAACATCAGTTTCTGTACCAAATATTGAGAGAAATATTATGCTAAAAAGAGCCTTAAAAGGCAAAAGTTTTAAAGACAAAAAAATATGGTGGGAATTTAATATAAAAACAGTTGCAAAAAACCAATACTCTAGATACAAGTATCCTGAAAATTTGATAATTAGACTTACAGAAGTTGATAGGTACTGCGCAGAAAACAATATAAAACTCACCTTATTAAATGTCCCTCATCACAAGGATTATAGAGATAGAGTAATCGATTTCAAATTATCTAAAGCAGAAGAAAGGTATAAAAATGATATTCAAAATATTGGAAATGTAATAGATTATGATTTTCCAAATTCAATTACAAATTGCAAATCATGCTTTACGGACCCTATACATACAAATGACTCTGTCAGCTTATTAATGGTTAATGAAATATTTACAGACTCTTTCAGTATTGGCAAAAAACTATAGCCTAATACCTTCAAAAAAAGATTTATTTATTAATAAAAAAGTGGAGATATCTTTTTTCATTGAAGGGCTGAAAATAAACCTTAAATTATTTCTAAAAAATAGAATAACAATAAAAAAGGAACAATAAATATTTTTCTGTTTTCTTAAAAAATAGATATGATTTCTAATATTCTGTTTAATAAAAAAATCACCTCGAACCAAGTTATTTTTCTTATTACTAAAAGACTTTGATAAGCTCCCAACCTTATGAAATAATTTTAAGTCAGGACAATACCACAGCTGATGTTTTAATCCCTTGAGAATTCTATATAAAAAATCAGTATCATCAAAATACACGAAATATTTCTCATCCATCATTCCTGTATCCTCAAAAACACTTTTACAAATTAAAAGACAACAAGTGGAAGCATATTCAACTTGCAAAGCAGTATCAAATTGACCAGTATCAATTTGTTTCAAACCTCTATGAAATGGAAGAAAACCTCTTGAGCGCTTAAACCAACCACCAGCATACCATATAATTTTCTTATCTTCATAAAACATTATTTTTGGCACGACTAGACTACACTTATACTTTTTCTGATTCTCGAGTAAACCACTGAAAAGATTCTGATCAAATTCAATATCATTATTCAACAATAAAATATTTGAACAATTATCCTCTATAGCACTTCTTATTCCAATATTATTGGCAGTAGCTACTCCTAAATTAGTCTGATTTTGAATTATTTTAATATTAGGCTCATTAAATTGATTTATAATATCAAGAGTATTATCATTTGAATTATTATCAATGATATATAAAATAAACTGAGTACCTATTTGAGAAAAAACAGAATCTAAAAACGGTCTTATCACATACTTGGAATTAAAAGTAACAGAGACTACTCCTATTTTTTCCATGAGTTAAGATCTTTACTTAATAGTTTTTCTAATTTTTCAATATCTTCCAAAAAGAAGCTATGCAATTTAGATTTTAAATCATTGGTAATTATATTATTATTTTCTTTAAAAAATTTAATATTAATAAATTCAATAACAGATAAGGGCAAAAATATTAAACTTATTTTTCTTATTATTGGCCAAGAATATAACCATTTAATGAATTTGTTAGAAGGAAGTTTAGATTTATTGAAAGGCTGATTAAAATCAATATTATGATCATTTTCTTGCTGAAGAAATTTCAATATATCACTATAAAAACTACTGGCATCTAATTTTAATTCATCATAAAACTTAACACAAATATTCTCTCTACCAAACACTTCTATATACCTATTGACCTGTTCATAATACTGACCTAATAATATATATTGTTGAAAGAATAAATTATCCTTATTATTTAAGCCTAAATCAAATAACTCATCTAAACTTTGTTTAACATGTCCTAATCTAAGGTCCATACTATAATGAGAAAATGCTCTTTCCACGGGATCTCTAAGAATGATAATAATTTTTGATCTAGGGTTATAATCAAATATTCTATTAGCGACGTTAGGATAAAAAAGATAAGAAACACTTGCTTCTCCTATAATTTGTTGTTTGTTTTTAGGGGTAAAGATTCTTTCATATTCTTTAAGGTTGTCTAATATTAATGAATCGTAATATATCTTTTGAATTTTCAATTCTTGACTAGAGAAAAAATTTGGTTCCTTAATACTACTCATACATATCCCCTTATTCTTGTTAAGGTAATAAAAGAGTGAAGTTGTACCTGCTTTTGGAGCCCCAACAATGAAAAAGTCAACTAACATCAGGTTTTATTTTTAAGTAAATCTATCACGCTAGAAATTCTTTTAAGATTAAAGAAAAATGAAAGAATAAATTTTATTGGAAAAGATAACAAATAAAATAAAACGAAAATAGGGGGGAATAAAAATTTCTTTTTTTGGTACCCATAAAAACTCATTATTTCTGAAGAAATAAATTGAGACAAAAATATCTCAGCTGAATTTAGTCCACCGTCTTTCCATTTAGAAATTTTTTCTGAATCTATAAATAACTTATCATTACTATCTTCTTGAGTTGAAGAGCCAATATTAGGAACCAGCAACATGTTTTCTTTAAAATCTAAGTCTAAAAAATCACAAATTTCTTTGCACTTTTTCTTTGGTGACAATAAAAAGTCTTCAAACTTAACAACTAATACGTTATTGTTTCCTTCATACTTTCTTGTTTCCAAAAGAGATGATTTCCAAAAAAAAGTAGTAGTTATAGGGTGGTATAATAAATAGGAACGTAAACTTTCTAAAATAGGAATTTCTTTAGCCCCTAAAAATTTTCTTTTCCATTTTTTTTTCTGAGAGAGCAGAACATCTCTACTATCACGAATCATATTAATAACTTTAGCTTCTGGATAGTTAGTCAGTATCTCCTCTAAATAATAATTATTATTTGGTGTTTGTTCACACGCAACAGACTTATTATTATCTTTTAATATGGAATTTAAAAACAAATCAAAAAGAGAGAAATAATTATACTGATTATTCTCATTAAGAAGGGATTTAGATTTTTCTAATAAATCTTTAGATACATGATCATTAAATATACCTTGCTCTTGGGTAGCAAATAATCTAGACAAAACATTAACTGATTCATTATAATTAAGAGAGTTTTTTTTTCTGTTTGAAAAAGTCTGACTAAAAAAATGAAGTTCCTTAAAACTAAAAACAGAGGAATGATTAGCTAATACTCGAGACATCATAGTTGTCCCACTTCTACTAGAACCTACAATGAAAATTTTATCTGTTTTACTCATTTTTCTCTAATTAAAGTAAAACTATAAGGCTTTAAGGTGATTGATCCATTGGATTTTATTTGATTGGAATTATAGTGAATCTCTCCAATGCTACTATTTAAACTATATAATCTATCTCCATAAAACTCCTCTTTAAAAAAAACTTGATTTTCTTCTAATAAAATATTTTGAGGCTTCTCAGACCAATTAATATAACCGAACATCACAACATTATTCTTATTGCTGATAGTGTATTTTTTTAAGTTATTTTTTGTCTCTATTGAATGAATGATAAGAGAGTCACTTCCAAAAATAGAACTCAACATTTTAATTGGATAAAACGTAGATTGGACAAATGTTTTATTATCTTTCTTTTGAAATATTGAACCTCCAAAATCTCTACCCGCTAGATTGTGAAAAGTAGTTATTTCAATTTTCTTAAAAACTTCTTTAGAAAGAATATCAAGAAAATAATTGGCTACAAATAAAGCTTGAAATAGAGTGTTTCCTGTTTTTTTAGAATACTGTAAATTCCATTCAGTTATCCAAATTGGCTTATTAGAAAACACAGAATTATATGTATTAATTTCTTGTGGATATGTATTGTTAAAAAACTCATCTAAACGATTTTTATATACATCAAATGAAACATCTTTACTTCCTTCATTCTCTTCATAGATCATTTGACCATACTGATCCCTTCCTTTAACAACTTTAGCATAAGAATGCACTATGATGGCATCGTAAAAATTTTCTTTAGAAAGCCTCTTATTCCATATTGTATGTCTGTGTGTTTTGTCCTTTACCAGTGGGGCTGCTACAATAGCAGTTTTGATTTCTGGAAATAAACTTTTAATATTATTAGATGTTTTTTTAGCTGCTAGTATATAATCATCAATTTCATAACCTTTATCAAAATAACTTTTATTTGACAACTCACTACCTAATTCAACTCCCAGAACATTAATATTATTAGCAAGCATTTCTCTAATCATATTTATTATATCATCATCATTTGCTGTTAAAATATTCGCAACTAACACAACATCAGCATTATTTTGTTTTGCTAAAGAAATAAAATTTTTAATATAATTTTCTTTATGATTACTTTTTCTAGAATAGCTAATTAATCCTCTAGCTCTTTTAGGAAACTTACCGTTAATAAGGGAATCAATTTCTCTAATGTCTAAACCATAAGCAGGCTTATTATAATGATAAAAGTTCCCGACTGCGCCACCGGGAAATCTTAAATTTTGAGGAGAAATATTCTGCACCTTTTGTTGAAAGTCTTGTGAATTAACATCAAAAAATGTAAAAGTATTAGAGGTTGCAAAACCAAAAATATTATTTTTAATTAATTGCTGAGAGAATAAATTTAATGTAATAAAAAAACTAAAGAGGAAAATGAATTTTTTTTTCATCTAAATAATCCTTTGTTTTTTAATTTCTCTATAGATTTTAAGTAATTATCTTCTTGAATTTCTTGACTTTTCACCCAATCAACAAACTTTCTTAATCCCGATTCAAAAGAATTAGTTGGATGATAGTTCAAAATAGTTTTGAGCTTTGAAATATCTGCAAAATTATGTCTTATATCTCCTAATCTAAACTTCTTAGTAATAGTAATATTAACCTTAGAATTAAAATTATTTTTCAATTGCTGAGCAACATCCAGTACAGTTGTTGCAATTCCTGATCCCACATTAAAAACCTCTCCATTAATATTTTGATAATTTAGTGCTAAAATAGAAGCTTCTACTACATCATCAATATAAATAAAATCTCTAGATTCAAAGCCATCTTCATAGATTTCAATATCATTATTGTTTAATATCCTGGTTGAAAATATAGAGAGAATACCTGTGTAAGGATTAGATAAAGATTGTCCAGGACCAAATACATTTTGATAGCGCAGTATAACAGTGTTTATAGCTAAACTTTCACCAATAATTTGAACCATCTTTTCTTGAGTGTGCTTACTAACTGCATATATTGATGAAGGATTAATATTTGAACTTTCGTCTGTAGCAACTTGAGTCAATGTATTATTACAAAGAGGACATGTGAAATCAAAATCATTTTTTTCTAAATGTTTTAAGTCTCTGCTGGATGGGTAAAACGCGCCATGATCATTACAGAAATATTTACCTTCACCATAAACAGCCCTAGATGATGACAAGACAATCTTTCTAACCTGGTGTTTAGTATTTACTAGCACATCTAACATTAATGCTGTAGCAGAAATATTTGTGTTAGAATAATTAAATATATCATACATAGATTCTCCTGTTCCTGTTTCTGATGCTAAATGAAAAATAGCATCTTGAGAAATGATAGCATTTTCCCAATCAGATCTATTATTAACATCACCAATAATAAAATTACACTTAGATCTTAAAGCTTCATATGCACTATTGTCTGAATGAATTTTTTTAGATAAGTTATCTAATATGGTAACTTTATAACCTTCATCAGCTAATTTGTTTGACAAAGCAGAACCAATAAATCCAGCTCCTCCAGTTATTAAAATATTTTTCATGAAATTTTAGATCTATGTGATGTAAATTTAAAAAAGAAATTATAAAAGCCAGAAACAATAAAAATAAAGAAAAATGGCCTAAGAAAAAGAGGCTCCGCCATCACAGAAGCAAAAACAATAATAAAAAAAAGAAATCTTTTATCATTAATTATTTTTTGTTTTAAAAACATAAAAACAAACAATATTGCTGTCGGAAACCCCATTGCAGCCAATAAAAAAGTTAAAGAATTAGCACTACCAGCACTTGTCCCTGCTCCTTTCAATGAAACTCCTAGCGTTTCATTTATAAGCTCTAAACTTTCAGCATCGATATAAAATTCATAGCGCAGTTTTTGAAACTGATCTAAGTCCAAACCTACGCCAGTTAATGGATGAGAAAGAGCAATAAAAATAGGCTGTGTTAAATCAAACAACCTTTTCTGAAAAGAAAAGACACGATTTCCTCTAAATTTTTCATCAATATTTATTGAAGTAATAAAATAAATAGGGATGAAAGAAAGGAAAATAACAGGAAGAAATAACTTATTCTCTTTAAACTTTTGAAATAATAAAAATAAAAGCTGTACGATTAAAATAAGAATCCCAGTTGTGGAGTATGTTCCAAGAATTACAAATCCAGTTAATAAAAGCCATCTATTTCTTTTATAAATAAAAGCTTCAAGAAAGAAAAAAAGATTTAAATATACTTGTAAAACTCCAGGCTCCCAAAACAAGCCTTGGTTTCTACAAAAATCTACTCCAAAAAGATTCATTACTGATAGAGAAATTTCGTCTGAAGCATAATAAAAAAGATAGTTATATGTTTTGCAAGTATAATATTCTGAATTAATCTCAAAAAGCTGATCATAAACAAAGAAATAAGCAAAAAAATTAATTAATGCATGTACACAAATAATTTTTAAAACAAAATTTAAACGAGCTAGAAAGACACTATTATCTCTATTGTTTTTAAAATGAACATAAAATAAAATAGAAGATATAACAACTGTGAAATAATATAAATATTTATCTAATGATTGCTCTGAAATAGCAAAATAAAAGTTGATAAGAAAAAGAGAAATAATAGAAAGAGACGTAAAAACTATTGAGTTAACAAGATCTCTTTTTAGCTGAAAAGAGTTTAATAATATAACAACTGATAGTGATCCAAGAAAAAAGTAATACATTAGATTACGATTAAAGACAAACAATAAGCCTCCACCAGTAAATATCAATAATAATACCAGTAAATTATCTGTATATTTTTCTTTTAAACTATACATTAGTGATTATGCCACTTTATTTTTTTATCAATTAAGTTTTCTAAATCTATTTCTTGATTTGCAAAATACTTATCTAAAAGTTCCTTTTTTAGCTTTTTAGATAACGGTTTAAAAGCAAAATCTTTTTCATTTAAATGACGAATTTTATTTTTAATTATCTGTCTTGTTTGGGCAGAATAAAAAATTATTTTCATTACTTTTCTAATCCAGCTCTGTGAAATTAAAATATTTCTAACAAAGGAAAACCTTGCTACACTACTTTTATTACTATGCTTCTTACCATCTAAATTTTTTAAATCAATATTTATAAAATTAGCTATTTTTTCTAAAGATTTTTTAAAGTTATCTTTAATATCAGTATCAAAATCTAAAATTAAAAAATTATTAACAGAAAAGAACTTCAAATAAGCACTTAACATATTAGAGTACATTCCTTGAGACACATAAGAAAATCTAAGTTCAGACAAAACATCATTACTTTTTCTTGCATGATTCAATCTTTTTTGTTCAACCTCTAAGGCCTCCAAAAAACTTAACTCTTCAAAACCATCTCTTTTAGTATGAAGATAATGAGAGTAAGCCCTATCAACAGGGTTTCTTAAAACAACAATAAATTGCACATCACTTCCTAAATTTTTATAAATTCTTTCTGCAGCTTTTAACGAATACAAATAAGTGGGAGTTCCATCTAAAATATATTTTTGATTCTTCTTTTTATTAAAATAAGTTTGGCTATACCAATCTATACCATTTGAAAAATTATCATCGATATTAAAAAAATGAGGCTCTTTAAAAGCAGGCGCAAATATATCTTTATGACTACTTAAAATATTATATAATGATGTGGTAGCAGATTTAGCTGCTCCAATTATCAATAAATTAGGCAAATTCATTTTAACCATTTATTTAGATCTAAAGAAAGTAATTTAGATAGTTTAACAATATCATTATAATAGTATTCTAACAAATGTTCTCTTGTTGCTTTTTTCATCATTGGAACTTTACTTGTTTGATTTCTTATAATATTTTTCTTTAAAAAAGCTCTTAGAGATGAAAAAGGAAATAAGAATCTAAATATTTTCTTAATTATTCCTTTTGAAAGGAAAAATTTCTTCAAAAATGGGCTTTTCCATTGCCACCCTCCAACCATATATTTACTATTAACATTAAATTGAGTTTGATTAATACTTAAAAAACTGCAGACTTTATCTAATTCTTTTTGAGGCTCAGATATAAAATCGTCATAAATAATAATATGTAAACTTTCATTAAATTCTTTCATAAACTTTTTAACCATCTCATAATATAACCCTATATTTTTATATCTACTTGCTGGCGTAATATTTACATTTGTATGGTACCTATCCTCAGATAATTCGAGCGCATTTTCAAAACTTAAATTTTCTACTAAATTATATCGTTTAACATGATTATATCCAGAAAAAGCTCTATCAATAGGGTTTCTTAGCATAATAATAATCTTAGTATCAGCATCTAAATATTTTCTAATATTTTTAATAGATATGTCCGGGAATTGCAGATACATTGTACTTGCCTCTACTCTGTATTTAAAACTATCTTTTCCTAAAAATAAATCCATATAACTTTTTAATTCAGTAATACCATTTGGAATTCTTGTCTTTCCAATCTCATTATTAATTAAAAAATGCGGCTCCTTATGAGAAGAAGTAAAAAGATCTGAGTGCTGAGACAAATAATTATATAATGACGTAGTTCCAGACTTAGCAGCACCTACAATTAAAAGATTAGGCAAACTCATTTTTTTATTTTTTGAATAAATGGAATATAAAATGTATAGAAACCAAATTCTCTTTTCACATAATAGACTAATAGTAAATTAAAAACAACAATACTAACCATTGTAGCTATTGCAGAGCCGTTGATACCATAAATAGGAATTAAAATAAAATTTAAAACAATATTAATTATTGAACCAATTATAGCAACATTCATAAAGATTACTTGTTTACCACACATTTGAAGTAAATTACCTGCTGCTCCAGAAAAAGAAACTACAAGTCTACCTAAAGACAAAATCACAAATGAAAAAACTCCAACTTTAAATTCTTCTCCAAATAAGCCCATTAAAAAATCAGAGCAAAAAATAAAAACAAAGACCAGAGGAAGTGTTGTCCAAAAAATTAGTTTTGTTGATTGCTGAGTTACCTTTTGCAAAGATTGAAAATCTTGTTTCTTATATAACTCTGCAAACTTCGGAGATGCAATACTTTTTATGGCAAGTAATCCAATAGTAGCAAACATTGATAGTTTAAATGCGGTATGATAAACTCCAATTTCAGCAGAATTTGTTGAGAGCCCTGAAATAACTGAAGGTGTATCTAAAATACCAAGCATTAACTTATCAGTCCAAGACATAATAAACTGAACAGATTGAGCTAGTAAAAGCGGTAATGAAATTAAAAATATCTGCTTAAATTTTAGATTTTCAACAATCTCACTATCATTATTTTTTTGTTTAGACAGAACATATTCAAAAATGAAAAAAGACAGTACAGAAATAATAATAACAGAGGATAAATAAGCATATAAAGGAATGCTTGGTTCTTTTGAGAATCTAGTATAAATTAATATAAAAATTAAAGAAAATAATGCTTGCGATGTCCAAAAGAAAAAAGAATAAAGACCAATTTTCTTTAAACCTCTTAAGTTTTGATAATGAAAAATAAAAAATGAAAGAGGTAAAACAAAAAATGAATTTATTCTAATATAATCAGCATTAGCATTTATTAAATCGGCAATATAATCTGCTGAAAAATACATTATTATAGAAAGAAGTATTGACATTACAGAAATTGTCAATAGCGATTTTTTTCTAAATAACTTAATACTTTTATATTTTCTCTCTGTAGCAAATGAAGCAATAAATTTAATTGATGCAGTATCAAAACCTAACTTAGAAATTAAAGTAAAAATCTTTAATACTACAATAGCTAAAACATAATCACCTAAACCGTTAGCTCCAAAAAAGTATGCAATAACAAATGTTAAGAGAAACCCCAACATCTGACCGCCAATTCTATAAAGAAAAGCCAAACCTCCTTTATTAAATAGTTCAGCAAAATCTTTATCCTCTAAATTATATTTTATTCTTTTAAGCATCTATTATATTACAAGAAACCAAGGATTCAATAAATTTTCTTTATTATATCGTAATTCTTCACCTGAAGAATGTTCTAAAACCTTAAAACCAGACATATTAACAATAGCATGACCAGCTCCCGTATCCCACTCCATAGTTGGAGCATATCGAGGATATGCGTTTGCAATTCCTTCAGCTACCATGCATAGTTTCAATGAAGAACCAATAGCTAAAATTTCTACATTTTGATATTCTTTCTTTTTTTCTTCAAAAAATTGTTTGGTCTCAATTGACATATGCGATCTAGAGCCTACAATGACATATTTGTTTTTATTTTTATGACAAGGGAGTTTAATTGAAGGAAGCATTAAATCTTCTAAATTCTTAAAATTATCTTTAACCTGAATTTTAAAAGAGCCAAACCCATCCATAGCATAATATAATTTATTCTTTACTGGAACATATATAACTCCCATAATCGGTTTACCATTAGCTATCAAAGCGATATTGACAGTAAACTCACCATTTCTCTTTACAAACTCTTTTGTGCCATCTAATGGATCCACTAACCAAAAAACGTCCCAAAGTTTTCTTTCATTATAATCAACTGCAGCACCTTCTTCACTTAAAATAGGTATTTGAGTTTGAGTCAATACTTTTTCAATAATATCATTACATTTCCTATCAGCTAAAGTTAAGGGAGAGTTATCATCTTTAAGTTCAACACTAAAATCAGATTCATAAATTTTCATTATCTCTTTTCCACCATCTATAGATGCATTCACTGCTAATAATAATAACTCCTTATAATTCATTGAGTTTTTTTTCATTATAAATTTTTAAAGCCTTAGAAGTTCCAATTCGGGAAGCACCAGCTTCTATCATTTCAAGACATTGACTTAGGTCAGAGACACCACCTGAAGCCTTAACAGACAAATCTCCACAAACAGACTTAATAACCTTAATGTCTTTGATCTTAGCTCCAGAGCCTCCATAATAACCTGTGGAAGTTTTAATAAATACTTTTTGCAAATCCTTATTGAATTCAGAGGATACAATGTGGTGTATTCTAATAGAAATCTTACGTATTTCTGCTTTAGATAGCGCTCCTGTTTCAATTATCCATTTAACAATTTTTTTATTTGCTAAACCAAGTTTTGTACATAATAAAATATCATTATCAAACTTTTCAAAACTTCCTCTTTTGAAAGCATTATAATCACAAACAAAGTCTAAATCATAGGCTCCATTAACAATAACAGAATTTGCTTCTTTAATTTTTTCTTCTGTAGATGCATTTCCGAATGGAAAGTCAATAACTGTACCAATTTTAACACTCGAACTAGCTTTAGCAATAAGATCATAAGCTAGTTGAACAAAGTTTGGACGGATCATTAAACAAGCACAGTCCATTTTAATTCCATCCAAAATAAATTCTTTAACAATTTTTTGATTTTCTTTTTCGGAAATTCCTAGCTCTGTAGATTCTTTTAAGTAGGTCGAGTCAAGAAATTTTGATATATCTGTAGACATTTAGTTTGATTTAAATAACATTATTCAAATCTAACTAAATTATCGAATTTTTAGAAAGTTAACATCTAAAATTTCTTTTGGTTTAAGCAGAAAAATGGATGAGTTAAACGGATTAATTAATTTAATGTAAAATTAATAGGAATTGTAAACATTACTCTTACTGGCTTTCCTCTTTGTTTTCCTGGCTTGTAATTAGGTAATGCAGAAACTACCCTTAAAGCTTCTCCGTCTAGATTCTTATCTACACCACGAACTATCTTAACGTTTGTTACCTTACCTTGCTTATCGACAATAAAACTAACATATACTTTACCTGTAATATTATACTCTTTGGCAATAGCTGGATATTTTACATTTTTTTGGATAAATTTCATCAAACCTAAATCTCCACCAGGAAATTCTGGCATATTCTCAACAACCATAAAAAACTCTTCATCATCCTCTTCTTCAATCTCTATGATTTCGTCCTCATCAGTTTCAGTATCCTCAATTTCTAATTCTTTTTCAATTTCAACTTCATCCTCAACGATTTCAATTACTTCAGGTGGTGGAGGTGGTGGAGGTGGTGGCTTGACTTCTTGTCTTGTAATAGGTATTATTTCTTCTTCCATATCATCAAGATTAAGATTACCTAAGTTATAATCATTCTTTTCATAACTTTTCCATTCAAAAGCAATTAAAACAGCGAGAAGAGTAATGGCAAGACCAATTTGAAAAAATAAAGACTTCTTACTTTCTAGACTTATTTTTGGATTTTTTTTCGGCTTCATATTATCTATTTTATCCTACTAACTTTTGATAGTCTTCAGAACTTAAAAGATGATTGATTGCTGAGTGATCACTAATTGAAATTTTTATAATCCAACCATCTCCATAAGGATCAGTATTTATTAGTTCTGGGTTATCTTCGAGTAAAGAATTATACTCCAAGACTTCTCCATTCATCGGCATAAATAAATCAGAAACTGTTTTTACAGCTTCAACTGAACCAAAAACAGCTTCTTGCTCTAGCTCCTCACCTTCAGTGTCAACATCTACATAAACAATATCACCTAGCTCACCCTGGGCAAATGAAGTTATACCAACAATAGCAATATCACCATCTATATTTAACCACTCGTGGTCTTTAGTATATTTTAAATCTAATGGAAAACTCATATTAAAAATTTTCTCAAAAATACAATTTTTTATATCTAAAAAAAATTATCCAGCTAATGTAAATCGAAGACTAAATCCAGCATTTGTGATTGATCCCGGAAAGGTAGTTGAGATAAAAGGATTGGTTATTACCTTATCATAAAAGGCTCTTATATTTAGTCGTTGATTTAACACATAATCCGCTGAAAACTTAATACTTACCACCTGCTGCCCCATAGTTATTTGCTCAACATCTTCAATAATTTTTCTAATAATAGTATTGTTATTTCTTATATTTAAATCTAGTTTTAGATCTAAATCTGATGACATTTTCTTTCCTCTACCTCCAGAAATAAATCTAAACTCGAGATCTTTTATTCTAAAACCGGTTCCAATTACATAGTCTTTTGTTGATGTTTCAGTTAATTGATTATTTGAAAGCGATAAAGACAAAGTTCGAGATCTTTTAATTTCAATTTTTGTAATTAAACTATTTTTCCATGTAACATCTAATTTTAACAAAGGGCTAAACTGTTCGTTAATTGACACCTGAGCAATTTCCTTTTGTACATGGTAACTCATATTATTTAAATTAATCTGATCTCCATCAAAATAATCTAAGTTTGTATTATAAGCACTAACCGTGTAGGTAGACCTGTAGGCATGGCCTATACTAAAGTTCCTGAAATATCTTTTAAATAGCCTATATTTAATTAATCCATCATATGTGATTCTCCAATTTGGAAGAGGAATCTTAGGCATTTCTGTAAGTGAAATATTATTAGAACTTCTTCCTCCATATGCTGCAAGGAATGCAGGGATAATTACCTCCTGTGAAGTCGGACCATAACCTCCAGTCACTATAGTATCTCCATTGTTAATTGAATATTCTATTGGGAAACCAGTAGTAGAACTTAAAAACCCATTAAAATTTGGATTTGCAGATGCTAGTCTATTAGCAATATCTGCTCTATACCCTCTAAACCTTGAAAATATTTGAGAAGAATAATCGTCACTATTGCCTTTAAATGCAGACGACATAGAGATAAAAGAAACACTATAACTTCCTGTTTCTGTTGGAGTAAAAGAATTATAATTATTAATCAGATTATCCCATTTGAAATATTCTTGATTATTAGTTGTAGTTGTTTTATTAGCAGTTAATTCAATTCTAAACTGTTTGACAGGTTCAACAGTACTCCTTAATGTGAGGTTTTGTGACTTATTAGTTTTAAATAAAGTATTTAACAGTGTATCTTTAGTTAACCAACCGTTTAAGCCAGCCATACTTCTTATATCTCTTTGGCTTCCAAGAACAAAAGGAATAGATGGAGCCATATTCGCCCACTGCTGACCAAAAAAATGAGGTTCAGGCAAAAACCCTGGAAGCATAGTTCCTCTTGTTTCACTATAATTAAATGAAATATTTTTTACTCCTAAGACAAAGCGAGTTAAATGATTTAAAACATTAAAATTATTTTCTTTTTTATTTTCATCTTTCTGGTCATCCTTTTCACCTTTTTTCTTTTTAGATTTACTTTGTTTTAGCTGCATTCTTCCACGTTCTCTAGCTCCTTGTGTGATTCTTTTAAAATAAGGAACCTTATTATATAATGTAGTAAGATTAATTTGACCGTTATATTGTCTGTTTTGGGAATTTTGTATGGTATTACCTAAATTCTGTAACGCCAATGGCGCAGATTTCCAATCATAATTCCCATTATACCTTGTACTTAAAGTCATGAAATTAAAAATTGGAAGTTTATTTAATGGAAATTGATAATTCAAACTAAATTTCTGATTGTATGATGTTGGCCTACCAGAATCCCAAAAATTTTGCCAAATTGTATCTCTCTTTTGCTGATAATCAGGATCATCTTTACTTATTCTTCCTGCTGGCTCATCTATACTTGCCTTTCTATTTGCACTAAAATCTAACTTTAATGTTCTTGTAAGATCATATTTAAATTCATACATCTTATTCCAATTAAAAAACTTATTATAAGTAGGTGAAATGATCATATTCCCATTATTAAGATTTCTTAATTTTGTTTCATTATAATTCCTATCTAAATCAGTCCTGTAAGAAAAAGATTTAGGCATATTATTAAAATTAAAGTCTTTTACAAATCTCATATAAGGAGACCTGCCTAAATTTAATTTAGAAAATGGTTTAATATTTTTGGGCTTGGTATTAAAATTATACGTTAGTGCTCCTCTGTAGTTAACAGTTCTATTATATTCTGTATTTATATTTCTAATAAAAGTTTCATTTTTTGAATATGAGAGCGTAAAGTTCTCAATATCATAAACCTTATTATTTTTTGGTTTTTTACCTTTTTTTATTGTCTTTGTTTTTCTAATATTAGTGAAATTAATACTCTTTCTTTTAACATAATCTTGAGCAATGAATTTAAGAGAATCCTTATCATCTTGGTTACTTAATGTTTGTAAAGAGGTGGATAATAATATATCTGGATCTAGAGGATTATATTGAGGATTTCTTACAGATTCTGAAATACCAACATACATGGGTATTTTTACGCCCTGATTTTCTGAAAATAATTTACCTAAATCAAAGCTTGATGAAAAATCATACTGATGTGCATTATATTTTTGTCTTTCATTAACTTTCTTTTCAATACTACCAAAACCTATAGTGCTAAGATTTCCTGATAATGTAATATTCCCAATATCAGCTAGTCGAGTTGTTATTCTAGTGTTAGCTGCCCAGCCTCCGTACTCATCAAAATCTGTTAGCCTTAATTCATTAACCCATATCTGTCCACATTTAGACAAACCATCATCTATACTATTAGCGCTACTTTTTTTAGGGTTTCTAACTCCAATCATTATTGTTTTAACCTGAGATAAATTAGGGTTTCCTACTACAGTAATTTTTCCAGATGATCCGTATTTAATGAAAGGAGAGCTAACATCAAAATTATTAAAATTTCTCTCTTGTTTAGCAAGCTGAAAAATTTCAAAAGCTATATCAATTTCATTTTCTTCAGGCCATATTTCATTGTCAGAAGTTGCGTAATGAGAAGTTGGTTTTAATGAAATCTCATATTCATAGTAGTTAGCTGTAAAATCAGTACCTAGTCGAATAAAACAAGATAAATCTCCATCATTTAAATTATCTTCTTGGCCTTCGGCATGAACAAACATTTTGATTCTCTTGTATGCTCTAACATCTAAATCAGACGTTTTATATGCTGCTCTGGAGTCACCATCTTGAAGCCCGCAAACTTTTAAAACTAAAGATTGTTCATTTTGCTGTCTTAATGTAGTAGTTGTATTATCTACCTCTTGCTCTATCCCGGGAGGCAAAACATATTTAATTGGAAGTCTATTACCGTTTTCTTCAATATTAACAGCAGAAACATCAAAAGTAGTTTGAGACTGATCATCTAATGGGATATATTCTCCAGGCTCTGAAAGGTCAAAATTATAACGTCTCCATTCGCCTCTGACTAAATTAAATGTTGCAAAACGACAAACTATAGGTTCGTTAAAATTAGTAAAATTCATTCTCATAAACCTAATAGATTTAAAATCCTGAATACCTCCAATAACATTATCAGGAAGATAAACTGGAACTCTAAATTGATACCACTTAATATTTCTATTATTTCCATTTTCAGTTTTAACTGTTGTTTCTAAAACATCTGAGATATAGCTATCACCAATACCCATTCCAGGAAATAGATTTAACTTATATTGGAAATAACTTTCTGTCTCACTTAAAGTATGATCTCTATTTATATCTTCAGTATTTGGCTGGGAAGAAGCTGCAGTTGGGTATGATTCAATAGATTGTTCTGAAGTTACAGAGTTTCCGTCAGTATTGTTAAACCTCTTATATCTAGCTAAGATATCAGTAGATGCGTTATCAAAATCTGTTCCTCTGAAATAATGAAAATCATCTCCTGAAGGGTCGTTAATAGCATTTTGATATGCTGGAGAATTTGTTCCATAAGCGCTTTCTAATAAATCTATATAATTATCCTCAAAAAATAGCAGTTCATCATTATTTGCTAAACCATCTAAACCAACATCTTGATATTGTCTTGATAACGGATCATTATCAAACGCTTCAACAATAGAAAAATTAGTAGGAACTCTTCCCCAGACAGTTGTATCAACATCGACTACGCTAGCGTTTATTGGTAACCCATTTTCAAAACTTTTATATCCATCTTTTAAAACATCTTCTGAAACATTACCAAGATGAAGATATAAGTCACCTCCACTGTGATTAGCTAGTCCATCCTCGATGTTAAAAGGATCCATCATCCAAAACTCAATGAACTCAATATTTGCAGCCTCAAAGTCATTAGTCTCTAATTTTCGCATAATACCTGCCCAGTTTTTGGAGGGGTTCATTAATCTTCCGCTAGCTTCCAAACCATTAACAGTATAGTTATTCGGACCTCTTTCAGATGGATAATATGCAAGATCAAGAACCGATAAATTGGTTATTTGACTTCCTAAATCAGGGTCCTTATTAGGAAAAACTTCTGTTTCTAAAACCTCTCTAACATAATGATAAGATTGTTGAGCAATTGCACTTCCATTATCTAAGCTAAGAGTTTTATTAATATTAGGTGGAGTAATAGAGGTATTTCTATAAAATAAAGGGTCAATTGTATACCACGATAATTTTGCTCTTTTAAATCCAGAAATAAGATCATTATTTGCAGAGGCATTCTCAAATAAGTCTTCCTGACCTTGAGGAATACTAGAGCTTCTCCAGGCTCCCATATTTTTAATATCTATTGATGTTCTACTTGACTCAAAATCATCAATATATGACACCCCATTTTTCCCAACAGCCCTATGATGACCAGGAATTAGCTGAGCAAATTCAGCGTTAGCAATAATTCTTGATTTTGCTTTTGTTTCAATAAAAGGTAAAAAATCAACAGCTTTGGTTAACCATGGGGCTTCAGTTTGATAAGTTCCATCTAATCCCCAAATAGTATTTGAAATAGGTTCTTCACCAGTGTTAATTTTTTGCGTAAAAGGTCTTTCTGTTAAGTTCAGCATTGTTGCTCCTAAAATAAAATCTTTATTAACTTCATAATCAGCATGTAAACCAACTAAAGTTTTATTTTGAATTCCAAACATTGAATTATTTTCAAGAGATATTTTAATTGGAATACCAGAATTTAATATACCCTCGTTTATAATAGTAACTCTTCCCATTGTATAATCTACTGTATAATCTTGGTTTTCAACTAACTTTTGAGAACCAGCAGTAACAGTTACAGAGCCTTCTGGGACGTTCATAGCAGTTAATCTTATTTCTGAGCCAGAAGCCCCTTGATAACTTCCTTTTATTCTAAATTTATTTAATTCTGGATATTGTTGTGCAATGGTAAGTGTAGAATCATAGAGAGCTTGATAAACATATTTATCAGCAATAGTTGGGTCTGAAAATTTTGACCTCAAATATTCTCCAAATGGTTGACGAACAGGGAAGATAATTCTACCATTAGCAGTTTTAGCAGTTATACCTTCAATAAAATCAAAAACTCCGTCCGATTGCCTATCCATTTGTTGATTTAACTGATCAACATTTACCACCTGAATTAATGGAACTCCTTCTATAACTCCTTCTGGGATGTAATTAGTTAAAGCCCCAGACTCTTCTGTATTTTCATAAACTACATCAAGAATAAAGTTATTACTACTCATTTGATAGGCTCCCAATGCATATATATTTTTCATCATTAAATGCCAGTTAGGTAGTTTTGGCGAGAAATTTGTACCCTTTAAAAGTTTTACAATTAAAGCCTGTGGAGCGGTAGGTCCTGAAGATGTAAATTCTCCAACTTGAAAGGTATTATTACCAACTGTATACTGAAATGCTACTGCTAATACCTCATCGTTATTTAGTGCTTGATTTAAAGAAATATATCCAAGCTGTGGATGCATAGAATATTCTTGAGAAGTTAATTTTCTGGCACGCTCTAATTTCTCATAATCTTGTCCATTTAAAAAGCCTATACCCAATTGAGAAGACAAAATATTATTAACATTATTAATATCTCTAATCCCACTAAAATTTGTTGTTAAGGATTCAAACATATCATTAGCAGCATTATTATCAGGATACGGACCTCCATTTGATAATGTAAACTGAGTATTGTAAATATTACCTGTTGTCTCCCCTAAGTCAAGAAAAGAAACAATATTTCTAGTGTCATTTGTAGTTCCTGTCTTATTGGTAATCCAGACTTCAACTCTAGTAATATTAATAGGAGAATTAACAAATGGCAAATCACTAAGCGCATTATCATAATTATCTTTGAAATATTGAGCTAAGAAAAAGTGTTTATTTGCTTCATATTGATCAGCATAAATATCAAACTCAGAAGTTTGGGCTCCTCCACTAACCTCAATTTCTGAGGTACTACTCTTTTGCTGAGAGAGTATTCCAGTAAAAGTTGTTCTTCCAAATTGCATTTGAGTTTTAAAACCAAACAAAGACTGACTTCCTGTTATCAGTGTTCCATTTAGTGGAAGACTTACATTACCAACTTCTATCTTCTTTACAATTTCATCTTCATATCCCGTGTACTCTAATTTCATATTATTCTCAAAATCAAAAGTAGCTTCAGTATTAAAATTAGTAGTAAGCTTAAGCTTATCACCAATCTTACCAATTACATTCATTTGTATTTTTTCTTGAAAATCAAACGTTGTTGATCTTCTTCTTTCAACAGGAAGACTTGGATTGTCTAATCGATTTACTTTCACTCCAAAAATTAGCTCAGCAGAACCTTGAGGACGAATATCTACTGAATTACCACCAAATATCTTATCAAAAGCTTGGCCAGGAATATATAACTTAGGCATTCCATAAGATTGATTTTTACTTGAAAGCTGTTGTTTAGTTCTATCCTTCCAATAATTATTGATAGATTTTTTTAGATTATAATCCTGAAACTGTTGAAAATCTAATACTTGGGATCTATTAAGATTAATTTCTCCCAACCTTTTATTAAATAAATAATAATTATTTTGAGGATCATAATTGATATTTAAATTAAGATTTGAGGGGGTATTTAAAAACAAACCACTAGACTGATTTGGACTGTAAGGATAAGGAAGAGTGTTATTCTCTGTAGAATCTATCATAGTAAACCCATTTGCATCTACACTGAAAAGTAATGCAAATACAAAGCTTACAGTTAAAAAATATTGAATTTTATTGCTCAAATTTCAATCAACTAATTAATAACAGTTACATCTGACTTAAAGCAGTCTTTACTAACTCTTCAACACTCTCAACATCAGGATTTAGTTTCATGACTTTATCAATTTTTTGCTCAGATGCTTTTTTAGAAAACCCTAAAGCTAGTAATGCAGATAACGCTTCTGTTTTAATTGTATTGTCTATATTGAATAAAATATCAGATTTAGGAAGTCCTTTTGCAACCTTGTCCTTTAAATCAATAATTATTCTTTGTGCAGTTTTTGCTCCAATTCCTTTAACGTGCTGAATTGCTGCAACATCTGCTGTAGAGATATAAGTAACAATCTCACTAGCATTATATGTAGATAAAATTACTTGAGCAGTACTGGGGCCAACTCCAGAAACACTTATTAGATTACGAAATAAATGTCTTTCAGCAGCATCAAAAAAACCATAAAGAGTATGAGAATCCTCTTTAACAGATAAATGAGTATAAAGTCTGCATAATTCACTGTTAATAGCAGAAAAAGTTTGTAATGAAATATTAATATGATAGCCCATACCATTACATTCTATCACAACATAAGTTGGTGTCTTCTCTAATAATTTACCTGTAATTTGTGTAATCATTTAACTAATTTTATGGTTTTACATCTTACACTCTATTCTATATGCAAGAGATCAAGAAAGTACGGATTACTATTTTATAATAAGTTTTTTAACAGAAATAATTTGATTATCAACAATTAAATTACCAAAATATACTCCTTTTATAAAGTCTCTAGTGTCTATATTTAATTTACCCGAGTAATCAAGATTATATTTTTTAATTGAGTTACCAAGAATATCTACAATATTTAAATACGAATCTTTTGAAGTAACATATTCAATACTTGTTGATTGTCCAGCAGGATTAGGATAAAAACTATTTAATTTTAACACCCTATCACTTTCAATAATACTTGAGGAATTACCATTATATAAAATTGTAACGCATGTAGCATCACTTGGGTTATCATCAGGATAAAAACAATATTGAACTGTAGCTGATGCAGGGTCACAAAAAGCATCATAATACCCTCCAAAATCAGTAGCATCAGAATCTCCTGCATCTATAGTATTTGTGCCTGGAGAGATGTATGTTGAAGAAGGGTAACAATTAGCTGCCCAACAGAAAAAATTAGAAGTCCCTAATGTAGTATCAATAATTACTTTCTCACAAATAACATTTAAAGAATAATTTGATATATTTTTTATTGTTAATGTAGAATGAGCTTGCATACATGGGTTAGAACTTACATTCATATTACCCGTAACATCAAGGCTTTGAGAATATGAGAAAATACTAGAGAGAAAAAGTATTAATAACAGAGAATTTTTCATTTTAAATATGTTTTTAGCAAATATAAAAAAACTTTCTCCATGAGTAATGAATTATAAAAATTAATCTGTAAAAAAGAGAGTATTCATCATTGTAAAATAATCTTATTTTTAATCTGATAATTAACAAATAAAATTTATTAATATCTAGAAATTATCTAGATCTGTAAGACAATCAACTATATAGTACATATTAAATTTGCGGATAAAACATTTATTAAGTATATTTGAAGACAATAATAAAATTAAAAACAATATCAATGATGAAAAAATTACTAACTTTTGCTTTTGCTTTGTTCTCTACATTTGCATTTGCACAAAATTTTGTTAGCACTTCCCCTGAAAATAGAAAGGTTGTGTTAGAAGAATTTACTGGAATTCATTGTACCTTCTGTCCTGATGGTCACGTTATTGGACAAGGTCTTCACGATGCAAATCCAAACAATGTATTCCTTATTAACATACACGAAGGAGGTTATGCAACTCCAAACTCTGGCGAACCAGACTTTAGAACTCCTCTTGGAGCTGCTATTGATGGTCAATCAGGACTTGCAGGATATCCTGCAGGTACAGTAAATAGACATAACTTCCCGGGTCTTGAACAAGGTCAAGCTGGAGCAACTGCATTAGGTAGAGCTAATTGGGCAACTGCTACAGCTCAAACTCTTCTACTGTCTTCTCCTGTAAATGTTGCTACTCAAGCAAGTGTTGATTTATCAACTAGATTAGTTACAGTAGATGTTGAGGTTTATTATACTGGATCTCAAAGTATCTCTTCAAACTTTTTAAATGTTGCAATTGTGCAAAACAATGTACCTGGTCCTCAAACTGGAGCATCAAGTTTCAATCCAGGAGCTATTATTCCTGGACAATGGAATCCAACTTACAACCACCAACACATGTTACGTCACATAATGACAGGACAGTGGGGAGAAGAAATAACAAATATTACTCCTAATACTTTTGTTCCAATGACATTAACTTGGACAGCACCAAATGATATTAATGGCGTAATGTTAGATTTGATAGATTTGGATGTAGTTGCTTTTATTACTGAAGGAAATCAAGAAATAATTACTGGTAACCAATCAGTTATTGCTCCTGTATTCCCTAATCAGTATGATGCAAATGTTTTAAGCTCATCAGCAAATGATGTTCTTTGTGGATCTTCAACAGATCTAGAAATGACATTTAGAAATTTTGGAAGTACTAATTTAACTTCTTTAGATATTGACTACACAATTAACGGAACTCCTGGAGCAACGTATAATTGGACAGGAAATATGCTTCCTGGAGAAACTGAAGTACTTACAGTTACTGGAGCTACATTTACTCCTCAAGGAGTAAATAATGTAACTTACTCTGCTTCAAATCCTAATGGTCAAGTAGATCAAAATACTACCAATAATTCTACGACAACATCTTTTGTTCATTTTGATCAAAATAATATGGTTGTAGGTGGTATTGCAGCAGGAAATATTTCTGTAGAAATTACTACAGATGGTTACGGTTCAGAAACATCATGGGAAATCGTAGATGAAGGAGGAAACGTAATTGGTTCTGGTGGTCAAGGAGGAACATATCAATCAAATATAACTTACACTGCTTCAGTAATGGTAAATGCAAATGAATGTTATGCTTTTAAACTTTATGATACTTACGGAGACGGAATGTGTTGTAATTATGGAACAGGAGCTGAAGTTTATGTAACTGATAATGCAGGAACAGCGATAACAGCGTTATCCGGACAGCAACTTTCAACGTTTAATGAGCTCGGAGAATATTTCTCAACTGGAAGCGCAAGCGGACCAGCATGGGAATGCACTCCATTTGGATGTACAGATTTAGGTTCTGGTAATGGAACATATGGATCAGAACAAGATTGTTTTGATGCATACGTTAATGATCCAGCATCTCCTTGTTACGTTGCAAGTACTTCAGTTGAAGAGAATACACAACTATTTGAATTATACCCAAACCCTGCTCAAGATGTCTTAAGTGTAGATGGTGTGTTTAATAGCTTAGAGGTTTTCGATATATTTGGAAAATTAGTTCTTACATCTTCAAACAAAACTAAAGTGGATATCTCATCTTTAGCAAATGGTTCTTACTATGTAAACATTTTTACGAATGATGAAGTAATTAAAAGAAAAGTTACAATAGCTAAATAATTAAACTTTATTATAAAAAAAGCCTCGGCAATCTGCCGAGGCTTTTTTATTTAAACTAAAGTATTAAGAACCTGATTATTTCAGGTTTTTTTTATTGTTTAAGTTTTGTAAATTTGCTTAAGACAATAAAAAACAACAAATGAAACAATTATCAATTATTTTAATAGCAACATTTTTAAATGTAGGAACAATATTTTCTCAAGAAAGGAGCCTGCCTAATATTGATGTAAAAACTCTGGATGGTGCAACATTTAATATCCAGGATTTAGAGAATGAAAATAATCCAATAGTCATCAGTTTCTGGGCAACTTGGTGCAAACCCTGTAAAAAAGAATTAAATAATATTGCTGAAATATATGAAGATTGGCAAGATGAAACTGGAGTTAAAGTAGTTGCAATTTCTATTGATGATACAAGATCAATGTCCAAAGTAGCACCATACGTAAACTCATCAGACTGGGAATATGAAATTTACCTTGATTCTAATTCCGATTTAAAAAGAGCTCTGGGAGTATCATCCGTGCCCCATACATTCTTAATTAACAGCGAAGGGAAAATAGTTTGGCAACACAAAGGTTATATTGATGGAGATGAGGATGAGTTATATGAGCAAATTCAAGCAATAAGCAAATAATTATGAAAAATATTTCATTAGGTTTCATCCTATTTTTTTTAAGCATAAATATCTTTGCTCAAAATAATGGGGAGATACACGGAGATTTTGATCTTAATATGCAGAGCTATATTGAAGATGCAACAATAAATGCTGTTGCTGCTGATGAGGTTATCAGAAATAATAGTTTCTTGAATATCATTTTTACAAAAAACAACTTTTCTGCAGGCCTTAGATATGAAAGCTATTTAAATGCTTTACTGGACTATGACGATGACTTTAAAGGTAATGGTATTCCATATAGATTTGCTACTTATTCTATTGAAGGACTAGAAGTTACGGCAGGTAATTTCTATGAGCAATTTGGAAGCGGATTAATATTTAGAAGCTATGAAGAAAAAGGTTTAGGTATTGATAATGCAATGGATGGAATTAGATTAAAGTACAAACTTCTAAAAGGGATAAGCTTAAAAACATTTATTGGAAAAAGTAGAACCTACTTTACATATGCAGATGGTATTTTTAGAGGAATAGATGGTGAGATAGATTTAAATGAAACTTTAGAACTACAAAGCAAAACAAGATATATTTTTGGAGGAAGCTTTATCAGTAGATACCAACAAAGAAACAACCCAGTATTTGAACTCCCACAAAATGTTGGATTATATGCTGGAAGGTTAAATATAATTAATGGAGGATGGAACTACTATGGAGAATATGCCTATAAAATTAATGATCCCGTAAACTCAATACAAGAAGACGCTGTGAATTATGCTAGCGGAAATGCTTTCACAAGCAGTTTAACATTTTCTAAAAAAGGCTTTGGTATTACAGGAGAGATTCATAGAGCAGATAATATGTTATTACTTTCAGATAGAGATAGAATAGGTAAAGCATATATCATGAACTACATACCAACTTTAAGTAAGCCACACGCCTATACACTTTTAGCACTTTACCCTTGTGCAACACAAGCAATGGGAGAGCTTGGAGTGCAACTTGATATCTTTTATAAAATCAAAAAAGGCTCTTTGTTAGGTGGTAAGTATGGAACAAAATTAAATCTAAATTTTTCTAGAATTAATGGTTTAAAAGGAGGAACTTCAATATTAAATGATAATGTTAATTTTACTCCAGAGATATTAAGTTTTAATGAAGAATTGTATTATTCTGATATTAATTTAGAAGTTAACAAGAAAGTAAATAAAAGAATTAGATACAATTTTGTAATTGCTAATCAGACATACAACAAGGATTTCCTTGAAGGAAAAACTCCCGGAGAATATGGTGTAATAAACTCAACAATTGGAGTATTAGATTTAAGCTATAAAATTAAAAAAGGTCATACATTAAGAATGGAAGTACAAACATTAATAGCTAAACAACTAGAAACAGCTTCTAAAAAAGAAGAAGGGGATTGGGTTATGGCACTTGCAGAATATACTATTTCTCCAAATTGGTTTTTTACTATTCAAGACATGTACAATTATGGAAATGATGATGAAAGTAAAAGACTACACTACATTAATATTAATTTTGGTTTTCTTAAAGGTGCTAATCGTTTTTCTATTGGTTATGGTAAAAAGAGAGAAGGAATCTTTTGTGTAGGTGGAGTATGTAAATTAGTTCCTTCTTCTAATGGTCTTAATCTTAATATAACATCAAGTTTTTAATTATGAAAAAAATAATATATAGTCTATTTCTTCTATCAATAATAAGTTCTTGTGAAGTTATCGAAGGTCCTTACATGACTGGAAATGGTGGTGGTGTAGATACAAACTCAAATCAATATGTTAAAAATATTTTAATTGAAGACTTCACTGGCCATCTTTGCCAGAACTGTCCAGATGCAGCTAGAGAGCTAGAAGCAATTCATGATTTATATGGAAGCCAAATTATAGGATTAGCCTTACATGTAGGATCTACATTTGCAAGACCGTATCCATTAAGCCAACCAAAATTTACTTATGATTTTAGAACTAAATGGGGAGAAGAATTAGATAACTTTTTTAATATAAGTGATGCTGGACTGCCAAAAGGAATGATTAACAGGATTGACTACCCCGGTGATCATAGAAAAAACAAAGGTCAATGGCTTGCTAGTGTTCAACAAGAGTTGGATAAAGAGGTTGTTTTTGGGTTAAATATAAATTCTAGCTTTGATGGAAATAATTCTATTATTGACATCTCAACAGATGCACTTAAAGATATTTCGGGGGATTATAAGCTGGTAGTTTGCTTAACTGAAAATGAAATTACTAACTGGCAAAAAGACGGGGTAATTGAAGATGAAAATTACATTCATAACCATGTTCTGAGATCTCTAATTACATCAGCATGGGGAGATGATGTAAGCTTATCAACAAATATTTCAAATGGCGAAAGCTATACTCATAATTATAGTGTGAATTTAGCTGATCTTGAAAACTTTAATATTGATTACTCTAACAATACGCTTTTTCAAGGTAATGGAGAAAGTGGTGGATGGAATCAAAATAATATTTCTATTCTAGCCTATATCTATGACAATTCAAATTATGAGATTCTACAAGTTGAATATGCTTCTCTAGCTACAAATTAAATTTTATGTCTAGATTACTAACCATTATATTTAGTTTAGTAATTAGTCAGCAATCTATATATTCTCAAGTAACAATAGAAAATCAAAATGATGCAAAACTATTTTTAGAAGAATATCTCTCCCCGATGGGAGAAGGTTTAGGAGCGATGCTTAATAATGGTTGGTATAATTCTGCCAGAACACATAAGTTTGGAGGTTTTGACGTATCAATATCTTTAAATTCCTTGTTCATTCCTAAAGCTAAGAAAAGTTTTGACCCTAATACTTTATCAAATTTTTCATCTAACACAGAGACTCCTACAATATTAGGAAAGGGAGAAGGAGCTTTAGTTGAGTATAATGGCAATGAGTTCAAATTACCTAATCAAGCTTCTTCAATATCTATATTAGCTCTTCCAACTGCTAATATTGGTATAGGGCTTATTAAAAAAACTGAAATCAATGCTAGATATATTCCAAATTATAATTTTCAGGCAGGATTTGCTGGTAAAGGAGAAGTAAGTTTATGGGGTATTGGTTTTAAACATGATATTTTACAGTGGATTCCAATTATTGGAGATGCAATACCTCTAAGCGTTTCATTACAAGCAGGATATACGGATCTAAGCACTAAACAAACTATTTTAAATCAAGAGGTTAATCTTAACACTAAAGCTGCAAACATTAATATAATTGCATCTAGAAAAATCTTAATGCTAACAGGCTTTGCAAGTCTTGGTTATAGTTCTTCAATTTCATCTTTTAATGTTGCTACTAGTCCTTTAAATGTTGTTCAGTACTTTAATTTAGGCGATCTAGATATTCAACTACCTATAGATATGGAGTTTCAAAGATTTAATGACTTTAGAGCAAATATTGGGCTTAGGTTTAATATCGCATTAATAGCATTTCAAGCAAACTATACTCTTAGTGAGTATTCAGTATTCTCAATTGGAGCAGGAGTAAGCTTTAGATAATATGAAAAAATTATTAAATATTTTATTAATATTAATATACTCCTTCAATTATAGTTATTCTCAAAACTTTAATGCTGGAGCTATCTTAGGACTAAGTACAACACAAGTTTCTGGCGATAATCTTGCAGGTTTTCACAAAGCAGGTTTACTGTTAGGGGGGTTTGTAAATAGAGATCTTAATTCCGAAATGAATATACAGATTGAGATGACTTTTATACAAAAAGGGAGTGTTAATCAAAAAAGAGAAAAATTCCCTGATATTGCAAATATTAATCTTAATTATTTAGAGGTGCCTTTAATCATAAAACTCAAACAGTCTTCAATTTTACAAATAGATCTAGGTATACAGATAGCAGCTTTAATTAACGGGTATTATTCTGACCTATATGGTGAATTAGAAAATCAAATAAAATTTAACAAATTAGATTTAGGCGCACTAATAGGGATTTCATATTACTTAAACCCAAAAGTAATTTTAAACACTAGATTAAGTAACTCTATAATACCAATCGCTGAACACCAATCAGGTCAATCATATTACTTTAATAAAGGGAAGTATAATACCGGAATTAACTTCTCATTACAATACCAATTATAAATGAAAAAAAATAAAATCATTATAGCAATTACTGGAGCTAGTGGCTCTTTATACGCAAAAGTTTTATTAGATAAACTTATGAAATTACAGGATCAGATTGAAAATGTTGGAATTCTTATGTCTGATAATGCTAAATATGTCTGGGAAACAGAATTAGAAAATAAAGACTATGATAAGTATCCATTTCAATTTTACAACAAAATGGATTTTAAAGCGCCATTTGCCTCAGGATCTGCTAATTATAATTGTATGATTATATGTCCTTGCTCGATGGGAACAATGGGAAGAATATCGAGTGGTATTTCTAATGACTTAACCACAAGAGCAGCTGATGTAATACTTAAAGAAAGAAGAAAACTTATAATTATTGCTAGAGAAGCACCATATAGTCTTATACATATAAATAATATGAAAACTATAACTGAAGCAGGAGGAATAATTTGTCCTGCTACCCCATCATTCTACAGTAAACCAAAAACATTTGAAGAATTAGCTGCTACAGTTATAGATAGAGCATTAAGTTTATGTGAATTTGAATTTGATAAATACAGTTGGGGAGAAAACAATAAATAATTTATTATTTCGTTCTTAAGTTATGGAAAAACTTAAATACACTGCAATAGCAATTTCAAGTATTGGTCTATTATTTCACAGTATGGAATGGCCATACGCATCTTTCATTACTTTAATTGGGTTATCCAGCGTTACTATATATTGTATTATTAAAATATTTAAATCTTAATGCTCAATTTCTGCAAAAAAATTTTAAACAAAGTAAGCTTTGACCCTAGGCTATTCAAAAAAGAATTAGCAAAATCTACTAAATGGTTAAATAAAAAAGATCTTGCTAATCTAAAAATATGGGCATTAACATATTTTGCCCATTATAGACTTATAATAAAAGATGTTTTTGATAATTTTTCTTAAAATAGATCAGATTGATTGGGAGATTTTACTCTACCTAAATGTTTAAAAGCTAAATCTGTTGCTTGCCTTCCACGAGGTGTACGCATTAAATAACCTTCTTTAATTAAAAATGGCTCATAAACTTCTTCAATAGTACCGGCTTGTTCTCCAACTGCTGTAGCAATTGTTGTAAGTCCCACAGGACCTCCTTTAAATTTATCAATGATAGCAGATAAAATCCTATTATCCATTTCATCTAAACCATTTTCATCAACATTTAAAGCCTTTAAAGAATATTTTGTAATTTCACTATCAATATTTCCATTTCCTTTTATTTGAGCAAAATCCCTTACTCTTCTTAAAAGAGCATTAGCAATTCTAGGAGTACCTCTACTTCTTCTAGCAATTTCGTTTGCAGCATCTTTAGAAATACTAACATCCAAGATAGCTGAAGATCTATTTATAATCTCAGACAAAAGTTCTGCCCCGTAATATTCAAGTCTAGAATTAATTCCAAAACGTGCTCTTAATGGAGAAGTAAGTAATCCAGATCGAGTTGTTGCTCCAATTAATGTAAATGGATTGAGCTTTATTTGCACTGTTCTAGCATTAGGTCCAGATTCAATCATGATATCAATCTGATAATCTTCCATCGCTGAATAAAGGTACTCTTCAACAATTGGGTTTAGTCTATGAATTTCGTCAATAAAAAGAACGTCTCTAGTTTCAAGGTTTGTTAATAATCCAGCTAGATCACCAGGCTTATCAAGAACAGGCCCTGAGGTTGTAGTAATATCAACTTCTAATTCATTAGCAATAATATAAGACAAAGTGGTCTTTCCTAATCCAGGAGGACCATGAAGTAATACATGATCTAATGCTTCTTCTCTTTGTTTAGCTGCTTCAATAAAAACCTCAAGATTATCAACAATTTTATCTTGACCTTTAAAATCTGTAAATTGTTTTGGACGTAAAACTTGTTCAAATTCTACTTCTTCATTACTTAGATTTTCTCCTTCAGGATTTAATTGCTCATTCATATATTAACAAAAATAATAAACTAAAGGTAATAAGAATGAAACATAATCAACTAATAAAAAACAAAATAGTTTTATGTATGAAGATGTTTACTCTCTTCTAAAAATGGGTGGTGCTTAATATCTAAACTTCTAGTTGTTAAGCTTCTAAACACAACTAGAAGAAAGACTCCAGTAAATCCTAGACCCATACCAACATCTGTAAAAGATAGGTGACCGTGCTCATGAAGAGTTCCGGGAGCAAACAAGAGATATGAATTTAACCAATGTCCAATTAATATAACAACGCATGCAATAATTAGATTTGTTGAGTTTCGTTTAGCATCTCTACTCATTAAAACAATTGTAGGAATAACAAAATTAAGACCTGCACTAAACCAGAATAAAAATCTATAGTTTGGTAATTCAATTCTTTCCATAAAATAAGTTACTTCTTCTGGAATATTAGCATACCATATTAACATAAATTGAGAAAACCACATATAGGTCCAGACAACTGAAAATGCAAAAACCCATTTACCTAGATCATGAATAATACTATCATTTAAATCTTGAAGATAACCCTGTCTTTTAAGCAATAAACAAAAAAGTAATATAGTTGTAAAGCCTATAGCAGCCCATTCTGAAAAAATATACCAGCCAAATAAAGTACTGAACCAATGCGTATCAATAGACATAATCCAATCCCAAGAAGCCATTGAAGAGCTGACTGCAAAAAATACAATAAACCATGCAGAAACAGTAATTCCTTTGTTGTATGATTTAGCACCTAAACCTCCCTCTAGATCTCCTTGAAGAGAAATATCACGTAATCTTTTAGCACAATAAATCCATACAGTAACATATATTAAAGACCTAACTAAAAAGAATATAGGATTAAGATATGCTTCTTTTCCAGCAATAATTTTATCATAATGAGAATCATTAGGATCCATTATCCCAGGCTGTAACCAATGGTAAATATGATTCCAATGAAGTAAGGCTGCTACAACAATAAATATCATTACACCACAGGCATAAGGCAAAAATGTCATGATTGCTTCAGGTACTCTTTTAATAACAGTAGACCAACCTGCCTCGGCAACATGCTGTAAAGCAACAAAGAAAACTGCAAAAATTGAAATACCTAAAAAGAAATAATTGTTAAAAATTAAGCTAGTCCAGGCAGCATGAGCATCATGCATGAATGCATAAATTGAAGAAAATAAACCTATTACAATTAAGCTAATTGAGAATATAAAAGAGGATTTAGAAATTTTATACATTATAAATAAATTTATTCAGCATTATATTTTTGAAGTTCTTGTACATAAATAGTTATTTTCCATCTTTCTTCTTCACTTAACTGTGATGAATGAGGCCCCATAGCATTTAATCCATAAGTAAGTGCATGAAAAATATGTCCGGATGTTAACTGATTCATAGGAACATTAGCTCTTCTTAACATTTTAGAATCATTATAATGAGGAATAGCAGAATAAACAGGATGGGTTATTGACCCTCCGCCTGCACCAAATTCTCCATGACAGTGTTGACAAAACATGGAATATAATTTTTTACCTTCCTCAATATTTACTTCATCATTAAGAAAAGGGTTAACTGCATTTTCTCCTGCCTCTAAATACCCTTGCAGAGAGCCTTCATAATAAAATGTTGATAGATAATTTCTAGCAATTGTTCCTTTAACAGGAAGACGCGCATTTGAACTATCTTCAAAGACAGAGTTCTGACCATAAGTTTCCAAAGAAGGAGACCTATACATATTAGGCATAAATTCATATCCTGGTCCAGGATTTGAACAAGATGAAACAATTAATATAAATGCAAAAAATAAAATTACTCTATTTATCATTAGAATCTTTTTCATTAATTTCTGAAGCTCCAGTATCAGATAAGAGTTTTCTCATTTCTTTATCATCACCATCAACAACAATTTCCATTAAAAACTTATCATCTGTAGTTCTTGGGTCAGGGCTAGCTGTAGTTGCTCCAGGGTACAATTGATTTCTAAAAAAATAAGTTAATGCCATTAAGTGACCAGCGAAAAGAACAGTACATTCAAACATTATAGGAACAAAAGCTGGAAAATTATGATAAAAAGTCCAATTTGGTTTTCCACCAATATTCATTGGCCAACTTTTTCCAACTCCAGAAATCATAATATAGTAAATTAATAATGCTCCAAATGCAAGACCAACACATCCATATATAAATGCTGTAATAGCCATTCTAGTTTCTTTAAATCCAAGTGCATGATCTAAACCGTGAACTGGAAAAGGACTATATACCTCTTCAATTGCTATATCCTTAGATCTAAGTTCTTTTACAGATTTTAATAAAATCTCTTCATCATCGAAAATAGCATATAATACTTTTTTATTCATGACTCTTATTTTTATATTCAGACCCTGAAGATTTTAAAATTGTTTTTAATTCTGCCTGCGCAACAACAGGGAATGTTCTAGCGTACATCAAAAATAGTGTAAAAAAGAATCCAATTGTCCCAAGGAATATACCAATATCAATAAATGTAGGAGAGAACATAGTCCAAGATGATGGAAGAAAATCTCTATGTAATGATGTGACAATAATCACAAAACGCTCAAACCACATACCTATATTTACAAAGATTGATAGAATAAATGTTGCGATAAAAGATGTTCTAACTTTTTTAATCCAATATAATTGAGGAATAATTACATTACATGACATCATAGCCATATAAGCCCACCAGTAAGGACCAGTTGCTCTATTTATAAATGCATACTGCTCAAAAGCTACCCCTGAATACCAAGCCATAAAAAGCTCTGTAATATATGCTGTACCAACTAAAGATCCTGTGAAAAGAATAATAACATTCATATATTCAATATGCTTTATTGTAATATATGCTTCTAAATTAACCACCTTACGCATAATAATTAGTAAAGTCTCAACCATAGCAAATCCAGAAAAAAGTGCTCCAAGAACAAAATATGGAGGAAATATTGTTGTATGCCAACCAGGGATTATTGAAGTAGCAAAGTCCATACTTACAATAGAGTGAACTGAAAAAACTAATGGAGTTGCTAATCCTGCAAGTACAAGAGATACTTCCTCAAATCTTTGCCAATGCTTCGCTCTACCGCTCCATCCAAATGCAAGTAAAGTATATAGTTTCTTTTTCATTGGACTGATAGTCTTACTCATTCTATCTCTAATCATTGCAAAATCTGGTATTAGACCTATATACCAAAAGACAGTCGAAACAGTAAGGTAAGTTGATATAGCAAAAACATCCCATAAAAGAGGAGAATTAAAGTTTTGCCAAAGTGGACCATATTCATTTGGAAAAGGAAAAACCCAATAAGCTAACCAAGGTCTACCCATGTGAATTAAAGGAAAAAGGCCAGCTTGAACAACTCCAAAAATTGTCATTGCCTCTGCGGATCTATTAATTGCCATCCTCCATTTTTGACGGAATAATAGAAGAACTGCAGAAATTAATGTACCGGCATGTCCAATACCAATCCACCAAACAAAATTAGTAATATCCCAAGCCCAGTTAACTGTTTTATTTAAACCCCAAGCTCCAATACCTGTTCCTATTGTATACGCCATACATCCTACACCCCATAAAAACAAAAAGACAGACAAGCCAAATAAAATCCACCAGTACTTATTTGCCTTTCCTTCAACAGGTCTAGCAATATCTCTTGTTATATCATGATAAGTTTTGTTACCAAGAATTAACGGATCTCTAATTTCTGATTCTTTATGCATTATGCTTTATTTCTTATCTTAGTTTGATAAAACACTGAAGGCCTAACATTTAAATGATCTAATAAATCATAAGCTCTTTCATCAGTTCTTAATTTTGAAACTAAACTCTCTTTATTATTTGAATCTCCAAAAATTATAGCATTTGTCGAACAAGAAGAAGCACAAGCAGTTTGAGCATCTTTATCTTCAATAGGCTTGCCACTTTTCTTAGCATCTAACTTAAGTTCTTGGATTTTCTGAATACACATACTGCATTTTTCAATAACTCCTCTAGACCTAACAACAACATCAGGATTTAAAACCATCTTCCCATAATCATCATTCATATTAAAATCAAACTTATCATTATCTGAGTATTGGAACCAATTAAACCTTCTAACTTTATAAGGACAGTTATTTGCGCAGTATCTTGTACCAACACATCTATTGTATGTCATCTGATTTAACCCTTCATTACTGTGGGTAGTTGCAGCAACTGGACAAACATTTTCGCATGGTGCATGATTACAATGCATACACATAACAGGCTGAAAGACAACTTCAGGGTTTTCTGATGGTTCTTCCATTTCAGAAAACATATCGATCATAGAAATTTTTTGTTCTGCAGAAAGCTCTTCGGTCATATCTGATGAGAAGTATCTATCAATTCTCATCCAATGCATATCTCTACTATTTCTTACTTCAGCTTTTCCAACAACAGGAATATTATTTTCTGCTTGACAAGAAATAACACATTCCCCGCAGCCAATACAAGCGGTAAGATCAATAGAAAGATTCCAAAAATGTCCATGTTCTAAATCATGCTCATCATATAAGGATACTTTATCAGCAGTTAATTTTCCTTTATAAGTTGCATATGTTTCTCTGTGATTTCCAGAAGAAGGATCTTTTATATAGTCAGCTAATGTTGTCTCTTTTACTATATCTCTACCCATCATTGTATGATGAAGCTGAATTGAAGCAAACTCATATTCTCCCTCAACTTTTTCAATAGTAATGGTTTTTTTATTTGTAAATGGATAAGCATTAAACCCTACATTATCACCAGCCTTACCTGCTTTAGTTCGACCATATCCAATTGCCATTCCCACTGTTGAGCGCGCTTGACCTGGATTAATCATTACTGGTACATTTCTTAACACAACATCATCAGATGTTATATCCACAAGACTTCCATTTAATGCTCCGTTTGATACATTCCAATTTAATAATCCTAATTGTTCTGCGGTATGAGAAGAAATTGTTAAATAATTATCCCAACATGCTCTTGTAAGTGGATCAGGCAGTTCTTGTAGCCAAGGATTATTCGCTTGATACCCGTCTCCCAAAGCGATTGACTCGTAAAGCTCTAATTCTATTTCATTAGAGGAAACAAGATTAATAGGGGAAGATTTATCAATAAAATTTTTCAGAGATAATTTAGGTTCAGATATATTAAAGTAACCATCGTGTAATGAAACGTTCCAGTCTATTCCGTTATTAGTCCAAAAATTCTTGAGGTAAGTTAAATAATCTGATCTATCTGTCCATACTAATAAACTCTCTTGAAACTGTCTTGTTTTAAAAAGTGGAGATATTGTAGGTTGCATTAGTGAATAAGTCCCATGCTTAGGACTAGCATCTCCCCAACTCTCTAAATTATGACTATCTGGACAAACATAATCCATAAGTGAAGCTGTTTCATCATTGTGTAATGAAGTAGATATTTTTAAATCAACTTTTTTTAGTGCTTCATTAAATTGACTTGAATTAGCATAAGAATATGAAGGGTTAACATTATATGTAATGAGTGCTTTAACATCACCTGCTTGCATATCGACTAATAAATCATTTAATTTTTGAGTATTACCCTGCTTTAAATGTGTAGGCTCATTAATAGAAATAGTATTATTATAATTATTTAATTTATTGTTAATAGCATTAACAATAAGTTGAACATTTTTATCATTACTATTACTTATAATAATAGATTTTCCATTTGCAGATTTTAAAGACTTAACAATTGGAGAGAGTCTAGAATCAAATTTCTTTCCTTTTAATGCATCATATAAACTAGAAATTAAATAACCATGCTCAGAAGGTTTAATCTGAATTCTTTTATCCGCATTAGCTCCTGAAAGAGATAGATTAGTTTCAAGTTGGTAATGCTTAGACATTTTACCATTTTTAGGATTCCTACCGTTTACATAATCAGTAGCATACTCGTTAGCCATCCAGTTAGCAAGAAAATCAGCCCCAAATGAAACAATTACATCTGCTTTATCAAAACTGTAAGAAGGAGCTAGTCGTACTCCATAAGAATCTAAATTAGCATCTAAAATACCATCGTAAGGAGTAGAATCAATCATAAGATGCTCTACATTTTTATATTTATCAGAAAACTCTTTAATAAGCTGAGTTGTAGTTGGACTTAAAATTGTTGAGGTAAGTAATGCAATTTTTCCTTCTTTTATATTACTTAATTTTTCGACAATCTCAGAATCTACTGTTCTCCATGAAGCTTCTTGATTTTGCTTTAAGGGATGTTTTAGTCTAGCAGAATCGTAAAGTGAAAGAACTGAAGCCTGTACTCTAGAGTTAGAACAAGTGCCATTATTTTCAATTTTAATTGGTCGCCCTTCTCTTGTTTTAACTAAAACACTAGCGTAATCTCTACCGTCGTAAATTGTCGAAGCATAGTAATTAGCTACTCCAGGAATAATTTCATCGGGCTTAACAAGATAAGGAATTGATTTTACAATTGGAGTTTCACAAGCAGCCAAAGTTGCAGCTGCAGTACTAAAACCTAAAAATTTCAAGAAATCTCTTCTACTACTATTTGTAGAAGAAAGATTCTCTTTATCTCCTAAGAATTTTTCAACGGGAAGCTCTTCAACAAATTCATTTTGAGCCAATTTTTCAACAATTGGGTCATCATGAAGCTGGGCAAGGCCTTTCCAATATTTTTTTGTTGTTGTCATCTAGTTAATAAATCTTAATTAATAATGGCATTTTCCACATTCAATTCCTCCAATCTTATCTACAGTTATCTTTTGACCTTTATATTTTTCTTTTAATTGCTCATGAAGCTCAGTATAATATTCATTACCTTCCATAGCAACTTCAGTTGTTCTATGACATTCAATACACCATCCCATAGTTAATTCTGCATGTTGGTAAACGACATCCATTTCTTCAATTGGGCCATGGCAAGTTTTACATTCAACTTTTCCAGCGACAACATGTTGAGAGTGATTAAAATATGCTAAATCAGGTAAATTATGAATACGCACCCACTTAATAGGTTTTTGTTCATAACCGGAAATATATGTTCTAGAGTCAGGATCAAACCCAACTGCTTCATAAATCTTAGAAATCTCAGTAGTACCTGTAATTGTACCCTCGTTTATATAGGTATGACAATTCATACATACATTAGCTGAAGGTATTCCGGAATGCTTACTTTTTCTAGCGGATGAATGACAGTAATTACAATCAACACCATTTTCTCCAGCATGCACCTTGTGTGAAAAAGCAATTGGTTGCTCAGGTTGGTATTTTGTATATATACCAACGCTTGAGAGAGAATCATAACCAAATTTAACCACAACGATAAAGCACGCAAAAGCAACAAAAACTATGTTTCTATTGTTACTAATAAAAAGATTAAATTGATTAACAAGCGTCTGAGTTATAGTTTCGGTATCTTGAGCTAAACTATCTTTTAATTTGTTTTTTAATGATGTAAGCACATAAACTAAAAGAAGAAGAAAAAGTGCAATGAACATCAATTGAGTAGAGATATTTAATCCTTCATCTTCGCTAACAAGTAAGTCTCCTGCATCAGCAATAACTTTAGGAAGCGGAGGGTTTTGAAGATATGCATAAACAGCTTCATAATCAGTGTCCTCAAAATAATATGAAGGCATTGCAACTTTATTATACTCTTCATAAATTGCTATGGCATCTGCATCACCAGAAGCAATAAAATCTGATGAACTATTAATCCATTTCTTTAACCATTCTTTAGTACGTCTATCAGTAACCCCTAAAAGACCAGGACCAATAAGCTTCTTATCTCCCATAACATGACAAGCAGTACAATTAGCTTTGAAAATCTGCTCTCCCTTTTGAACAGCAATAGAATCAATAACAACATTAGTGTCTTGAGCTAATACGCTAGAGAAAGAAATAAAAACAACAAATAAGAGTTGGAGCAGTCTATTGTTATTAAAAGGTATCGTCATAAATCAGTCGTCATTTTCACCGCAAATTTAATTTTTTTATCTTATACAAATATTAAGAAAACAATGAAAAATGACAATTTATAATTATTCTAAATAGAACAATAAAAACAATAATAAAAAGCAGGATAAAAATATTTTTGAAATAGTCTAAATTGAACTAATCTCTATTACTTCTTTGACTTTTGGAACTGCACTTTTAACAGCTAATTCAACACCATTTTTTAAAGTCATCATACTCACACTACATGTCTCACAAGCACCAAGTAACTTAACCTTAACTACATAATCATCAGTAACTTCTATTAAACTAATATCACCTCCATCTGCTTCTAAATAAGGTCTAAAATCTGCCAAAGCACCTTCTATCTTATTTAAAATTTTTTTATTTGTTATCACCTATTTGATTTAATTAATTAACAGCCTTTCATATTAGTTATTCTCACAGCTTCCGTTTCTGGCAATTCTGAGTTCCTTTGATTTACCGAATCTACAACATTTTTGGCAAAGCTAATAAATGATTCTGAAATTTCAGTGTTTTCCTGCAAAACAGCAGGCCTACCAGCATCAGCTGCTTCTCTTAAAGATTGTACTAATGGAATTTGAGCCAATAACTTCACCCCCAGGTTTTCAGCCAAATGTTTACCACCATCTTTTCCAAAAATATAGTATTTATTCTCAGGTAATTCTTCAGGAGTAAAGTAGGCCATATTTTCTACAATTCCCAGAACAGGAACATCAATACTATCCATCTGAAACATATTAACACCCTTTTTAGCATCAGCTAAAGCAATTTGTTGAGGAGTAGTAATAACTATAGCGCCAGTTAAAGGTATTGCCTGTACTAAAGCAAGGTGAATATCACCTGTTCCTGGAGGAAGGTCTACAATTAAATAGTCTAATTCCCCCCAATGAGTATCCCAAATTAATTGATTTAATGCCTTAGAAGCCATAGGACCTCTCCAGACAACAGCCTGGTCCGCTTGAGTAAAAGACCCCATTGAAACTATTTTAACACCATAATTACTTAAAGGGTTCATCTTTTTCTTACCATCTACCTCAATTGCTTGAGGAGACTCTCCAACTAAATCAAACATTATCGGAATTGAAGGACCATATATATCTGCATCCACAAGCCCAACAGAGTACCCTATTTCAGCTAAAGAAGTAGCTAAATTTGCAGACATTGTAGACTTCCCAACACCCCCTTTACCAGATGAAATTGCAATTATATTTTTAACGCCAGGTATTGGGTTTCCAGAAATTTTAATTTCTTTTTTTACTTCTTTTTGAGAAAAATTAATTTTAATAATTAGATCATTAGAAAAACTATTTTTTAAATTCTGAATACATAAAGACTCTACCTTTTTCTTATATTGTAAAGTTGGATTAGAAATTTCAATATCTAAAACAATTTCTTTGCCAAATACTTGAACATTAAGCAGTGATCCACTATCAACAATATTACTTTCGCTTGATGGAAATTGAATCTTATTCAATGATCCAGAAACATTTTCTTTACTTATTTTCAAATTAGATTATTTTATTTGCAAATATAGTCTATAAATATTCTGAAAAAAAAAGATCTTTAGTTAGAATTATCATAAGTAAGATTAAATCTAAGGTACGTAATAGGCATATTTTTTTCTAGAAATTTTTTCTCATAAAATGTCTTAATATCCATATAATCTCGCTTAACAGGAGCATTATAAAGATCACATGTAGAATCTTCTAAAAGATGACTCTCTCCCTCAATAACACCAAGAGTATATCCATGTAAAAATTGACTATCTGTTTTAAGATGAATCTTAGATAGAGGTTTTAAAATATTATTATATTTATTTAAAAACTTTGGATGAGTAAGTCTTTTAGAAGCTCTATTTAATTTTAATTGAGGGTCAGGAAAAGTAATCCATATCTCATCAACCTCATTTTTATCAAAACACATCTCAATCCAATCTATTCTAATGCGTAGGAAACCAACATTATCTAATTCTTCATCAAAAGCCTGCTGAGCACCCGCCCAGATCCTAGCTCCCTTGATATCAATACCTAAAAAGTTTTTATTTGGAAACTCTTTTGCTAAAGCCACAGAATACTCACCCTTACCACACCCTAATTCTAAAACAATTGGATTATTATTTTTAAAAAACTTCTTCTTCCAATTACCTTTAAGACCAAAATCTTTTCTCAATGTTTCAAGAGTAGGCTGGATAACATGTTCGAAAGAATCTAAATCTAAAAATTTTTTTAATTTATTTTTTGCCAATACTTTTAATTTTTGAACAAAAATAATAGTGTTTTAAGTATTTTCGTTACGTGAAAGACAAAAAAAAAATACTTGTAGCACCGCTCAACTGGGGAATTGGTCATGCTACAAGATGTATTCCAATAATAAATATACTTAAAGAGCAAGGTTTTACAACAATAATCATGGCAAGCGGCAGATCATTAGAATTGTTGAGTAAAGAGTTTCCAAATGACAAAATTATTAAGCTGACTGATTACAATATTAGCTATTCTACTTTTCTACCAATGTCACTAAATATTTTATTACAAATTCCTAAAATATTATATCGAATTTACTTGGAAAACAGACAATTAGATTCAATAATTAATGATTTTAAAATTGACGGCATAATATCTGACAATAGATATGGATTATATTCAAAAAAAATCCCTTCAGTTTTTATCACACATCAGCTAGAGATTCAATCTAAATATTTAAAAAAATTAATTCAAAAGATTAATTACTATTTCATAAATAAATTCACCAAATGCTGGATTCCAGATTATCCAAAAGATGGTCTAGCCGGTGATCTATCTCATCCTAAAAAAAACCAACTAGATCATGAATATATTGGCCCACTTTCTAGATTTGTTATTAAACCCTCTAATCTAAAATATGATATAATCGCTTTAGTCTCTGGCCCTGAACCTCAAAGATCAATATTTGAAAACTTATTGATTAAAGCACTAAAAGATAAGACCTTAAAATCATTACTTTTACAAGGAAAACCCGGTAAAAAATTTAGTAAAAAAATAAACAATCTTACAATTATGTCTCATCTTAAAGGTACAGAATTAAACCAGGCTATTTTAGATTCAAATATCATAATCTGTAGATCTGGATATTCAACAATTATGGATTTAATTACACTAGAAAAAAACGCAACGCTTATCCCCACACCTGGACAAACAGAACAAGAATATCTAGCTAGGTTTTTAGCGGATACAAAATTATTCAACTATCAAGAACAGAGTAATTTTAATTTAAACCAAATACTAAAATCAAAGAAAAGTCTAAAAAAAATAAGTGCTAAAACCAGTAAAGTTGAATGGGAAGAATTACTTAAGGTTTTTGATTAAAATCAGGTCTTAAAATTAGAGTTCTTTGCTAACCTCAATAACAGGAACTTTTACATGAATATCTACTATATCCCAAGTTTTAGAAACCCCGTCCCCTCCCTTATGAAGATCATAACATTTTTCATGAATAGCATTGTATGCCTTAATAGCGCCAAACTCATTACCTAATCTAATTGGTCCTTTTATTTCAATGAGCATCTTTTTATTATCAAAACTATATCCAAATCTTATTTTTCTTTCAATACTAAAAACGTTAAAAATAACATCGATAGAATCTGACGGACATTCAAGTCCTGCGCTAGATGAACCAGGTATACCTAAGACTCCATTAATAGTAAATTTTTCTGTTAAAAGATTAAAAAAGTATTGCCTTAAATTACTATCTCTTATTTCATCTCCAGATGATGAACTGGCAGAATTTATTGAAAATCTGAGACCAGAAACTAAAGAAATTGGACTATTAAAAACAGTATCTAAATCATCATAAACTGTTGTAAAGTCTGTAAAAAAACCAACAACTTTTATTTTATCTGAAGTTTTATAGCCATTCCATATAATCTTAGTATTTTTCTTATCAAAAGTATAAAATACCGAATCCTCGATTTTAACTGTTGCTGTTTCTTTTTCATTAACATTATTATTAGTGCATGAAACACAACAAAAAATTAAAAAAAATATTAGCAAGAAGCTTTTAAAAGATATTGACATATTTGTTAATTTTGAAATAATTACTATTAGATGAACCCTTTTAACAAAGATAGACTATTTAACATTACAAGTGACAGAGAATTTGAAGAAATTGCTCTAGAGATATATCAATATCAAATAATAAATAATCCTATTTATTTTAAATACTCTCAGTTAATTTTAAAAGGAAAAAAACCAAAAAATATTAAAGAAATCCCATTCCTTCCAATTAATTTTTTTAAAACTCACAAAGTATTAGCAAGTCAAAAAAAATGCGACTTAATATTTCAAAGCAGTGGAACTTCAGGCATTAGAAGTAAACATTATGTTATTGACAAAAAGCTTTATTATAAAAGTTTTGTTGACAACTTCACAAATACTTACGGGTGCATAGATAAGCTTTGTATAATAGCTCTTCTACCTTCTTATATTGAAAACGGCAACTCTTCTCTAACTTACATGGTTAATGAATTAGTTAAATTAACAAAAAACTCTGAAAGTGGTTTTTACGATAGTGATCATAAAAAAATATCTAAAATTTTATCAGAGCGAGAGAATAATAATAAAAGTACAATATTAATTGGTGTGACTTATTCTTTATTAGACTATGCTCAAAAATTTGGAAGACCACTTAAAAATACCACTATTATTGAAACTGGAGGGATGAAGGGAAAACGACAAGAACTAATGAAAGAGGAGGTTCACAAAATACTTAAAGAATCATTTAGCATGAAATACATTCATTCAGAATACGGAATGACAGAATTATTATCACAAGCATATTCTTTAAAAGATACAATTTTTGAGACTCCTAAATGGATGAAAATATTAATTAGAGATATTAATGACCCACTAACACTTTTGGCCAATAATAATACTGGCGGCGTAAATATAATTGACCTTGCTAACATCTACTCATGTTCATTTATAGCAACCCAAGACCTGGGGATGAAAATTAATGACGATAACTTTAAAATAACTGGAAGGTTTTCAAATTCAGATGTTAGAGGTTGTAATTTATTAGTAGAATGATAATTCAAAAGGCAAAAATATCAGACTTAGAAAACATCATGTTAATGTACAAATCATGTGTTGAAGGAATGCTTGCAAATAACATTGACCAATGGGACGAAAGCTATCCAAATAAAGATATAATTACGCAAGACTTGATCGCTCAAACATACTTTATTATGATTGAACATAATATCATTATTGCAGGCATTAATATTGATCAAAATCAAGATAAGACATATCTATCACTTCAGTGGAAGGATAAAAAAAATCAATTTTTAGTAGTTCATAGGTTAGCAGTAAAAGAAGATTTTTGGAGTAACGGAATTGGAAAATCACTTATGCTTTTTACAGAGAATTTGGTAATTGAAAAAGGATTAAAATCAATTAGATTAGATACGTACTCCGGAAACCCAAAAGCTATGGATTTTTACATACGGATGGGGTATAATGAAGTCGGCACAATAAGCTTAAAACCTAACAAAAACAAATACCATTGTTTTGAAAAAACTATAAAATGAAAATTTTAATTTATTTAATTATTATATTTTCTTTTGCTTGCAATCAGTCAAAGGATCAAACTCAGACAGCTCCTTACGTAATGGTTTTAGGAGTTGCTCAAGATGCTGGATACCCACAAATGAATTGTGAAAAAAAATGCTGTGAAGAAGCTTGGGAGAACCCTGAATTACAAAAAACCACTTCTTGCCTAGCAATTATAGACCCTCTAAGTAATGAGCAATGGATTATTGATGCAACTCCAAATATAAAAGAGCAATTACAACTCCTTAAGCAAAAAACAGGAACTGAAAAATTAGATGGTGTTTTATTAACTCATGCACACATGGGGCATTATACTGGCTTAATTCATTTTGGCAAGGAAGTAATGGGAACTAATAATATGTCAGTTTATACAATGCCAAAAATGAAAAATTTCTTAGAGAAAAACGGACCGTGGAGTCAATTGGTAAAATTAGAAAATATCGATCTCAAAGCGATTAAATCAGATTCTACTTTTAACTTAAATAAAAGAATAAAAATCAAACCATTTTTAGTGCCACATAGAGATGAATTTTCAGAAACCGTAGGATATGAAATTATTATAAATAATAAATCATTAATATTTATTCCAGATATAGACAAATGGGAAACATGGGAAATAAGTATAACAGAACTTATTAAAAAAGTGAATTACGCTTTTTTAGATGCTACATTTTATAAAAATGGAGAGCTAAAAAGAGATATGAGTGAAATTCCACATCCTTTTGTTGAAGAGAGTATGAGGCTATTTTCAAAGCTTTCTGAAAACGATAAAGAAAAGATTCATTTTATTCACTTTAACCATACCAATCCTTTACTACAAGAAGGTAATAATGCCCAAAAAGAAGTTTTAAAAAAAGGATTTAATTTAGCCAAAGAAGGACAGATAATTAAATTCTAGAATTATAAAAGAAAATTACCGCTTAATATTAATTATCTAACTTTTATAAAAAATTACATCAAACAAAAACCCATCACCTCATTATAGAATATTTCAGGTTTTTCAGCGTGCAACCAGTGACCAGCCCCTTCAATAGTTGCAATACTAAAGTCAGAAAAGTGTTTATTTATAATGATTTCGTCTTCTGTTGTTATATAATTTGAGGCTCCTCCCTTAACAAAATGAGTTGGCACATCACAAATTCCTTTTACATAATCAGCTCCTTGTATATTATTTACTTTCTCCAAAAGAACTTCAATATTAAAACGCCATGCAAAATCTTTATTTACGTTTCTATATAGATTTTTTAAAAGAAACAAGCGCATACCTTTATCCTCAAATGTAGTTGAAAGCACTGTATCAACTTCTTCTCTCTTATTAAAATCTTCCAAAGGAAGTTTATATAAAGTTGCTAAAAGATTTTTATGAAAATCACTATTATATTCTCTTGGAGATATATCTGCTATAATTAATTTATCAATCTTATCAGCATATGAAAAGGCAAATTTCATTGCTACTTTTCCGCCTAAAGAATGTCCTAGTAATATTGGTTTTTTAATATCATGAGCTAGTATATATTCTAAGAGATCCTCACACATCACATCATAATTAAAATCTGTCGAATGAGGTGATCTTCCGTGATTTCGCAAATCTATTAAATGTACTCTGCAATATTTTGCAAATTTTCTACCAAGTGAATTCCAATTATCACTCATTCCAAAGAGTCCATGAATCACAATTAAATCCTGACCTTTATCACCATGTATTTTAGAAAATAGTTTCATTTACAAAAGTCGTTTATACATTTGAATAGTATTTTCTAAACCTAAATAAAGAGCGTCAGAAATTAAAGCATGTCCAATAGAAACCTCTGAAATATTTTTAATTTGGTTTACAAAAAACTCTAAATTTTGCATATTTAAATCATGCCCTGCATTTACTCCTAATTCTAGTTCTTGAGCAAGTATTGCTGAATTCAAATATGGCTGAATAGCGCTTACTCTATCTTTTACATATCCCTGACAATATGCTTCTGTATACAGTTCAATTCTATCAGCACCACAGAATTTAGCACCCTCAATAATAGAAGAATTAGGATTAACAAAAACAGAGACTCTTAAATCATGCTTTTTTAACTCCGAAATAACATCAGACAAATGACTAGAATTTTTGATAGTATCCCAGCCTTCATTTGAAGTTAATACTTCGGGAGGATCTGGAACTAGCGTAACTTGATCAGGTAAAATCTCGCAAACCATATCAATAAACTCTTGAGATGGGTATCCTTCGATATTGTACTCCTTATTCACTACGCTTCTTAAAGCATAGGCATCTTTTTTAGTAATATGACGTTGATCCGGACGAGGATGAACAGTTATTCCATCAGCTCCAAAATCTTGACATCTTTTGGCAGCATCTAAAAGATTAGGGATATTACCTCCTCGTGCATTTCTAATAGTAGCTATCTTATTAATATTTACGCTTAGATGAGTCATTTTTATTTTTTAACAAAATTAAAAAATACTATCTTTGTTATACATTTGAAATCAATTTAATTTTCGTGAATTTATCCAATCTTTTATTTTCTTTTTTAAAGAACAACAATTATTTAATCATTATCATTTGTATTCTCCTGTCAGCAAATAATGCATTTTGTAAAAATCAAAATAGTGTTAATAAAGATATAACATTAATATCAAAAAATGATAGTTTAAAGTCGGAGTCATTATTTCTGTACATCAAAGAAATTATAATTACAGGAAATAAAAAAACAAAAAATGAAATCATTTTAAGAGAATTAAGTTTTAATACAAAACAAAATATTGATTTAAAAAATTTAGAAAAAGAAATTACTAAAAGCACAAATAATTTAACAAATCTTAATCTGTTTAATTTCATAGAAATATCATACGATATTAATGAGCAGAAAGATCTTTTTATAAAGATCAATATCGTCGAGCGCTGGTATATTTGGCCTTATCCTATATTTGAAATTTCAGAAAGAAACTTTAATTCATGGTGGCAAGATTTCAAGTCCAGTAATTATAAAGATTTATCCAGAGTTAACTACGGATTATTTTTAAATATTGAAAATTTTCGCGGCAGAAATGAATTAATTATTTTAAAATATCGGCAGGGGTTTAAAGAACATTATTTATTGAATTACAAAATACCCTTTTTTAAAAAAAATCAATCTATTGGATTAAACTCAGAGATTCAATTATTTAGGAGAAAAAAAACCCATTACCAAACAATTAACAATGAATTACAATATTTAGAAAACAAAGATGATTTCACTTCAAGAGATTTCAATTTTAACTTAGAAATAAGCTACAGAAAAGGAATAAAATCAACACACAATTTTGGTGCTGAATTTTTTGCGTCAATAATTGATAGTCAAATTACCATTCTTAATCCATACTATTTAAATAATAATAAATCATCTGGAAGCTATCTTAAATTTAGTTATAATTATTTATTTGAGAACAGAGATAATGCTAATTATCCATTAAGGGGGACTTATTTAAATATTCAGCTAGCAAAAAATCTTAAAATATTAAGTCCCGTCAAACATATCGAATTTAATAGTCACATAGAAGGCCATAAATTTTTTGGTACTAGGTTTTCAATAGGTTCAAGCTTTCGTTCAAGAAAAACTTTCAACAATAATCAGACGTATTTTGCTCAACAGACTTTTGGCTTTGAAGATTATGTAAGAGGGTATGAGCTTTATGTAGTTGATGGTAAAGATTTTTGGCTTTCCAAAAGCTCAATTAAATATTGTTTAGTCCAACCAAAGAATTTTATTGTACCATATTTTAAAACAGATCAATTTAAGAAAGCTCATTATGCTTTTTACATTTCATTATTTTCAGATTTAGGATATGCAAACGATATGAGGCATTATAACGAAAACTCTCTATCTAATTCAATGTTATGGGGAAAAGGATTAAGTCTTGATTATGTCACATATTATAATAAAATGATACGTTTAGAATTCACAATTAATAAGTTAGGAGAAAAAGGAGTATTTTTACATTTTTCAAATCCTTTTGGAACAAACAAATAAACCATGAAAATAGCCCTATTTGGAACAGTTTTTTCTGAGCATTTTGACAAATATATTCAGCACTTAATAAAAAAACTAGAAGCTGAAAAAATTGACATTGTAATTGAGGATTCTTTTTATACTTTTTTGAAAGGACGTTTAAGATTTAAATTTGATGTAGAAACATTTAAAGATAGTGTAGATCTTAAAGATAAAAAAGTTGATATTTTATTTAGCATAGGAGGAGATGGAACACTTCTAAAAGCAATTACATTTATAAAAAAAACAAATGTTCCAATTATGGGAATTAATACTGGAAGATTAGGTTTTATTTCAAGTATTCCTCCTGACCAAATTGATGAAGCAATAAATGATTTAATTAATAACAATTACAAAATAAATAAGAGAAATTTATTAGAACTTCATACAGATAATAATCTTTTTCAAAATAAAAACTTTGCTCTCAATGAAGTTGCAATTGTAAAAAAAGACACATCATCAATGATCAAGATTGATGCATATGTAAATGATGAGTTTTTAAACACCTACTGGGCAGACGGGCTAGTAGTTGCAACTCCAACTGGGTCAACAGGATATTCTTTAAGTTGTGGAGGACCAATAATTATTCCTGGTACAAATAATTTTGTAATCACTCCTATTGCTCAACATAATCTAAATGTACGCCCTATTGTTATTGACAATAATAGCGTAATCAAATTAAAAGTCGAAGATAGAGATAAACTTGCTCTAGTTTCATTAGACTCATGCTCACGAGCCTTTGACTCATCTGTTGAGCTGGTTATAAAAAAAGCAAAATTCACAATAAATTTAATAGAGCCTCAAGGCAACTCTTTTATTTCAACAATTAGACATAAACTAATGTGGGGAATTGATAAAAGAAATTAATTGTATATTTTTTAAAATCCTCATTAAAAAGTATATTTGCAACTAGTAATAAAAAATTATATGACTAATATTAACAAATACAATTTAAAATTATATTCAACTTTAACTGTATTGTTTTTTTGTCTAAACATTTCTGCTCAAACGTTTAAACCAAGTACTGAAATAGGTTTCAGTGGAGGGGTATCCTACTATATTGGTGATTTAAATTCAAGTCATTTCAACTCAGCAAAGCCAGCAATCTCTATTAGCGCTAAAAGAAACCTTGATAGAAGATTTTCTCTTAAGGCAGAACTCAAAATATCTAGCATTAGTGCGGATGACAGAATATCTTCTGATGCAATAAATTTAGACAGAGGATTACATTACAAATCAAACCTACAAGAACTTTCAGGCCAAATAGAATTCAATTTTCTAGAATATGAAATTGGTAACCCTGCGCATAAATGGTCGCCATTCCTTTTTACTGGAATTACAATTTTTAATTTTAACCCTTTAGCAGAAAACTCTAATGGGGAATGGGTAGAACTACAGCCATTAGGCACTGAAGGGCAAGGAACAACTGCATATCCTCAGAGAAAAGAGTATTCTAGAACACAATGGTCAATTCCAATGGGAGGAGGCCTAAAGTTGTCATTAAGTGAAAGTTTCAATATATTATTTTCTTTTAGCATGAATAAAACATTTACTGATTACTTGGATGATGTGAGCCTTACATATCCAGGAAATCCGACAGAATTTACAAATTTAGCATCTGAAATGTCTGACCCTACTAATTCTCATGATAAAGATGAACAAAGAGGTGATGAAGAACTTAAAAATGATTGGTACTCTTTTACTGCAATAACATTTTCTTTCAAACTACCTGGGCTATCTAAGGGCTGTGATTATTAAGCAAAACACAAACACACTAATGACACAGTTAATTGATAAAGAAAATCTCCCAAAGCATATTGCTATTACAATGGATGGTAATGGAAGATGGGCTAAAGAAAAGGGCAAAATGCGTGTTTTTGGGCATAATCATGGTGTAAAAGCTGTAAAAGACACGGTTGAAGGTGCAGTAGAATATGGAATTAAGTTTCTAACTCTTTTTGCATTTTCAACAGAAAATTGGAATAGGCCCAGACAAGAAGTTAACGCACTTATGACTCTTTTAATCTCAACCATAAATAAAGAAACAAAAACATTAATGGAAAATAATGTAAAACTAACTTCCATAGGTGATATAAGTAAACTTCCTGAAAAGTGCCAAAAAGAGCTATCTGAAGCTATCGAAATTACAAAAAACAACAAACGAATGACCCTAACTCTTGCATTAAGCTACAGCGGGAAGTGGGAGATAATAAATGCTGTTAAAGAAATAATTAAAAACAAAATAGATGCTGAGAGTATAACAGAAAATATTTTCGAGCAATATCTATCAACAAAAAACGTTCCTGAACCGGAGTTACTTATTCGCACAAGTGGTGAGCATAGGATAAGTAACTTCATGCTATGGCAAATAGCTTATTCTGAATTATATTTCACAGATAAAATGTGGCCAGACTTTAGAAGGACCGATTTAAAGGAAGCAATAATAAATTACCAAAAAAGAGATAGAAGATTTGGAAGAACAGCTAATAATAAATATGAATAAAACAATACTAAAAACAATCTCTTTCTTTTGTTTCACAGCTCTCACGAGTTTTTATGCTATTAGTCAGGATACAATTAAAATCTCTGAAGTAATTGACTATGCACAACCAAAAGAATACACATTAGAAGATATAAAAATTACTGGAGTTAACTTTCTTAGCGAATCTGTTTTAATAAATATGTCTGGTCTAAAGAAAAAACAAAAAATAACTATTCCAGGAGATCAAATTAGCTCGGCAATTAATAAACTATGGAAACAAGGTTTATTCGAAGATATTAATATTAAAATTGACTCTATTTATAAGGAAAGTGTGAAACTTGAAATCATTCTCAAAGAATATCCTAGACTTTCGAAATTTAAATTTAAAGGTAAAATTACTAAGGCAGACATATCAAGTTTAAAAGAAGACCTACAGTTGATTAGAGGAAAAATCCTCACTCAAAATTTAATTATTAATAGTACAAATACAATCAAAGAGTTTTACACAAATAAAGGGTTCCTTAATAACTCAGTAAAATCAATAGTAATTAAAGACTCTCTAGCTAAGAATGCATCAATGTTAATTTTTGATATTAAAAAAGGAAATAAAATCAAGATTAAAGATATTATTGTTTCTGGAAGAAAACAGCTAGTAAATAATGAAAAAAACTTCTTTAAAAGAAAAGACACAATTTATGCGATAAGTAATGCTAAACTTAGAAAAAGCATGAAGGAAACTAAGGTGAAAAACAAATGGAGATTTTTCAAATCCTCTAAATTTATTAAATCTAATTATGAGGAAGATAAGTTAAATATTATCAAAAAATATAATGAGAAAGGATTTAGAGATGCGAGAATATTAAGTGACACAACTTTTCCAAATAATGACAATACAATTTCAGTAGAAATTAATTTAGATGAAGGAAATCCATATCAATTTGGAGATATTAGTTTTATTGGAAATACAGTATATAGCAATGAAGATCTCCAAATACAACTAGGGATTAAAAATGGTGATATTTTTAATCAAACTGTTTTAGAATCTCGTCTATTTGGAAGTCAGGACGGGTCGGATATAAGTGCCTTATATCTTGATAATGGATATTTGTTTTTTAATGCAAACCCAATAGAGACATCTATCAACGAGAATAAAATTGATATTGAAGTACGAATTTATGAGGGTGAGCAGGCAAGAGTAAATAAAGTTTCTATAATTGGTAATACGAAGACAAATGATCATGTCATAATGAGAGAATTAAGGACATTACCTGGAGATTTATTTAAGAGATCAGACATAATGAGGTCTCAAAGAGAGCTTGCTATGATGCAGTATTTTAATCCAGAATCATTTGATGTTAACATTGAACCTCAACCAGCTAGAAATGAAGTAGACATAACTTATGTTGTAGAAGAAAAATCTTCTGATCAGATTTCTATGTCAGGAGGATGGGGTGCTGGAAGGGTAATAGGGCAACTTTCTCTTACTTTTAATAACTTCTCATCTAAGAATATCTTTAAAAAAGATAAATGGAAACCTTTACCTTCTGGTGATGGCCAAAAGCTAATTTTACAAGCTCAATCTAATGGGTTATATTATAGAACTTACAGAGCCTCATTTGTTGAGCCCTGGCTAGGCGGAAAAAAACCAACATCACTTAGTATCTCTTTACATAGGGCAGAGTCAACGAATGGACTTACGGGAGCTGAGAAACAAGAATTATCAATTACTGGATTATCTGTTAATTTAGGAAATAGACTTAAAAAACCCGATGACTATTTTAGAGTATATAACGGGGTTGAGCTATCAAGATATGATCTAACAAACTCTCAGACATTCTTTTCATTTAGTGATGGCTTTTCAAATAACATTAATTACAGCTTTACAATTGACAGAAATTCTGTAGATCAAGCTACATACCCAAGGAATGGCTCTCATTTTACACTAGCGTTAAATGCTACACCTCCATATTCATTATTTGATGATGTTGAAGATTATTCTTCTCTAACAGAACAAGAAAAATACAAATGGATGGAGTTTTATAAATTTAATTTTAAAAGTGTTTGGTATAGCGCCTTTACTGATAAATTAGTTTTAGCAACTAGAACTCAATTTGGTCTTTTAGGAGCCTATAATCAAGATAAAGGAGTTACTCCTTTTGAAAGGTTTTATGTAGGTGGTGATGGTATGAGTGGAGTAGGAATGATGAACGATGGCAGAGAGTTAATCTCTTTAAGAGGATATTCTAATAATTCTTTATCGCCTCAAACTGGAGCAACTGTTTTTAGTAAATATACAGCAGAATTAAGATATGCTCTTAGTCTAAATCCATCATCAACAATGTATATGCTCGGTTTTGTTGAGGCTGGAGATGCTTGGGAAAACTTTGATAACTTTAATCCGTTTATAGTAAAAAGAACAGCAGGAATAGGAATTAGAATCATGCTTCCAATGGTTGGCATGATGGGATTAGACTATGGATGGGGACTTGATGATGTAATTGGAAACCCTAATGCTAATGGAGGTCAATTTCACTTTTCAATGGGTCAAACTTTTTAATTAAATTTGTAAAATAATTATTATGAAAAAAATATTCACTTTTCTTATTCTGGCATTAGTACTAAGCACAAGTAGTTTTGCGCAAAAATTTGCTTATGTAGATACAGACTATATTCTAAATAAAATACCAGAATTCAAGCAAGCTCAAGATAAATTAGACTTATTATCGTCTAAGTGGCAAGAGGAAATTGAAATAAAATACTCTGATATTGATATTATGTACCGGACCTACCAAAAAGAACAATTACTTCTTACTGAAGACATGAAGATTAAAAGAGAAGAAGCTATAATGGCCAAAGAAAAACAGGCTAAAGAATTGCAAAAGAAATATTTCTCTCCTAGCGGAGAATTATCAATAAGGAGACAAGAACTAGTTCAGCCTATTCAAGAAAAAATTTATGACGCTATACAACAATTAGCTAGTAACAATAAATACGCTGTAATATTTGATAGCTCAAGTGATTTAATCATGTTATATTCAAACCCCAATCTTGATAAAAGCGATAAAATCCTAGAAATTCTAGGATACTAATTAATTAATTGTAAAAAAATAAAAAATGAAAAGAATAGCACTTTTAACTCTAGTATGTATTTTAAGTATTAATTCATATGCTCAAAATAAACTTGGATATATTGATTCTCAAGAATTATTACTTCTACTTCCTGAAAGAAAGACGGCTGAAGCAGAAGTTCAAACATTTGCAAAAAGTTTAGAATCGCAATTACAAGCGATGACAAGCGAATATCAACAAAGTGTACAAGATTATCAAGCAAATGAAGCTTCTTATGATGATTTAGTCAAACAAGACAAAATATCAGAAATTACTGGTCTTGAACAAAGGATACAATCTTTTCAGCAAAATGCTCAACAGGCTCTACAAACAAAAGAGCAAGAATTACTTGAACCAATCTTAGCTAAAGCAAGAAAAGCAATTGAAGACGTTGCAAAAGAAGAAGGATATACATATATTTTTGATAGAAGTCTAGGAACAGTTCTTTTTGCAAAAGAATCTGAGAACATTCTGTCTAAAGTTAAGAAAAAATTAAATCTTTAAGATTTAAATTCTTAAATCTTAGTTGATTACTTTCTATTTAAAACATGGAAAATCAGCCTATTGGAATATTTGACTCTGGCATAGGAGGGCTTACAATAGCATATGCTTTAAAAAATAAATTACCAAATGAAAGTTTCATATACTTTGGCGATACAAAGCATCTTCCTTATGGAGAAAAATCACATGAAGCTATAAAGAATTATAGCCTACAAATTGCATTATTTTTAAAATCTAAAAAATGTAAGGCAATAGTTATAGCTTGTAATAGCGCTTCAGCCTCGGCATATAGTTTTATAAAAGATCATATAAAAGATATTCCTATTTATAATGCTATTGACCCTTTAGTAAACTTTATTTCTTGTAATTATAAAGGAAAAAAATTAGGAATAATAGGAACTAAAGCAACTATAAATTCAAATATCTATGAAGATAAAATAAATAAACAATCGAAAGGTCTTAAGGTTTTTTCATTAGAGACACCCTTACTAGCTCCAATGATAGAAGAGGGGTTTATTAATCATGAAATCAGCGCAACTATTTTAAAGAAATATCTAAATAATAAAAAATTACAAAATATTGATACACTTATTTTAGGTTGTACGCATTATCCTTTAATTAAAAAAGAAATTGAAAAATTTTATAAAGGCAATGTAAAAGTTTTAGACTCAGCAGAAATTATTTCAGATTTCATTACTCTTGAACTACAGAAATCTAATTTAATAAATACTAATGGTGAAAGAAAATACCATTTCGTTGTATCAAACTATACTAGATCATTTGAAAAAAGTGCTTTTTATTTTTTCAAAGAAAACATAAAGCTAGAAGAAATAGATATCTGGAAATAAACCATTAATACCAAGATGAGTACTTAAGATAATTTTCTGAAATTTTAGACGTTAGTACGCCTATATCTTTAATAGACATTTTTTTCGTCAAACGAGCAGGAATACCTGAGAATATACTTCCTGAATCAACAATAGTATTTTTAGTTACTACTGCGCCTGCTGCAATGATAGAATTACTTTTAATTATAGCACCATCCATAATAATTGCTCCCATACCGACCAATACGTTATCTTCAATTTCACAACCATGAATGATAGCATTGTGTCCAATAGATACATTATCTCCAATTATAGTCTTTGACTCTTTATAAGTACAGTGAATAATCACTCCATCTTGGATATTTACCTTTTCTCCTATTATAATAGAATTAACATCCCCCCTTATAACTGCATTAAACCAAATACTAGAAAACTGACCAATAGATACCTCTCCAATAATAGTAGCATTTTCAGCTAAATAAACATTTGAAGCAATTTTTGGAGAATGAAGTTTTAATGATTTTATTAAGGCCATAGTTTATTGAGTTTGTATTTTTGTAAAAATAAAGATTATGAATTATAGTATCTACGCTGAAAGCACTCCAAATCCTAAAGTAATGAAATTTGTTTCTAATCGTATGTTAGCAGATCAAAGCATTCAATTTATAACTTCGGAAGATGCTGAGAGAATTCCTATGATTAGTAAAATCTACAATCTTCCTTTTGTAGAAAGTATTTTTCTTAGCAAGAATTTTATTTCTATTGCTAAGACAGATAATATTGAATGGGGAGAAATAACTCTTGAACTTAGAAACTTTATAACAACAATTCTTAATGAAGATGAAATTCAAAATTACACCGAACATATAGAAGTAGAAAATAAAGCTCAAATTGAAGATAATATAAAAGATACTAAAGCAAGTAACAACATTAATAAAGGATCAGAGCCTAAGACTGATTTAGAAAGAAATATAGTAGGCCTACTAAATGAGTATATCAGACCTGCTGTTGAAGCTGATGGAGGGGCAATAGAATTTGATTCATTTGATGAAGGAACTGTAAAAGTTGTGTTAAAAGGCGCATGCAGTGGATGTCCATCATCAACAGCAACTTTAAAACAGGGAATAGAATCACTACTTATTCAAAAATTAGGAGAAGAAATTAAAGAAGTTGTAGCAATTAATGGCTAAAAATACCTTAAGAAAATAAAAAAGAAACTAAAAGCTTTGTAATTTTACGAAGAATTTATTTAAATAAATATTAAAGTTTAGTAACATAAGAAGAAATTTAACATGATTAAAACAGATATTATTATTATTGGCGCAGGACCTACAGGACTCTTTACAGTATTTGAAGCTGGATTATTAAAATTGAAATGCCACCTAATAGACGCACTTCCTCAAGCTGGAGGACAATGCTCAGAAATTTACCCAAAAAAACCTATTTATGATATTCCAGGATTTCCTGAAATTCTAGCGGGAGATCTAACTGAAAATCTACTGGAACAATCTAAACAGTTTGAGCCAGGCTTTACTCTTGGAGAAAGAGCTGAAGAAATATCAAAAGATAAAGATGGAATCTTTACAGTAACGACTAATAAAGGAACTCAACACCAAGCTCCAGTAGTAGCTATTGCAGGTGGTCTTGGAAGTTTTGAACCAAGAAAACCAATGTTAGAGAATATTAGTTTTTATGAAGATAAAGGAGTAGAATATATTATTAAAGATCCTGAAATTTACAGAGATAAAAAAGTTGTAATTGCAGGCGGAGGTGATTCTGCTTTAGACTGGAGTATTTTTCTTGCTAATATTAATGCAGATGTAACCCTTGTACATAGAAGAAATGAATTTAGAGGTGCATTAGATTCTGTTGAAAAGGTAAGAGAATTAAAAAATAAAAATAAAATCAAGATTATAACTCCTGCTGAAATAACTCAACTAAAAGGAAAAGATAAGCTTGAAAAAATTGTTATATCAAGAGATAAAATTGAAACAGAATATGAACTTGACCATTTCATTCCTCTTTTTGGGTTGTCTCCTAAATTAGGTCCAATTTCTAATTGGGGGCTAGATATAGAAAAGAATGCAATTAAAGTTGATACTTTTGATTATCAAACAAATATAGAGGGGGTTTTTGCAATTGGAGATGTTAACACATATCCTGGTAAATTAAAACTAATATTATGTGGTTTTCATGAAGCTACTTTAATGTGCCAATCAGCATATAAAATTATAAACCCTGGTAAAAAAAATATTTTTAAGTATACAACTGTTAGTGGGATAGATGGATTTGATGGTTCTAGAAAAGAAGCAAAAAAACCTGTTGTTCAAGCAATAAACAATTAAATATGTCTGACATTAATCTCTCTATAAAAGACAGAGATGGCAAAACTCATGAGGTAGTTGCTCCAACAGATATGGCTATGAATTTAATGGAAATCATTCGTTCATATGAGCTTGCTCCAGAAGGAACAATAGGTGTATGTGGAGGAATGGCAATGTGTGCTTCTTGTCAGTGTTACATAACCTCTGAACATGAATTACCAAATATGGAAGATGAAGAGGAGGCTATGCTTTCAGAAGCTTTCAACGTAAAAGAAAATAGTCGACTAGGGTGTCAAATATTTATTACAACAAAACATGAAGGCCTATCCTTTGAACTTGCTCCAGAATAATCTATAATTCTAATGCCTTTTTAACATCATTATTCATAAGATGTAATTTTGGATTTTCAAGAAACTCTTTAACTCTACACAAAAAACCAACTGAAGATTTACCATCAATAATTCTATGATCATAAGATAGTGCTAAATACATTATTGGTCTAATCTCAACTTTTCCATCTATAGCAACAGGACGATCAATAATATTATGCATGCCTAATATTGCACTTTGAGGGGGGTTAATTATTGGAGTTGACAACATTGAACCAAATACACCTCCATTAGTGATTGTAAATGTTCCGTTTAACATTTCATCAATAGTAATCTTTCCATCTCTAGCTTTGATTGCTAGACGCTTAATTTCTAATTCAATTTCTCTAAAAGTTAAAGTTTCAGCATCTCTAACAACAGGGACCATAAGCCCTTTAGGAGCACTAACAGCAATTCCTAAATCGACATAATCATAATGAACAATTTCCTCGCCATTAACCATTGAATTAACATCTTTAAATTCTAATAATGCTTGAGTAATTGCTTTTGAGAAAAAAGACATAAATCCAACACCAACAGAATGTTTTTCTTTGAACATCTCCTTAAACTCTGTTCTAATATTATTAATTGCAGACATATCAACTTCATTAAATGTAGTTAACATCGCTGTTTCATTTTTAACAGCAACAAGCCTAGTAGCAATTTTTCTTCTTAACGAAGACATTTTTTTTCTAGAAGAGCCTCTTACTTCATTTGAATTTTTATTCATTAAACTCAAGACATCAGATTTTGTAATCCTTCCATCAACACCACTTGGCTTTAACTTATCAAAAGAAAGATTATTTTTTTTAATTATAGACTCTGCTAAAGGCGTTGTTTTTAATGGAATATTCTTATTTAGTTTTTTTACAATCTTTAGCTCATCTTCTTGAGTAGAAATATCTTGATTTTTTTTCGAAATAGAGCCTTTAACAGAAGTATCAATAATACAAACGACATCTCCTACAGCTACAGTCTCACCATCTCCAACAACTATCTTTATTTCTCCACTTTCTTCAGCAGGAAGCTCTAGCGTAGCTTTATCAGAATCGATTTCAGCAATCGACTGATCTTTCTCAACATAATCGCCATCTTCAACAAGCCATTCTGCAATTTCTACCTCTGAGATAGATTCACCTGGACTTGGAACGCGCATCTCTAATTTCATATTCAACTATTTTAAAAAAATTATTAAAATTTATGTAAAAGTATAATTAATTCATCTTAATTAATTAAAAACACGATCAATTATATCTTTCTGTCTTAAAGCAGATTTCTTACTAGAACCACTTGCAGTGGCTGCACTAGCTTTTCTGCTTATATTTTTTATATTTAAATCTCTAAAAATGGAAAGAATATAAGACCAAGCTCCCATATTCTCTGGCTCTTCTTGTACCCAAATTATATTTTCTGGCTTATATTTTTCATGTAATTTGTTTATATTTTTTGTATCGAGAGGATAAAGTTGTTCAACCCTTACTAAAGCTATATGGGTAGATTTATTCTTAACTCTTTCCTCTAGTAACTCATAATATATTTTACCAGAACATAATACTAAATTTGTAATATTATAAGGAGCAGAAATAGTATCATCTATAATTGGTTGAAAAGATCCGTTTGTAAAATCTTCAATTTGTGATACACATAAGTTATGTCGCAATAGACTCTTTGGCGAAAACACTATAAGAGGTTTTCTATAAGTTCTATTCATCTGCCTTCTAAGAACATGAAAGAAGTTTGCCGGAGTAGTACAATTAACAATCTGCATATTATTTTGAGCACATAATTGTAAATACCTTTCTATTCTTGCAGAGGAATGTTCAGCTCCTTGACCCTCATAACCATGAGGAAGAAGCATTACCAAACCACTTTGAACTTTCCATTTATCTTCTGCACAACTTATAAATTGATCAATCATAATTTGCGCGCCATTACTGAAATCTCCAAACTGTGCTTCCCAAATTGTTAGAGTGTTAGGATTAGTAATTGAATAGCCATAATCAAAGCCTAAAACACCATATTCCGATAATAACGAGTTATACACATTAAAATTAGCTTGTTTATTAATTAGATTTAATGGAGATATTTCTTGCTCAGAATCCTCAGTTATAAGTATTGCATGTCTATGTGAAAAAGTTCCTCTTTCTACATCTTGACCACTTAACCTGATATCAAAACCGTCATCTATAAGTGTTGCGTATGCAAATAACTCACCAAATGACCAATCTAATTTATTAGAGTCAATCATCTTTTTTCTATTAGCTAATAATTTCTGTGTTTTTTTAAATAATAATTCTTTGTTAGGAACATCGTATAAAAATTTTACTAGTTTATTAACTTGCTCATCAGAAACAGAAGTTGAAAATACTTCTTCAAAATCAAAGTTTTTTTGTGCTGATAATCCACTCCACTCTTTTTCTAAAAAACGAGTAATTTTTGCTTTTTTAATTTCTTTTGATTCATCAAATCTTGATTGTAATAATTCTTGAAAATCAACATCTAGTTGTTGTATTTCTTTAGGAGCTAAAACATGTTCACTGACAAGTTTATTCTTATATATTTCTCTCGGGTTAGGATGTTTAGAAATCAAATCATATAACTTTGGCTGTGTAAACCTAGGCTCATCACCCTCATTATGACCATATTTTCTATAACAAAGTAGGTCAATAAAAACATCTTTTTGAAATTTCTGTCTATATTCAGCTGCAATTTTCATCACATGAACTACTGCCTCAACATCATCTCCATTAACATGAAAAACTGGAGAAAGTGTAACTTTTGCTATATCAGTGCAGTAGACGCTTGATCTAGCATCTAAATAATTAGTAGTAAAACCAACTTGATTATTAACAATAATATGTATTGTCCCTCCTGTTTGATAACCTTTTAAATGAGCCATCTGTATTACCTCATAGACAATACCTTGACCTGCAAAAGCAGCATCTCCGTGAATAAGTATTGGAAGAATTTTTTTTGAATCTCCATTATATTGACTATCTAATTTTGCTCTTGAAATCCCTTGTACAACAGGGTCAACAGCCTCTAAATGAGAAGGATTAGGAGACAAACTAATTTTAACATCATTTCCATTATTACACTTTTGCAGAGATGTAAATCCTAAATGGTACTTAACATCACCAGCAATAAATTCATCTTCATAAAGTTTTCCTTCAAATTCGGAAAAAATCTCCTTGTAAGTTTTATTAAAAATATTTGCTAATACATTTAATCTTCCTCTATGAGCCATACCCATAATACATTCCTTAACGCCAAGCATGGTACTATGCTCAATTAGTGTATCAAGAGCAGGGATTAATGACTCCGCCCCCTCTAAAGAAAATCTTTTTTGACCAACAAATTTTTTATGTAAAAAGTTTTCAAAAGCAACAGCTTGATTTAATTTATGTAAAATATGTTTTTTTTGTTCAGAATTAAAGTTAGGCGTGTTAGAGTTATTATCTAATTTATCAATAATCCAATTAATTCTTTCTGGATTTCTGATATACATAAACTCAACACCTATCGACTGACAGTACACGGATTTAAGATGAGAAATGATTTTTGAAAGTTTTGCTGGACCAACACCTACTTGTTCACCTGCTTGAAAAACAATTTCTAAATCAGAATTTTTAAGTCCAAAATTTTTAATATCTAAATTAGGCGTGTATTTTCTTCGATCTCTTACGGGATTTGTTAAAGTGAATAAATGACCTCTTTTTCTATAAGCTTCAATTAAAGTAATAACCTTAAATTCCTTAGGAATATCATTGATTTTGCTTTTATCAAAATAGGTGGTTTGAGCGAAGTCAAATCCTTGAAAAAAATTTCGCCAATTATCATCAACACTACTGGCATCTTTTAGATACTGCTGATATAAATCATCAATCATGTTAGTATGAACAGCTCCTAAAAAAGAAAATTTATCCATTTTTAATAATAAGTTAAAGTGTAAAACTATTTAATTTAATTTAATTAAAGCTAGCAGACACAAAACTTTAAACCTCTCTTTTTAACAATTGATTTGCAAAATCATACAAAGGTTCTTTATTTTTTTTCTTAACACTTTCTAAATGCTCTAAAGCTAATTTATGAAATGCAAGAACTTGGTTGTTGGTTTGTTCATAAATATCATATTTATCAAAAATACTCATTACAGCACTTTTCTTATTTTTTGAATGAACTGTAGGATTATATAGATCTAATAATATTTTTCTATCAGAATGATTTGAGCTAGATAATGCCTGAAGGAAGAGAATTGTTTTCTTATTTTCATCAATATCACCACCTATTTTCTTTCCAAATTTATTAGGGTCTCCATAAGCATCAAGTAAATCATCTTTAATTTGAAAAGCGATACCAATATTCTTTCCAAATTCATATAAGCTTTGAGCATCTTTTTCATTAGCACCACCAATAATTGCTCCTATTTTTAATGACGATGCAAGTAGAACTGCTGTTTTATTTTCTATCATATTAATATAATCTAAAATAGAAACTTCTTCATCATTTTCAAAATCCATATCATATTGTTGACCCTCACAAACTTTAATAGCAGTTTCAGAAAATAAACTTAAAACTTTTTTCAAATACAGATCTGGAGATTGTAACATTAATAAGTAAGATTGTATTAACATTGTATCTCCTGATAGTATTGCAGTATTCTGATCCCATTTCTCATGAATTGTTTCTTTCCCTCTTCTCAAAGGAGCGTTATCCATAATATCATCATGGATTAATGTAAAATTATGAAACACCTCAATTCCTAAAGCTGGCTTAATTGCCGTATTAATGTTATCACTAAAAATTTGATTTGATAATAACAATAGAATAGATCGCATTCTTTTACCACCAAGTGTCATAATATATGAAATAGGCTCATATAGACTTTTTGGATTTTCAGAATATTCTAAATTATTAATTTCTTTTTCAATAATTGTAAATAAATGCTTTATGCTATGCATTATTTAACTAACGATTCTAAGTAGATACCATAACCACTTTTTTTAAGTGGCTCTGCTAATTTTAATAATTGCTTTTTATTAATAAAACCACTATAATAGGCAGCCTCTTCAATACAACCAATTTTTCTTCCTTGTCTTTCTTCTATAACTTGGACATATTGAGTTGCTTGTAAAAGAGAAGGAATAGTTCCTGTATCTAACCAAACAGATCCTTTACTCATAACTCTAACATCTAGCTTTTTATTTTTTAAATAATATTTATTTAAATCAGTTATTTCGTATTCACCTCTTTCAGATGGCTTAATTTCTTTCGCGACAGCAACAACTGAATTATCATAGAAATATAATCCAGGAACGGCATAATTTGATTTAGGCTCTTTTGGCTTTTCTTGGAGAGAAATTGCTTTAAAATTTTCATTAAACTCTACTACTCCATACCTCTCAGGATCGTTAACATGGTAACCAAAGATAATACCACCCTTAACATCTAAGCATTCTTTGAGGATATTAACTTTCATTTGAAAAATATTATCACCTAGTATTAAACATACTTTATCAT